>JAPLNI010000027.1 GCA_026692865.1 Planctomycetota bacterium
GCCACAGTCAGGATTTTTGATAGCCTCAAGAGTCTTTGGCCCCTGTAACTCACTTCCACGAAAGGACGTCAAGCGAATAAACGATGCAGTGGAATCGGAAACATGCCCATTGGTTAGCGTGAAAGCACAGACAGGAACAGTAGCTTCAGCAAATCCTGAATACTCAAGCTGAACCAAACTAGTTAGCGAATGTTCCGTAATCATCCGCAGACGGACTTGCTCGTGGGTAGAAATAAACATCCAAACGAAAGGTGACATGAAACCTAGATTTCCGTCCACCTTCGCAAAGAAGCCATTGCGTACAATAAAACATGAGAAGATATCTTTTTCGTATCCGTCAAAGACACTCTTTGTAAAATGCTTTAGTGGACCGTTTTGAAACTTGCGTCCCATATACGGTGGATTGGCAACCACGGCATCGTATTGCCGTGCCAGCAAAATAGCTTGTTGCACTAGGCACCTGTATCAGCCAAGGACTTGTAGTTCGACAAAGAGGACTGCCAATCACGGCTTTTACCTCTCAAGAACTCGAACAATCCATCTTCACTGTCTGGTCCCATTTCAGAGAAGACATCTTTGCCAAGGTTGCGGCATTGTTGCAGAACCTTGGGGTCGGTCATCTTGCGACGGGCAACAGTGATGCTTCGTTGCTTGCGTGGTGCGGTGATATTCTCAAACACTTTGTCGATGGTGATCGGAGCACCATTCATCATCAGTTGAATCTCGCCCAGCACTAACAAGCTGGAGATCAAGATCAGCACTTCATCATCAGGCCAGCCGTAGGGACGCTTGCCATACTTTTCAAGCATGTCGAACAGAACAATCGGATGATTGGCTTTGTCTGAAAGCGTAATGAAGTCTCGGCACTCCTCCATCGCTTGCGTGTTCGCACCAGCGATTGCAGTCTTTTGGAGATCATTGGACCTGAGAATTGCTTGAAGCTCCCGTTTCGGGTCGTCGCTGAATTTCCCGATGTAGGCCATCTTAGGGAAAGTGTTGTCGATCAGATATTCAAGAGCTTCGTCCAATGCCATCGATGGTGACGAAGATTTGATTTCGACCTTTTGTCCAGCAGCGAAATACAAAGCATCCGATACTAGTTGCCCAAGTACATTCTTGAGACGTTCCCTGCGTTCACGATTCTCTTCAGCCATTGAACGATGAATACGCTTAGTTGTTTCAGGCAGCGTATCATCGGATTTGGTCCGAAGATATTTTTCCGTTTGGATGTATTGGCGTAGTTCACGCTCTAAGGTTGGGTCATCGTCCAGTTTTATAACGACCTGACCGCCATCCGTTGAGCTATCACGTTGGAATCGTGAGTTCTCCCAAAGCCCTGGTTCTGCTGTGGTCCACCTTAGATTCCGCCTTCGCTTCGGACCACCATCCAGAAGAACCCAATCAAGGCGTTGCCAAGTAAAGCGAGAACAATCCATACTGCTTTTGATTTCACACTGTTGCTGAACACTGCATAAGCAATGAGTGAAAGGGCAACGAGAAAGGGTTCAATCTGCATTCGGACTAGTACGAATGCAACCGAAACAAATTTGACCATTCCCGTCCTTCCTAGCGCTGGGCCATCGATATGAAATAGCAAGATCATGATGGCTGGAGTTAGCGTCAACAACAACACGCAAACTCCAAAGGTTGCGACACGCTGCGAAAGAACACTGTAAGTGGAATTCGAGTTTGGAGTTGGTTCGTGGATACTAGTATTCATCTGATTGCGGATAAAAAAGAAACTGATTCTGTCATTCGTTTCAGCACAGCCTAGCAACAGGAGCTTGACCGGCTTCAAGCAGACTCAAATCCTATGCATCTCAAGGGATTCTTGGTAGTAGCAGAATCGCTCACCCAATTCATCACGGATTTGCATTTAAAGTTTAGATGATTCTGACTTTCGTTAATTACAATTAGATTTTCCCCGTGAGCAACATCCCTAAGAAAAAGAGAAACAATGAAGAAGAAAGTAAACAAATCGGAACTGATCCGAGACATGGTTTCCAAGAACCCAACAGCAAAGGCTCCAGAAGTTCGAGCACTTTTGAAAAAAGATGGCGTTGCTGTATCCTTACCCCTCATCTATCAAGCGATGAGTAAAAGCAGTTCGCCGAAGACTAAGGCTACTGTTAAACGAGTCCGAAAGACTACTGCTGCTGTTGTTGCAAAAGCCTCCTCTACTAACGACTTGTTTGCCTCGATGAAGTCCTTTGTCGAAGCAGCGGGCGGCTTGGACAAAGCCATTGAAATCTTGAGTATCTTCAAGAAGTAGTTTGATCAGGATGTAAAGATGGTGGCGTTTACAGCGTCACCACCCTGAACATTCAAGGTAGAATTGATTTGCCATCTTCCCTGTTCTCTCTGGAGGCGAATTGCAAGAAGCCCTTCAAGCATTTCTTTGTGCGTTCTCTTTCATAACCCAGAGGACCAAAGTAGACTTGAACATCTGCTTTTCCTCTTACACGTTTAACGCCGGATTGGGGCCGATTCCCAGTGCAAGAATAAGAATTCGGACATGAAGAAGATTTTTGGAGTTTGTTTGGCAGTGTTTTTGATGATTGCAGGATTTATGCAGGAGTCAAAAGCGGGATTGATATTTGGCGATGGGGCGGCGAATTTGGCGTTAGGGGCGAACTTTCCTTATGTGGGGTGGGTTGAATCGATTGACGGAGGAAATACGCAGTTTAATAGCAGCGGAGTTCTTATTGCTCCCAATTGGGTTTTGCTTAGTGGCCACCAAACTCTAGCGGTTGATAGCGATCTCAATACGAGACATGGTTCGCTGCGAGTTGGTTTCGGATCAAATGTTTTTACTAATCGTGGTGAAAACCAAATAGCCTCAGAAGTCTTTCTTCATCCAGCCTACAAAGACCCTCAAATTCGTGACGGCGGTCTGAACTATGACCTTGCCCTTCTATACTTCGAAAGTCCGTTTGCAACGATTGCTCCAGTTCAGTTTTACGTTGGAGGGATTGCGGTTGGTGATAGCTCGTCTATCGCAGGATATGGACTATTCCAAGATGTAAACGATCCGACTCATTCACAGACTTTAACAGGTAATCGTTATGCTGGTAATAACATAATTTCATCTATCAGTGTTCCACTTAGACCAAGCTATGTTCAAACTTATGTTTGTACAGATCAATTTAGTCCTGAATGTCAAATATCACCGCAAATGGGTGGTCGGGTTGGTGATTCAGGTGGGCCTTTAATTATTAACGGACAGGTTGCCGGAGTCCTTAGTAGGGTTGGTGGAGATACTAATTTTATTAACTTTACTCAGTACACACGTCTTGATAACGATTGGATAAATTCCACCATCACTTCAGTACCTGAACCTGGAAGTATGCTACTGCTGGTGGTATGTGGCTCAATCTTCATGTGTAGAAGATATTCCCAAGCCAAACACTTGAAGTAGAGAAGTTGGCGGGATAAAACCAATCTGTGAGCATGCTTGAAGCAAATTAGAATCATTTGCCAGCTTGCCTATAATGGTTGGCTGTGTGGGCTCTGACAGCGGTGATCTCTTCTCAATCCAAGAACGCTACGTTTCGCATCGCCTTCGATTCGTTCTCGGTGTTCATCACGACTTGATGCCATCCGTGTAGCGTGATCGTTGCGTGATCTGCATGACGAACTCGACCTTTGACATAGACTCCGGGATTTCGACGCATCGTTCGCCATCCCCAAGTTCTTGCATTTGGGTTACCAGACAAGATCGTTTTGTATTGGCTTTCCGTCACTCCGTTTGGATGGCGAGTGCAAACATGCACTGTTTCTCCACCAGTTCGATAGCAGAATTCAGCCCAGTGCGGCTTTCCTCCGTTGCCTCGACGTAGTGGCTCGTTTCTCAAAACTAATGATTCATTGATTGAATATTCAACCGTTGGCAAAAAGAACCATTCTCCTTGACGAATAAACGCCGAGTTCTTTCGGCTGTTGAGTGATTTCCCGGAAACACCTTGCCGAGCTACTGCACGTCGAACTTCCCGAGGTTGTAAAGCTTCTTTGGCTTGTCGCACAGTACCAACGGGTGCCGTTTCAGGAATGCCAGCTACGAACCAATGTCGCTCATCATGTCCGCATAAGAACTTGCTCTTTTCGTTATCCTCTCGAACTAGCAGGAGTAAATGACGATCCACCGGCTGAACATCTAAGACTTCAACAACAGGCTCAGAAGCAGTGACCTTCTGTACCTCAAAGTATTCGCCTCGTCGGTCTTCTGAGATGTCTAATTGGAGCGTCCCAGAAGTTCTGCTGAACCATCGAGGTGAGCGATCAACAACCTTCAGGCGGGCTCCTATTCGTTCAAACTTTTGACTTAGTAATGCAGTATCCATGCCCCTGAAGACAACTGGATATTGAGAAGGTTCAGACCTTCCAATTTTTAATCTTAAAGATTCATCCTTTTTTCAGCCAAAGATCATGCCTCAAATACCTGTTCGAATCTGTACCGATTCGTGAAAGTAGTGTCGAATCTGTTTATCACTGAGGTTCACAGAATTTTGTAGGATAACATTCATGTTGAGATTTTTGGGACTAGTTTTTGTTGTCGCTTCTTCTGTCCACTGTCATGCACAGAGCACTACAGATACACAACAACCAGCAGTACAAAAAACTGCTTCAAGTGAGACTATTTCTGTCCTTGCTTGGAATCTTGAATCCGGTGGTAGTGATCCCGCTGTCATTGCTCAGCAATTGAAAGACCTCGGTGCGCACGACATCTACTGTCTGACAGAGGTTGATCCCAAGACGTTTGAGCAAAACGCTTCGTCACTTGGCAGCAAGTACGAGGCGATAAACGGAAATACAGGACGAGATGATCGACTCCAAATCATCTACAACAAAGATCGTTTTGAATTGCTGGAGCAAAAGGAGTTGATGGAGTATCGGGACTTCATCCTTAACAATGGTAACCATCGATCACCGCTTTACGCTCGGCTAAAGGACAAAGCCACGGGCTTACAATTCATCGTGATGACCAACCATCTTGCTCGTGGAAATGCTGAACTACGAACCAAACAAGCAATCGGTTTGCGTGAATGGGCTAGAGATCAAAATGTTGGTGTGATCAATATTGGCGACTTCAACATGGATTTTGATTTTCGAACTGAACGTGGAAACGAAGCATTCCCGGAGGTCCTCAGGGACAACATCTTTACTTGGGTAAGACCCGCTGTACTGATCGACACTAATTGGGCTGACAAAAATGGCGACGGACTAGACGAATACCCTGATTCGATGCTTGATTTTGCGTTTGTTTCTGGTCCCGCTAAGGATTGGAAACCCGTTTGTCGTGTGATCGTTCGGGAGGGGGACTTTCCAGATGACCAAGCAACAAGTGACCATAGACCGATTGAATTGAAATTGACTGTGCCGGTTGCAAAGTGAGGGGCAAAATAGTCTTTTCAGAATACGACTTTGCCCGTGATCTAAAGCTGTATATCGTGGATGGATCGCTTTGAGAATTTTTCTAGCTTGATCCGGTTTTGTATTGATCAGTCGTCTGAAAAGTAAGATTGTTTATGGTTCGAAAGATTTTTGCTCCAATTTTGCTTCTGTTGGTCACCGCTACTCTTCAGGCAGAAGAACTGCGGGGAAAAGTCGTAGGGATTTCAGACGGGGACACGATCACAGTGCTGGATGCCCAAAATGTCCAACACAAAATCCGACTTCAGGGTGTCGATGCTCCTGAAACGTCACAAGCATTCGGGGCACGGTGCAAGCAGCACCTTGGCGAAAAAATCTTCGGAAAGCAGGTCGTTGTGACTTGGACCGAGAAGGATCGCTACGACCGAATCCTGGGCGAAGTCACTTTGGGCAACCGGAACATTGCCCTGGAAATGGTCCGGGACGGAGCAGCTTGGCACTACAAGCAATTTTCCAAATCAACGGAATTGGCCGAAGCTGAGGTCGAGGCAAGGAAGGCGAAAAAAGGGCTGTGGGTGGACAAAGAGCCAGTGCCGCCTTGGGAATTCAGAAAGAAGTAGAGGTGAGGAAAGCGATGATTCAGCTAGACCTGCCGCTAACCCTCGTTTCCGCCCACGCTTCAACCAAGATGCGGTCGAACTGCCATTTTCCGGATTGGTCGGACCTTTGGACTATGCATTTGCTGGGAATCGCTCCGAGGCGAGCTAACCGACAAACCAACGTTGAAGTACAGCCGAGTACGCTTGAAACGTACTCTGATCCTACGATTTTTTTCGGTATTTTCTGGAATTCTTCACCTGAATAGGTTCGATCAATCAACGCACAATTTGAAACCATCAGTGATGCAGGTTTGGTCGGCGGCGGAAATCCTCCGTCCCCGGGCGAAATCAGTCTTTCCCATCATGGTGTACTCTTCTTAGACGAGCTCCCTGAATTTAATCGCAGAACGCTCGAAGTCATGCGTCAGCCGCTCGAAGATCGTGTGGTGACGATTTCTCGAGCCTTGCGAAGCACTACTTTTCCTGCTGATTTTATGCTTGTCGCGGCTTTGAATCCATGTCCGTGCGGTTACCGAACCGATCCACGACGTAGTTGTCATTGTGCGCCACCAGTGATCGAAAAGTATATGGGAAAAGTGAGCGGTCCTCTTTTGGATAGAATCGATATTCATATCGAAGTTCCTGCAGTAGCCTTCAGTGAGCTTCAGTCGGGCGCACCAGGCACCAGCAGTAGCGAGATGCGCGAGCAAGTCATGCGGGCGCGAATGATTCAAGCGAAGCGCTTCGAAGGCAAATCCACTCGCGTTAACTCGCAACTCAATACTCGCCAGTTACGTGAGGTGTGTGTGCTCGGAACCACTGAGCGAAACATGCTTCGCGATGCAGTCAATGACAATGGACTTTCCGCACGCGCCCATGACAAAATTCTAAGGCTCGCCAGAACAATCGCCGATTTGGATGATGCGGCCAACATTAAAGCCGAACACATCCACGAAGCGATCAACTATCGAATACTCGACCGCGATATTTGGAAGTAAGACGAGCGGCAAGCTTCACCCTGCCCAAGAATCCATCCGAACTAATTTGTACAATCTAAAATATCCGAACTAGGCTTTAAGGTAGGTCATACTTTTCGCGATGCTGTCGAGTGGAGACGGCGATTGATCTTGCTCTACGTGGCAGTTGCAGACACCGATCGATTGAGCTGCTTCGATTACTTTCGCCATGTTGATATTTCCAGAACCGACCTCTTTGAAGGCTTCGTTGGGGACCTTGCCTTCGTCGAAGATGTTGGCGGTGCCGGGCAGCAAGTCTTTCAGATGGACTTGAGCGACACGGCCCTTTAGTTTTTGCAAAAGATCGACTGGATCATGGCCACCGATAGCGGCCCAGAAGACATCGATCTCGAACTGCATCAATTCAGGCGAAAATCGCTCCACGAAGACGTCGAACCCAGTGGTTGGTTTTCCAGATTCTAGCTTCTGAAACTCGAAGGAATGGTGGTGATAACAAAGTTGAACGCCGGCTACTTTGCAAGCTTCGCCAGCCGCGTTGGATCGGTCGGCCATGGCTTTGTATTGATCAGCAGTCTCGCGGTGGCCTTTGCCGATGTACCCAAAAACGAGGTATCGAAGTTTGTGCTTGGCGGCTTTGTCGATGGTTGCTTGAAGTGTGGGGATATTTTTTGCGGACGGATTCCCAAGAATTTCCCAGCTAATGAAACTGCTAGTAACGTCAAGTCCGTGCTCTTTGGCGAGCGGAACCATCGTGTCGGCATCGTTGACGTCCATGAGTTCGACTTGGGCGTATCCAGCGTCCTTAACAGCTTGCAGTGTGGCTGTCGGCTTTGTTGCCATCTGATTGCGAAGAGTATAAAGCTGCAGCCCGATGTTTCCAGCGTATTTACCTGTAATCGCACCGAATGAACTGGCCGGTCGGATGGTGGTGAGAGCGGCTGCGGCGAATGTCGATTGGAGGAGGAACCGTCGATTGATCATGGTCAAAGTCTCATTTCGAAGTTGCAAAATAGCGGTTTTTTTGGGGAGTAGGTCTACCCAATTTCTTGGAAAACGAGTATCTAGCTACCCGTGGGAACCGATTGCGGTTCGTAGCGAGGATAGCTAACTTGTTTATCCGAAACTATTTAACACTATATTTGGTTGAGAAAGAATAAGGGAAGTACGACATGTCAGCCATCGACGAAGAGGTTTTTTCCAAGGTTCAGTCCGCGTTAGTCGATGCTTTGGGGGTCGACGATGATGAAGTGACTCCAGAAGCGACGATGGTCGGAGATCTGGGTGCTGAGTCGATCGACTTCTTGGATATCGTTTTTAAGCTTGAGAAAGCCTTCAGCATCAAGATTCCTCGTGAGGAGCTATTTCCCGAAGACATCTTGACCAACGCCAATTACATCAAGGATGGAAAAGTTGCGGAAGCAGGCTTGGTCGAATTGAAGAAGCGAATGCCTTGGGCAGATCTTGCAAAGTTCGAGAGCAATCCACGCGTTCAAGATTTCGGCGATCTGCTTACGGTCGGCGACCTTTGCCGCTACGTTCAATCGAAGCTTTAGTCCTCCCGAAAGCTTAAGAACAGCATGCGATGGTTTTGGATCGATCGTTTTGACGAGTTTGTGCGGAACAAGCACGCGGTGACTATCAAGAATGTTACCTTCGGCGAAGAGCCGTTGGACGACTACATGATGGGTCATCCACACTATCCGCATTCGCTGGTGATCGAAGGAATGGCTCAGACGGGCGGCTTGCTCGTCGCCGAGCCATCGGGATTTCAGAAGCGTGTCGTCCTGGCGAAAATTGGCAAGGCCATCTTTCACCGACAAGCACTTCCTGGAGACCAGCTTCGACTTCAAGCAAACATTCAGGATGTTCAAGATTCTGGAGCCGTTATTGCAGGTTCAGTAACGATCAATGGGGAGCTTATGGCGGACCTGGAGATCTGGTTTGCTTTCTTGGGCGATCGCTTTGGACAAGGTTCTCTGTTCCCGCCAGCCGAATTTTTGCGAGTTCTCCGCGTGCTACGTCTGTATGACGTGGCAGTCGATTCATCGGGGAATCGAATCTCGCCGCCGGAAGAATTTTTGGCTGCGGAACGGGCTGAATTCGCTTCTGGATAGCTTTGGATTTCTTCGTGCGAGAAGCGGACATCTGATCTCGGGTGCTGGCTTTTAATCTGTAGTAAAATCAACACTCGTGGCTAGCGCCATCGGCTCAGTGATGATCAGGTTAGATTGGGCGTGTGGTTGGAGCGATTCTGGCTTAGAATGGCTGGAAGTCTGACTGAATTTATTATTGCAATGCGGTTGGTGTCGCTTGCTCGGTAAGCTTTTGGAGTTCAATTGAATGCGTCGACGTGTTGTTGTAACAGGTGTTGGATCGATCAATCCACTTGGAAACGATGTTCCAACCGTCTGGAAGGCGCTTCAGGAGAGCAAGAGTGGCGTTGCAGGTATTACGATCTTCGATGCTTCCGGTTTTCCGACTACGATTGCCGCGGAGATCAAAGGCTGGGACGTTAGTTACGCTGGGGAAGAAATAGAAATTTGGAATCGACGTGGTCGTCATTCGCGATTCGCAATCGGAGCCGCCAAGCAAGCCGTCGAAGATTCCGGCTTTCTGGATCACCACAAAGATCCGACTCGAATCGGTGTCTACATGGGAGCCGGAGAAGGTAGCCAGGACTTCGTGAAGTTCACAGCCACGATGGCTGCTGGATTTGCAGGTACTGACACGTTTGCAATGAACCCGATGATGGAATATGGGCTAAAGAATCTGGATTCCATGCTTGAGCTTGAGCAAGAGCCCAATATGCCGGCTGCTCATTTGGGTGCTTACTTTAATGCCCAAGGCCCAAATGCAAATTGCTTGACCGCATGTGCTGCTAGTAGCCAGGCGATCGGCGAGGCAACTGAACTTATTCGAACAGGTGAAGCCGACGTCATGATCGCTGGCGGTGCTCACAGCATGATTCATCCGTTCGGGCTGACTGGCTTCAGTCTCCTAACGACTCTGTCAAAACGAAATGAAGAGCCAACGCGAGCGTCGCGCCCCTTTGATCGTATGCGCGATGGCTTCGTGCTCGGCGAAGGTTCCGCGATTGTCATTTTGGAAGAGCTGGAAGCGGCTAAAAAGCGAGGCGCACACATCTATGGCGAGGTCCTTGGCTATGGCAGTACGGCAGACGCTTATCGAATCACTGACATTCATCCCGAAGGTCGCGGAGCAATTGGATGTATGCGAGCGGCCATCGCCGATGCAAAGCTGAATCCATCAGACATTGGCTATGTGAACGCTCACGGAACAAGTACGTCGGTTAATGATAAAACAGAAACCATGGCGTGTAGGTCGGTGTTTGGAGATCTCGCAAAGAAGGTTCCCGTATCTAGTACCAATAGCATGATGGGTCACTTGATTGCTGCAGCTGGTGTTACTGAGATGATCGTCTGCTTGATGGCGATTCGAGATGGTGTACTTCCACCAACAATTAATCTCGAGAACCCAGATCCGGACTGCGATCTCGATTACATTCCTAACGAAGCTCGACAATCAAAAATCAATGTCGCGCTCAACAATAGCTTTGGTTTCGGTGGCCAAAACGTGACGCTTGCTGTCGGTAAGATGCGGTAAGTTGTTACGTGGCCCGTAAAACGCGATAAGTCTGTAAGAGGTAGTTCACGAATCTCACTACGAGCTGAAGGCTAGTTCAAAACGAGTGTGACAACCTTGGCTATGGTATGAGAGGCAAAAAGATTAGGCCGACTTTTTATGTTGAACTACTCGGACGAAGAGCTCGTGGCTTACTTGGAAGAGTCGCTTCCTCTCGATAAGGCTGCCGATTTAGAGAAGCTTCTGCGAAACCCCGAAGACGTTGAAAGTAAGGCACTGCTAGATCGGCTGCAGCAGTTGATCTTCTCGCGTGATTCAGGCACACATACGATCGGTGAGATCTGGAAGAGGCATCGCCTTAGCTGCCCGACTCGAGAGGATCTTGGAAGGTACATTTTGGAAGCCATGTCGGACGACGAAGCGGCCTACATAAAAATCCATATTGAAGAGATTGAGTGCGAGGTGTGCCGGTCTAACTTGGATGATCTCCGTCGCTCGGCAAGTCCGTCCGACCAAGCATCCATCAAAGATCGTCGAAGTCGTTACTTTCAAAGCAGCGTCGGAAGGCTAAAAAAGCAGTAGTTCAGAAAGCGGTAACGATGTCGCGCTCGATAAATTCGTGAGCATGGTAATTGTCCGAATAGTATTAACTTTGTACCAAGTTGAGCCGCATGCGCTAGCCGTGGTCGAATGACTAGCCAACCGCTTGCGCTGCAACGTCCACTAACGCGGCTAGCGCCGTCGGCTCAATACATTTCGAGAATAAATTGTAAAGTAACTGCCGTTTGGCTATCGCCGACGAGCCGACGAGCCGACGTCAGAATTCTTTCAGAGATTATGAACATTTCAGAATCAGATAAACCACAACGAATCGCAGTGATTGGTGGAGGCATTAGTGGTCTCTCCGCAGCGTGCTATTTGCATCACGAATTGCAGTCGCTGGGCCACCAGCTGGTTAATTCGCAGGGCAACGCAAACTCGCAAGTTGTTCTGTTCGAATCGAGCTCGCGGGTAGGCGGAGTAATTGAAACGCTCGACATGAGTGATGCGTCTCCCGGTAAAGCGTCCCCCAGTAATGATTCCCCCAGTAATGATTCCCACGGGGGCCCGTTCCCTTTTGCAAACATCGTCGAAAAGGGTGCCGACAACTTTGCGACGTTAATGCCGGATGCACTTGAGCTCAGTCGATTAGTCGGTGCGGAAGACATGCTGATCAAACCGCGGTTGGAAAGTCGTCTTGCGCGAGTCGTGTGTCGTGGCGAGATCTATCCAATCCCAGAAGGGTTTTCGTTGATGCAGCCAACGCGACTTCTTCCGCTTCTCCGATCACCCATACTTTCGATTTTCGGGAAGTTTCGTGTGCTTCGCGAATTTTTTGTTTCCAAGAATGCCAGCGACGAAGATGAAAGCCTGAAGTCCTTTGCGATTCGTCGGTTGGGTCGGGAAGCTTTTGATCGGCTTGTAGAGCCCATCATCGGCGGAATATTCACGGCCGATGCGGGGCTGCTCAGTATGAAAGCGGCCATGCCTCAGTTCGTTGAAATGGAACGCAAGTATGGCGGGCTGATACGAGCCGCTCGGAGCACCAAGTCGCACTTCATCTCCACGCAACCAAATCTTGAGTCGAGCGAAAGTCAACTTCGTCGGTCTTCGCAGAAAGCAACGGGTGCTCGCTACGATCAATTCTTAGCCCCACGACTCGGAATGAACGCTTGGCTTGGCCACATTGCGAACTGGTTACCTGCCGGAGTTATTCAACTCAATAGTCCCATCGATCGGATCGAGTTGAATCAACAACGTCAGTGGCAGTTGGAATCATCGAACCGGAGTGCTGCGTTAGAGCAGTTGCTTCAAGAACCATTTGATGCATTGATTGTCGCTACGCCCTCTCAAGTCGCAGGCCGTCTGTTGAAGAGTGTCGATAAAGAATTGGGTGAGGGTCTCACAAGTATTCAATACGCTGATTCCGCTGTCGTTTGCTTGTGCGTAGAGCGAAGTGAGATTTCCAAAGAGCATCTTTGCTTTGGTATTGTGATCCCTAAGATCGAACGACGGGACTGCTTGGCAATCAGTTTGACAAGTGAAAAGTACGAGGGAAGGATGGACGGTAGTAAGGTCCTTCTGCGAATCTTTATGGGAGGAGCCGTTCGGCCAGAGTTGATGACCGAAAGTGATAACACGCTTACCGAGCTGGCTTGGAATGAAGCCAAGTCTTTATTGCGATTGAAGACAGAACCTTCATGGAGTCGTGTTGTTCGTTGGCCATCGGCGATGCCACAGTATCACGTCGGTCATCTTGCTCGACTTGAATCGATACAGACTCGTGTCGATGCATTGCCGCGATTTGCCTTAGCCGGTAACGCTTATCGAGGTGTGGGTATTCCGCAGTGTGTTCGGTCAGGAAAGATCGCAGCGAAGAAAGTGCTTGCGGCTCGGTAATTAGGAATTCAACTTCCTGCAGAATCGCGATTGCGAAACGAAAAAGGCCAGTAAATTCTTACTGGCCGTCATGGGTTGGTTTGGGGGAAGTAAAGCAGGTCGTGCTACGCGCTTACTGCTTTGCTTCGTGACTCACGCAAGCCGCGGCTGAGGATGTCTCGCAGGAGTGGTGAGTAATCCTCGTAACGTGATGCATCTGGCGAACCGTCGGAGTATTGCAAGATGGCGTCGCGTGGCTTGGTGCCGAGAGCAAGAAGTGTGCTGCTAACGGTACCGTACTCGTTACCACGAATGACCATGCTGGGTCGACCTGGTGGTGATGGAGTTCGCGAGAAGACACGGCTAGCAACCGCAAGGAACTTAACAGGCGAGTCCAACGTCTGAAGCGTCAACAATCGTTTCGCCATTTGAACTCGCTCGTCCAATGGATCGTTAAGGTTGTGACTTCCAACAATGTTTAAGCCAGGCTCCAAATTGCGGACTTCATCAGCCATATCATGATGGAGAATGAAGCCAGATTCACGATCTGCGATGACGAGGTTGAAGCCTTCGAAGACATGCTCTCGCAATTCTTCGAGAGCCTTATCAAGACCCTTTCGTGCAGAAGATGCTCGGAGAATTTCCTTGCACAAGAGCCCTCGCGATTTGTTACCCGTTATGGGTTCCAACATTCGACGGTTACACAATCCAACAAACATTCCATTTTGATTGACACCGATCCATGTTCCGCCAGCTCGTTGATCTCCTGGGCATAAGATTCTTGGTTTGCCAGAAAGAATCGCAGGAGATGATGACCGCCGATCGTAAAATTCCTCACGATTGGCAGCAACAAGGATGGGACTTTCCGGAACCAATCGATACTGAATGGCCAGCAAGCACATCGCGTATAACAACTACACTTTCTATTCAGCGGTAAGTTGCCCGAACAAAGTTGTCTCTCCCACACCACGGTACCAAGCGCGGTAGGCAGGCTCGGGTCGTCACGTACTCTAATTTAACTTCTGGCCCCTCTCCAGGTCACCCCCTACTGGGTGGTTTTTGTTGTTTTCTCGCCCTAAGATGCTAAAGATGGGTTGGATATGCACAGTTGAAAGTCGTCGCGAAGGCGTTTTTGAGGCGGTGGGGAGCTCGAGTTCGACTTCCCGACCGCTAGACGGCTTGTATGGTATGAAACGAACCCACAGAATGCTTGTAGTTATTTTCGATTGAAGCAGTCTTTTCAAGGAATTTTGGGACAGTCGTGGAACAGGAATTTGATGTTGTCGTGATTGGAACCGGTCCCGGGGGTGAGGGGGCTGCGATGCAATCGGCCAAGGGCGGAAGTCGCGTCGCCGTCGCGGAAGCCTACGACAAAATCGGTGGTGGATGTACCCATTGGGGCACTATTCCAAGCAAAGCCCTCCGTTATGCGATCTATTCAATAACCGAGGCTCTCAACAACCCAATCATCCGTGATTTGGGCGTGCACGTGAATCCAACCTTTGCACAGCTTCGGTCGAGTAGTAAAGCAATTATCTCGGCGCAAGTTCGGATGCGGCAGACATTCTACGAACGCAATAACGTTCCAATCTTTGGCGGACACGCTCGCTTCGCAGATGCCCACACAATCGAAGTCGGCGACGAACTGAGGCTCCACGGCAAGTCGATCGTAATTGCGACCGGTTCACGTCCGTTCCATCCCCCGGAAGTGGACTTCTCGCATCCTCGCATTTTCGACTCCGATACGATCCTGGACCTTTCCTTCAAGCCGCAGTCGATCACGATTTATGGTGCTGGTGTTATCGGTGTTGAGTACGCATCGATGTTTCGTAACCTTGGGATCAAAGTCAACCTAGTTAACACTCGCAACAAGTTGCTAGAGTTTCTCGACGACGAAATCATCGACGCTTTGAGTTATCAAATGCGCGACTCTGGAGTGTTGATTCGACACAATGAAGCGTTCGCAAAAATCGAAGGACACGATGATGGCGTTGTGCTCTCGCTTCAAAGTGGCAAGCAAGTCAAGACGGATATCTTGCTGTGGGCCAACGGTCGATCTGGAAACACTGAGAATCTTGGTCTCGAACGAATCGGAATCATCCCCAACTCACGAGGTGTTCTTGAGGTGAATGACTGCTACCAAACTTCGGTGCCGCACATTTATGCTGTCGGTGATGTAGTTGGTTATCCTTCGCTGGCAAGTGCAGCTTACATGCAGGGCCGAGCTGCTGCCCAACACATCGAAGGGAATCACGATTATCGGTTGAGCATGGACGATATTCCGACAGGTATCTATACAAGCCCAGAAATCAGCTCCATCGGAAAATCGGAACGTGAGCTTACGGAAGCCAAGATTCCTTACGAGGTCGGGCACTCGCAGTTTAAGAGTCTTGCTCGAGCCCAGATCACCGGTCGAGCTCAAGGGATGCTCAAACTGCTCTTTCATCGTGACACGCGAGCAATTTTAGGCGTTCACTGTTTCGGGCCGAACGCTTCGGAAATTATCCACATTGGGCAGGCCGTCATGAAACAGCCACCTCCGAATAACACGCTTGACTACTTCATCAACACGACCTTCAACTACCCAACCATGGCCGAGGCCTATCGCGTTGCGGCCCTCAATGGATTTAACAGGCTCTTTTGATTGAGTAGGAGTTTTGCATTGTGCAAATCAGAGTTAGCTTTCGGACAAAGCTTCCGAAGGTGTTTCGTCGATGTCCCGGCGATTTGACGAAGTCTTTGAACTCGGGAATCGGTTGGAATAGAATAGCCTTTCCCAGAGACTTGGTTTACGTAGGCGTGCGTCGCAAATCGGAACCGCGTGGACCTTGCCGCGTCGAGTCTCCAAAACGAGTTCCTGTTGGTTTCGAACTTCTAGAACAGCCCAATATTTATCGACTTCGTAAGAGTATAGTTCTCCATGCAGCGCGGGGCTCACGTTCTTTGCTCGTGGACCTGGCGAGGGGCTATGTTTTTCTCGAGTATAAACTACCCAATCACCCACTAAATAAGGTTTTGCCATTTCTTCGCGGAGCCTTTCACCGGGCCATGGAGACGAGCGTTCGAATTTGAAGAGGATGGAGAGGAATAGGTAAAATAGAATACATTTCTGATTCATCAATCCGGCAATGCATTCTGGATCGAATCGGCAGAAAATCAAAGATCAACTTTGGCAATTCAATCAAACACGCGAAAATTGATGGAATCTTAACTGATTTAGGGGTTGGATCACCGTTCAAAAGCGAGTTCAGTCACGCAGAAATTTAGCCAGCATTCCGAAAATCCGCCGCCTATGAACGAACAAGTCAATTTGAGCCCGTCCATTTCGATTCTCTTTGTATGTCTAGGAAACATCTGCCGATCGCCCGCCGCGGAGGGTGTGATGCGAGCTTTGACGTCCGCAGCCAATATGCCCGAGTCGATCCATATCGAATCGGCTGGTACTGGCGGTTACCACGATGGGAAGTTGCCCGACTCAAGAATGCGAGGTGCGGCAAAAAAGCGAGGCTACCCGTTAGATAGTCGTGCACAAACAATCGCTCTTAAAGATTTCGAAAGATTCGATCTGATCATCGCCATGGACCGAGACAACGTTCAAGCGATTCATCGCGTCGGCAATCCAATTCCAGGCCAGCTAAAGTTGCTCAGTGACTATCTGGGAAATGACTGGCCGACCGATGTGCCTGATCCATACTATGGTGGCGAAGACGGCTTCGAATATGTGCTCGACATGTTAGAAGCCGCTTGCCCAAAAATCCTCGAAGAAATTCAGCGAGAATTTCGTGCGAGATAAAAATTACTCGGCGACGACGATTGTCACTTCAAGGATTTCGATCGGCTTGACTGGCACGTCTCCGTGACCACCTTTGTTGCCGGTGTCGACTGTACCAATCTCGTCGACCACGTCGAATCCATCGGTGACTTCGCCGAAGACTGCATATCCGACTCCATCGGATGATTGATCGCGATTGAGGAATCCATTGTCTTTGGTGTTGATAAAGAACTGAGACGTAGCGCTATCGGGTACGCTCGTTCGAGCCATCGCGATCGAGTACTTCTTGTTCTTCAGACCATTGCCGCCTTCGTTTTTAATACCGCCTCGAGTCTTCTTTTGTTTCATGTCAGCCGTCATACCGCCGCACTGAATCATGAAGCCATCGATGACACGGTGGAAGATCGTTCCTGCGTAATGGCCATCATTGGCGTATTGCACGAAATTAGCGACCGAGACTGGTGCTTTTGCTTCGTCGAGGGAAAGAGTAATGTCACCCATGGATGTCTTGAGAATCGCAGTTGTCACGAATATGCTTTCAATAAGTAGGAAATTGTCAGTTCAGGTTTTAATTGACGTGTGGGTTACGGTTGGGCTACAGGTGTACTTGCAACCGGAACAACGACTTGGATTTTTTGAATAACGACTGGCGTCACCGGTTCGCTGGGGCCATCACCAGGAGCACCGTTAGAAGACGGCTTCACAGGTACCGAGGCGATCTTGTCAACGACTTCAATCCCTTTTACTACCTTTGCGAAAACTGCGTAACCGAATCCATCGGGCGAGTTCTTTCGATCCAGGAAGTTGTTGTTGCTAGTGTTGATAAAAAATTGAGCAGTCGCGCTGTTGGGATCACCTGTTCGAGCCATAGCGACGGTGTACCGTTGGTTGCTGATGGCATTTCCTGCTTCGTTCTTAATGCCGGCACCAGTGCGTTTCTCGCGTCCAGGACTCTTAACATCGAACCCACCACCTTGAATCATGAAGTCCTTGATAACTCGATGGAAAATGGTCCCTTCGTAGTGACCTTTTTCGACGTAATCCAGAAAGTTTTTGACTGAGATTGGAGCTTTTTCTGTCTCGAGAAGCAGAACAATGTTACCTTGATTGGTGATGATTTCAACAAATGTCCGCGGGTCGCTGACTGGTGGTGTAGCGGAAGCGGGAGCCGAAGTTGCAGTGCTCTCCTGAGCAAACATGTGATCGCATCCGAACAAGCTCGCAGAGATTGCGAGGATCCAAAAAAACTGGCGGCACATAGTTCAATATTCCTTAACTGATCCAACATATTTTTCAAATTTCAACAGGCATGACACCCCGATTGCAGTCGTGAGAGTCCTTACGCCGCTTACATTGTAGGCTGCCCCGCAAAACCGTCAAAGGCGTCGTTCTCGTCCATTTCAGCGGCGTTGTGCCTGGAGCAGAACGAAACGCAAGGCGGCAAACCTTTAGCGAAAGATACTGCCTTAGATTATCCTGTGTCTCTGTTGTTGCGAGTTCCTTCCGGCAAGCATGGCATTGAAAGAAGTGCCAAAAAGCCTAGGCAATATGTCTCTGAGAACTGAGAAACCCATGCAAATCAATAAAGCTGTTATCACTGCGGCAGGACCCGGGCAAACGTCGCTTCCGCTACAGCGGTTGGTCGACCGCGATGGATGCGAGAAATCTGCCTTGGAAATGATTGTCGAAGAGGTGGATTCGGCTGGCATCGAATCGGTTGGGATTATCATTCGTCCGGGCGATGAAGAGGCCTATCGGCGGGCCGCTGGAAAACATGTCGAGCGTCTATGCTTCATCCCACAATCTGAGCCGAAAGGTTATGGCGACGCGATCCTACGTGCTCGAACTTTTACCGGAAGCGATAGTTTCTTGCACTTGGTGGGTGACCACTTGTACCTAAGCCGAATCGAAGCACGCTGTGCCGAGCAGCTCATCAAAATAGCAACCGAAGAAGCGTGTCCAGTCTCTGCGGTGCAAGCGACTCGCGAATCGATGTTGCCTTACTTTGGTACCATCGCGGGGAATCGACTACCTAGGCACGATAGGCTTTATGAAGTCAAACGTGTTGTTGAAAAGCCGACTCCGACACAAGCCGAACAAGACCTAACAGTCTCGGGATTTCGCAGCGGTGTCTATCTTTGTTTCTTCGGAATGCACGTCCTGACCAACAGCGTGATGAATGTCTTGGAAGAGTTTTCAACCCGCTACGATCGCCCGGTAAGCCTATCAGAAGCGATGTCCGAAGTCGCCTCGCGTGAGCGTTACTTGGCTTACGAAATACAAGGCACCCGATACAACATGGGAGTGAAATACGGGCTGCTGAATACTCAACTAGCCCTTTCGCTTTCAGGCGTCGATCGTGACCGCGTCCTGACCGAAATGGTAGAACTTCTTGCCCATCAGCCGAACATCTCGACGAGTGCACGATGACATCTGATTCAAAGACATCCGCTGTTTTATCTTCGGGCTTGAACAATTCCTTGGAGGCCAATTCTTTGGAGGCATGGGTTGATACCATCCTGTCCGAGGACGAAGCGACTCGTCATCGTTCATTGGAGTCACTTTGCACGGGTTTGAGTAGCCAAGAACTCCTCGCTGCAGCCGACCGACTGGATGCCTTTCGTCGGCAGTCTAGCAATCTCTATCATCGTGTTCGCGCACTGTTTTATCTGTCGGCAATCTACCGATATTTTCTACCGCGCAAGATCTCTGAATCGCATGCGGGACTACTAGACCAAGCGGCCTATGAGCACATTTTGCAACGCCGATTTGGCGAAGCGATCGACAGCTTGCTTGTCACTCAACGCTCCGAAGGGCCGACCCTTGCGATCACGAGTGCGCTTGCTAAAGCCTATTACCAAATGGGTTTTCAGACGCTCGCGGATCAAGTTCGACAGAGCGTTCGAACCGTCCGCGGCAATCAATGGATGTTTCGAATTGGCCATCCAGCAGATCATCCGCTTCGACTTGCGAAACGGCTCATGGAATACGACGCAGCCACACGAACCATGCCGGTGCTTGTCGAGAAGACGAGTGTGCGAATGGATTTTTCGCATTCGGGTTGGAGCGATATATTTTTTCTCGGAATGGACTATCCGGAAGGAGCTCAAGTCATCAATGCAGCGATCAACTTGGGGGTCTATGGTCGCGATGATGCGCCGCGACCACCGGTGGAAGCCTATGTCCGCGTGATCGATCGGCCTGTACTTCGTCTGGTGAGCGTGGACTTGGGCGCGGAAGCCGAACTGACGGAGATCGATGATGTATTTGATTTTGCCAAGGACTATCTCGGGCTTTTGAAGGCGGCTTTGATTGCTTCGGGTGTAGTGCCACCTGCGATGGAAGGCTGTCACCGAAAAGTCAGTGAGCTACTTGAAACGCTTATGGGGCAAAGTGGGCTAGGATTGGAAATAGTCAGTCAAGTCAATAACATTCCCAAAGGTTCTCGGTTAGCGGTTTCAACAAACTTGCTCGGTTCGCTTATCTCGGCATTGATGCGAGCGACCGGTCAGGTCAGCTTATTAGAAGGTGGATTGCAAGACTCGGATCGCCGGTTGATTACGGCCCGGGCAATCCTCGGCGAGTGGCTTGGAGGATCGGGCGGTGGTTGGCAAGACTCCGGCGGTATCTGGCCTGGTATTAAACTTATCGAGGGCTGCTTGGCGGAGCCTGGTGACCCTGAATATGGAATCAGCCGCGGTCGTCTTATGCCGCAGCACACACACTTTAATGTCGATCGGATTTCTGCTGAAGCACGTAAGAAACTGGAAAGCAGTTTAATCTTGATCTACGGCGGTATGGCTCAGAACGTTGGGCCGATCCTTGAGATGGTTACCGAAAAGTATCTCATACGCGGTGAGAAAGAATGGATTGCTCGTCAACAAGCGATAACGATTCTCACTGAAATTTCGTCAGCTCTCGAAGCAGGTGACGTTCGTCGTGTTGGAGAACTAACCACACGGAACTTCACTGGCCCGCTGCAAACAATTATTCCTTGGTGTACGAACCGTTACACCGATTCATTGATTGAAAAATGCCGTGCGCATTACGGAGATAAGTTTTGGGGATTCTGGATGCTTGGTGGGATGTCGGGTGGCGGGATGGGATTCTTGTTCGATCCGGCAATTCAATCGGAAGCTCGTCAATGGTTGCTTGCAACGCTTGTTTCAACCAAGCGTGAGCTACAAACAAGCCTCCCATTTGCCATGGATCCAGTCGTTTATGACTTTGAAATCAACGAGCGAGGATCGTGGGCGACCTTGCTCAAGGGAGAGGATGCGAGTATGCCCGAAAGCTACTACGCAATCGTTGCACCGAAGTGGCTCAAACGCGAGATGCGAGATTTGAGTGAGCAATCCCAAGCCGAATTGATGCGACTGAGCGGAAAGATCCGAGGCGGTGAATCGGAGTCGACTTGGCTATTGGACCGGTTACTGCCTCAGCCAAGCCGACAAAGCGAAGGTGCATTTCGTCTCAAGGAGATGTTGAAAGAAAATGGCTTTGATCGTCAAGCGCATGAGCAGATTCGAAATGAACTTGTTTCCGGCCGTCTAGGATTGTCGCAAAATCGCCTTCCGTCGCAGTCGACAATCGAGGATATCACAGCTGATGATTTCATCGACATGCGAACCAGCGATGGCGACAAAGAAACTATTCCCGTTGGTGAACAAGCGATCGCCGACGGCGCTGCGGCAGTGGTGACTCTCGCAGCCGGTGTTGGCAGCCGTTGGACCGGGGGAGCGGGGGTTGTGAAAGGGCTGCATCCATTCTGTAAATTCGATGGACGGCACCGCAGCTTTATCGAGCTTCATCTTGCCAAATCGCGAGCGATTGCACAACGTTACGATTGCACCGTTCCGCATGTCTTTACAACCGGTTACATGACGCATCAACCGATCGCCGATCAGCTTGCTGCTGTTCAGAACTATGGTTATGACGGTCCGGTTTATTTGTCTCGAGGAGCATCTGTTGGACTTCGTATGGTTCCAACGGTCCGTGATTTGAAGTTTTTCTGGGAAGAGACTTCTCATCAAGTGCTCGATGAACAGCAGCAGAAAGTGCGCGATGGTTTGCATACGGCCTTGATGTCATGGGCTAGGTCTGCCGGTGAAGCGAGCGACTACACCGACAACCTTCCCATGCAGTGTATGCATCCTGTAGGCCACTGGTACGAGATTCCAAATCTTTTGCGCAACGGTTTGTTATTGAAGATGATTCAAGAACGCCCTCAGTTGAAGTACCTGATGCTTCATAACATTGATACTTTGGGTGCAACGCTGGACCCGCGGATGCTAGGGCGGCATATCGTTTCTAAGAGCGCATTGAGTTACGAAGTTATCGCTCGCCGTGTAGATGATCGTGGCGGTGGACTTGCGAGAGTCGATGGGAAGCTGCGCTTGGTCGAAGGGCTTGCGTTGCCGAGAGAATCGGACGAATTCAAGCTGACCTTTTATAACTCGTTAACGACATGGATCGATATCGATCAGTTGTTGGGCTATTTTGAGCTAGACCGAAAGACACTCTCCGATGCCAAAGCGGTCGATGCGGGAATTCGGAAGCTAGCCCTTCGGCTACCAACTTACATCACCATCAAAGACGTAAAGAAACGTTGGGGACATGGCCAGGAGGATGTCTTTCCAATCTCGCAATTTGAAAAGCTGTGGGGCGATATGACTGCGCTACCGGAAGTTCGTTGTGAGTTCTTCGCGGTACCAACCATGCGGGGTCAGCAAATGAAAGATCCAGCCCAGTTGGACGGTTGGGTCCGCGACGGGTCTGCCGAATACATCAAATCCTTGTGCAAGTGGAGCTGAGACGACCTGTTGTCCCAAGCGTAGAATAAAGAATTTCGCGCATCAATTTGTTTTTCGCGATTCGAGCAAAGTATCGATCCGCCGGGGATCTTGACGTGCATCCAAGATTGCGTAAATCTCGATCCATCCATCGGTCATTTTGCAGAAGATGGAAAACGGAAATCGTTTTGCAAGCAATCGATAAAATCCACGATATTGTTCATGGATACGGCCATAGAACCTAAGTGATTCGATATCACTTCTCAGGCAATCGGTGAAGTATCTGCCAATTTGCTTCATAGAAATTTGAACCAATCTCAAGATCACGCTCTGCCTCTTGGAGCAGACGGATCTTCATTTAAACCGCTCCCGAAGTCGTTCTTTTGCGGCATCCCACTCAACAAATGAAGCCCGTCCTTCGCGGACTGCTGCTTCGCGTTCAGCAAGTATTTCTCCATGCCAATTGGGAGACGCAATGTCTGACGGATTTCGGGAAAGGTGCTCCCAAAGACGTTGCATTAATAGCAGTTTATCAGTAACTGATAAGGCGTCGATCGGTAACGAAGAGACTGTTGTCATGAGATTGATCGATCCCACGATGGCTTTTTGATTGCTTGAATTCTCTTTTGCCACAATCGGCAACTACCATGCGATTATATAAGGTGGATGCGCGAGGAATTTGTAATTAGTTTTCTATTTCAAATTTCTATTTCAAGTTATCGTCAAGCAGCTTTAGCGAATCGCTGTTGCTTCCGGCGAGCAGTCCGACACCCTTGTAGACTTGGAGCTTTTCACGCGAATCGGTGATGTCTAAATTTCGCATGGTGAGTTGTCCAATACGATCGGTCGGGGTGAATTCTCCGGAGCCGCTTTCCATGGTAAGCCGTTCAGGCTTGTAGGTGAGGTTCGGGCTTTGCGTATCCAGGATCGAGTAATCATTGCCGCGACGCAGTTCAAGAATAACTTCGCCTGTGATGGCTTTCGCAACCCAGTGCTGGAGTGCTTCTCGCAACATGAGCGATTGCGAATCGAACCAGCGACCTTCGTAACAGAGTCGACCGAGTCGTCGCCCCATGTCGCGATACTGTTCGATGGTTCCTTCGTTGTGAATTCCAGTGATCAAACGTTCGTAAGCGATAAACAGCAGTGCCATTCCTGGAGCTTCATAAATGCCACGACTTTTCGCTTCGATGATCCGATTCTCGATTTGGTCTGACATCCCGAGTCCGTGTCGGCCACCAATCGCGTTGGCTTCCAAGACGAGATCGACTGCGGAATCAAACCGGTTGCCGTTGAGTGCTACCGGAAGACCGGCTTCGAAAGTGATGGAAACTTCTTCGGCCATGATCGGGCAATCCGATTTCCAAAAGGGGACACCCATGATTGGATCGACAATTTTGACTCCTTTGTCAAGCATTTCGAGGTCTTTCGCTTCGTGCGTTGCACCCCAAATATTTGAATCAGTCGAGTAGGCTTTCTCCTTGCTCATTCGATATCCGAGACCCGCTTTTTCTAGCAGCTCGGACATCTCTTTTCGTCCTCCTAGCTCACGATTAAAAGTTTCGTCCAGCCACGGCTTGTAGACTTGCAAATCGGGATTGGCGAGTAGTCCATAGCGGTAGAAGCGTTCGATATCGTTTCCTTTGTATGTGCTTCCGTCGCCCCAGATGCTCACTCCATCGGCCTTCATGGCTTGAACAAGCATGGTCCCGGTCACTGCACGACCGATCGGGGTCGTGTTGAAATAGGGGACGCCAGCGGTGGTGATATGAAACGCACCGCACTGCAAAGCGGCTAATCCCTCGTGCACCAACTGCTCACGGCAATCAACCAACCGAGCGACTTCGGCTCCGCATTCGAGTGCTCGATTGGGAATATCGTCGTAGTTGGATTCGTCGGGCTGCCCGAGATTGGCGGTGTAACAGTAAGGAATCGCTCCCTTTTGTCTCATCCAATAAATAGCTGCGGTCGTATCGAGCCCACCTGAGAAAGCGATTCCAACTTTTTTACCGACGGGGAGTGATTGAAGAATTTTCGACATGGAAATGGCAGACTACGCAAGTGAAGGGTGGGAAATACCTATTTGTGATGCTCCAAGTTTAATCGCAACATGGGCCTTTAGGCGAGTCGCGATTGGGTTAAATGCGGTGCAGCGATTTTCTGCGAGAGTCTGTGAAGAGCTTACCCCACTCGCTTAACTCGAGGAGAACACCTAAAATCTCCGATTGAATCATGGGTTTGCAAGAAATATGACCTAAAAATTCGCTTCTCTTTCGTACTCGTGCTTGGATCGTTTTCTTCGAGTACGAGTAGGAGTACCATTTCATTGAGTACGAGTACGAACCGACGCAAATCCATAACTGTTCATACTCAGACGACATCAGCAAAAAGATTTATTGAGCCTTCATGCGAGTTTTAATAGTTGGAAACGGTGGTCGTGAACATGCATTGGCTTGGAAGCTTTCGAAAAGTCCTCGTCTGAAGAAGTTGTGGGTGGCTCCGGGAAACGCAGGAACTGGCTTGGAAGCCGCTAATATTCCAATCGCGGCCGACAACATTGCAGGTTTGGTCGCGTTTGCGAAGAAGGAAAAAGTAGACTTGGTTGTGGTTGGTCCTGAGGCTCCGCTGACTCTTGGATTAGTCGACGCGTTGGCTGAGGAAAAGATCCGCGCGTTTGGTCCTTCGAAGGCCGCAGCACAGCTTGAAGGAAGCAAGGTATTTTGTAAGCAGCTACTGCGGCAAGCAGACGTGCCGACAGCTGACTATCAAACGTTCCGCGACGCCGATAGCGCGATGCGATATATCAAGGCGCGATATCCGCTTGAGAATGATAAAGCTCCAATCGTCGTCAAGGCGGACGGTCTTGCTAGCGGTAAAGGTGTCATTGTGTGCAGTCGTCGTGAGGATGCACTCGACGCGATCGATCGCATTGGCCGTAAAAACGAGTTTGGTAAAGCCGGCTCGCAAATGATCATCGAAGAACGACTGGAAGGCCCCGAAGTTAGCGTGCTAGCCATTACCGATGGTAAGACGATATTTACCCTACCACCAGCGCAAGACCACAAACCTGCCTTCGACGGTGACAAAGGCCCCAACACGGGCGGCATGGGTGCTTACTGTCCAACACCGATCATCGATCAAGAGATGATTGAAATGATTGAAGATAGAATTTTGGTACCAACCATTCACACGATGAAACGCAACCGTAAGCCGTTTCGTGGAGTGCTCTATGCTGGTTTGATGATGACCACTGCAGGACCGAAAGTGCTTGAGTACAACGTGCGATTCGGAGACCCTGAGTGTCAACCGCTGCTTATGCGATTGCAGAGTGACTTGCTGGATATCTTGGAAGCGACCGTCGATGGTCGCCTCTCAGAAATTGACGCGCCCGTTTGGGACCCACGACCAGCGATCTGCGTTGTCGTGGCTAGTTCGGGTTATCCCGGCGAGTATGAAACAGGCAAAGAAATCACAGGAATTGACGCTGCGGATTCGATGCCCAACGTCAAAGTGTTTCATGCAGGAACCCGCTTGGAGAACGGAGCGGTGCTTACCGATGGTGGTCGCGTGCTAGGTGTTACCGCAATTGGTGACAGTATTTCTGAGGCAAAGCTTCACGCTTACACGGCTGTGCAAAAAGTTCGATGGCCAGGTGCATGGTGTCGCAAAGACATCAGTGATAAGGCGCTCGTCGCAGGCGGATAAGTCGTAGGTTAAGCCAAGGCTAAATCAATGGCATTACCAACATGTTATCTTGAAACACGCTGTGCAGCGAATCTCATTGAGCGAGGTTTCACGCGACGAAACACGTGAAGCATTTCGTTAGCGTCGCGATAGCGTTTGTTGGGTCGCATCTCGAGAGATCGTCGAATGACTTCAATCAAATCCGGATGGGCTTTGCGGCGAAGCGTTGCGTAACCAGCAGGCGGCCAATCGAAAGGCCATTCGGGAAGTTGTCCGGTCAATACCTTGTACATCAGTAGCCCGAGTGAAAAGACGTCCGACCGAGCACTAGGTCGCCCCATTGCTTGTTCGGGGGCCATAAAACCTACCGTCCCCGAACCTGATGCAACCATGGTTCGAACGATGGTGCGATGAGCGACTTTGGCGATTCCGAAATCCATCAATTGCAGTCGCCCGTTTGCTAGCAGGATCATATTGTCTGGTTTGATATCACAGTGAATGATCTTGTTTCGATGCGCGTAAGCAACCGCATCAATCATCTGGTCGATGAAATCAATAGCATGAATGAAAGAGATACGTTTACGAAGTCGATCGGTGAGGGTTTGCTCGCCGAGCTTCGATGTGATAACAAATCGTCCGTCGATGAACGAAGCATCCTTCAACGGAAGGATGTTCGGGTGATCAAGCTTTGCGACGAGTCTAGCTTCACGATGAAACGTGTTGAGCATGTGCGGCGTCACGTTTGCTTGGTGAGGCATCTTCAACGCAACGTGAACTCCCTCGATCGTATCAAATGCTTGATAGACATGAGCGAACCCGCCTTGTGCAAGGCGCTTCTCAATACGATATTTCCCGAGCTTTTGACGGCTTCGAAGGGTCGTCGCTTCGGGGCGGGACTTTACCATCACATCAATACTTTGTGCAATCATGCCAGAGAAATCTTTGAAAAGTATTCTATTCTCAACACGCCTCGAAATAGTGGTTTAACCACTGATTTTTGCACGAAAGTCAAAATGTGTTTGCAACGCTTCGAACAGTACGTTGGTTGGTATATCGGATTTTATGGTTCCGCGGCTACGGTAGCTTCGGTAGGATTGCCCGAATTTTCTCGGGCTAGGTAATAAAACCGGCAATGTGTGTCGGTCTAAATTACCTAATCTGACTTGGTCGTGCGGTCGAATTCCCCTATCCTCGACGACATGAGTCCCGCTTTTTCAAATCCAATTTTTTTAATCATCCGCAGACCGCCCGGAATGCCTGTGCCGAAAAGGGTACAGGAGTGGCTATCCGCATGCCCTCTATGGATAGGCCTGTTTTTTTTGTCGGTGGCTTGTGGATGCGGTGCAACGAAGTCGTACACAGCAACCGATCAATTGCTGATGTCCGACGCGGTTGACTCGACGATTTCCAAAATCGACTTTCGTCCGCTGGGCATGCAGAAAGTGTTCCTTGATACAACTTACACGGCTGCTGCTGGGAAAGCGGTCCCCGGCGTTCCACAGCCAATGAATCTGGTGACGAGTGACTATGTTATTAGCGCGATTCGCCAACAGATGGTTGCGGCGGGCTGTCTTTTGGCTGAAAAACGGGAAGATGCGGATGTCATATGCGAGGTCCGTTGTGGTGCTTTGGGAACCGATGGGCACAGCGTTGTCTACGGTATTCCGGCCAGCAATGCCCTTGGCGGCGTCGGTTCGTTGATCCCAGGTGCACCCGCAGCTATCCCGGCAATTCCAGAGCTCGCTTTCGCAAAGCGCGAGCTCAAATCTGCAGCGACTAAGGTTGCAGTTTTTGCATACGATCGTGTGACGCGTGAACCCATTTGGCAGTCGGGAATCGCTCAAGCAGGAAGCAACGCTCGGGATACTTGGTTCATGGGAATCGGGCCATGGCAGTACGGAACCATCTATCGAGGGACTCGATTCGCTGGCAAACGGATAAAAGGGACTGGCGTTGAGGAGATCCGAACTGAGTTTGCTGCTAATCAAATCAACGGCGTCGATCACAGGGAGGGATTTTTGTTTGACCCAGAGCGGCATCTTAGAACGGCCGAAGCCGTTGCTCCTAACCCACCCGCGCTAAGTGCCGATCCGCCAGCCCAGCAACCCACGCCGCCGCAAGCAGCTAACTTGATGTTTAACGCAGGTCAAAACGCCGGCATACAAAGGTAGGGTGGGCTGATGAAACCTGAGCCGATGACGCTAGCCATGGGCTTCGACTTTGCCACAATTTGCCCAATAGCACTCGAGGCTAACGCCTTTTGAAGTTACGTTTTGGGTACTCGAGACGCTTCGTTCCTCGATTTTCGTCCTCGTGATCAGTCGAAGACGGTGCTCTTGCTCCAATCCGGTCGTTCAAGTAAGAGCACCATTTTATTGAGCACGAGCACGATTTATTGGTCTGGTCTTCAAATAGCGCAACTTCAAAACGAGCGCCAACGGCTCAAGAAAATCGCTTTTTTTCATCTGTCCACCCCTTAGGTAGGGCCACTGCGAATACTTACGCAGTCGTGATCGCTTGCCAATCGAACCTGTAATCTCGAGTTCGGTCAAATACTGATAGTTGGGCATTAACGATTGCAAGCGGAGAGCTGCTCAGGAAGTGCTTGAGGGATGCGACTTATCCCAGACACTCATGGCGACGCGAATCTCTTTCATTCGGCACCATCGACCATGTGTTTTTGTCGTGCTCGAGAGCATTGTCTCGGGTTGTACTACACCATGCTCGATCTTGTCACGAAGATCGGACTCCGAGATGGGTCCGACTTTTTTGCTGCCGCCAAAAAAACCCGTTTTTAAGAAATACCAATCCGCTGACATAGGATATCTCCTTTCGCTCGTCTGATAATGCTACGAGCATGGAAATTGCTGGATCAAACCTCTTTAAGGATCTTTTATAACACTATTTTACTCACAAGGTTCCGGTTCTTTAAAAAACCCCGAAGTTTTCTCGACGGTGATCCATTACAAAATGGGTCCGACATGGATGGTTCAATGCGTCAGTTCGGGTCAGGATACGTTCAGGTTTTGATAGCCAATTTTCACCAGATGATTGTTGAATCGATTCCCGGCGTCTTTCATCCAGCCGATTGGTTCTCCGCGGCACGTTGCAACACACCAGGGTGTTTGCGATGCATCGATAGGGGGCAAATTTTGTGAACCGTTCGCATGCAAAGTTAATACTCCAGTGGTTGCTTTCGCGATTGATTGACCAGCGAGAAATGCTATTACTTGTTGGTCGTCAAGTTCGAGGGTGCGATGTGGCTTGAAGTACTCAGCACCTGCGATCGCTAACGCGTGTTGTGGCTCCCATCGTCCGGATGAACCTTGAAGTAGTTCTGGCCAACGGCATTCCAACATTGCTTGATCGATATGAATGTCTTCGGATAGTGCTGACAATCGGTCGTCCGTGAGTTTCGTATGCAGTCGTACTGGTACACCAAATCGTTGCAGTAACTGCAAGTCGTCAGAGACTTCGGAATCGTTTGCGTTCGACTTGATATGCCCCGACTTCTTCAGGCGATCAAAGTTGCCTCGTTGAAGTTTGTCGCGTTGATCTTGTTTCCGTTTACGAGCAGGTAGTTCCCGATTGGATTCAGTGATGTCCAGTGGATGTTCCAGCCCTAGTTCACCAACCAAACGCAAGCCAGCTGCGAACGCACCTGCTGTCGGATCACGATGAGGCCATACTCGATAGCATCCAGCGGCAATCGGCGATGCCCATGGTACAAGCGATAGTGGTTGAATAGGTTCCCAAGCACCAGGAAACGAATCCAACAAAAAGTCGATTTGCGCTTCGTTCTCTTCGATGGCAAACGTACAAGTGGAATAGATCAACCGTCCGCCGGGCTTTAAAAGCCGAACGGCTTCCATCAGGATTCGTCGCTGCCGTGCTGCGCTGTGTTCGATCAGTCGAGGGTCAAAAGCGTTCTCGTCGTGTTTGTCATTTGCGACGAGTGCTTGCCCGCTGCAAGGAGCGTCGACAACCACCGCATCAAATCGCGAGGGGAAACGCAGTGCGACTTGCGATGGGTCTTGATTCATTGTCACGAATCGCAGATGTCCAGTCCGAGCTAATGCATACTCTAGGATCGCCATTCGCGTTCGGATTGGCTCATTGGCAAGGAGCCAGCCACCAATAACTTTCGCATCTGCCGAGCCTTCGGGATCTACTTCCGAAAGCGATTCCAGAATAGATGAAGCCTTACCGCCAGGCGACGCGCAGAGATCGCAGATTGCTTCTCCGGGCCTAGTATCCAGCAGGGCTAATGCGAGCATCGAGCCCGCGTCTTGGATGTAGTAGTCGCCATTTGCATACTCTAAAAACTGCGACGGTCTTATTGCAGAGGAATCCACGATTCGCCCTCTTGGAAACCAAGGCACGGGACGAGTCGCCATCGGTGTCGGTCGGGAGGCCTTTGAAGGCCGAAGACGAATTGCTCGGGGTGGATACTCCGATAGGCTCTTTTCAAGCGACGAATGCTCGTGCTCGGGGAGCAGCCTTAAGAGACTTGAAATCATTACGCTTCCAGGTCTTTATTAGGTACTCGCAGAGGCCTTCTCCGAATAATCGGTGTTGACTGCATCGTAGTATCGAGTGCTTCCGGAGTAGTACGCTCCTCGATAGTAGTATCCGTATTCATTGTAGTACACGTTCTCATCCATGCCGTTCACGATGACGCCCAAGACATTGCCATGAACCATATCCAGTTGTTCTTTTGCTTTTCGCGAAGCGAGCATCACACCGCGACGAATTCGAAGAACAAGGAAAATACCGTCGACGTGTGATGCCATTGCGGTTGCATCTGCAACGGGAAGAACTGGCGGCGAATCGATTAATACGTAGTCGAACTTCTCACGAAGCTGAGCGATCATGTTATGGAAATCGATCCCCGATACGATTTCACCAGGATTCTTTGGTCGTCCACCTGTTGTAAGAAGCGAAAGGTTTGTTTGGATTTCGGTCGTTCGTAAGGCTTCTTCAAGCGATACCTTTCCATCCAAATAATCAACCGATCCTGGCTCAAACTGCACACCAAAATACTGTTGAACACGAGGGCGACGATAATCGGCATCGACTAAGACAACTTTTTTGCCGGACTGGGCAAGCGACACAGCAAGATTACACGTCGTGGTTGACTTACCATCGCCGGGCGACGGGCTTGTGAAAAGGAATACGCGGCCGTCCATCTTCTGGGCAGCGAACATAATCGCAGTTCGCGCGGCTCTGAACGTCTCGGCAGCAGGACTATTTGGTCTGGATGCCGCGACAAGCATTGGTGATCCGATAAAGGACGGATCTGGTTTGCCTCGTTTAATGTTGGGGACTTTGCAAATGACGGGTGCTCGCAAGTTGTGATGGATATCGATTGGTGTGCGATAAGACAAATCCGATTGGTCAATCAAAACGGCAAGACCTGATCCTAAAACCGCGCCGGCTAAGATACCGAGAGCCAAATACTTCAGAAGAATTGGTGCGACTTGTTCTCCGATAGACGCGTTTTGGATTAAGCGGACTTTCGTTGAATTAAAGTTTGAGGATACAATGTTGATTGCGGACAGCTTTTCAAGCAATTGAGTGATTGCCGCGCGACGGTCTTCGATACGCTCTTTCAGAACATTCAACTCTGCCATATCCCCTGCGATGATTGAAGCTTGTTCTTCGAGCAGAGCCGCTCTTTGAGAAAGCTCGTCGACGGTCGCCTTGTACTTGCTTTGAAGACGTACCAAGTCGGTTGCGTACAAGCGAACGAGTTCAGTTTCTTTCTCGCGTTGTCGCTTTGCTTCTTGGTTCCCTTGGGTTGATTGAGCGGTCTCCAGGCTAGATTCAACGGACGCGTAAAGATCTTCAAGTGCTGCTTTCGTACCTGTTTGTTGTTCGCGAAGCGTTTCTATTTCTGTATCCAGTTTAAGAACCGATTGATGCTTCGCTCCGAGGGATTTGAGTAGGTTGGACTTTCGTGCTTCGGCTTCAAGGAGGGATGCCTCGATGCCTTCTAGGCGTTGTTTGAAGCGTGATGCAGAGTTCCGTGTTTCGGCGTCGGCGAAGCTCAAATCGAAATCGTCTGACTGCTGTTGCGTCATTTGGAAGAATTTTTTGGCATCCATTACCGCCAACCGAAAGAGTTCAGGACGGGTCGTTTCCAGTTCCATTGCTTGACGCACTTGGTCGACTAGGGCGTTGTATTCGCGAAGTTCGGTGGTAGCCTCTTCGCGATCCTCCTTGACTCGTCGAATATCGTCCGAATATGGATTGATCCACGAGCCACGTTCATTCTCGGCCGATAGATTGAGGTTCTTAACAAGTTGCAGATACCTTTTGCTTGAGATGTCCTGATCGCTTTTTAGTTGTTCTTGAACTTTTTCGAGCAGCATTACCGATTCTTTGCCCGCGGCTGCATTGTCTTCTTCCAAGATGGACACATAGGCAGAATAAACTTGTTCAAGAATTACACGGCAATCTTTGGCAACAGGGCATTGGCAGGTGATATCGATTGAATCTGACTCTCGCTCTTTGTCTGAAGGTTGAACCTTGATCATCTTTGCCAAAGCTGCCAGCGGAAATGTTTCATCCTGGAACGATTCCAGTTTGTCGAGATTTCCGTTCTTAACAGCCGCAGAAAGGATTAATTCGCTTGAGATGAGGTTGATTTGTTTGGGAATGGAAACATTTCGCTGTATGGCCTCGCCATTGACGATGCTCGGTGGAGCTTCGGTCCAAATCATTAGTCTGGCGGATGAAGCAAACTGTGGCTTTGCTTGAGTGTAGAGCAAATAAGCAACCCCAGCACCAATGAGCGAAAGCAAGATGACGACAAACTTTCGTCGGACAATGGCTCCCCAAAAGTCGATGGACGGTTGACTTACCTCGGGTGGCTGGTCTCCGTAACCATAGCCATTGTTTTCATTAGCCGGAGGCCCATAACCGTAACCGGGAGGCGTATCGGAATTTGCATTTGTGATAATGGACATAGACTGCTTTACTTCAAAAAATGCGATGGTTCCATGCCGGACTGATTGGCACTTTTTCGTTACGGTGAAAGTTTATTCAACGGGGCCCAGGATTGTATTGGGCGGTAAGTAATAGGGTGGTAAGTAATAGGGTGGTAAGTAGTAAGTAGTAATAGGGCAGATTCGATTGCCAAAGATGCCAGATCCCGTCTCCCTATTAGACGCGATGGAGCGACCCCATGCTAGCTTTTTAAAATTGGCTTTGATTGCTTGGCCTTTATTACTTAGATTTATCCTCATGTAATTTTGCCAAACTTGGTTGGTCCAATTGCTTATACATGTCCGCAAGTTTTCGATGCGCTACGCGTGGATCGGGCAACTGAGCCAGGATTCGCTCGTACTCAGCGATCGCCAAATCCAGTTTGCCTTGCTTCATAAGGATGGTTGCAAAGGTATCTCTAAACGAAATCACTTCTGGAGCGTATTTCATCGCAGATTGCACTAAGTCCATAGCTCGATCAAGGTCCGGATCTTCCGAATGTGCCAATATCCAAGCGAGATTGTTAGTCACCACCGGCAAGTTTGGATTGAGTTTGTAAGATTGGTTTAGATGGAATTCTGCCTGCTTCGAGTTTCTTTCGAGAAGATAGATACTACTGAGGGCAAAGTGACCAAGTGAGGGAGATCTGCCTTCGCTAATCATCGATTCGAGCATCCCACGAATTTTCGCCCCTTCTTTGGAGTCCTTTGCACGCCCGTAGAGGGTGATCATGCGGTTGTAAATTTCGAGGTTATTTACATCGAGTGCGAGTGCATTCTCGATATATCTCATTTGAGTCGTGATGTCCTCGGGATCGCTTTGGGCAATTTTGTCGTATCGAACAATGAAGAAACTGGAAGCTTCTCGCTTCATCTTCGCGTCAGGATGTAGCCTGACACCGGTGAGAACCGTGTTTTCAGCTGCTTCAATGTTGTTCATTCGGCTTTGCACAAGTGCGAGCAACAATCTCTCTTCTCGCAAAAGCGGATCGTCGCGAAGCTTTTTTGAAAAGTAATCTTCAGCGGCTCTCAAAGCTCGCGATTCGCCTGGTGTATTGCCTGATTTTTGATACAAATCTGAAAGTGAGAGATAGATCTTGGGATCCATTTTCGCCGCAATTTCAAGATGCTTTGCCGCTTCACTTGGTTGATTGACAGTCATGAAGTAGCTGCCCCAAAGCTGTTCGATTGCCACGTTCGGTTCTTCGCCGCTATGTTCTAGGTGCCAACGCAGTCGCTCCAGAAGCTTTTCGTCAGGCGCTTTCCCGGCTCGTGAAGCCACCGTCATCGCTTGAATGCGATGGGCCTCGAAGTAACCCGGCGAATCATCCGGTGCCAACTCTTCGATCATTTGCGATGCTCGTTCGGACTCCCCGGTCTGATCGAGCGCAATTGCATAACGAAACTTAGTTTCCGGGTCTGGTATTTTGCCGGGCTCGAACAATCGATTTCCTACTACTTTTGCTTGGTTGAAGTCTTTAATGGCCAACGCAATATTCATTTGATTTCGATAGCGGTCATTGATCTTATTGGTTGAGATAAATGAAAAAACCGAAATCCCTATCGTTGCCAAAAACACTAAGATCGCTGGACATCCGAGCAAAAATGCAGTCCGAGCGCGAGGGCCAAGACTCGACAAACTTAATGGATAAGAGAGGATCGTAAAGAAAGCTGTCCACAACCAATACGGAATAAGAACCGGAAGAAGAAGGACGGTTTTCCACCAAGGCCGAGACGGGTTTTCCTCATCCGGAACACGTCCACCACCTCCGAGAGACTGTAACAGCAATTCGAAAATCTCGGAAAATCCTCGTAAGAGGCCGAGTAACCAACGAAAGGGTTCGAGCAGGAAATTCATAAAAACCTAAAAATCATTGTTAGGTGTTGCGTGAACGCAGATCTGCACGATGCACAGAGCGCGAGCCATCGCCTAGACAAAGGCGAAGCAAAACGACCTCTTCTAAGCATATCAATCCATCCCCAAATCACCAATCAAAACTAGCTCGGCGCACCAAATTTTCATTAAGATGACGGCTATTCTGCGTAATGGTTATAGTCGCCCCGTTCTTACTAACCCGGGCAATCCGCAAGTAAGGATCTTGAGATCAGTCGGGAGCTTCGAAACACACACTACGACGTGTCTCAAGAAAAGTTGCACGCGATTTTGACTAACTTTGCCTTTAGCGAGATTTGCTTTCGGAAAAGAAAGTCTTTCCATGACCAAGACGGTCGCAACCCATTTCCAAGCTATGTAGGTTCGTGAAATAATGCGATTCGCGTGTCTATGTGAAATTGGAAACGAGAAAAAGGAGCGTCTGATTGCCAATTTACGAATTTTATTGCCCACCCTGCCACACGGTTTTCAGCTTCCTGGCCAAAACCGCGAATCCCGCCATTTCCCCAAAGTGTCCACGTTGCGGAGCAAAAAAGCTCAATAAGCAGGTGTCGCGATTTGCCATCTCAAAGGGTCTGACAGAGTCATCGAAGTCGGCCGAAGACCCGTTTGCGAACGTCGACGAATCGGTCATGGAGAATCTCATGGCGGAGATGTCCGAAACGTTCGGCGAAGACGGTGAAAGCGGAGCCGAGGATCCACGCAAAATGGCCGCCATGATGAGAAAGATTTTTCAAGCAACGGGTATGGAACCCACGGGGGCCATGTTGGAAGCGATGAAGCGCATGGAGTCGGGCGAAGATCCCGACAAGATTGACGAAGAAATGGGAGACCTTCTGGACTCCCAGGACCCCATGCCCGGCGGTGACTCGTCAGTAAAAGGTAGGCTTAAGCGACTAATGGAACCCCCAAACGTTGATCCAGGCCTTTACGATGTGTAGTACAACGTTTAGCCACATCAAGATTTAGCTTCATCGATTTCAATCTTCCGCATTAAGCGTATCATCTTGGAAATGTGAGAAGCTATCGCCCTCGCGCTAGAACTCCACAACTTCAGAATTTCATTTGCAACCGATGGATGGGGCAGGAACCTTGAATACAAATGTCCAGATTCAAATGTCGACTTGCCACATGCTAAAGATTTTCTTAATCTGTGGCATTGCGTTTAGCCTACGTTTTTTCTTGCCCTGCCAAGTGCAGTCAGTCGCAGCATCCGAACCTACCGATTCTCCATCAAAGCCAGCCACTTCGGCCTTGGAGTACCATCCTGATCTTGATTGCCCCGAAGGCTTTGTCCTCGAAGCAGTCGCCGATGACAAATGGGTTCACGACGCGTTTTCAATGACGACTGATTCTCGCGGCAACGTGGTGGTGTCCGGGCCCGGCTACATTCGCACACTCACTGATTTGGACGCTTCCGGACGATTCACTCGCGCGATCGATCTCAAAGCGACTATAAATCAGGGAGCCCACGGACTTTGGTGTGAGGTAGGAAAGTATTACTTCGTTGCCGATGGTGGGCTTTGGGTTGTAAGCGACGCTAACGGCGATTGTGTGGCGGATGGTCCTCGCAAAAAAATGCTCGATCTTCCCACAGGCGGCGAGCACGATGCCCATGCGATTCGTCGCGGTCCCGATGGATGGTGGTACTTGATTGTTGGGAACTTTGCATCGACGATCGGGAAATTGAGAAACGATCCCGACTCGCCTGTACCGCAGCCTCGCGCGGGAACACTTTGGCGTATAAGTCCCGATTTTTCAAAACGTGGCGTGTGGGCACATGGTCTTCGAAACGCTTACGACTTCGACTTTCTCGCCGATGGCAGTATCGTCACCTACGATAGCGACGAGGAGCGTGAGCTCACGCTTCCTTGGTATCGCCAAACGCGAGTCGTCGTTTTATCGGCTGGCTCAGATGCAGGTTGGCTCAACAGCGCCTGGGCGGATCTCGCCAGCCGCAGCACGATGCCGCACACGCTCTCGGGACTTGGACGAGGCTCACCAACGGGTGTCAAAGTTTATGACCATACGAGCTTTCCCCAAAAGTATCACAATGCGATTTTTGTCCAGGATTGGACGTTTGGACGAATTCTCGCAATCTACCCACAACCCAAAGATGCCACTGACGCTGACCAAGTTCCCGAACGGTTGATGGCTGAGACTGTCATACAGACCAATGGAAAGGTAGGCTTCGCTCCGACAGATATAACGGTCGCTCCCGATGGAAGCCTTTTGATCTGTTCCGGTGGTCGCGGAACAACAGGTGCGCTCTATCGTCTTCGTTACAACTCAACTGGCACCGATGCTGATAGCAGCAACACAAAAAACAGTGACACAAAAAACAGTGAAGTTGTTGCAACTATTGCCGGAAATGAAGCTCCGCTTGTATCGAAACAAACTGCGAAACAAAGTGCAACGTTGAGTTCAACAGAAACGCTCGTGTCGTGCCTGTCAGCACCAAGTCCTCTCGAGGCTTGGAGCCGCGCTCAATGGGAACCGATCTGGCGACGCGCGTCAAAGGAGGCTCGTAGCAACGCAATTTCAAATTCAATGAGTTTTCAATCGGCGGCATTCAACTCATTATCGGTTGCATATCCTGCAGCTTACTCTCTACAAAGACGAGCCATTCAATGCGAAGTTGACCTTCAAAGTCGAGGCGCATTTGCAGTCGATCAGCGAGTTTCACTCACCGAATTCCAGAAGCTGTGTTTGGCTTCGAACGCAATCCACTCACAAGCAACCACTTCCGCCTCGGAGTCCTTTCCGCCCGCCTCGACGCGTCAGACCGCATGGTGGGCTTTGGGCCATCTTCCTGTTCCCGCTACGCAATTCAACGCGTGGATGCAAACACTCAATTCAGTCGACCCATCACAATCGACGAAGAACTTTGATTCCACACTTTCGGTGCCGATTGAAGCAATAATCGGCGATCCAGTCATTCGTGCTTTTTACGAATGCATCGGACTCCATCGTGGATCGCTTCCTTCGAAAGGTATCTGGGAGACACACCGAGCCGCCATTTCAGGCAAAGATGCTCGGACTGCAGAAACACAACGCACAGTTCGACAGGTACAGCTTTGGGCGGCTTCTCGCACAAACGCAATCACCCAAGCGACCAGCAGTGCAGACCTCGCATTGGATACTCGAGCTTTCGATGCCTCCGTAGGACGTCGACTGTTCGGACCCAATAGCAACGCAATTGACGCATCGCTACTCGACCAACTTGCACACCGCTGTTCCAAAAAATTGATTACTTTTACATCTCCAGAGGTTCTCGAAGCCTTGGCGATCCTGCAGACCTCACTAGGTGACTATCGATTTGCGATGCCTGCTCACCAAGCACCCCCAACATCAGAAGTGATCGACGGTTATCGGTGTTTGTACGGCTCGAAGATACCAGACGCAATTCGCGAGAACTGGTCCAGGTGGTGCATGATCATCGCAGAATCGCAAACCTCTGAATCTTGGAAAGCGATAGTCGTACCGGAAGCACTTCGTGCGCTAGCGATGCTTACACCAAAGTCTCCCGCCGCGGTCACTTTTTGTTTAGAGCAGATCACCCCTTCTAGCCATCCTACATCTGACATTCACGCATTGATTACTCTCTCCTGCTGCAATGCTCCTCGAGCTAGTGAACAAACTCTTGCCACCGGTGATGCGCTCGCTGGACTACTGGGAAAGGTAAAATCACTGGCTATGAATACCGAAAGCAAATGGGCCGCGCGACTGGGAGAAATCTGGAAGCGACTAGTAGAAAAAGACCCGCAACTACCGAGCCTGTTTGCTTCTCGAGAAAAGTTCGGCACCAGTGACGATCTATTCTGGGTCAAGCTCTGTCCAGAACAATCCCAATCTACAGGTCAATCTCGTTTCAAGCAGGCCTTGCTGCGAACGCCGCTTAAAGATTGGGAAGCGGATGTCGCTCGTTATGTTTGGTCGAATCCAAAGCAAGTCACACCGGAAGTATATGAATACATTCGAAAACAATGTGCAGGACAAAGCGAACCCCATTCCGCTCTCACGATCGAATTGCTTTCGTCGAATCCATCAAAAGTGGACTACGACACTTTTCTCTCTGCTATCGAATCAAATGATCGATCATGTCTGGCCAACGCTTGGAACGGGCTGAGCTTATTACCCGTTGAAGAGCCTGATCGAGAGATGATTGCAGTAGCTCGGTTATGGAGCGTGCAGAATCAATCCAACCTGCCGGAAGTGAAACTAAATACCATCGCAAAGCGAATTCGAATGGTTGCTACCAAAGCAAAAGCGGATCAAGTTTCCAAGGTTAAGGATAACTCAGGTGAACTAGTCACGGACAAATCAAAGAGCGACTCGGAAACAGATGCAACCAAGACCGTATTACCCTCAAGTGACTCATGGAACGATTGGGAACCGTATTTGAAAACGGTCCTTGGAGATAGGTTTCCGGAATCCAAGGCGATGGCTGACGCAACCGATGTGTCGTTACCAAAAGAGTGGCAAGACCGCGTCAAAGCTATAGATAAATTGGTCGGTGATGTGGACCGAGGTAGGTTGATCTATCAAGCATCCAAATGTGCGAGTTGTCATGGCGGCGAAAACGCAAACACCGCTAACGCTTTAGGCCCAAGTCTTACTGGCGTAGCAAAACGATTCTCTGCCGAAGATTTGTTTCGAGCAATCTTTGAACCAAGCCGAGACATCTCCGATCGGTATCGAGCAACGAAAGTTCTCACGACAGATGGAACCATCTTCGTTGGTATGAAAATCTACGACAGCGTAGACGGAATCACTTTACAACTCGCAGACGGTATGTTGGCAAGAGTCAATCAAGCGGACATTGAAGAAAAGGCATTCTCCGACCAATCGATTATGCCTGCCGGTTTGGTCGATGCGAAGTCCCCCAAAGAGCTCGCCGATTTGTATGCCTATCTAAAAGGCCTTTGATGCTGACCTCAGGCATGCGATATTTCATTACTATCATTTCGCTTTTCTTCGTTCTTGGTGGTCACCAAAAGCGAATTTGCTGCCGCTAAGAACGAGGGTTTTTGGCTGGTTATCGGTTTTTAATAAAAACGCTGGAGAAAAAGTCAACTATTTGTTATATTTCGCTACCGCTTGGATGGCATCATCCCTGGATGCGGTGAAGGATTCTAAATTTTAAGGAGAAAATGCGAATGACTCGTGTTCCACTCAGTCGCGTCGATGAAGACGCTCGGCTTCAACAGGAACGGCTTGATCTCAGTATTGCGGAGATCGACCTGCAAGTTCGAACCACTAATTGCCTTGAGGAAAAAGGAATTCTGACCGTTCGAGATCTTCTCAACAGCAAGCCTGAAACGCTTCTCACGATTTCAAATTTCGGCGAGAAAACACTCGAAGAAGTTTATCAAGCCTTGGCCAAACTGGGCTTTCATCGCAACGGGCGTAGACCTAAGTAAACGGTACTAAGCAAGATCGCTAAACCTTAAATCATGGACTATCGCAGAGCTGCTTGCGGAATTTTTGCGATTGGATTCGGTTTAGCGGCAGTTGCTCTTGGATTCTTTGGGCTTGTGTCATCGAACACGGCCTCTTGGGCACTGGGTACCTTTGGTAAGGTCGCATTCCTTCTTGCCTTTGTTTGGCTCGCGTGGCCGCAACTGGTTTGGCTAAGCGAGCTCCCGGGCGGTGGAATCGCTATCATCGCTCTTTCTGTTGGCGGGCTGTTTTTTATCCTGCGCCCGCGGGCCATGCTTTACGTTGTACCGGCGATCTTAGCGACAATCGTCCTCTTCGTTGCGATTGGATTTATCCAGCGTTACTTGATTCCTCCCAAGTAACGCGACGCAATGCGATAGCGTTGCAAAGCTCCCTTTGCATTGAGCATCCCCGTTGCCTCACTCCAATCGTTTTCAACCTTCAACAACTCCACTGGAAAAGCATAGCTGGGCTCGTCAGCGATCGAATCTCTGATGAATCGTAAACAATCGGTCGGCTCCGATCTTGGTGGCTGGATTCCATGAAAGCCCTTAGAGCCATTCACCGGAACAATCAGCAATAGTCGTTGAAGATCATTCAGCGTGAGCAAACAATGGTCCACACCAAGCACTTTGCAGATCTTCCGTTCAATCGGGCTTGGATCGATTTTGTATCCGTTTGGTAGCGTGATACGATCGTCGATGCGGCCAAGAATTCGAACCGCTCCCTCCGAGGTCCACTCGGCCAAATCGCCCGTATCCAACCAGCCATCACAAATCCTTTCTCGCGTGGCCTCTTCATCCCCGTCATAGCCCAACATGACGCCTGGACCTTTCACAAACAGTCTCTGATCGGAGTCAATGCGAATGCAAGTCTCGGCAACAGGAAACCCAACATTGTTTGATGAAGGGCTAGGATAGCGATTCGAACAGACAACCGGTCCCGCTTCGGTGAGCCCATAACCTTGGTAGATAGGATATCCGCACGCAGAGAACCAATCGAATGTCGCTTTATCCAGGCCCGCTCCACCTGCTGCGAGCATCCGAAGTTGTGTACCTAAAGCCTTGCGAAGTGCAGATTGATTCTCGACCGAATCGTTATCCTCCGCCTCCTCGCTTCGGTGCAACGATTTGTTTTGACGCACATGCTTTTGGATTCGCTTGAACAAGTAAGGAACCCCGTTGATCAACGTCGGCTCGAATTGAGGTGCTACACGAAGCAGCATCTCAATCGAATCAACGGTCATTATCGAGGAGCCCGAAACGATCCAAGTAGAAAGCTCGCACGTTCTTGCGTAAGCATGCGAGAACGGAAGAAGGTTCAAGCGACGGTCGCTTGTGAATTGCGGCATCGCATCGAGTTTCGCACGAGCATTTGAAAGCAGATTCTTGTGCGAAAGCTGGACTCCCTTGGGCGAAGAAGTCGAACCGGATGTATAAAGAATCGTCGCGATGGAATCGGACTTGGGCGGGGGTAATGAAAAGAGCCTTGTTCCTGATCCGTAGGCGTTAGCCTCGGGTGCTATCGGGGAAATTGTAGCGATGTCGAAACCCGTGGCTAGCGCCATCGGCTCCGATTTCATCAGCCCAGGCTTAGCGAGGGGCGATGCTTGTGGTAATTGGACGGGACAGTGGTCCCATCCTACTTTACCGATTACGTTAGTCGTCGATTGATCGAGGAAAGCGAAGGCTTCCGCGTTTTCCAAGACGACGAACAGTAAGGGATTCGTGCGGTGGCAGATACTTTGCTTGCTGGAATCCGAAAGCCGCGTGTCGATCGGCACGTGTATCCAATTCATCGCTTGGCATGCGAGGTCTACAAGCACCCACTGCAAACTATTGCGATCGCATGTGACGATTCGTGATTCGTTTGGCAGATTAAGCACCCGAAAACGGGAGATGGTATTGAGCAGTCGAAGCCGAAATTCTTGCCAAGAGATCGGCTGGAATTGCGAATTTGCCTTTTCTAGCCACCAAGCCGGACTGCTCGGCGTTTGGTCAGCCCAATGGTCGATGTAGTGGAGAAATGAATTCAATTCATGGAACGGCATATATTCCGCCAAGGGAATAGCAAAGGCTGAAGCCAACCGTAGGATGGGACCATCGCCGCGTCCAATTATCGTTCGAGACAATGATCCCTAACTACACGACAACAGTTGAGCTTTACTTTTCGATTGGTTTTGGCATCGAGTCGACAACTTTATCGATAAGACCGTAGGCCACTGCTTCTTCGGGGTCCATGAAGCGGTCGCGATCGGTATCTTTTTCGATTTGCTCAAGCGACTGCCCGCAATGCGTAATGAGGATCTGATTGAGCCTCTTCTTGGTTCTACGGAACTCGCGAACGTGAATGTCGATCTCTTCTGCCGTACCTTGCATTCCAGCCAAAGGTTGGTGAATCATGATGCGGGAGTTTGGCAACGAGTAACGCTTGCCTTTGGCTCCAGCGGTCAGCAGGACGGCCCCCATGGAGGCTGCTTGACCGATGCAATAGGTGGCCACGTCGCATGAAATGAATTGCATCGTGTCATAGATCGCCATTCCCGCGCTGACGCTTCCGCCGGGGCTGTTGATGTACATGTGGATGTCGGCCTTGGGGTCATCCGACTGCAGGAACAACATTTGAGCGACCAAAGCGTTAGCCACTTCGTCGTCGACTTGCGTTCCGAGAAAAACGATTCGATCTTTTAGAAGACGAGAGTAAATATCGTAGACGCGTTCTTCTCGACCATCTTTTTCAATAACGTACGGGATCATCGGCATGATAAGATTTCTCTGTAAAATTTCTTTGGGAGTATTTTTTGGATTTGTCTGAGTGGCTTTATTACTTGTCGTCATCAGCAGGGAGTTCCTGCTTCATCAGAATCTCATCGACCAAGCCATACTCTTTCGCCATTTGTGCTGTGAGGAAAAAATCGCGATCTGTATCCTTGGCAATGGTTGCAGACTCTTTGCCTGTATGCTTTGCAAGGATCTCGTTGAGCTGTTGACGCATCCGAAGGATTTCGGTCGCTTGGATCTCGATATCGGAGACTTGTCCACGTACGCCGCCGTGCGGTTGGTGAACCATGACGGTGCTATTTGGTAAGCAGAATCGTTTGCCTTTTGCTCCACCGGCTAGAAGAACTGCGGCACCGCTGGCAGCTTGTCCAACGCAATAGGTTGCTACTTGGCAAGATAGCATTTGCATCGTGTCGTAGATCGCGAGCGTGGAAACGACTTCACCACCGGGCGAGTTAAGATAAAAGTGAATATCTTTGCGACGATTTTCGCTTTGCAAGAACAAAAGCTTCATAACAACTTCGTTTGCGTTGCCTGTATAGATTTCGCCTTGAAGAAAAATGATTCGATTCTCCAGAAGCAAGTCTCCGAGCGTCATTTGACGTTGTCGCTGATAGCTCTGGTAAGCGTGCGAATCCATAGGTGGCTGCATGGAATGAAAAGCGTTCAAGGCATTGATCCTTACTTGTTTCGGTTACAATCTCATGGCTGCGGAAGACATCTATTCCGCAGACGGACCGTCATGATACGGCATGACTCCATGAGCCACCGCGTATCGATGAATGGTAATGTTTGCATTCTTCGCTCCTTTGACAAGGGCACTAACCACGAAACCATTGCACGCGAGAGACTTGCGGCACACGATCACCCCTTAAGGTCCCCCGTAATTGATGCAGAACGCCGAGATCGCTGATTGTTTTGATGAGATGGCCGACTTGCTTGAAATCTCAGGCGAAAGTCCGTTTCGAATAAAAGCTTATCGCAACGGATCGCAAGTGATTCGCGATTTGCCTGAGTCCGTCAGCCAGTTGATTGGCGATGGTAAAGACCTTACAAAAATAGATGGCATTGGAAGTACGCTCGCAGAAAAATCCAAAGTCCTGATCGAATCGGGGCATTTACCAGCCCTTGAAGAACTGCGAAAAAAAATCCCAACTACTTTGAGAACACTTCTTCGCGTTCCTGGCCTGGGAGCCAAGAAGGTCGCGGTGCTTCATCGCGAATTGGGCGTTAAAGATCTCGCAGAGCTCAAAGTTGCCTGCGATTCGAATCTTGTAAAGGATCTTAAAGGCTTTGGAGCCAAGACCCAGCAGGCGATCTTAGATGGCATGGCGATCGCAGTTGCTGCCGGTCAGCGGCTACGTCGCGATCAAGCCGACCAGCTCGTTGATCAGCTTCGAAATCACATGTTGGCAAACTCAGATGTGGATCGTATCGAGTTCGCCGGGTCGTATCGCCGCGGAAAGGAAACGATCGGCGACATCGATATCTTGGTGACTAGTCAGAAGCCCGAAGCGGTGATGCGGCATTTTTGTAGCTTCCCGGCAACCCAAGAAATTGTTGCTCAAGGGGAAACGAAATCCTCGATCCGGGTCCAAAAGTCTTTTCAAGTCGACCTACGAGTGGTCGAAGCGGATTCTTGGGGAGCCGCGCTGCAATACTTCACAGGAAGCAAGGAACACAACGTAACGCTTCGCGGACTTGCCAAGAAGCAAGGACTTAAAGTCAATGAGTACGGAGTCTTTCGAGTTGACGAATCAGACGAAAAAAGTCGACCTGAAATATCCCCAATAGCCTCAAACAAATCCGATAAAGCCAAATCGAGCAAATCAAAATCGCCCACATCTAATTCAGCAACTTCAGCGAATTCAATTTCGGGAGCCGAAGAGCAATCGGTATATCACGCTCTGGGGATTCCCTACATCTTGCCAGAGTTTCGTGAGAATCGATTCGAATGGCTGGAGGATTATGAAGCAAGAGCCTCCTCCATTATCCAATTGTCGGATATTCGTGGAGACCTTCACATGCACACCACGGCGACCGACGGAGTAAACTCCATTGAAGAGATGAAGGCCGCTGCGATCGCGAGAGGGCTTTGCTATATCGCTATCACCGACCATAGCAAACGCGTGAGTATGGCTCGTGGATTGGATTCGGAGCGCGTTTTGGCTCAATGGCGAGAGATTGACGTTATTAATGATGCATCAGACACAACTGCATTTTTAATACTAAAAAGCATTGAGTGCGACATCTTGGAAAACGGCGAGATGGATTTGCCTGATGAAGTGTTGGCCCAAGCCGATTGGGTCATGGCGAGCATCCATTACGGGCAAAAGCAATCTCGAGATCAAATCACCAATCGCATTCTTGGAGCGATCGCACATCCAAGTGTTTCTGCGATTTCCCACCCGACCGGTCGATTGCTGGGTCGTCGTGAAGCCTACCAAGTCGATATGGACGCAGTAATTCAGGCGGCGGCCGAGCACAAAAAGCTGCTCGAAATCAATGCTTCTCCGATGCGGCTAGATCTGAGCGACGTTCATTGCATGGCCGCGATCGCTGCCGGCGTTCAATTGGTGATCTCAACCGACGCCCACAGCACGGGCGAATTAGATGCCATGCAATACGGAATTCAGGTCGCTCGTCGGGCTGGCGTCCGAACGGAGCAGGTTTTCAATGCGTTAACGTTGGAACAAGTAAAATCCGGCTTGAAGCGACCTCGCTAGGGTGTTTCTCGCCTTTGGACGATTGCTCTTGTTGGAGTTAAAAAAAGCAACCAATTAACCCTAATCGGCCCTCCGCTGAGAACCGTTGAGCCCACATCGAGGCGCGATTACGACGCTTGGCTAGGTCATAGTGGGGGGTAATCTGACGAAAAACCGATGGTTTCGTTGACACACGAAATTTCGCGTAACTATACTTGGTTTTATCGTTGGCTTTAGCGCGTCCTGGAATTGGTGGCGAGGAGTTGCGGGAATATGACCCTGCTCGGAAAAGTTTTCATGTTTGTTACCCTGCTTTTGAGCGGGATTTTCTTTGCTTTGGCGTTGGCTATTAATGCCAGTCATACCAATTGGCGGGACGCTGCGACCGGTCCGAAAGGCTTTCAGGCTCAGATTAAAGAGCTTAAGCAGACCAACACGGAGCTGAAGGCGGCGATCGAAAAGGCTCAAAACGAGCTCGGTACTGAGCAAGCGGCTCGTCGGGTTGCCCTTGCAGCTCTCCAAACCCAGTTGGCCGAAGAGCGAGAAAAGACTTCCGAGAAGGAAGCCCTGCTTCTGAGCCTTCAAGGAACCAACACGCTCCTAAATCAGACGCTGAACCAAACGCAGCAAGATAACAATCGGCTCGCTACCGAAAACGATCTGATCAAAAAGCAGATCGACCAGATCATTCAGGATCGGAACACGCAGCGGCTGAAGGTTGTCGCCCTGACCGACCAGCTCAACAGCCTCCAATCGGTGATGGCTGATTTGCGAGCCGAGGAAGAAAAGCTCCGAAACCAAAACACGCTTCTTGAAGCCCGAACTCAAACGATGCGAGCCACCTTAGTCAGCGCGGGCTTGAGCGAAGATCCTGATGATGCTCCACCAGCAGGTCTCAAAGGTGAAGTTCTTGCGGTTGGTAAAGACAATATGATCGAAGTCTCGGTCGGTCGCGATGACGGCATCAAAGCGGGGCACCAGTTGGAGATTTATCGCGGTTCGCAGTATTTGGGTCGTGTTAGCATCTTGCGAGTTGAAGACGACAAAGCGATCGGTGCGATTGTTCCTGGTTTCCGTAAGGGTCGAATCCTAGCCGGAGATCAAGTCGCTGCGAACATCGGAAGCTAACTGAGTTTTACTTGCTTCGGAGCAATACGAACGATCGCTGCGGTCAAGCTGCAGAAAAATATATATTGCAGATCCGTTCTGCGAGCGAAATAGACAAACGACTTTTCCAAAAGACATCAGACAACAAGATTTGACTGTACTAGCCATGAATCCATCGAAGCAACCTATCAACGTTTACTTCATCATGATGGTCGCCTCCGCATTGCTCATGCTTATTGCATGCATTTTGATGTTCTTTGAAAGCGCACGATACGGGTCTCCTTGGGAGAAGACGGGTGTGCCTCGAGTTCATGTCGTTGAGCAGATGTATAAGACTACTGTTTAGCAGTTCTCTTCAAAGTCACGCAGTCAACGCGAGATCCGAGCGATCTGAATCGATAAAAAACACCGATCAAGCTGACTTTGACGACAAAAGGTTCGGATTCGATCGGCAAGCCGAACTACAAGTCCGATCATTCCGTCCGCAACGCGCGGGGGTTTGAATTTCTTCTTCAGTGAGCGCAATACCATCGATTGAGCCCTTGTCGAATCGCCGATGACAGATCCACGGAGTGCGTTATTTGCAGTGCCGTGTGGATGATCGGCAACGATCTAGATCTGAGCGGACAGTATGCGCACTCGATGGAATGACATCACGGAGGATGATCTCAGTTGGGTACCGAACTCAAACCACGAACAAGAATCGCGGACGAAAGCATTTGGCAAATGCTTTATCGCCTGTTCGCGATCACGCTGACTGTCGTGGTAGGTCTGTCGTACACAACATCTTTGGCTCACGGTCAATCGGTCAAATTAGCAACTCCGGAAGCAACTTCTAAAGTCCCGCCAGCGACCGCTCCAACACTCAAACCCTCTACAAAGTCGACCGTTGTAGAAGCTTTTAATCCCGCGACGGCCCTCGATGCGGCCTCGTCAGCAACGGGTAAGGAAGCGACCAAAGCACGCTCCCCTGTTGGCGATGCTCAAGTAGGCAGCAAGTCCGCTAGTCGCCCCAAGATGGAAGCAAGTAAAGTCACAAGCCCGGACATCTCCATCGCCATCGAGAACTCAGGAGCGATCATCAGAATACCTGAGAAGTCGATTGCTATCCCGGCGGCTACCAAGCCCGTTGAGAACATGATCGCCCCCGGATCAGCAAGTATCTCATACCGCGCAGCATTCCCCGTCAACTCGGCGAAAACGTTTCCGTCGAAGGTCTCTTCTGCCGCCAAGCGTGCAACTCCTGTTGTTGTGAAAGCACTGGATGAAGCACCGCTCTTTCAAGAACCAACCCCATTAACCGGAGCGGAGTCAAAGGCAGCTTCAACGCCATTGATGAACCCAGCATTGCTTGCTGAGCCCAGCGCAATTCCTCCCGCAAGTGTTGTGGCCCAGCCGATCCCAGGACAGCAGCCGATTCCAGGTCAAGCTCTACCGCCAGCACTATCAATAGATGCAAGCGTAGCTGGGCAATCGGCAACTGGCGTTGTCACTAACCCAACGACGCCCGCCCCCATCGCTGCGGCTGATCAGCCACAAATTCAATCTAGCGTCGTAAAGCCAGGTGTGGCAGAACTGCCCCCAGCACAGCCGCAGTCTATGGCAATTGCTTCGGGATTAGAGACTCCTTCTGTAAGTCCCACTTCAACGATACCGCCAATCGGCATCTCGGTCCCAGCCGCGATCGCTACGAACGAAGTACAGACGACCGCTACAGCTCCAGCCACTATTGCACCGAACGACGTTGCAGTCCCCACAATGCCCGAACAGGTCGTCGCTGGCGGGCTATCAGTTAGTGAGCAAGCTGATGCCGAGCAGGGCACGATAACCGCAGCACCGCAAGGCCCGCTATCACCCGCCGAGAGTGTCGCCCCCTACTGGACCGTCGAGGGACTGTTGGCCATTAAAGCAACAGCAGATCGCTCGGCAGTAGTCGACCTAGAGTCGCTCGTTTGGGCCGCACTGGCTCATTCACCTTACGTGCAATCGATCAAGCTCACTCCATTGATTCGGGAAACAGAAATTCAACAAGCGCAGGGAGCTTTCGACCCAACACGCTTTGTCGATTCTATTTGGAACGATCGCTCTGACCCAGTCGGTAACACTTTGACAACCGGTGGACCACCGCGATTGAACGATAAGACCATGAACAACAAAGCGGGTATCAGAAACAAAAATACATATGGTGGAAATCTCGAAGCATCGCAAGAAATCATTCTGCACAACAGTAACTCGCTATTCTTCGTGCCCAGACAACAAGCCGATACAAAAATGTTCATGCGGTACACGCAGCCGCTTATGCGTGGAGCCGGGCAGGCCTACAATCGCGCGACGATCACCATTGCCGAACTGAATACGGCTGCCGCGGGGAATGATTCCAATCAAGCGCTGCAGCTCCACGTGATGGATCTTTCAGAAGCGTATTGGCAACTGTTCTATCATCGATCGCAACTTCTCCAGCTTCGTCGCGGTGTCGAAAGACTGAAGGTAATCGCACGTCAGTTAGAAAACCGAAGGGATCTGGATTTACTTGAGAATCAACTCTATCGTGCCCAGGCTGCCGTCAAGACTTTTGAGTCGCGCATTGCTCGAACAATCGCAGACATTATTGAAGACGAGCAGCGTATCCGCCGCTTCGTGAATGCCCCGTGGATTCAGAATCTGGTCTGTGACGAGATCATCACAGGATCAGTGCCGATGACTGGGGCCGTCGTATTGTCACCAGAACAGGAGCTAGGTGCCGCTTTCATCAACCGCCCCGATGTTCTTGCGGTTCGCGATGAGATTCAAGCGGCGCGAGTAAAACTGAACGTTGCGGAGAACGAGCTAAGGCCCACGCTTAACTTGGTAACCGACATGTATGTACGGGGCTTGAACGGGCAATACGACATTGCAAATTCCCTTGGTGATCAGTTTGCCAATGGCCGACCATCCTATTCAGGCGGCCTGGAATATCAGCGTCCACGAAACCTTGATTTGGCAAAGGCAATCAAACGGCAGCGTAGCTTAGAACTGCAGCAGATTCTCTTTCGCTTGGACGACCGGCTTCTCGATGTATCGCGCGAAGTCCTCTCGGCAGTTGCACAGGTGGATGCAGCTTTGGCAGAACTCAACGCAAGCGTTGGATCAACGATGGCGACGAAATCCGAACTTGAGTATCTTGAGTCTCGATGGGCCAGCAGCGAGTTTCTTGAGACAAGCCAGATTAGTTTGAACCTTGAACAGTTGATGGACGCTCAACAACGATTGATAAATGCCGAAAGCTCTTGGGCACTTTCTCAAGCCCAATACATGATCGCACTATGCCGACTTCGGTTTTCCACAGGGACTCTTTTGACCTTGGGAATACTCGACGAACCAGGTGTCCAGCCCGCAGAAATTCGGTAGCCGCATTTCTCTAGTGCGTCAACTTAACTGGGTTCGGACTCGTAGCAGATGTTGTAAGACATCTGAAGAGCATAGGTTTTGTCTCTGTTTCCAAGCACTTCTGAATTCTTACGAATTCAGCTACCTCAAAATTGAAACCGGGGAGAGCGATGACGCCTTAGGCTCAAGGAGACCCAAATTTCATGTTGCTTCCTCGCCTTGCCGCTCGGTATGTGAAATTCTGGTGAATCCAGGAAAGCTTTGACTCGGGCGGGTTACTTCGACTATAATCTTGCCGTCACGTTGGTCGCTTTAAGGTCGTGAAAACGGATACTAAGTTATGTTAAGGCAAAACGAAAGCGCAAAGAACGAAAGCTTGTCGATCCAAAACCGGTCGCGGGACGTTCTCAATGAATCACTATCCGACGAGGAGTTGGCAGCCGAGTATTTGCGGGATCGCTCCCCCAAAGTATTCGAAACGCTGATGCGTCGATACGAGCGTGAAATGTATGCGTTTCTGCGTCGTTACTTGGGAAGCGAAGATCAAGCAGAGGATGCTTTCCAAGCGACCTTTATCACCGTTCATCTTCGAATCGATCAATACGAAGTTGGCCGAAGATTTCGCCCCTGGCTTTACGCCATTGCAACGAATAAAGCGATTGACCTGAAGCGTCACTTGAAACGTCGTGCAGCAGGTAGTCTGGATAGCAGAAGCTCGACGGACGGCGACGATAACTGGAACTGTCTACGGAGCGCGATTCCCTCGCGAGAGTCGACACCCTTGGATGCTTCGATTCAATCCGAGCAAGCCATGCGAGTGCGAGCTCTGATCCATCAAATGAATGAACCAACGCAACAGCTTTTGCAGATGGTTTTCTACCAGGGCATGAAATACTCCGATATCAGCGAGGCCCTCAACATACCGGTTGGGACCGTAAAAAGTCGAGTTTTTAACGCGATGCGTAAACTGAATGAAGTCTGGCAACGTATGTATCCGGGTACAACACCAGATGATTAACAGGTTTATCCAACGTGGCTGACCGCTTCATATCCGACGAAACTCTCATGGGCTATCTTCTGGATGCGCTCACCGACGACGAAGTCCTAGCTGTTGAAAATGAACTGGCTTTGAACTCGCATCTGCGACTCCGTTTGAAGTCGATGCGAGAGATGCTGTTCCCGCTCGCAGAAGACAACGACCTATATGAGCCGCCAAGTGGTCTTTCGGACCGCGTCTTGGGAGCCATGGACGACGTCGTGGACACCGCAGCTGACTTCGAAACCAATCGTGTTGAACAATCTCAGTTGCCGGTCCTCTCGGCAAGCGAACGTGACAAGGGTAATTCAAAAGCACCTTGCGGTTGGTCGGATCTGTTCGTTGTATTATCTGCTGCGATCGTTGGGCTGTGTATCCTCTCACCGGCGATTCTCAAGTTGCAGGAAGGAGCCAGGACAGCTCGGTGCGCGGGGCAGCTTCACGAAATCGGACAGATGATTCGAGACTACGCCTTCTATCGTCCCAAACACGTTGTTCCCGAAGTTGACGCCACCGGGCCTCTTGCCTTTGCCGGGGTCTACGCGATTCGACTCAGTGACGCTGGTTTGCTTGATGACCGTTCGATGCTTTGGTGCCCCAACAACCAACCATCAGATCAACTCACCTTCTCGCTCGGGTCAGGTCCAGCCCCCAAAATTGCAGAGCTTCTGACAATGCCCCAATCACGTCAAGAAATGTGGCAACGCATTGCCGGTGGGTCCTATGCCTACAACTTGGGAATCATGATTGACCGACAGCACGCGACGCCTGAAATGCAAAATCGCCCTAGTTTTGCAATTCTTGCAGATGCGCCACTCCGAGAATCCACAGACAAAAAAGTCTGGACTGTCCATTTTGGATCCTCCAGCAACGTCCTGTTCGAGGATGGCCATATCCAATTAATGCGATTCGACGAGCACCTTGATCTCTTGGACCATCCCTATTGGAATCATCAAGGTGAAAATCGAGCGGGTGTCGACTCTAATGATAGCGTGCTCGGAAGAAGCGGTCGCAACCCGTTGGATTTGCCTCGAAATCATCGATAGTAGTTTTAGCTCAGCCTTCTAAGAAGAACGCAATGCATCGTTCGGCACGCGTATCAAAGAGCATCGCATGGGTTGTATTTCCGATTCGATGAGATGTCGTTTTTTCGACCATGATTGAAAGTCTCACTTTTCGTCTTCTTACGGCAGGTACCGTCGCCACAATCCCTACAAGTCTCCTGTGCAGAGAACGAGTGGCAAGCGATTTGTTTCTGAATGACATGTTATTTCAGCGACAATACCCAAAGTGGATCTAGCGTGCGAAGCCGTAAAGTGGCTGCCAAAAACCTGATCGATTTTTGCATTGCAGGACTTGTGTTTTGGGTCTTCGGATTCGGACTAATGTTTGGCCAATCGTGGTTTCATGTCGCGGGCGCGAGCTTCTTTTGTTTAGACGGGATCACTAGCGGTAAGCTTCTTACGTTCTTCTTTTTAAGTTGGTCTTTTGTGGGACTGAGACAACCGTCATTTCCGATGCGGTCGCAGAGCGGATTCGCTTAAGAGCGTATCTAATCTTTAGCGCGCTGGTAAGCGGTTTGGTTTATCCGTTCTTCGGACACTGGGCTTGGGGTGGCGTGATCGAAGGAACATCCCCTGGTTAGTTAGCAGAGCTAGGTTTTGTTGATTTCGTAGGGTCGGCATACGATATCACTCTAACTCACCATGAACGCTTTAACGGAACCGGCTATCCGCAAGGCGTTAGCGGTCATGACATCTCCTCAAGCGGTCGAATCGTCGCTCTGGTAGACGTCTACGATGCATTTACAACGAAGCGAGTTTGTATGGCCGCTTTCTCTCACCACGAAGCACGCAAGATCATCATTGACGGTTCAGGCAATCACTTCGATCCCGAGATCGTTCGCGTCTTCATTGACTGTGAAGACGAATTCGATGTGATCCGTGCGAAATTAGCAGATGAAGTGCCAGTTGTCACGCCAATGAAGTAGTTGTCGGCCGGTGATCAAACAAGTCGTCGATCAAGCTATCGAACAAACTACTTTAGCTTGGTCAACTTGATGTCTTTGAACTGAACAGTCATCGGTTCTCCAACGTGAATCTGGAGGGCGATCTTCCCCTTCGTTGCAGCCTTGCTAGTTTGCCCATCTTGAACTTCGCTCATGAGAACGTCGTTGATGTAGTGCTGGACAACGGACCCTTTAGCAACGATTCGATAGCGGTTCCAATCCTTCGGCGAGATCAAGCTAAGTAGCGCATCTTTATCGCCCGAGCTGCCGACGACTTTCTTCGCACCTTCAGCGTCAATGGCGACGATTTGGCCACGCTCAGCAAGAATGCCTCGGCCTTTTTCTTCGTAGTTGATTCCCGTGTAACGCGGCTTCGAATCGATGTCGGCTTGGTAACCACCAACGACAAACTTTTCTGCGTTGATAATCTTGCTGCGATATTGGACTCCGGAATTGCCGCCTTGGATGCGGTACTGAAGAGTCAGCTCGAAATCGCCTGCCTCGCCATCCCATACAAGAAACGTATTCTCCTTCAGCGGATTATCTGCTGTCGTTCGGCCAGTGATTGCGCCCTCTTCAACGGACCAATTTGCCGGTCGACCTGTCCAACCATTGAGGTCAGTGCCATTAAAAAGAACTTCAGGAGAATCGCCAAGGACCGGAGAAATTAACGCTAGGGTGAGACACACGGAGAGGAATCGCATTTGTAATTCTTTCAAAATCGGAGGGAGAAACAGGGCAAGGCTTGACCCGGAGAGGGCGTAATTCAGATCTGCAAATTGTAGCTGGAACTAAGGATAATTGAAACAATCGGAACGTTCGGAACGGGGAATGCATAAAAGATAAAAGATTGGCGGAGATCTGCTCAAGCTTTGTTGACGATCGCCTCCCGTATGCAACTAATCATTGTCGACAAGTCTTTAACCAGACTCAACGGGCTCAGGAGATTATTTGAAATGCGAATTCGAAAATTACGATGGCGCAGTTTGTTCCGATTATCAGGAATGGTCGCTGCGTCATCGTTTCTTGGCCTCGGGCAGCCAATTGCGGCTCACGCGGGGACTTTCGCGGACATGTGGTCCGGCGGTAGCGCGTACTCGGGCTACCCCAACACCAGTTACTCGCCAGTATTGCCGGCTGGGATTCCTCAAGCTCAAGTCGGAGTGCTGCCAACGGGTGCATATGCCAGCCAGTACTATCGCGCCCCGACGACCTACTATCGCCCTGTAACCTCGTTCGACCCAAGACTTGGAACAACCGTTACCAGTCTTCAGCCATGTACTTCCTATCAGTACCAAGCGCAGCGTGTACCACTTCTCGTTCCACAAACGCATTCCACAGCTGCCTACGGAAGCTACGGCGTCTCTCCTCAAAGCCGCTACGCCCCTGGAATGGTCACTAACACCAACGCCAGCGCCTCCGGTCAATCGACCATGTCTATACCAAGCGGAATGGGAAGTCAGTACACGGCTCCTGTCGTGCAAATGCCCAACAACGGCATTGCGATGTATTCACAAGCACCAACGCAAGTTCCGCAAACTCAGTACATGCCCCAAGCACAATTCCCTACAAGCACGAACACCTTTGGTCAGCAGGCAGTTCCCGTCTACGACGGTGTTCAGTACGGACCAACCGCAATCAATCCGACGCCAAGCTACAACACAACCGTAACAAGCCCTGTTGCGACGGCTGTTGTTCCTGCCGCTGCTTGGACAACCACAACCACCAATGGTGGCTACATCGGGAATGGACCGCAGCAGTTCACGCAACCAGCAATCTCGACTCAGCCAAATGTGTATTCTGGAAACGCATCGGTGTACTCTGGAAATGGCTCTTCGAACGGAGTTTCCTACAATGGTACTCCTTACAGCGGAGCTCCGGTAAACGCACCGCAGTACGGCCCAGGAGCAACCATGACTCCGCTTGGCCCGCCAGTCATCTCGTCGGTCCCAGCAAATCAAAACGTACCTGCGAATGGAGCAAACACGACTCCTGCCTTCGGGCCAATGCCCGGAGCGATGGGATCCTCTGTCATGCCAGGGGCCGTTTATCCGTCCACAAGCTATCCTCCAAGCACAACAGTTCCTGGAATCTCCTCGACGGGGACTTACCCTTCAGGAACCTACCTACCTAATTCTGTTTATCCAGGAAACCCTTCAACAGTCGCTCCTAGTCTACGTGACAGCGAATCATCTGTCGCACCACAACTTCCGCCGACAACTTTGAAGCCAGTCTTGCCGCCAGAGACCACGTATGCTCCGTCAAATCAACCGACTGAGATCATGCCTACGAACATACTGCCAGATACAGCCGACGACCCGACTCGGTTTCAACTGCGACGTGTTGAGCGAGATATGATTGGCCCGTCCACATCTCAAAGCCCGACACTCAATAGCACGGCACCTACAAATCCTTTTGGTTCGCAAAACGATCCGCAAACACTCAATAAGCTCAACAGCGAAACCGATGCGGGTGCCGCGGGATCGAATCCCGCTCTCATGCCAACGCCTTCGCTAGATAAACCCGCCAGCAACGAAACGACTCCCGGTTTAGAAATGAAGCTTGAGTCGCTGAAACCGATCCCAGCGCCGCCGTCGTTCGATGCATCACCTACATGGCGTCCAGTCCTGCTGACCCCACGCGATCAAACTGCTGGCCTTCCTGACAGAACACCAAGTTCCAATTATGCAGCTTCCCATTCGATTGCTCCAAGCAGTCCAGTAAGCGTGCGGCCAAGTCGTGCACCTGCACCAGTCAACGAAAGCTTGATTTCTGCTGATGAAGAACTGCAATCAAATCTCGTTTACTTCAACCGTAGCCAACCAACTCGTAAACAGTAATTGCGACAGTGGAGGCTGTTTAAAGCCAGCTTTTGTTCCGGCATAAGCGTCCCTGCTAATCTCGCGTGCGCAGCTTTGAAGGTCTGACCTGCTTTAAGCCTAAACCGATGTCGTTACGGCTTAATGCCTTTACATTGACCTCTTTTGTAGCTGGCTAAACGGCTTTCTCTTGCCTTTAAACGCATTCTGTTAGCGTGGCGATTAGAACTTGGTTTTGTCAAAACGCCATATTCAGTCGCGTGGTAGTCGCAAAACGTATGTCACATCAGCGTGCTGCGATAAGTGCTAATCGTTGCGTGGATCTGTCAAACCTTTTCAAAACAGAATAAGTTCCGGCAATCGCTTGCCATTAATGCCAGCTTTTTCCGTAAAAACATAGGAAAAGATATGGAAAAGATTGCGTTGATTGGATTAATCTGTATGGCAAGTCGGATATGGCAATGGCAACAAGCTTAATTCAGTGGTCGCGATGAGGAAAAGTCAAGATGAACAGTGGTGCTAATCCCCGCATGCGAGACGTTGCTTTGCGCTGCGGAGTTTCAGAATCTACAGTCTCGCACGTGCTCAATGGAACGAAGAAAGTTGCCGAGCAAACGCGTGAGAAGATTCTAGCTGCGATTCGAGAATTGAATTACCACCGCGATTCCGATGCGCGTCGACTTGCTCGTGGTCGAAGCAATTTCCTTGGATTGATCATCTCGGATATCGAAAATCCGTTCTATCCCGGACTGATCAAATCGTTTGAAACAGCCGCAATCGAGTTTGGATATGAGATGCTTCTGTGCACAACCAACTATCAACAGGAGCGTACCGAGAGCGCTTTTCGGAAGATGATTGAGAATAAAGTGCCAGGGGTCGCGGTGATGACTTCGCGAGTCGCACCTTCGATGGCAGACTACTTGGCTGAACAAGGCATCGCGTCTGTTTTTCTCGATTCTGTCGCTAGTGGTGCCATGAGAAGCAACATTCGTGTGGATTATATGAATGGAGTCGCGGGTGCCGTCAATCATTTACACCACATGGGACACAGGGACTTCGCTTTGGTCGCAGGACCTCAAGACCGCGCCTCCCACGTTGCGTATCGCGACGCTTTCGAACTTGCCCTCGAACACTGGAAGCTTGTGCCTCGCATCATTGAAGGTAACAACGACTCCGATAGCGGTGAGCAAGCAGTGACCGAGCTGTTGACCGCCAAGCGACTGCCGACCGCCATACTCTGTAGCAATGACGTTACGGCAATGAGTGACATTCGTGCCTTCGCGAAATGCGGAGTCCGAGTTCCAGAAGATGTTTCGGTCGTCGGTGCTGATGATATTCCCGTTGCTTCACTCACGCAGCCGCCACTTACAACCGTTCGCATGCCGCGAGAACGCTTGGGTGCGCTCGCTCTCCAAACTCTCCACGAAATGCTTTCTACACGATCGCAAGGAGGAGTCGAACTGACCGTAGAGACCGAGCTAATCCTGCGCGAAACGACACGAATTGCTTGTCAGATTGGTGCATAGGGTTGATCGTTTCGCAGAGACTCTTGTGGATCTTTCCGATGGTGCCGCCTTTCAAGACATCAGCCGGCAGGCAGACGAGTTTTTACAGCTTTGAAAACTGAGTTAAGTGTCGTTTTGCGGTGGTTTGGACCGATCAGCCGGAAGCGTTAAGGAGCGTCCCGCTTAGCGATTCCATTAGTTCGTACTCGTACTCAAGGAAATGGTACTCGAATCGACCGCAATCCGATCGAGTACCGGCTTACGCCTGAGTACGAGCCAACGATATGGACGAGCGTCATCGGCTCAGGCGTCATCAGTTCAAAAAGTGTACCTTGATCTGATCCATTCGCGTACTGAAAGCATCAGCTCGCTAAGACAGCCAATCCAGCTTGAGCTACTTGTCCATCTTGAGCACTTGTCCCGCCAGAGATGCCGATGCCGCCGACGATCACACCATCGGCGATGATTGGCAACCCGCCATCGATCGGAACCGCGCCACTCATTCCAAGCATCCGCACACCTTCACCGCCGGCGGCGATCATGTCATGGAAGGCCTTGGTGGGCCGTCGGAAGGCCACGGCAGATCTTGCCTTGTCCTGGGCGACTTGAACGCTGCCAAATTGCGCGTTGTCCATGCGTTCAAGGAGCACCAAGTGGCCGCCAGCGTCCATAATCGCAACGACCATGCAGCAGCCGTTGCGTACTGCTTCGGCCTGTGCGGCAGCGGAGACTACTTTCGCGTATTCGAGAGTAATGGCTAGCCCGTAGGCTGGGATTTGCGGGATTGGGGTGCTCACTAGTTCGTTTCCTTTTGATGCGAGGCGATTTTAAGTAATAACGTTGCGATTGAATGTTTCTTTGCATGTCGTTGGCAAAATGCATTGAACTGATCAGAGCAATTGCGCTAGCCGAAGCCAAGTCTTAAGTGGTTGGATTGCGATGCGGCTCTTATCAATTTGCTTCAATGAATGTTGCGCGATTTCACTTCGCGTCGACGTGCATGCAAAATGAACTCGGTGTAGCCGTTAGGTTGCGAGACACCTTTAAAGACAAGATCGCACGCGGCTTGGAATGCGACATTATCATCGAAGTTTGGCGACATGGGTCGATAGCTTGGGTCACTTGCATTTTGGCGATCGACCACGGCAGCCATCCGCCGAAGTGTTTCGGTGACTTGCTCCTTCGAACAGACACCGTGCCGCAACCAGTTGGCAATATGCTGGCTGGAGATACGCAACGTGGCTCGGTCTTCCATCAGACCGACATCATGTATATCAGGTACTTTCGAGCACCCCACGCCGCTGTCGATCCATCGCACAACGTAGCCGAGAATGCTTTGCACATTGTTGTCGAGTTCTTGTTGGACTTCCTGAGCCGTCGGCCATGTCGCTCCTTGCAGCGGTAATGTCAGGATATCATCCAGACTAGCACGCGATCGTTTGGCAACTTCTGTCTGGCGCTGTGCGACGTTTACATCGTGATAATGCATCGCATGAAGTGTGGCCGCCGTCGGAGAGGGGACCCAAGCAGTGTTTGCTCCGGCCATGGGATGCGCACGTTTGGTTGCGACCATCTGCGCCATGAGGTCGGGCATGGCATACATTCCTTTGCCGATCTGTGCGCGACCTCGTAGTCCGCAGGCCAGTCCGTTGTCCACATTCCAATCTTCATACGCGAGAATCCAAGGCTGCGACTTCATAACGTTCTTTCGAACGACCGGACCCGCTTCCATGCTAGTGTGAATCTCATCGCCCGTGCGGTCGAGAAAACCAGTATTGATAAACACCACGCGATCCTTGGCAACGCGAATGCATTCCTTGAGGTTGATCGTGGTGCGACGCTCTTCGTCCATGATTCCAACTTTGACTGAAAAGCGAGGCAGACTGAGAGCGTCTTCGATGCGACTGAAAAGTTCACAGGTCAACGCGACTTCCTCGGGTCCGTGCATCTTGGGCTTTACGATGTAGATATTGCCTACTCGGGAATTGCGGAACTTGCCAAGCCCTTTAACATCGAGTGATGAAATCAAGCATGTGAAAAATGCATCGAGAAAACCCTCGGGGATTTCTTTACCATCGCCATCGAGCAAGGCATCGGTGAACATGTGATGGCCGACGTTTCTCGCAAAGAGCAAACTGCGACCCGGCAGAGTCATGGTTCCGCCGTCCGGTTTCGTATAGGTCCGGTCAGGGTGAAGCTTACGAGTCAGCGAATGCCCACCCTTGGTGAACGTCTCGGACAAATCACCTTGGATCAAGCCGAGCCAATTTGCATAAGTAATCGCCTTATCTGCAGCATCTACAACCGATACGGAATCTTCCATGTCTTGAATTGTTGTAATCGCAGATTCAAGCACGACGTCCTTAATGCCTGCAGCATCGGTCTTGCCGATAGTGTGATTGCGGTCAAATTGAATCTCGATGTGCAAACCGTGATTGACCAGCAAGATTCCAGACGGTGTCGCAGGTTCGCCAACATAGCCAGTAAATTTCGTCGCGTCTGACAGAGTGGTCTGTTGGTTGTCAATCAATTTAACAACAAGCTTTCCGCCTTGCACAGAATACCCAGAGGCGTCTTTATGACTGCCGCTAGCGAGTGGGGCAGCCTTGTCCAAAAAATCGCGAGTGAATGCTATGACTTTCGCACCACGCTTTGGGTTAAAGCCGCCAGTCTTTTCACAACCGTCGGATTCGGGAATCACATCTGTTCCGTAGATTGCATCATAAAGACTGCCCCAGCGCGCGTTGGTTGCATTGAGTGCATAGCGAGCGTTTGTGACTGGCACAACCAGTTGCGGCCCGGCGATGTTCGCAACTTCATTATCGACGCTCTCGGTAGTTGCCGAGAAATCTGGACCCTCAGTGAGAAGATAACCGATCTCAGTCAAGAAATTTTTGTAAGCTCCTGCATCATGCGGTTGACCAGCATGCGATCGATGCCACTGATCGATGCTTGATTGGAGAGCGTCTCGCTTGGCCAATAGTGCGTGGACTTGAGGCGTAAGGTCGGCAACTATTTTTTCAAATGCGGCCCATACAATTGCAGGGTCGAACCCGGTGCGAGGACTGATATGTTGAGTAAGAAGATCATTCAGGACGGTGGCGACTTGGAGACGGCCTTGTGGGATGCGTTGTGTCATCATGTTGATTTGGTTTAATCTCCGTGCTGCGTTTCTTTGTTGACTTTTATTTTGCTGTGAATTTTATTGGCGGGTCGCTGCGAAATGGTGATGCAGGCAGCCCGTTTCGATTGTACAAGTTCACGTCCGGTACCGTAGCCCATCCATATTGAACAGCAACGGGTTTCGAAACACTTTGGGAGCTAACGACGACAGTCGAATCTTCGATGGCTGCCTTGGCCGGGATGAACTTCCCATCTTCGTCGGCAATAGTAAAGCCTTTCAGCGTATCACCCTTTGCCATCAGCCCCTCACCAATATGCGTGAACGAAACCACCGCGCGGTCGCTAACGATGGTGACGCCGGCCAATATAGGCCCAGAGTACTCGATTGATTGCTTATAACTCAGTGCGTAAGCTGCCAAGGCCAATCGCTCTCCAACCGGTCGCTTGCGTATGGGATGAATGTTGGTAGCGTCACCAACGTCGGTGGTAACAACCATTGCTGCATGTTGGATTGCCCTGAGCAAAGCCAGACGTCACCGACAACAACATCGGCAAGCTTGGATTTTCGATCGCCAACCGTGGATTGAACAATTAGCACGCGTCCCTCTGCAAAAACAGCCATCAGATCCGGTGTGACAAACCATCTGCCATTTGCGTTGGCTGTCTGTGTCTTGGATTGTCCAGCAAATTGGACCGTGATTGCTTCGCCCGGATTAGCCCAACCCCACAGCGGTACTGGCTGCTCACGCTGCAGTACCATTTGGTCGGCGAACAAACCGGCTGGCTGAAGTTCATTCGCTTGGGATGGCGATACAAAGGCGATGAAAATCGCTACGAATAGGCTCACGAGTTGTTTCGCAGTTTGCAGAGACGCGGCTACGTGTATGCAAACGAAGCCTAGTGCGAATGAGAGTGTTGCCCGTGGCTTTCGCCTTCGTGCAGATGAGCCGGTTCTAGAAAACCGATCGCCCACGCGATTGCGATACCGATGATTAAAACTACCGAAAGTCTTATACGATTGTGCGAGTGGAACTCCATCTCGGGTAAAAGATCCGAAAGTGCAATACACAAAAAGACACCAGCAGAAAAAGCTAGTCCCCAGCCTGCAATCGATTGCGACATGGGACCACCCAAGCTGCCAAAGAGAAGTACAAGCATCGCGCCGACAGGAACCATCGACGAAAAAAGGATGTTGACCAGTGCGCATTTCCCGCTCGACGCTCCCTGGGCTCGCATCAGTGAAGTGATCGACATCGCGTCCAACGGCTTATGAAGTAAGATCGCGAGAAAAACTCCGAAGCCCATCAGAGTCGAATGTCCGTGGGCATGATTCGCTTCCACTTGCATGGTCGAAACCAACGCGACCCCGTCCAAAAGCGTGTGAAAGCCGAGTCCAACCAGGACACCAATCCAACTTAATCCCGATGCATGCGAATGATCGTGGTGATGGGCATGTGAACCGTGGTCAAGAGAATGATCGTGGTTGCACTTCTGCGTAGATTGATCGTTACTGGTCCCGTCTTTTTGGTTGCTGAAATCTACTTCGTCATGGTTATGAAAATGAAAGAACCTCAGCATAAAGAACATGATCACCATACCGGTCATCATTGCCCAAGAAACTTCACCCAGCCGTGCGATTCCCAATTCGTGTACTGCGTGCGGCAATAAATGAAATACCGCAATCCCTAGCATTAACCCACCAACCAAGCTGATCAAAGTCTGCATTCGTGTATGAGTAAAACGAATGAACTTTGGGAGCCAACCGCCGAGCAAGCTTGCCGCGACAATGATCAGGCTGTAGATCGCAAGCAGGCCCAAAAATGAGCTATTCAAAGGAGGCATGTTCGCTGGTGAGACTTCCTGCAAGTTACACAGTGCTTGTAAGTAAGCACGACAGCATAACAATTACCGACAAATTTGGCGAGGACCGATCTCAATCTGCCGCGTTGAAATGAAGCGTTCACTCGGCAATTTCTCTCAATAAACAGAGCCGACGGCGCTAGCCGCGTTCAAACGCCTCCCCGCTTGTGCAGGAAAGTTCACCAACTCAGCTTAAAAGGAATACCTCCGATGCACTGCGTCTTCAATGGACGCGGTGGTTGGGCTCAACGTACTTCGACTTTAGCTGTTCGACGCTGCTTCCGCCAACTCGCGAACCGCAATCGGGGCAATTTGGTAAGCTCGCGAACGGAAGAGGAAGTCAATCAAGTTACCTTCGTGCGGCTGTAGCCAATTGAGCTTGCTGGTTGGAATCGGGCCGATATTCAACCTGTCGATATGAACAGCATCCGTCAACTCCTCGATCCACGAAGAATCTGTAGTCAGAGCCGTTCCAACAAGCGTTGGGCCGATCGCGCCGAGCATCTGCTTCTGCGGGCACTCGACGACAGAGACGAATGGGAACATGTACTCCTTCATCGCAACGGCTCGAGTCGGGCCGTCAGCATGAACGACGACCGGCCGCAAATACGCACATCGCTCGTGCTCAACCAATCGAGTTCCGTATCCTGCAGTCATGTCGGTGACGCCTGATTCGGCCAAGTCTTGTTGGACCATCGACCAAGTGCCGGTAGCCATCGCTGGATTCGTGAACGCCGCGAGTTGTGCCGTTGGATCTGATGGTGGCTTGATCTCGATTCCACCAATCCGTTCAGCGATAGCAGCGGCGATCTCTTTTGTATTTCGCGATGCCCAAATACCCGAGCAGTTGATGCAACTACGACCGGAATTGCTCAAAACACTCTCAACCATCATGTCCAAATAATCTTCCCACTGATCCACGCAGTCGTCACCGAGCAAAATCTTTGACCATCCTGGCCCGTGTGCTTGGACTCGAGGGTTCCCCGCATATTGCTGCACGGTTTGAGCACTACCGAAAATCATGGCTCGCGGCGACTTACCAAGAATAGTTGAACCGACATCATGCGAGCCTGGGTAAAGGCAGAAGGCTTCTGCCGGGATCCCTGCTTCGATGAAAGCCGCAATCATTCGATACGGGGTCCAAGGTTCTTGCGAGCCGGGTTTCAGGACAAGTCCAACTTGCAATGCAACCGCTGGAAGCCACAGGGTGTGAACTCCTGGTGAGTTGTTCGGCAGAACGGCTCCAAGAATCGGCGACTGACACTGGAAGGAGACCGTAACGCCGCGTCCTTCTTCGCCGTATCCTCGCGAGAAAATATCCAAGTCCAACCCACGCGTCAGGCAATCTAGAATTTTCGGCATGTTATGAAGCACGAACGCATTCTTCATCATGTTCCCACGACACATGTGCTCGGGAAGACCCGTGCTGGCCGATTGTTGATGCACGAAGTCATCTACCGATTGCTGGCCGTCGCCAACACTGAGCGTTGCTGTCTCAAACAGGTGAGCCGCTTTGGCAACCTTTTCCATCAGTTCCGTAGAACTTAATCGTTTAAGAGCCGCACGTGCTTGCGGTGCTTTACGAATATCCATTTGGACCATGCCACCGTTGACTTGGCCGATCTTCGCAATCGGAGCGCCAGTTTCGAAGTGGATCACATCTTGAAACTCGAGCGACTTATAGGGCTTACCCCAACGGAGCGGACTTAACGTAATCACTTGGAATTATCTCCTGCAAACTTTGATAGTAGTAAATGTTTTGTCATGCAACTGTTACTGCAAGTGTTAATTGAAACTTGAAGCAACGGCGTTCGATCTGTGGTATCGTGACTTAGTAAACTCCGACAGTGGTTCCGCCAGGGATACCGTGGAACGGTCGTACTCCGCTGATTCCGTCCCAAGGGTATTTAGCGAAAGGTTGTTCGCGCTCTCCTTCATCTCGTTCAAGGAAGCCCGGGACAAAGAACTCTTTGGTCAATGTGTAAAGCTTGGCACGACCGGTTTTTCCGAAGCCTACAACTTGCTTGTGATCATCGAAGTCCACGACTTCAACAACAGCCCGCGGTTGCGGTGCGTAGTAAGCGATCGTGTAGTCGTCATGTGCTCCAATCGGACGTGAGCATGCCAAACCCATCAATGTGTTACCGTAAGTTGGCGTCATGAAAACCCCACCTTCGTCGGAAGGTCCACCAAGCAGTTCTTCGACGCAGAATCGCGTCCACTGTGGAGTGAATTCGGTTCCGCCGGAAAATATGCCGGTGATACCAATTTCTTGAATACTTGTTCCTCGCTCTGCCAGCCCATAGGCGAGCGACTCTAAGAGTTTTGGAGTCGTGAAGATACACTTGATATCGTGACCCGCGGTAAGAATCGTGATGGCCTGGTCGATACAGTGCCTCTTGTATTCTTCAAGATGCTCCATCCAACCTTTCTTGATCAGTTTGATAACCCAACGCGGATCTAAGTCGATGCAGAAACTGATACCGCCGCGATATTGGCAGAGATGTTCTACTGCCAGTCGCAATCGACGTGGACCTGACGGACCAAGCATCAACCAATTCGCTCCTTTCGGGAAAAACTCATCTGGAAGTGTGTGGCTGAACAATTCGTAATCGATTCGGAAGTCATCAATGACTACCCGACTCTTGGGAGTACCAGTCGTGCCACCAGTCTCGAAGACGTACGTTGGCTTGCCGGCCATACCAGCAGGAATCCAACGATTTACAGGGCCGCCTCGCAACCAATCGTCCTCGAACAGAGGAAACTTCTTGATGTCTTCGAAGCATTTCACTTCGGTTAGCGGATCAAACTTCAGCTCTTTCTTTTTTTGCAACCAAAACGGCGATCCTGTCGACTCATGAAAGTGCCACTGAACCGTTTCGTGGGTGTGGCTATCGAGAACCGCTTTTGCATTGGCGACTTGAGCGGCCAGGTCAGCGTTACTGGAAACATTTGAGGGGGATTCAACTGTGCTCATGGGCAGAACCTGCATAGGAAGAAAAAAGATTCAAGGTGGGGACGTGTCGGATAGTCACCGTAACGCCATGGGACTGAGCAAAGCAACTGCCTTGCCTTATACTAGTATATCAAAGTTGTTAAACCGTGGCTTGAGTCCAATCAATCACTGAATGACACAATAAATCTCGGACGCCCGTGTAAGCGTGATCACCACCGCGAATGACTTGCAGGGATTGGGATTTGGCTCCCAAGGACTTCCAGGCTTCCATTAGGGCTTTGTCTGCATCACGAAAGCTGGACCTGGGTCCTCGAACTTCGTGTTCTCCAAAAGCCCAAAGTGTCGGGCAGGCATTTCGCCCGAGAAAGGAATGGTAATCATAGTGACTGGCCGGTCCATACTTATCGATGTAAGTCCCAGCACTCACGATCATCGGTTGCGGATAACGAATGGTAAAAAGCGTTTCCGCTTTCCCTTCGTCACAGAGTTGCTGCGCCTCTGCCAAATTTGCTGCATAAGCCGACGCGTACTTCACATCATCCTTGAGCGTGTCGGACTGAAGCCGAGGTGGCGACAGTAAGACAAGCCGCGAAAGCTTTTGAGAATCGGTCTTCCGCATCGACTCGGGACCAATTTGAGATACATAAAGCAGCGACTTTACCGCTCCCAAGCTATGCCCAAGCAGATTGATTTTTTCGTAGCCCTGTCGCTGGACAGCATCGACCCACGCAGCAATATCGACCGCTCCATCGCAAATCATTTCATAGGCCGAACCGCAACGAGAATGACCTGCCCCTACAGCAAAGTATGCAATCGCATCGCGACCGCGAGTGTTGATGCGGAGAACATCTGCACCGATGCTTAGTAGACTGCCAGAAACGGACGAAAGAAGCGACGAATTGTAGAAATTTCCTGCAACTCCATGGACTATTAACCAGCACTCGCGATCGCTGACGAGCGTATCAAGCGATTTTGGCGACTGCTGGTAAAAGCCATGAAGACGTAATCCGTCGAGGGTTTGAGTTTCGACGAGCTTTCCAATTGCACTGCCATCAAATGCCATAGAAAAAGGCTGGTCAATAGACCAGCCCTCCGAATGTAATAAATGATCTAATCGAATTAATTAGTTGATCGGGCTTACGATAACCGGTGGCTGGTTCACGACAAACCCACCATTGTTATTGTTATCGTTGTTGGCAATCGCAGCAGCAACACCAGCGAGGGCAGCAATTCCAAGAATTCCACTACCGCCCAAGCCTCCGCCGCTTCCGTAGCCACCGCCACCGCCGCCGCCGAATCCACCCATTCCGCCGCCACAACCACAGGATTGGCCGCACATGGCTTGTTCTTCGACGATGACTTCTGCACAGGCAGGCTCAACAATGGTTTCGCAGATCTCGACAATGGGAGTCTCAACAACCGTTTCGCAAACTTGAGCTACTTCACAAGTCACTACTTCGCAGCTATCTACAACTTCGCAATTCAACTTTGGGCAGCTCTTGTGGAATAGTCCTACAAATTGTTTCCCATCGACAGAAGTCTGAGCCACCTTGGCATCCAAGAGTTGGAAAGAGGTCGCTACGAAACCATTCGATCCGGCTGCAATGAATCCGTAGATCCCTTCGCTCAGACCATTGATTCCGAAGTGACCGTTAGCGTCCACTTCGCTGCGAGCCACTTCCACTCCGTCTTTCAACACGTACACCGACATGCCTGTCAGTTTGCTATCGGTTCCTGACATACCTGAGCGTGCCAGTTGTCCTTGAAGCTTACCTTCTGCGTCCAATCGAACCGCAGACGTATTTGCAAATCGACGATTCGAAGCGATTGGGTCTGCCGGTGCAGCAACCGAGGAATCAACACGAGTCAATGATGTTGGAACGGTTTGCGAGCGGACAATTTCCTTGATCTTCTCACCACCGGAACGAATGATTCGAACGTCAATGTTGTTCGGGAGGTGTTCGGCTGCCTTGGAATCCAAAACTTGAACCGCAAAAGCGGCGATCGATTGATTCGTTCGGGAGACGAGCGAGTAGAGCCCAGGCTCGACATCGTTGTACGTGAAATTCCCATCCACGTCGGATGTCGCAACATAAGCTACTTTACCGTCTTTGATCAAAGCGACCGGTAAGCCTTCAACAGGGATCGACTTGGTGTCAGTCAACTGCGTTAGGGTTCCGTTTACTCTACCTGAAGCGTCGGATCGCACCCACTGTCGCGAGAACAAATCGTTAAGAGGGCGACCAACGACTGCGGAAGGATCTGAATCGACAAGGGTGTATTCAGCCTCGACGGCTCGAACCGACTCGCAAGGGACGAAACTGTACAAACCTAAGCTTAATACGCCCAGGCCTACCGATGCGGAAAGACCGCGAAACCTTAAAATCATGATGTGCCTCAATAGTTGCTTCGCTAGCAATAGAGTTCTACTGCAATTACTTCGGTTCCAAAGTACCTATACCGCCCAGGCTATTCAACCACATAATTGCTAAAAATCGGCAAATTCCTCAAAAGTTTGGTGTCGGATACTTGGACGAAATGCAATTGAAAATCGTCGGTTTTCTAACGAAATCCTTTTAAAACACTTCTTTTTCACCCCCGTTGGTATTGGTGTGCAAGAACTTCCTTCGGCCAGCAAGTATCGCTTGAGACGCTTGCGTCGCACTTCCCAAGTATCGTTTTGGCGTAGGATGATATAGAAACACTTCCTCTTGAACGCCTTGAGTTAAGAGTCTGCTGGGTAACCCGCTGTGAAAAACCAATCTATTGTTTATGCAGGCCAAAGTGATTGCGGTCTCAAACGCAGCTCAAATCAAGACAGCTTCATTGCTGCGGATTTGACGCGTTCGCTACGAGTGGAATCGACTAATCTCTCCTTCAAGACCCCCGCACGACTTTGTGGAGGAGCATTCGGGCACCTATTCATAGTGGCCGACGGGATGGGCGGACATCAAGGTGGAAATCGAGCAAGCGAACTCGCCATCAACTACTTCGTCACGAACCTCCTCAACAACTTGCGGTGGACTCTGCGACCCGATCGCAATAGCGAACAATCCTTTCTAGCTGAGCTACAAGATGTTCTCGTCGAAACTCATCGAGCAATAATCTCAGAGAGTAAATCGACGCCCGATTTCAAGGGAATGGGAACAACGCTGACGGCTGCGTATATCGTTTGGCCGCGGTTGTGGATCGTGCATGCAGGCGATACGCGATGCTATATTTCACGACGGGATGATCTTCAACAACTCACCAGAGATCATACGATGGCGAGCCAGTTACTAGAGCAAGGCGCTATCACAGCCGAAGAGGCCAGCAAATCACATTGGGCTAGCGTCCTCTGGAATGCAATCGGAGCCGACGCAGAAGAAGTCATCGCGGATACTTATCAACTAGAGCTTCAGCCCGGAGATCGACTCTTGCTCTGCTCTGATGGATTGAATAAACATGTCGACGACTTAGCCATCAACAAATTACTTCACGATACTCCAGACCCTGCAACAGCCTGTCAAAAGTTGATCGACCTTGCGAATTCACTCGGTGGATCTGACAACATCACAGCCATCGTCGCCAACTTCAGCAAGTACCTCGAACCTGAGCTCATTACATCTATTGTTCCGTCGATTGAAAACGAAATGATCCTAGAAAACCTCAGCCGATTCGCATCGAGTGCCGACACGACAGGAACTTTCCCAGCAATCACGAACGAAACCGCAGATAATCCCCCGAGTACAAACTTAGGTACAAACTTAGGTACAAACTCAGGTACAAACTCAGGTACAAACTCAGGCACTGAAGCCTCCAAAGACCCCGAAGAAATCGATACCTTAGACTTCTAGTCGACCTGCGAGATCAAGCCTGCTATAGCTTAGGACACTCGTCCCGTTCGCATGCTCGTTCGGGACAACGGTCCCAAATTACGACTGGCATTTTTCATCCCGCCGCTTGCCACCAAAAAACTCTCACATGCGAACAACACTTTTCTTTATACCACATCAAATTGGCCCGCTTCCGCTCTGGGGTTGGGGCTGGGTTGCTGGCGTGATCCTGTTGGTTTACGCGATGGTGTTGCTCTATCGATGGCTTCAAAAACTACCACTCCAGTCGCTTTGCTCCGATATTGTTGGGTGGTTAATGGTCTTGGCGATTGTCGTGTTCGTAGCCCCCTTGATGGAGACTCGCTTTCCAGTTCCCTCCGATACATCAACCGGTGTGACAGCCGAAACAATACCTGGGTTTGTCGCGGCAACGGACACATCTCCAGCAATGCGAATAGTGGGACTGCCGATTCGCGGCTATGGAGTTTTTCTCATGCTAGGGGTCGTCACGGCCGTCTCGATTGTTGCCATTCGAAGTAATATTATAGGTGTCTCCGTGGATCAAGTTCTCGCGCTTGCCATTTGGTCGGTGATTGGAGGAATGGTCGGTGCAAGATTGTTTTACGTGATACAAAAGTGGAGTGAGCTCAAGGGCGATAGTCTGGTTGAAAAGCTTTTCGAGGCCTTCAAATTCACTGAGGGCGGCCTTGTCGTTTACGGAGGACTCTTCGGTGGGCTGGCGATCTCCATGATTTGGTGCTTCGTCAAGAAAGTGCCTATGCTAGCGATCGCAGACTTGGCAACGCCAGCCTTTTTGATCGGGCTTGCCTTTGGAAGAGTGGGTTGCTTGATGAATGGATGTTGCTACGGAGGAATTTGTGATTCAGGACTTCCCGCGATTACATTTCCAATGGGATCGCCACCCTATGTCGATCAACTGGTCTCAGGAAAACTCGTCGGCATCGAGTGGTCGCCAAGCTTCCTCAAGCGAGAGGAAATACGCATCGAAAAAGTTGAGCCCGACAGCTGGGCTCAGGCCAATCAATTGCAACCGGGAGACTTGATAGATCAGCCGACGCGCTTTCAAATTTCCCCTCCTCCGATTGGCTTGGACCCAGCCAGCCCCAATCAAGTCGAACTTCTCTGGGATCGGAATGGTCAACTTTGGTCTCCACGGACCCCTCTGCCGAATCGCAGTCTTCCGTCGCATCCGTCCCAAATTTATGCTTCGATCAACGCAATCCTTTTATGCGGATTTTTGTTCTGGCTTTGGCCGAACACGCAGCGATCGGGAACGGTCTTGGGTCTTGGATTGATTGGATACGGTATCAGCCGGATCTTGGAGGAGTTCATCCGTGTCGACGAATCAGGACAATTCGGGACATCATTGAGCATCTCACAATGGATTAGTCTCGTAGGCATTCTGGTCGGGATCGTGATACTCGTTGTTCCAAGGAAAAAGGCTCCACGGGTTGCGATACCGACTTGATCGTTCACCGGTTATGATGGTCCCAAACGTTCCGCTTTCGAAGCCAAACTAAGTTGTCAGGTTGCAAAGGAAATCCATGAGTCTTCAGATTTACATCAACGGTCAGTTCTTCAGCAAAGAAGATGCAAAGATCAGCGTCTACGACCACGGGCTGCTTTACGGCGATGGTGTATTCGAAGGATTGCGAGCGTACTCAGGCAAGGTCTTCCGCCTTCAACAGCATATCGATCGGCTCTACGAATCGGCTCGTGCGATCATGCTTCAGATCCCGATGACGATGGAAGCTCTTTCCGCCGCAGTCAATGAAACCGTCGCCAAGAACTCCCTCCAAGATGCATACATTCGACTAGTGGTTACCCGCGGTTCGGGCGCGTTGGGGCTCGACCCCAATAAAACCAGCAATCCACAGATCATTATCATCGCCGATTCCATTACGCTTTACCCAGCCGAATTTTATGAAAAGGGAATGGCGATCATTACGGCCAGCACCATTCGCAATCACCCAGCAGCACTCAGCCCGCGAATCAAGTCACTTAACTACCTCAACAACATCCTGGCCAAGATCGAAGGCTTGCAAGCGGGTTGCGTCGAAGCTTTGATGCTCAACCACAAAGGCGAAGTCGCCGAATGCACCGGCGATAACATCTTCATCGTCAAAGACGGAGTCCTCAAAACTCCTCCAACCGACGCTGGCATTTTAGAAGGAATAACTCGCAACGCGGTCATCGATCTTGCACGCGAACACGGAATCACGTGCATCGAAACAGCCATGACTCGTCACGATGTTATTGTCGCCGACGAATGCTTCTTGACCGGCAGTGCCGCGGAAGTCATCCCGGTTGTCAAAGTCGATTCACGATCTATCGGAGATGGACAAGTCGGCCCGATATCCAAGAAGCTACAATCCGCGTTCCAAAAAATGGTACGGATGTAATTGCGAGATTGCATCAAAGGTCTTAGGTTTCGCTAGTGTTTTGTCTAACTTAAAAATTGGGGTAGCTGAATTCTTAAGAATTCAGCTGTCGCTCAAAGAAATAGCAAAAGCTGACATTTTCAGCTGTCTTACGACTCTGCTACGAGTCCACATCGCCGTTTTTCATCTGGACGATGCTCTAGAGTCTCATCAACACTCACGAGGATACGACAACAATGTTCACTTCCGTTCCCAGCGATCGCCAGCTTATAAGTGACGTTGCAAATCTAATCTTCAGTTTTTTCTAGTGCAAGTGTCGCCCAATTACTCCTCGGCTTGCGACTTGGGTTAACCTGCCATCGCCATCTATTGAGAGTCGCGTTTAACGAAACCTTGCGGTTGCTTCTACGGCCATTACGTCGCAGCGTTCGTTCTCGGGGTGTCCGGCGTGGCCTTTGACATGATGAAAAGAGATATCATGCATCTGCTTGAGCGAGTCGAGTATCTTCCAAAGGTCTGCGTTTTTTAGCTCTTCGAAACGGGACCCTGACTTTCTCCGCCATCCATTCTTTTTCCAGCCGGCCATCCAAGAATTCAAGCCCTGTAAAACGTATTGACTGTCCGAATAGAGCTGGACGTTACAAGGTCGCGACAAGGCCTTGAGCCCCTCAATCACTGCCATCAATTCCATTCGATTGTTGGTCGTCATCGATTCGCCTCCCGACTCGGCGCGTTCTTTCTTGGTCGGACCGTCACGCAGAATATAGGCCCAACCACCGGGTCCCGGGTTTCCGCTACAAGCGCCATCGGTAAAGAGTGCAATCAGCCGCCGTCCAACCGGCGCATCGCCACCATCAATGCGATCGTCTGTCATGAAAAGCAATATGTCTACGAGTGTACTTCCAGAACGCCCCAGGCTCTAAAGCCGGATACTGCTCGAAGTATAGCCCAAAACATCGCTTTTGCCTTCAGCAGAATTACAAAGACCAAAAGATCCGTGTAAGGATGCGTTTACTAAGGTGTTAAGACATTCCTTTGTGTCGGACCAAATCATGTTCGATCGCCATAAGATATTGGCTTGAAAAAGCGGGTTGGACAAATTCGCGAAGTTTTTGTGGGAACAGCGATGGGGGTGGGCTGCTGGTGTGCTAGCGCCTGATTCCGTCCGGTTACGTATTCGAGATAAACCGATAGCCGGCGTCACGAATGGTCAGGAAGTGTTGCGGCGAGGCGGAGTCTTTCTCGAACGTCTTGCGGAGTCGCAGCATAAATTGGTCTACGCTACGGGTCTGCATATCACCATTCATTTCCCAGACTTCGCTGAGCAATTCCTGTCGCGAGATGACTCGACCTTCGTTCTCTGCAAAGTATCGCAAAAGCAAAAGTTCTTTGTGAGTCAGTTTGACATCTGTGCCCGCAACACAAACTTCGTAGGTTTCAAAGTTGACAAAGGACTCGCCGAACTCAAGGACGATTACCTTCTTTTGAGTTGTCGGCTTTTTCTCCTCGGGGATGTTCGGTTTGGTTTTGAGCCGCAAGAGATTTTTGACTCTGCTTAGCAGTTCATCTAAGTCGAAGGGTTTGGTTAGATATTGGTTAGCCCCCAGATCAAATCCTCGCGTGCGATCCTCGGAAAGACTTCGAGCAGAAAGAATGAGAATCGGAACGGTGCTTTCAGTTTCGCGAATGGTCTCGCAAATTTTATAGCCGCTCATCCCCGGTAACATGAGGTCCAGCAATATAAGATCGAAAGCATAGTGATCCGCCTCGAACACCTTCACCGCCGTGTGGCCATCGGTGACCAGCGTGACGCGATAGCCTTCCGCTTCCAGGTTGTATTTGATACCCGTGCCGAGATGCTGTTCGTCTTCGACAACGAGAATGTGTTTGCGTTGGTTCATACCCTAATTAAACCAACGAAAGATATAACCGCAATCCAATTCTCGCCCTTTCAAATCAATCAGGCTCGCCCGCTTGGAGTCTACGCTAGCAAAATGACTCGATACGCTCTTAAAAATCGGCTTTTCTAACGGACCATAATCCATCGATAAAACTGGGCTATGACCTGTCAGCAGCATCGCGATTGGACGATCCGCTAGGAGGGAACAACAGTCTGAAATCAAACTTCCCAAGTCGCGGTCCAGCTCCCATCGTTTGCCGCTTGCCCCGTGACCGAATGCCGGAGGATCAAGAACGATTACATCATACCGATTTTTTCGCCGAGCCTCGCGCTGAACGAAATCACGGACATCGTCAATAATCCATCGAATCGGTAAATGACTTAGTAGAGAACTTTCTGCGTTGCTTCTTGCCCATTGCACCGACGGCTTGGAAGCATCGACATGAGTAACAGCGAACCCAGCGGATGCCAAAGCAAGCGTGCTACCACCGGTGTAGGCAAACAAGTTAAGTGCTGTCGGCGGAGCATCTTCGGAACCTTTTCTAATACGTTTCTTGCCAAGCTTGCTCAGCCACTCCCAGTTCTCCACCTGCTCCGGAAAAACTCCCACATGACCAAATGGCGATGTCTTAAGACTCAGCGACAAATCATTCCATCGAAAACACCACGTGCGACTGACAGCAAGTTTAGGACTCGCAGTATCTACGATTTCTCCGATGACTTTCTGAGTAGCAGCACCCTCGGCATCACTGGAGAATTCGACCTCATTCGTTTCCCATCGTTTATCAACAACACGATGCGTTGCCTTGTACCAGCTTTTCGGAGTTGCTTGCGGGATACCATCGGCAGCAGGGCACGGTCGATCTAAAAGCCTTCCATCAAATCGCTCAAGTTTTCTTCCTCGGCCAAAATCAATCAGTTGATATTGGGCTTGTTGACTGTTTGGAGTGAGCAAGATGAAAGGCGATGAAACAACAAGTAGCATGGATGTGAGATTAATAATCCTACTGGATGATCTTACGACTGCGAAGCCATCGTTTACAGGCTTCAGGCCAATCGAACGCACCAGGAATGTTGTGGCCAAGTCCAATACCATGGCGGCCATATTCGTAGATGTGCAATTCGCCGGGGACTTTGTTTTGCATCATCGCACCGTAGAAAGCGATCGCGTTTGCGACCGGAACGACCTTGTCTTCTGAAGTATGCATCACAAATGTTGGTGGTGTGTTGGGTGTAACTCGAAGGTGATTCGCAAAGGATTCCACGAGCTTGGGATCGGGTGATGGTCCTAGTAAGTTTTTTTCGCTTCCTTTATGAGTCTCTGATGTTCCAAACATGATGACTGGATAGCAGAGGATACCGAAGTCTGGGCGTGAAGACTGCTTCGAGATAGGGTCCGCGTTTTCAGCGTTCACTGCACTTGAATCATCAGCCTTAGTTTTCTCTAAATCCGACGTAGCAACTTCGCCCTGGGTGAGAATCGTGGAGACTAAGTGCCCTCCTGCGGAGAAGCCGATTATCCCGACGCGATTGGGATCGATGTTCCATTGTTTTGCTTTAGCACGCGTCAAACGAATCGCTCGATTAGCATCGTCGGACGGAGCCGGATGACCGTATCCTTTGCCTCGATGGCGATAGTCACAGATGATCGCCGCTAGCCCCATTTCATTTGCCCAAGCGGCGATCTGGTGCCCCTCGTGATCAATTGCCAGAGTTCCATATCCGCCTCCTGGACAGATAACCAAAGCTCCCGTGGGAGCATCCGAGGCAGGCAATCGAACCAACGCCATCGGAACATCCTTGGGTTCGGAGCCCAACGCTCCGGGAGCACCCGATTCCCAAAGAGGCAAATCAAACGCTTTTGGATCGGCAGCTTCCGTGCGTTGAATAACGTCGACCCTCGTGACACCGATAATAACAAAAACAAAAGCAAGGACGTATCGCATAGGGAACTCTTCGAAATCTATTGCAGGAGAGGAAACGCAAAGCCGTCGATTGAAGTAAGCTTAACGTAAATGCTCAGAATTTCCAACGAAATTCGCAACGCGTTCCGTACAAGTCCGAGGCGTTATCCAACCAAGCGTTCATCAAGTCCACTCGAACGAGAGTCCAGTTGTTTAGCGTTCGTTGCCATCGCGTCCCGATCGCGTACTGGGCGCCGGGTGCAGAGCTCAATACCGGATCGCCATACGTATCAAGCGCTGCGAACTCGAATGCGAGCTGTCGCCGAAAGTCAGCAGTAAGCAGATTCAACCCGACCGCTCCACCGTAGGAATTCGACCCCGTCGTATCCAGAGTTGGATAGCCTGTGAGCAAATCGGATTCAAAGTTGATCCCTGTGTTTCGCAGAATACCACCTGCTCCGGCAGCCCTCGCTACCGATTGTGGTCGACCATATCCGAGGAATGCATTGAAATATGGAACAACGTTACTAGGCGAATAAGAAATTAACGAGTTTTCACATAGCAAAAGAAAACCGTCTGCGGTTCGGTCGGTACGAGCCCCTTCTTGTCCAATGTTACCAAGCACGCGAATCGAATTGGAGAACTTGGTGAAGTAGCGTCGCGTATACGCAAGAGCCATGTTGTGATACGAACGCTCCAGACCATCTTGGTCGCTCAAAAAAGCGTAGTCGGCTTCGATATAACCATCGTAGGCTTCGATGAACCAGGCCGTTCCGAATACTTGTGCGGCTTGGTTGTTATTTTCAAACGCAGGTGAAGTGACTTGATTAAACCCTGCAAAAAAAGTGACGTCATAGTTGGACCAGTTAAGGGCTCGGCTGTTACGCCATGGAAAACCGAATGCAACTCCTGTGATCGCATCTTCCATCCAGATTCCATTCTGGTAAAGCAAGGGAATCTGACCAAACGTAAATGGCAAATCAAATGGTGCATCAACTCCAGCGAGTCCTCCAGTCATCGCTCCAAGATCGCCTTCGAAAAAAAGCGTATCAAATTGAAAGTCGAGTTCTGATTCAAAGCGCACGTTGCGTGAGTCGCTAAAGTCGAGCCGCGTAAATTGGTTATTGTTATCGAGAGGGCCAGTGAAAGCGTGAATGCGTTCGGTTCCTGTTAATCGAAGATCCAGATCTAGGTTCAGCCTGTTTGCGACGGAGCGAACGGGTTTGCCTTTGCTATGATGCACTCCGACTCCAGCGCGGTAGTCTCCGTAAACCAAAAAATGTGGCGTCAAAGGATTGACGTCACTGAAGACAGGAATCGCTGGGTCGTACATGCCGCCGGTGTAGAAAGGTCTCCACCATTCCACCCACGGTCGCTGCGTTGGAACAAAGTACTTTCCATAGTAAGTCGCAATATCCATCTCGGGCATGTAATGTTCAGCCGGCGCAGGTGTTCCTCGGAAGTCATACGCTTGATAGGGAACAGGCGATGCCGATGGTACGCATCCGGCGGTTGGCTTATTACATGCACCTTCTGCACCGACCGTACCAGATATCGAATTTGGTTCGTGCCCTTGTATGCGGGTCGGCTGTTGGTGCCGCCATTGACGCGATTGCATCGGAGGAATGTTTTCAAACAGCGAGCCAAAATTTTGCGGCACCCATGGCGTTTCATAGACGCTGCGCTGCGGAGGTGCAACAGCGACCGTTGGGGGCGGGACAGGCTGAGGACAATAAACTTGACCCAGTTTTGTATCGGTCTGTTGCGACGAATGACTCTCCCATAGCCAAGCTCCTGTCGGTGTCATCGGCGGAACCGACTTTGTCCCAGATGCCTGAACAGACACTTGACCAGAAGATTGACTTGGTGCTTGGCTTGATGATTGGCCTGACGGTGAGATGATTAGTTGACTCGATGATCGGCTTGATGGTTCCACTGGAGGTAGTGGCACGGTCAACAAGTCATCGTCAATGACAGCTGATTGAATTGGAGGCAATGGACGGATTAATACGCCGTCGTCTGCTATGACATGCGACAAGTAAGGATTGAAACCAGCTAGCGAGCACGCCAACAAGATCAATCCCAAGATCATCAATAGAGATCGTTGCATCGTTATCTCACCACGAATTCTGATGAGTGAGGATGCACGTCAATGATTCCTTCGTTCATGCTTCTGAGCATGTCCGGAGTTCCATTGACAAATCGTACAAAATAAGCCGGTTCGACGCGCGATCTCATTCGAACGCTTAATCTGTAAACGCCCGGCATTCGAATCAGTTCTCCCGGCACCGTGTAGGTGACGATTCGATTATCAACTGGTGCAATGCTGTGCGCTTCCATTCTGATGAATGCAGGGTGATTTAGAACGGTTGTTGGTGCGACTGCAGGGCGGAAGAATGGCAGTGGATCGATATCCAAGTTGACGGGCAAGTACATCTCGCGTTCTGTCCCTTTGAGATTGGTTGTCAAGAACTTGGTCTGCATGTTGAATAATTGCAAATCTGGCTGTATTTTGCGTGCCCGGACATCTAGCGAATGCTGATCTCGCATATCGCCATAAGTATCTAAATCACCCGACTCCCAGACGCGCGAGCCATCGGGACCAATCAGTACCACGTTCAACCAAAGCTGTGGCTGTGCACCGAGCGAGCCGCTGGGCATGTTGTGACCTTCGCTGAGATTGCTTACGCGGTACTGAAATTTGAGATTTCTTCCCGTGGTTGGGTGTTCGACGAACGACGGGCCTTCGATGCGCGATCCATTTTCAAGCGTTTGCAATGCAGTGGAACGCTTCAGTACGATTAGCTCCAAATTGCTATCGAGAATCTTCCGCGCGTCACGACGCTCCTGCGCGTTCGACCAGCTTGAGGGGAATGAACAAGTGCTAGTATTTGCAGCGAGCGCCTTTTCAAAAGCCTCCGTCCCCCAACCAGCACGCCAATCGAATTCTAACCATTGGGTCGGCTTCCAGCGAAGAGCCTTTTCATTGTGAGGAAACAAACCTGGATGGGCGATCGGATAAGCAGGTCCGTAAAAAATGTGATTCGAATGCTTTCGGTCGCTGCGATAGACTTTGCCCGAGACCTCTGCACAAGCTCCAATCGCGTATCCATTCGGAAGCCCTGGTACAGCACCCATGTGGCAATCCTGGCAGGAGATACCTTTTTTGTGAGCGGGACCTTGTCGATATTGTTGATAAACAATTTCCAAGGCTATACCGGGCTGCACAACGACTTGATGACATCCTGCACAAAAGGAACTGTCTGCCAGTTGATCGAATTGGATCGCGCCCCGGTGGATTGCTTGACGAGGGCGTTTATCATTTGGATCGGTGGTGACTTTCCAATTTTCAGCATCCGCTAAAACAGCCGGAATTCCATCTCCACCGGAATTTCCAACGACGGGATCAAAGGGCGTTCCGGGTTCAATCCGCCGCTCACCGTTGACGCGGCCATATCGTTCGACCACTCGGTGACACGCAACGCAAGTGATTCCCTCTCGGAAGATATGAGGACCTTCCAATAGTGAAGCCTGTCTCGGATAGTTCATCTGAGTGGCCACTGGTGCATGACATCGCATACAAAACGTACCAACAGTTCCACGAGTCAGATCTGTCACCAGTTGTTCGAATCGCTGAAACATCGGTGAGATCGATGCATAAGCGTGGCTGGAAACACGCCATTCGTCATAAATTTTTTGATGACATTTGGCGCAAGTGATGGCTGATGGGTAAAGCGTATTGGCAAAGACCTCGGCGTGTGGATCTAGCGTGGATTGCGAGTCGCCTCCGTTAGAGTCCGAGTTCGTTTTTCTGCTTTTGCGTTCGCGTTCGGCGTCAGCACTAGGTCCCATGGAGCTTAACGGATCGGCATCCAAATCGCCGATCGACTGCGTCGCGGCGCTTACCATCCGATACGCTTGCTTCGGTGCATCAAATGGTTCATAACCAGTTGACGGAGTTCCACTTGAAGGCGATTTGTGGCTTGGTAGTGAGTGTGGAGCGTAGCTTGCTTGGAACCGAATGCGACTATCGTGATTGGTACTGGGCACTATTGCAGGACCAATTCTGCTTGAGTGCGGGTTGTTGGCTGCATTATGGAGTGCTGCATCTTGAATTGCGGCCTGCTCGAGCGTTCGCCCGGTGTAACCTTGCTTACGAAGATACTCGACCAAAGTGGACGTGTCTTGATTCATGAGCGAGGCGTGATTTTCGTCGCGGCCGGGATTAGTGACGGACGGGTCATTGCCAGAAAAGCATATTCCAGGAACTTGTGCCAACGACAAACTATGACAACACAAGCAACATGCAAACGCAAATAGCAAGTGTTGAGCAGCAGATCCAAGGCGATTCGCAATCGAGAGATTTGGATGCATCGTGTGGGATCGATTTCCTACTTGGAAAGCCAGCTAATCAGATCGACCGGTACGTTCCGATTATTCGCTGATAGTACTACGATCGGAATTGCTCGAACCTGAATCCAGTCCGGTCGGACTAACCCCAATCGCCACCTCTTGCCTAAAAGTTGGCCGCACCGAAAAGATCGATTCAGTCGTCACAGTGTGAACTGGGTAGTCGCGAACAATGAAAATTCGTTGATTTAATTCAAGTATCAACGATAGTTGCGACCCACATTTCTTTAGGAGAACCATAATGTCCGAAGAAACGCATTTCGCAACAGCCTATTCCTTTTCCGTTGACGCCGCCGACGCATATGCAGTCCTTCGGGTCGGTCGAACGACCTTTCGTGTTCAGTTGGTAGACTTCTCCTGGGCTGGTTTCACGATTTCGGCACCCAAAAAATGGGCACGTCGCTTCAAAAAGGGAACGTCGGGAACATTGTCTCATCAAGGAACGAAACACTCGATTTCGATCCTTGGTACAGCTGCATCGGCAGACGGTAATATTCATGTCTCGCTTGCAAGGGCAGACGGGAAGCCTCAGCCAAAACGAACGATTTATGGCCCGTCAAAAGTCCGTCCGCGCGGTGTTCAACAAGGAGACGCGATCCTTACCGCGGCTTCAGGGCTCTGTATCCTGCTCTTGGTTTTGGCGATGCCGGGTTGGGGTGATAGTTGGGGTACCAGCTACTACTTCACGGATGGAGTCAATTCGATTGGCCGAGCCTTGTATCAAATGTTACGATCGTTTGGTCTTCGCTAAATCTAGGCTTTTCCAAAATGTAGTCGCCTCGTCCCACGTCGCGAATCTTTTGGAACACGGAGATACGCAACTACGGAAAAATTAGATGTTCGCGTATTAACAATTCAATAGTATCAACCTTCTAAACAGTTGATTCTCTAAAAAGTGCTTTATCCGATTTAGACTTTGGGAAATCTGGATTCGTAGGTATTTGGACGTCAAAGTAACACCTACATATATTGCATTCTTCAGATATCTTACGATATATGCGATGAGTACAAACCCACGTATTTCGGCATGACAGACTTCTAGTGGTTGCTTTACGCGACCAAGCTCATTAGTCTTTGTTGGTCGATTCCTTCGGTGGGCAATTGCATGAGGTTTTGCTGTAAACCCAAGTTATGGTTCAGTTCTCGAGCTGATCAAGACAATATTTGTTTCTTACTAGTCGAGTACTATTTTTGAAACCTGAACTTTCAACAGAAGTCGATATCAACGCGATCGAAGTATCAGGTCCGTTTCGAAGAATGATTACGGGCGTCGTAATCGTCTTGGTAATCTCGACAATTGCTGTAGTTGGTTACGTTGCGGCGGGATGGGGGATCGACGACGCGGTTTATATGGTGGTGATCACCATATTCGGAGTCGGATATGGCGAAGTGAAACCGGTTGATTCGGCAGAGCTGCGAGTGCTGACGATGTTTTTAGTGATCTTTGGGTATGCGTCGATCATCTACACCGTCGGCGGATTTATACAAATGCTAATTGACGGCGAATTGAATAAGGCACTGGGAGCTAGAAAAATGACGATCGAGATTGAGAAGCTAAAGAACCACACCATCATTTGCGGAATCGGTCGCCTTGGAACGATCCTAGCAAAAGAATTGCGAGCGGCAGGAAAGCCATTCGTTGCTGTAGACAATGATCCACTAAAACTTCGTGCCCTCGAAGAACAAGGCTGCTTGGTTCTTAATGGAGATGCTTCTGACGAAGCGACACTGGAACAAGCCGGAATTGCTCGCGCATCAACCGTGGCAGCAGTCATGTCAACCGACGCAACGAATGTTTTTGTTACGATCACGGCACGTGAGCTCAACCCTGAAGTCACCATATTTGCTCGAGGCGAAAATCCCCGCACAGAGAAAAAGTTATTGGGATGTGGTGCGGATCGCGTTATCCTTCCGACTGCAATCGGTGCTCATAAATTTGCCCAGTTGATTATTCGTCCCACTGCAGAAAACATGCTCGAACAGCTTTCCAGCGGCGCGACCATGGTCGAAGAACTGCGCCAGCTCGGACTGCAGATTAACGAAATTGAAATCAAACCGGACACACCGCTTGTCGATCATCCTGTCGGAGAATCTGAAACACAAAGCGAACGCGGATTATTGATCTTAGGTGTCCGCAAAGCAGACGGTTCTACCCTCTTGGATCCGCCACCGGAGACGATCCTCCGTGTTGGTGACACTCTTATTCTGCTTGGTCATAGCAAAGACGTCGCGACAGTGGCTAAGAAGCTATGCACCAGAGTTCTAAAAACGAATTATCGCGGTTTGAGAATCTAAAAGTAGCTCTACCAACAGATCTACCAGTTGGAGAAAATTCGATCAACGAGGGCGGGAAGCATCGAACGAGTAGCCACTACATGCGTCGTCTCTCTCGATCGTTGAAGCCTAGAGAGCCACTCGAAAAACTCACTTCCGATCGTTGACGAAGCAGCAGTTGGTGTCGGCGTGATTTGCAATTGCACTCGGTTCAAAACTCCTGTGTCACCACGTGCTTGATCAGTGACTTGCAAAGTCCAAACTCCCCGAGCCGAAAGACCTCGGAAAGCGGTCAGTGACTGCTCGCCCCGGAATGTGCCAGTGATGTTTGTCGCGGCTGCGATTGAAGAAATACTTGCTCCAGCATCATCATCGATCGTCACTCGCAAGTTGTCTCCGCTACCTCCTCGTCGCTGCACCAGTGTTGTGGTCACACCCGTGGGACTCGTCAAACGAATCGACAAATCGCCTATCCATGTGTGGCTTATATCCAAAACGACATTGATATCCCCTATGCGAATATCGTCCGACACGGTGATCGGGATCCTAGTGGTCGTGCTCGATCGTGAAGTCGCATCGCTCAAGAACTGCGAACCAACCGAGGAATAAGTGCGCTGCACGGGCGCCTGAGGAACTGGCGGAGTCGGTGTTGGAGTGGGTGGGGTCGGTGCCGCTGGCGTGCCCAGTAACGCAGCCGACGCTTTCCCAACGTTGATGCGTCCAAACTGCGAGGTCGTTCCTCGCAAAACGTTATCCGTGTTGTTGAGCAATGCGTTAGTAATAGTCGTAGCCGAGGCGGTTGCGTTTTGGCCCCAAAGCAATGCCAGCGCTCCAGCAACATGTGGCGCAGCCATCGATGTTCCACTGAGAGAGCCATACTGATTATTTGGGAGCGTACTGAAAATCGATGCTCCAGGAGCTACAACATCAACGTTCGTTCCAAAATTTGAAAAGCTCGCCAATGTATCCGTTCGAGTCGATGCGCCTACCGAGATCACACCGCTGTAATTGGCCGGAAAAGCCGGAGTCGTAACATTATTGGAGGATTCGTTGCCGGCAGCCGCTACGAATATCCCTCCCGCATTTTGAAATTGCGTGATGGCTTGTTGCAGAGCGCTAGAAAACCCGCCACCGCCCCAACTCGCGTTGATGATCTTGGCTCCCATGCTTCTTGCATAATTGATCCCTTCGATGGCGTCGCTCAAGCTTCCTGAACCTTGGGCATCCATGAACTTCAACGGCATCAATCGCACGCTCCACGCAACACCACTGACACCAATCCCGTTGTTCCCAACTGCACCAACCGTTCCAGCCACATGCGTACCATGTCCATTGTCGTCCATTGGATTTGCATCGTTGTTGGCAAAGTCCCAACCGCGACGGTCGTCTACGTAGCCGTTGAGATCGTCATCGATACCGTTACCCGGAATTTCATTTCCATTCAGCCAAATGTTTGCAGCAAGGTCGGGATGGTTATAGTCAATCCCCGTGTCCAAGATACCAACAACGACTGTCGACGAAGTTCCATACTGCCAAGCCTGCGTAGCACCAATATCGGCTCCGATAAGGCCACCCGAAACGCCTGTGTTCAAAAGTCCCCATTGCGATCCAATGTTGGTGTCATTGGCCGTTGTTTCTAATGTCATTCTAAAATCCGGCGTCACTAACTGAACATCGTTACGCAATCGATACGCACTCATTGCAGATTGAAGATTCGTCCCCGGTTGGACAGTTACTGAAAACCATCCATCATCGGTTAGCTTTCTTTGAACGGTACCTCCAGCGAACGTCTGTCCAAGTAACTGACGCGACGCATTAGAAACACTGTCGGAGGCAAACTGGACAAGAAATTCGTCGGACTGGTAGCTGTCCGATTCGATCTGGAGGACGTTCGCCGCCATCAACCGGCGTTCTTCCATCGATTCTACAAAGAGCGATCTGTTTACACGCGGACGAGCAAGCCGTTGACGCGAATTCATTCAATAGCACCTGTCAAAGAGAGGATAAAAGACGAGAAGCGATTTCCAAAAATTCAGTCTCTCGGAAAACCGTTGATTGCCATGCTATCACACAGGAACGGACCAGGCAAATGTCGCACAGAAAGCTCAAAAAGAATGCTAGGAATTTTTTAAATAAGCTAGCGAAAGTCCCTTCATCGACAGCTAATTCTTTGTCCAACTTAAAAACATTGGTAGCTGAATTCGTAACAATTCAGACGTCGATGAAAGTAAAGGCAAAACCTGATGTTTTCAGATGTCATACGATATCTAATACAAGTACAAACCCCCGATTCTCATCTAGACGAAGGATTAGTCGTTTGGCTGTTTAATCGAGGCTTGAAAGACTTCGAGATTTCTTCGCAACTCTCGCATCGAGGGTTCGGCCGCGATCGCTTGCTTCTGGAGCGTGACGGCGTCTTCGATGTTTCCGATGCGGAAGTTGCAGCGTGCGAGAGTGTCAAGATAAGCGGCGTTGTTCGGTGCCAATCGGCAAGCTAACTCGCTACATTCGAGTGCGTATTCCAAATCATGTCCGGTCGATGCAAGAAGCCAAGCATACGTGTTGAGTGCTATCGAATAGTGACTTTGATGAGTAGCTCGCTCGCTATCACTGCTCGTCCGCAAATTTTTCTCCAATCGCGGAAGTGTTTCACGAAAAGCGAGTACCGCCGATGCGAAGGCTTTCTTGGCTTCATCGCGTCGCTGAGGCATTTTGGCTTGCGGGGCCATGGATTTCTCGACACGGTTAGGAAGTTGCTTGGGATTACTTGCATCAGTCATTTCCATCATCGAAATAATGATGTCGACATTCTCCGGATCGGAGACTAACGCCGCTTGCAGGTCTTCCCAGGCCGAATCGATTTGATTGGATTGGAGTTTTGATTTTGCACGGAAGTACAACCACAGCGATCGCATCCGCTGTGATTGCAGGATCGCGCGTTCCTCGGGCAAAAACACTGTCTGAGCGGGAATGTCGTTGTCGATCTCTCTCGCAAATTCAGGCTCTGATTCGAAGCGTTCAACCAATGGCTTTAATGCTTTTTCGGCACCATGGTAATCCTCGCCGTCAGACAACATCATGGCGAGCTTGTACGATACGCTTAGCTCTAGTTTTCGTTCATCCAAGGCAAGTTGCCAAGCCTTTTGAAGTTCTTGTTCGGCCCAGTCGAATTGCATTCGATCTCGTAGGAAATCGCCATAGTAACAGCGTTCGTAGATCTCTGTTTCATCGGGGGAATCGTTTCGATCAAAAGCGATTTTCGATTCTCGCTCGGCCGCGCTTATATCGTTGAGTTGCCGAAATGCTTCCGCGCGAAGGTAACGCAGCTTGGTAGCAAAGGGTGAAAAGGATCGACCGATACCGAAGGGCGGGTTACCCATTTGGTTTCCTTGAGGATTACCTTGAGGATTGCCCGGGAGATTTCCTTTTTGATTAGCCTTGCGTTGGGCAATCTGTTTATCGAGTTCTTCGAAGTACTTATCTGAATGTTCCGTAACGAACGCGGGGAGCTTTCGATCCAGGGCCCAAAGATAGAGGTCTTCTGACTCTTTCGCTTGCTCGCGAAGGGAATAGGAGATGCGTAACAAGTTCTTTGCGATCGTCAGGGCCGTTTCCATTTGTCCCTGGTTTACGAGCTGTTCTGCGGTCCATCGCGTCAATTCCGAAACGATCTCACGGCTTGATTCTCCTGACTTGTTGTCGACGAGCCGAAACTCGTTATCGATAGCAGACTGCCACCAAGTGGAGTCGAGCGGAGTTTTGTCTCGTAGGCTTTCTGCGTACTCTTTTAACCAACTGCTTCCGGTTCCCTTAGCCGCTCCGATCGATTGCAAGATGATTGGCCAGGTTTCACTTTGCTTTGCAAGATCCTGAACAGAGTCGCTTGGATCGGTGAACGATCTCATTGCCGGTTTGATATTATTCAACACCGCCAGCGCAGCCCGCTTGCTCAAGTCAATCGATGTTTCATAACGAGCAATTCGCAGTAGGGCCGGTATGCCTTGTCGATCCGGTAATGCACTCAGTTTGTCGATGCGTTCCGACCGATGAACAACGTCACCGCTTCCGTATTGCTCCAGAAGTTTTCGAACGTTGAGCGGATCTTCGCGGCCGGTCCATCGAATGTAACTGCTTCGTATCATGTACTTGGCGGCAGTTGCGATTTGCGGGTCCGAGTTTAAGATTGCTTGCTGCAATTGATCCAAAGCAGGAACTCCGATTCGCTCGAGATCCAATTGTGCTTGCCGACGGACGGAGTATTGCTCGCTACCAAGAGCGGAAATGAGCTCCGCAATCTGTTTCGCAAGCTCGCGGCTGGTCGTGTTTTCGACTTCGGAATCACTGTTTGCTTTACCATCAGTGATAGAAGGATCGCGAACCGGTTCTGCGACTGCAAATGGCGAGCTTGCTGCAGTGCATATCAATGCCAGTGCAGCAGCTTCATAGAAAAATAGTCTTCGCATCACAAAACTCCGTTGTCGAGATACTTCACGCCACAAGTATCATCGTAGCGTATGGAGGTCTGGATTTGGAGCTCGACTTTAGCGAATCGTCACGCTAGCGGCCGGTTCTTTCGTACTGGGTTCTTTAGTGCTGGGCTCGGCAGTCGCTGGCTCGCTGCTCGCTGGTGGGGTTGTTTTCAGCGAGGTGACGAAATTGACGAGGTGCCAAATGTCATCGGTAGTGAGTCCTGGCTCACCAGGTTTGCTGGCAAGTGCCGCAGCTGGCATCGGACCGCCGGCAATTCCGTAGAGAATACGACGATAAACAGCGATAGGGTCACGCCCGCCACGGAAATTGCCTTCGACTAGGTTTCGAGGAAGGATTGGTTGCGGTTTCATTCCTCCACGAGCAAGAAACGGAAGAATTGCGTTCATATCGTCTGGCTTGACGTTGATTTGAACGGTCCAGTCCTTGGTCCACTCGTCGTAATCCGGAAGCTGCTTGCCATCTCCCTTGCCCGAATCGCCATGGCACTTTGAACAGGCAGCCACACTCCCTACAAACAACTCGCGACCTTTCGCGATGGACGCAGATAGTGCATCGGCGTCAATGTCCGCTTCAGGAGTCAACCCAGGAACAGGCACATCCTCGGGGGCTTCGACTTCTTCTACTTCGTCCTCAGCTTCAATCCACTTGTCAACAATCTCAGTTAGAAGATCTTCGGCAGTGGATGTTTGGTCTTTGAAGGCCTCTGCTTGTGCTTCTACAGTCGAGCCTCGATAAGAGACGTCATAAATTCGCTCTCGCTTGGTTGGGTCCGAATTGAATGACTCTTCCGGGTCTAAGTCGGCAGTACCCATCGCAAGTAGTTGCCGCTCGAATTCTCCTCGGATCGATAGATACACAACGTAATCAACGAGTGCATCGATTTGTTTGTCGCTCAGCTTGTTAAAGAGCGGCATTTGCGAACCAGCCAATCCATGGCGAAGGACATGAGCGATGTCGCTCTTGAGTGGCTTACTGTTTCGGAGTGCTGACTTGTATTTAAAGACCCCTTTTCGGAAGTCACGTGGATAAGGATTTTGCGACGCGGCGACTGTACCGCGGCCTTGTCCGGTCTCACCGTGACAGGAAGTGCACAATTGTCGGTAAAGCCCATGATCGCCTGGCTCAATCGATTCGGGTGCGGGTCCCACTGCGGGACGCATCGTGTCCAGCGAAATCAATTCCGCGTAGTCCGAGTCTGCGAATGCTGGAGGAAGCTTTGGATTGTCAGGAGTACCGAACCAATCGATCAAAAGATCTTTGCTGTCAGACAAAAACTGATCGGTTGGCACATCTTGCTCTACTGTTAATCGATGTGCGAACAGATAGTTCGGCTCGAAGGCGAGCTGTTGCGGAGCTTGAGGAGTACATCCAAGACTCGATAAAGCAATCGCGGACACGAGCAACGCAATCTTGCCGGATAGTGCTTTGTGTGTTGCGTTGCGTTGATTGTGTGCTGCGCTGGGTTGATGGAACGATTGAAACATTGACAGGTTCCAGTTTAATTGTTGTTGGGAAAGGCTTAGTGAAAGACCCAGTGAAAGACCCAGTGAAAGACCCAGTTAGGAAGCTTCTGAATCTTCCTCGGACTCGAATACATCATGGCCATTAAATGACTTAAGTATTTTACGTCCTTTGTAAAGTGAATAAACCTCTGTTGGACCAAGCGGGCGTGATCTTCCAGAGCTCGGATACCACAGCAGCTCGACACCATCGGTGACAGCGAACCCGATCGAGTTTTCGAAACGTGACCTAGCTACAACCGCAATTTCACTTAAAAAGAAACCAAGCCAAAGCGGTTCTACTGAATCGTGACCATGTTGCTCTAGCAAGCCTAGCAATTGGCTGGCGACTTTTCTCTGAGCCGAGTTCCACTGAGGCGCGGGGACTTCGAAAATTTCTTCGTGTTCTGCATGCCAGCCAGCGAACATCGCATAAATATCATGGACCGGCAGCTCGGCCAAGTCGCACCCAAATGTGTGCGTCAATGGACCCGCGATGCCGATGTTGCTGATCTCTGCATGTGGCAATCGATACGCGTATCGAAACAAATAACACTGCTGCGGTTCGTCGTAACCAGGCCAAGACAAAGTGCGTACGTCGAGCAACTCTAGCGAATTGGGCGGCAGTCCAAAATGCTGAGGCTCCGAAAGCCAGAGTGCCAACTGCGACTCGGCAACGGCCAGCGGCATCGTGTGAGCTTCGTCAATCTCCGATTCAATCCCTAATTCTTCTGCGTATTGCAAAACGCGGAGCCTTGCGATCGGTTCAGCCGCCAAAGCGATCAACGCCTTGCGACCAACCTCTTCACCCATCCGCGCCAGCGACGCGGCGGCTTCGGTTTGCAGGCGACGATGCTGCAGCTCTAGTGCTTGATGTAGCTTGCCAATCGAATTGCGAGCTCCCATCAATCCGACAGCATCACACAATGCGACCGCCAATGCGATCGAGTCGTTGAGTACTCCTTGAATCTCCTCGGTCGTGTTTCCTAGGCTAGTAGGATCTTCTTCGGCAAGAGCCAACCTTGAAATAACGCCTCCCAAAATTGCGACAAGTGATTCTTGTCTCGCTTTTGCCGGATGTTCTGTTGTTCGCTGCGAATGAACGCAATAGTTCGCTAGATCCAAGACGGGAGCTGCCATCGACGGATGCTGAAGCCCAACTAGCAGCGTTGGAAAAACCGATCCGATGTCCCATTTCCCACTTCGCATCAGCGGACTAATGGCGACGGCCATCGGAATCCAACTGGAAGGGGGATTTGATACAAGCAATGTAGAAAGCCGGTTCAAATCGGCTGACTCTCTTCTCCACGCAATGCACTGCAGCAGCGGTCCCTCGATCGCGACCATTGGCCTTGGAACATTTGGCCCCAGGAGCACGCCATACCACGATTCGTAAATAGCTCCAGCGACATCAACTAGCGATTTTGCCAAGGATTGATTTTCGGGGTCGTAGTTTGCGATGTGAGTTTGCATCGCTCCGACGAACGACTTCAGAATCGTTTCTGCTCGAGACGACGAACCGCGGTCGACGCCTGCTTCCATGACTTGCCGAAATTGACCAGCACGGTCGATGGTCGCGTTTTGGGTACTAAGCTCGATTCCAACTTCGACCAGTCGCTCGCCATCAAACGCATCAAGATCAAAGCTACAAGGGTTGGCTTGTTTGTTTTGCTCCTCGGTGTTGACTGGTTCGTTCGACTCCAATCCATCTTCGCGGTCGAAAGAGTTGCTTGCTCCATCGACGGCGGTCGCTCGAGAAGCGGCGATCCAAGCGATCCAATCGTCGACGATTTCGCTGGCTGAAACTCGTTGAGCCGTGCCGGTTTTTGCTGCTACCGGATCTTCCTGTGGTTGAACTGGCCGTCCTGATAGCCCACCGGATAACCCGCCAGCTCGGCTGTTCGAAGTATTCGATGGTTGGTTGGTCTGCACGTTTTTTCTACTTTTGTTGGCTTTTCTACTTTTGTTGATTCTTATCCTGTCGAATCAGGTGATCTTGATTGACCTTATCTTAGTGAACAGATACCGTATTTATAAGTAACAAATTGATAGTTTTGGAGACCATCAGCGCCGACTACGGGACGGACGACGTGAAATTCGGACAGACCGCCGATCATCGCAAATCGCCTGACTTCGATCTAAAGGCCTTCGACGCAGACGACTAACCACTAGGCGAACTAGGATTCATGGAAACGAAAGAAATAGAATACTTTTCCGATCTCGATATCTCATCGATCATGCTCGGGGCTCTCAAAAAGATGGGCTTTGAAAAACCCAGCCCCATTCAAGCGGCAATCATTCCGCTTGCTTTAGACGGATATGACGTCATCGGTCAAGCTCGCACTGGCACCGGCAAGACCGCTTCCTTTGCGATCCCGATCCTCGAACAACTCGACCCGCTTCGAAACAACCCGAACCCACAAGCCATCGTGTTGGTTCCGACCCGCGAACTGGCTCATCAGGTTTACGGCGAATTTGTCAAGCTTGCGGACGGCTGCCCGACGGCTGTCGTGGAACTCTCCGGTGGCAAGCACATGGACCGGCAACTGAAATCGCTTCGTGCGGGTGCACAGGTAGTGGTAGGCACACCGGGTCGCGTCATCGATCACTTGGAGCGAGGCTCGCTGAAGCTCAGCAACGTTTGGTGCGTTGTCTTGGATGAAGCGGATCGTATGCTGGACATTGGATTCCGACCCGACATCGAGCGAGTACTCAAGCGATGTCCAGAAGAACGACAAACGCTCCTTCTCAGTGCGACTCTCGCCAAAGATGTTTTGGAAATTGCAAACCGATATCTCTTCGAGCCCAAGCATATCGACTGCTCCAAGAATGACGTCTCCGTCGACACGATCGAGCAGCGCTACTTCCTCACACAGCGATACGATAAGTTCGACTTGCTCGTCAAACTTCTCCAACGTGAACAACCTCCGCAAGCCATCATTTTCTGCCGAACCAAATTGGGGACCGCGAAGCTCCATCGTCAACTGGAGCAAGCCTTCGCTGGCGATCCGAATCTCAGCAAAATGCGATTGGACACCATTCACGGAAACATGTCGCAACCGCAACGCGATGATGTTTTCAAACGTCTCCGCACAGGCGCTATACAACTGCTGGTCGCAACCGATGTGATTGGTCGCGGTATCGATGTGTCGACTATCTCGCACATCATCAACTACGATCTCCCGCAAGATTGTGATGACTACGTCCACCGTGTGGGTCGAACAGGCCGCATGGGTCGCGACGGTATCGCCTTCTCGTTCGTTACCAAGGACGAAGGAGATCAACTGACCGATATCGAATTGCGAATCAATCGTCTTTTGATCCGCGATTCTTTTGACGCGCCCGGTGCAAATCGTGAACTGCCAATCGGTGTCTCACGCGAAGCGAGCTTGACCGTTCCTGGTTACTCCACTGTCGCAACGCACAGCTCGCATACAGATACATCCGATGCATTGCCAGACAAAGACCCACCAGAGTTCGGAACGGCCGCAGCTCCCAAGCGTCTCTTAACGGCGAACCGCCGCAAAAGAATGGATCGTTTACCACGAAAAGGTCGCTAGTGAAATCTTGCTGACGCTCGACATGAAATCGTCTAAGTGCCTATTCTGGTGGCGCGTCTGAGCAAAAAAAAGCGATTGTCAATCGAAGTGTGTTAATTGATCGACCTTACTCGGTGAGTCACCTCGTCTCCCCCAAAGCTGGGACAAGTCCCAGCACTCCAAAGCATCAATTATTCGCTGCTCGATATCGTTGAATGAGCGCGTTAGTCGAACTATCGTGTTGAAGCGGTTTCGAATAGCTCGGCGATAGCTCGGGAGTGATTTGCTTAGCCAGTACTTTGCCGAGTTCGACGCCCCATTGATCGAATGAATTGATGTGCCAAATGGTTCCCTGCACAAAGACCTTATGCTCGTACATGGCGATCAGTTTTCCTAGGGAATCAGGCGTGAGCTTATCCAAAAGAATCGTGTTTGTTGGATGGTTGCCTTGGAATGTCCGATGCGAAATCTGCATCTCTGAGACCTTATCGGCTTTCACTTCTTCAGCCGTTTTTCCGAATGCTAACGCTTCGGTTTGTGCGAAGAAATTCGACATCAATAAGTCATGATGATTGCCGATTGGATTAAGCGTCTTAAGGCATCCAATGAAATCACAAGGAATCAACTTAGTTCCTTGGTGAATCAGTTGATAGAAAGCATGCTGACCATTCGTTCCTGGCTCGCCCCAAATGATCGGACCAGTTTGATAGTCGATAGGCTTTCCATCCAAGTCGACTGACTTGCCGTTGCTTTCCATATCCAGCTGCTGAAGGTAAGCGCTCAGCCGACCGAGGTACTGATCATAAGGCAGAACAGCGACCGTCTCGGCACCGAAAAAGTTGTTGTACCAGATACCGAGAAGAGCAAGTAAGACAGGCAAGTTTTGAGCAAAAGACGCTGTCCGGAAATGCTCGTCCATCGCGTGCATCCCGGCAAGCATCTCGCGAAAGTTTTGCGGACCAATCGCAATCATGAGCGATAACCCGATCGCCGAATCATACGAGTAACGACCACCAACCCAGTCCCAAAATCCAAACATGTTCGCGGTATCGATCCCGAACTTTGTCACTTCCTCCGCGTTGGTGGAAACTGCGACAAAGTGTTTCGCAACAGCCGCCGGATCTTTGAGTAATTTCAAACACCAGTCACGAGCCGAATGCGCGTTGGTCAGCGTTTCTTGGGTTGTAAATGTTTTCGAAGCAATGATGAAGAGAGTCTCTGACGGATCGAGATCTTGCACCGCTTCGGCAATATCGGTCCCGTCTACGTTGGAGACGTAGCGAAACATAAGATCGCGTTGGCTGTAGTGTCGAAGCGCGCCATAGGCCATGACTGGGCCCAAGTCCGAACCGCCAATTCCGATGTTCACGATTGTTCGGATTCGCTTGCCAGTAAATCCTTTCCACTCGCCGCTACGAATGCGATCGCAAAAGCCCGCCATCTTTTCGAGTACCTCATGTACCTCCGGTACAACATCTTTACCATCGACAACAATCGACTTGCCTTTGGGTGCACGCAACGCGACGTGCAGGACAGCGCGTTGTTCGGTAATGTTGATTCGATCACCGCGAAACATCGCCTCGGCTCGTTCTCGCACCCCGGACTGTTCAGCTAATGCGACGAGTAATCGCAACGTTTCATCGGTGACGCGATTCTTCGAAAAATCGAGATAGATACCAAGTGCTTCCGCTGCCAGTCGTTCGCCTCTCTTCGGATCCGAAGTAAAAAGTGTTCGCAAGTGAACATCGCAAATCTCTTCGTAATGCGACCGAAGTGCTTGCCAAGCGGGTTGATTCGTAAGTTGCGTGGATACAGTTGCCATATTGGATTCCAAGAAATTGGTTTAGGTTTGGCTCTCAATCGTACTCGTACTCGTACTCGTTCTCCTGCTCGTTCTCAATGAAATGGTACTCGTACTCGATTCGATTCGAGTACGAAAAGACAGGGAGTACGAACAAAAGATTCAATCCGATGGTGGTGAGTAGTGTTTAGGTTTGGCTAAATTGAAACGCTTCGAATAACGTACCTCCAACGAAGCGTTTGGTTGCGCTTTGTTGAAGGAAAATCCGCTTGAAAGGCCAATGTAAGTTTCTTTCCATCGATCGAAACAACGTGAGGTCCAATCGAATCAAAGATGAGCTGAATGCCTTGCTCGGCATGTGTGAGAGTAACCGACTGGTTCAAAGCATCGGCTGTCGTTTGCAGTTTGGCAGTCCAAGCAGCATCGATGACGTAGGTCGAGCCTAAAAAATCAGGCGTAACGTTCACACGTGCAGCGAAGTCCATCGCGATCGCTTCTGTCATCGCGTCCCCTTCGACGGTTCCAGACCAGTGAGTCTTGCCTGCCATCCCAACAGCTAGTAGCACTAGCTTTTTCTCGGTACCAATTTCTTCACGGACGATCTGCTGAAAGGGACTACTGGCTGGCCACGTATCCTGAGGCGTGCCTTCGCAACTCGTCATGATGCGAACCATGTCCATAGTCTCGCTGGACGCTTCCCACCAAAATCCGTGAGCTAGCCGATCATCATTGTTGACAACCCCAGCGACAATTCGACCGGATCGGACTTGGAGTTCAGGGAGAACGGACTGCCAAGTAGGATTGGTTACAGAGTCGGAACCGGTCAAGCTATTTGGAGATGCAAACTCGGACATGAATGTGTAGATCGTTTCGATAGTCTTGTGTGTAACTGCGTTTTGCGCGTGAATGCGACGCGATCTTATTGCAATTCCGCATTCGATCTTAGTCGTTTTCTGGAGCCGGGGTATCTGTTGGGTTCGCACAGAACTGGAGGAAGGAATCTAAAAATCCTTGGACCTCGCCAGCCATGACTGTGTGAAAGTTACCAACGGAAAAACCAGTTCGCGAATCCTTGACGCGTTGATCCGGATGCAAGAAGTAGTTGCGAATTTGCGAGCCGAATCCGACGCGAGCTTTTGTTTTGTACTTGGCTGCGATTTCTGCTTCACGCTTTTCCTCTTCGCGTCGAGCTAATCGGCTGCGAAGCATCTTCCAAGCTTGATCACGGTTCTTGTGTTGGCTTCGATCGCTTTGGCAAGTGACAACCGTATTGGTTGGAATGTGTGTCAGTCGAATAGCCGATGATGTCTTGTTGACGTGTTGACCGCCCGCTCCCGAAGCTCGGTAGACATCTTCACGAACGTCTTTCTCTTGGATGTTTACTTCCACCGAATCGTTCACTTCAGGAGAAACGTCGACCGCAGCGAAACTTGTTTGGCGTTTTCCTTCGGCGTTATAGGGACTGATTCGCACCAAGCGATGCATCCCTTCTTCGCCTTTGAGATATCCATAAGCCATTGATCCACGAATCGCGATTGTTGCTTGCGTGATACCAGCTTCCTCGTTATCGCAACGATCGAGCAGTTCAACGGAGTACTCGTGTTTGCTTGCCCAATTCACGTACATGTTCAGGAGCATCTCAGCCCAATCGTTTGCGTCCAATCCACCATCACGGGCATGCACGCTCAAGATTGCACCGCAACTATCGAGTGGTCCACTGAGCAGCGCCGCCAATTCAAGCTGTTCAGCGATCGGGCCCAGAGCATCCAATTCGCGTTCGATCTCAGGGAGAATCGATTCGTCTTCGTCTGCCATCGATAAGAGCTCTTTTGCGTCGGTGAGACTTGCAAGAGCTTCGCGCAGAGGCTGAATGCGGCTTCTTCGGGACTTGATGTCGGCAACTGTTTGTTGAGCTTTCTCCGGATGATCCCAGAACCCAGGAGCAGCCATCACCGACTCTAAACGATCTACTTCTTTGACCTGGTTGTCGTAGTCAAAGAGACCCTCGCACGAGCGCAAATCGCTTTTCTATTTCGGAGGCACGATTGGATAGTTCTTGAGAAGTCGTCATTCTTTTTTCAATGCAAATTAGGATTAACGTCAAAAGGCGGTCAAAGGTGGCTTGTGAAGCTCCTCCAACAAATCTGCGTTGAAGTATAACTCAAACACGCGTTTTTCCCAGTCCACGCCCACAGCAGCAGTGATTAGCCTCGCAAGAGCCGTCACCGCGGCCCCGATTCAGTTTGTCCTTTGTCCAGATTGGACTTTGCGTAACTGATTCGTAAGAATTCAGACGTCGGTGGATGTGGAAGCAAGAGAAGCAGACGTAAGATGTCTCGCGACATCTGCTACGATTACGAATCCCAGTTTTGATATGGACAAAACGCTCAACATCATTGAGATCAAAAAACGTAAAGCAACATGCCCAATGATTAAGATTCGAAAGTCAAAAGACCGTGGCTATGCCGATCATGGCTGGCTGAAGACGTATCACACTTTCTCATTTTCGGATTATCAAGACCCGGACCATATGCAGTTTCGATCGCTGCGAGTCATGAATGAAGATGTGGTCGCACCTGGTCAGGGATTTGGAACTCATCCACATCGCAATATGGAGATCGTGACCTACGTGCTCGAAGGGGCTCTCGAGCACAAGGACTCGATGGGGAACGGAGAGATCCTAAGACCTGGCGAGTTTCAGCGGATGACGGCGGGCACAGGTATTACACATAGTGAGTTTAATCCGTCTCAAACCGAACCGGTTCACCTGTACCAAATTTGGTTGTTCCCGGACCAGCAGGCTCTTGAGCCAAGCTACGAACAAAAGCCATTTCCGGAGTCCGAGCGATTGAACCAGTTCCGATTAGTTGCTTCCAAAACGGGAGAATTGGGATCGCTTCACATCCATCAAGACGCTCGGATCTATTTAGCAAAAATCGAATGCAACCAATCAATCCAGTTCGATTTAAGCCCTGGTAGAAGTGCCTGGCTGCAAGTGCTTCGCGGTTCCGTTCATTTGAACGGACTAGCGGCCGATACAGGCGACGGCTTGGCCATCAGCGATGTGACGACTCTTGCATTAGAATCGACCGAAGACGCTGAAGTCATGCTTTTCGACTTAGCGTAGCTCAAACAGGTTATGTGCTACTTGGTACGTCGGACAGCTTCGATGAGAAGATAGTTATCGCCTCTGTACTCGGTTGCCTTGCCACTAACGATCCACGACGGCGGGGTTACTTCTTCGGTGATGACTTGGTACACGCGTTGAAGCATCAGGTTTTCGAGGCATCGAAAAATCCGGCCCGTCTCGCTTTCGACAAACTGAACTCGCTCACCGGAAACGCGAAACGTTCCAACTTGATCGGGTAGCAGCGAACCTTCTCGGATCGACTGCGACTTTAGCGAAGGCACCGGACGCTCTTCAGCATGCGTCCTGTTTTGTGCAGAAGTGCCGACAAGACTAGACGAATTCACGACAATCGCCAATGCGACAGACGAGATGAGGACCCACGCGCCTGGAGTTTTTAGTGCTCGCATCATGAATTGCAATGAAGTTACCTCGTCTAGCTTGGAACTATGACCGCTTTGGTAATGCAAGAGCGTGAAGGCTAATTACACCGCCGGCTGTGAGCAATGCCCACCCGAGCCATGGTGGCGGCTGAATCGTCTTCTTTGGAGATGGCGCGACGCTCAATAAAATGTCGTTCATTCCGTTATTGCTTGATATCTGTGACTGTTTCGCGAATCGATGCAACGCACGTGTCGATTGCTCGCTAAGAACGAACGATTCGACCATTCGAAATTGGATTCCAATGAAGAATAGAATCACACCTAAAGCAAAATAGCGATTACGATCCCATTCCATCAGACCATTCCCGTTTTCAAGTCGGACACCGAGAGCACTCTACCCGGAGGTTTATCGAACGCCAGCATGAATAGAGACCATAAAAAACGAGCGGCTTTGAACTATTGAAATGGACCTCAATATTTCCTCAAGTCTTACAATCGTGCAGGTCGATACAATCGAAAGAACGGTTATTTCTTCCTCGCAGCGATGAGCCTGTCATGCCCAAAATCATGTCAAACGAAATGCAAGTTTTCGCGATAGTCGCTGTTGGATTAGCAGCATTGTTAGGATCTAGTTCGGGCTGCCAAGTTTCCGTAGCGGGTCAAACACTCCCAAGCCCATATTATCTGGATGACGATATCCAGTACTTCCCAACCGGCCCAGAGAATAAGCTAGCCAACGAAACGGCCGCTTTGAAGAAGGCTCGAGAAGAATCCAAGTTGCGACGTTAAGCTCCGCGACCCGGGGCATCAAAACAGTCGCGGTTTAGGCTCGTAGCAGATGTCTTTAGACATCTGAAGGGACTAGATTTTGTTAGTGATTCCAGCGACGTCGGAATTCTTACGAATTTCACTACCCTTAAGTTTAATCGTGCTAAAGCATTAGCTTTTTTGCTTTTTGTTCGCCTTACGCTTCTCAGCGGGCGGACCATCTTGCACGGGTGTCAGCCCGTCAGTCGGTTGATTCCACAGTCGCCATGGGTCGTTCAGACGACGCATCTCTTCCAAAAGCAATCCTTCCATCTCGACGAGCTTCGTTGCGTACTTTGGGTCTGCCGCCAAATTGACTTGATGTGCTTCCGGTGTTGCTCCGGTTAAAGCGGTCAATGTTGCCTCATGATGTTGGGTGAGGAACTCGTTGGGGTTTTCTTTGACGTTAAACAGTTGCGTTTCGCGGACTGAACCGTTCATGACGTCGTACTTGATAAGCTTCCAGTCGCCTTGCTTGATCGATCTCATGCCAGGCTTGGTGCCACCGTTGTAAACGCCGTAAAGAGTGTCACGCACGGTTGTTTTTTCGCCTTGAAGCACCGGTTTGAAACTGGTGCCTTGATTTGTTTCAGGCGCGGTGATGCTGGCGACATCACAGAGAGTGGACAGCACATCCAGAAGGTAGATGTTCCCTTCGACCCGCGAGCCTGCCTTGATTCCGGGGCCTCGAACCACGAAAGGGACTCGCCACGTATGTTGATAAAGATTTTGCTTTCCCTGCAAGCCGTGCCTTCCAATCGCAATCCCATGGTCTGCCGTATAAAAAATGTAAGTGTTATCAAGCTCGCCCATCGCTTCTAACTTCTCTAATACGCGGCCGACTTGGATGTCGATGTTTTCGCTACAAGCAAACTCGCGTCCCAGTTCATTGCGGATGGTTGGTTCGTCGCGTCGCTCCCACACGCCACTGACGGCGACTTCATCTCGCAAGCCAGGGTGGCCATGATGAAACGGATGAGATGGAAGATAATTGGGAGGTAGCTTGGGTTGCTTTGCGTTCAATGCTGGCGGCTTTGATTGGTCGGCATGATTGGTCGCGCCGTACTTGTCAAGCAGTTCCGGTGTCCCGTCTCGTTCATCGTGCGGATGCGAGAATCCGAAGTAAATCAAAAACGGCTTTGCGTCTTTCGTCGACTCGCGATTTTCAAGATAATCCATTACTCGATCGCCGTGCCAAGCACTACCGGTTTCCGCCGTTCCACCACGCTTGGTCGCGTCATGTCGGACTGTAAAGAGTTTGTTGGCGGCTTCATAGCTGTTGCCTTGTTTACAAGTTCGCATCGTTGCATAACCCGCACGGTTAAAGACGGCGGGTATGGTTTGCTGTTCCAGATTGGGTGGGCAAAGTCCTTTCTCCATAGCCTTCGGAGCAATCGGTAGATGCCACAATGTGCGACCGCTCATGATCATGTGTCGCGATGGCGTACAGACCGCACCACTAAAAGAACCCATGTGATACGCCCCATCAAAAACCATCCCCTCGCGAGCTAGTCGATCGATGTTCGGTGTATCCAATGGCGATTGTGGGTTGTAACACTTGAGATCAAACGGCGATTGATCATCGACCAGGACGAAAAGAATATTCGGACGCTTGGGCTCCGCTGCAATAGTATGACCAGAGCAAAGAAATACAAAGGTAATGAGGACAATCAAACGCATCGTAGGAATACCGATCTGCATGAGCTATGCGACTGCGGGTTTAAAATTTTTGTTACAAGATCACTTTTTACCGCGGGCCCAAACAGGTTGCCAGTCGGAAGAATCGCTTCGCGCGGATATCAAGTAGTCGTCGATCTTCGTCGCAATGTCAGGATGTTTTCCTGCGACATTCGTCTGCTCGGAAATCTCAGTGTGCTGGTCATACAAAGCGATCGAAGCATTGGGGCCGCCCGAGCGAATTCCTTTCCAACGTCCTTGGTACAAAGCGGCCTGCTTAAAGCCTCCTTCATGAAATTCCCAATAGAGAAACTCGTGCTTGGGCTGTACCTCAGTGGGCTGGCCGAGAAGTGTTGGTGCGAAACTGATCGAATCGCAGTTGTCAGGTGTCTTTGTCCCAGCCAACTCAGCCGACGTTGCCATCAAGTCTCCAAAGTACGCGACATGGTTTGTCTCGGTTCCACTTGGTACTCGACCAGGCCACCAAGCGATCATGGGGACTCGGATGCCACCGTCGGTTAAACTGCGTTTGATCCCAGTTAGCGGTCCCGAAGGATTAAACCTCGCGAGGTTGTGGTTGCTTTCGTTATGCGGCCCGTTATCACTGGTAAACATTACAAGCGTTTTTTCCGCGATGCCTTGTTCTCTCAATTTCTCGAGCATCCTCCCTACATAACCATCCAAACGCGAGATAAATGCTGCTTGACCTCGATCTGGATCGGGCCAGTCCTTGTCAGTATATGGACCAAAATCAGGCACATCCGCGCCGTTCTTCAGTTCGCGAGTCCGTTCGTTGTTAGCGTGCGGAATGACCATACTCCAGTACAAGAGGAACGGCTGAGCTTTATTGTTTGTGACAAACTTGATCGCTTCTTCCGCAAACAGATCATCAGCAAACTGCACCGCTTTTGTCGCATAACCCGCACCATCACCACCTACCGGAGTCACCACATTCGGCAAAGCAACCCGCTCTTCGTTTCGCCAAAGAAAATCAGGAAAGTGATTGTGTGCGTGCCGTTGATTCAAAAAGCCGAAGAACTCATCGAAACCCTGCTTGCGAGGCAGCCCGCTCTCGGCATCACCGATATCGCCCAGTCCCCATTTGCCTATGAGCGATGTTCGATAGCCAGATTGCTGCAGGACCTTGGCGACCGTCACGTCTTCAGAACGAAGTGCTTGGGCGCTCGGGTTGGTAGCACCCGCATTACCACGAACTCGAGTATGACCATGATGCTGGCCCGTCATAAGTACACTACGCGACGGAGCACAGACAGTTGCCCCCGCATAGAACTGCGTGAATCGCAATCCCTCCTGAGCCATTCGATCCAGGTGCGGCGTAGAGATCACTTTTTGACCATAGCAACCCAGATCGCCGTATCCCAAATCGTCGGCCATGATCCAAATCACGTTGGGTCTATCCGCTGGTGCTGGGACTGCTGCGAATGAAGCTGTCGCGAACGATGCAATACTGAAACATGCCGCGAGATAAAACTTAGTCATAGTCGTCCTTCTGACTTGGGAGAGAGTCATCATGGTAATGGCCTATGGGTTATATCTTAACTTACCCTCGCGAGCTCCGCTCGATCTCTTTCGCATCTAGTTCTAAAAAGTACTGCTCAAGCAATCGATCGCCCAAATGTCCCCGCAAAAACGGTCGTTATTGATAAAGCCAGCCTTAAATCCTCGTTGACAATCCGTCTCTCAATCATATCGTATATCGACGATAAACAATTTTATTGTGTAGCTTCCGTTTGAATCTTGAGAGAAATAAACGATGGTCAGGGTAAAAACAGTAGTTCAGAAATGCGTTACTTCGAGTGAGAAGTTTGCATTGCCTGATGTTGTTTGGGCTGAGGAATTGGCGAAGCTTAGTTGGGCTCTGGCTCATCCGGCTCGAGTTCGAATTGTGAGATTGCTACTTAGCCGAACCTCGTGCATGTGCGGCGAGATCGTCGAAGAAATGCCGTTGGCCCAGTCAACGGTTTCCCAACACCTGAAGATATTAAAAGAGACCGGGTTGGTGCAAGGCGAAATCGATGGGCCGCGGGTTTGCTATTGCATCAACAAGTCGGCGATGACCAAGCTAAAGAAGTTGATTGCGAACCTGTAAGCCGAAAGGCAAAAGTTTACCGTGAAGATATTAGATCCTTTCTCAATAACGTAGGAATGAAATTATGAAAACTGTTCAAGTTTACGACAAACCCATGTGTTGTTCGACCGGCGTCTGTGGTCCTGAGGTGGATGCCAAGTTGCCTCAATTCGCAGCCGATCTCGACTGGCTCAAGAACCAAGGTCACAACGTCGAGCGATATAACTTGGCTCAACAACCGCAAGCCTTCATTGATAACAAGTCGATTCATCAAGTGCTAAGCACTGAGGGAACAGATTCGTTGCCAGTGGTTGTTATCGACGGAGAGATCGTCAGCCGAAAAGTTTACCCCTCACGCGACATGCTAACAGCATTCGTCAACGGCGGGCCCGCGAAGCAATTGCTACCCGTTACCAAATCAAGCGGCGGCTGCTGTGGCACCAACGGCTGCTGCTAGAAGGCGGCAAACGAAGGGCCCTTGGCCCGAAACCATAATCGATCACGCAACACGCACACAAATCAACTCACAACTCACACATTGGCAATCATGAAATTCTTAGATCATCCGACGCGGAACTTGTTTTTCACAGGAAAAGGCGGCGTTGGTAAGACGTCAGTTGCTTGTGCGACCGCCGTTCGATTGGCTGATGCGGGCAAGAAAGTTTTGCTTGTGTCAACTGATCCAGCGTCGAATCTCGATGAAGTGCTGGGCGTTGCTCTTGGAAACCACCCAACGTCGATTCCTGCGATATCGACACTATTTGCGATGAACCTTGACCCTGAAAAATCAGCGGCCGAGTATCGCGAAAAAATGGTTGGTCCTTACCGGGGTTTATTGCCTGAGGCTGCTGTAAAGAGCATGGAGGAACAGTTCTCTGGGTCTTGCACGCTTGAGATTGCTGCCTTTGACGAGTTCTCACGATTGCTGGGTGATCCTAAAGCGACTGTTGAATTCGATCATGTGATTTTCGACACTGCCCCAACTGGCCACACGTTGCGATTGCTCACACTGCCATCGGCATGGGATGGCTTCTTGGAGAAGAATACAACCGGTGCCAGTTGCCTTGGACCTTTGACAGGTTTGCGGGGGCAACAAAAGTTATATCAAGAATCTGTGAAAGCACTCAGTGATCCAAAAGTAACAACGCTTGTGTTGGTAGCTCGTGCTGAACCCAGCGCGATACGAGAAGCGGCTCGCACCAGTGGTGAGTTGGCGGAATTGGGTGTTTGCAATCAACATCTTGTCGTCAACAGCGTGTTTCATGCGATCGATGCAACTGATCCTTATGCGGTAGCACTTGAGCAACGAGGATCGGCCGCGCTGGCCGCAATGCCAGACGGCTTAACAACCTTTCCGCAGACGATTGTTCCGCTCAGTCCCGCCGGGATCCTTGGTATTGAATCACTTCGGAATCTCGGTAAGTCATCCACAGATCAGCCGTCGGGCGTTGGTTCTCGGTTGTCGCCTGATACCGTTGTTGATGTGGAACCGGATACTAGTAACGCGTTCCGGCTGATGCCACAACTTGGAGAGCTGATCGATGACTTAGTTGCTCCCGGTCATGGTGTAATCCTTGCTATGGGCAAGGGAGGTGTGGGTAAAACGACCGTGGCCGCAGCAATAGCAGTTGCAATCGCTCAGCGTGGCTTTGAAGTCCATCTATCCACCACCGACCCTGCCGCTCATATCGCCGCGGCCATGAACGATGAAAGCTTACCGACCTTGTCGGTCAGTCGAATTGATCCGCAAGTTGAAACGGCCAAGTATTCAGCGGAAGTCTTAGGCAAAGCTGGTAAGAATCTCGATCTTCACGGCAAAGCATTGTTGGAAGAAGATCTGCGTTCGCCATGCACTGAAGAGATCGCTGTTTTTCGCGCATTTGCCGACGCGGTGGCCGCTGGAACGAACAAGTTTGTCGTGCTCGATACGGCTCCGACCGGCCACACGGTTCTACTGCTCGATTCGGCGCTAGCTTACCACCGAGAAGTGACTCGGCAATCGAGCGAAATGCCGGAAGCGGTTGAAAACCTGCTTCCTCGTTTGCGAGATCCCAACTTTACAAGAGTCCTGATCGTAACGCTCGCAGAAGCGACTCCGGTGCATGAAGCGGCCGCGTTACAGCGAGACTTGCGACGCGCGGAAATCGAACCCTACGCGTGGGTAATCAACCAAGTTCTCAGCCCTCTGCCTCTCACCGATCCACTGATGAAACAGCGTCAATTGCATGAGCAAATGTACTTACGTGAAGTCCAAGAAGTTCAGGCGACTCGCGTTGCAATCATTCCATGGCAAATTGCACCGCCGATCGGGTTGCAAGCACTAAGCCGATTGACGCACTCCGAATCGAGTTTGTACCCGGAGGTCGCCGGAAGCTAGCCCATTTGACGCCAATGAATACGACGCGAATGAATAAAAAGACTTAACATTTGAGAAGCCCTGCGATACAACGTTGTGGCTGATTAAGATTTAATGATGATACAAGATGCGGCTTTCAGCGAAGTAACGCGATGCATACACTGCTTACCTGTACTTTTAGATACTCAAGAACCTACAGCAAGTTTTCTATGAACACTATTGAAATCATGCAACAAAAACTTATTCGATGCGTCTGCTTCCTGGTCGTGTTTATTCAAGCCAATGCAATGCAGATCAATGCATGGGCCAACGAAACGGTTCATCCGCGATTAGTTGTCGTCATAAGTGTGGATCAGTTTTGTGCTGATTACCTTGTCCGCTTTCAAACGAACTTTTCCAAGAACGCAGACGAGAGCTTTTGCAGATCCGTGTTAGAGAGCGGAGCTTGGTTCCCAAATTGCCACCACCAACATGCATTGACTTATACAGCTCCCGGGCACGCAGGTCTACTTACAGGTGCCTACCCGAATACACACGGTGTCATTGGTAACGAGTGGTTTGATCGGTCAACCGGCGAGACGAGATACTGTGTCTCGGACCCAAGTGTAAAAGTCGTTGGCGTGGCGTCCGAAAAATCAATGTCTCCTAGGGTGTTATTGGTTGATACCGTAGGCGACATGATGAAATTGGCTACGAACGGAAAAGCGAAAGTATTCGGTGTTGCGATTAAAGATCGCGCTTCGATCTTGATGACTGGCCATCGTGCCGATGCAGCTTATTGGTTAGAAAAAAATCGTTGGGTTACCTCGACGTATTATCGAGAGGATTTACCGGGTTATCTGAGAGTCCTCAATGACGGTGATGCGATTGACCAGTTTCGTGGCAAGACGTGGGACCTTCTGCTGCCGAAAGAAAAGTATTTCAATCAGGGTGACGACAACAACGAGTTTGAAAACCCGCCCAAAGGTTTTACTGCGAGCTTTCCGCATCAATTAGCGAGCGTTGGAGAAGCTTTACCAGACGAGTTCGGAGAGCAGGTTTTGTTTTCACCATTCGGCAACGATTACACGTTGCTTGCAGCACGTGAGATTATCAGAAATGAAGAGCTCGGAGCTGACGATATTCCCGATCTTTTGGCTATCAACTTCTCGTCCAATGATTATATCGGGCATGCGTTTGGGCCAATGAGCTATGAGGTCGAAGATATGACCTACAGAACAGACCGACAACTTGCGGATTTTGCAGGCCATCTCGATGAAGCAGTCGGAGCGGGTCGCTGGACGCTTGTAATTACAGCGGACCATGGTGTGGCTCCTATTCCAGAGATCATTGCGCAGCACATGCAATCCAAAGCGGAAATTCCTTCGCCAAAGAGAAATCCAATCGGCAATTTAAATGACGTTCAAGATCTGATCGAAGCCGCTATTCGCAAGGATATGGCCGCGGTTGGAAATGCTGAGGAAGATGCCGCGCGAATTGTCCTGAAAGTGGAGCCGAACCAAGTCCATTTAAATCATGCACATACTCGACTTGAGGGCGCTAAGGTTCTGCAAGCTCAGAGGATCGCCAGAGATTGGCTACTTTCCCAACGCTATGTCGCTGCAGCAGCCACACAAGACGAGTTGCAAAGTGGGAACGGCGGTGCCTTGTTTGAGCAATTGCGTCTAAGCTTTCATTCAAGCAGAAGTGGCGATGTTCTGTTTGTTTACACACCCTATTCGATTCCAGGAAGCAGCTCTCCCAATGCAAAACCTCGCGGTACAACCCATGGTAGCCCCTGGCAATACGACACCAATGTACCGCTTCTCATTTTAGGCAACGGTGTAGTTGCTGGACGATATGTCGAAAGGGTTAGCCCAGCCCAGATAGCCCCAACGTTATCGAAGTTGCTTGGTATCAGTCCACCAGCTGGCTGTGCCGTAGAAGCCCTCTACCCAGCGATCAAAATTCCGCCGAGATTTTAGGTAACACTTCATCCATTCGTGTTACTAACGACGCCTGAAGCCGCAGAAGGTGTCATCTATCGACGATGACATTTATCTTGGTGCACTGGATCTTGTGAACGATTAGATTAGAATCTCGGAAGGCATCGCGCGTCCATCGCCCGCCCATTGCGCGTGCTCTCTCCTATAGTTTGCGAATCGAGTTGGTGTGATGAATGACGCTGCAATACATGTTGACGCGAGAGATATTCAGTTCAGCAATAGCATCGAAGTAACAAGAGCGCGGCGCTACATTAGCTTGTTGTTCGTCGTTTTTTGTTTCGTTCTCGCGAGTAACAGTCACTCGGTAAGTGCTATTGAGAAATCGCCCAGCGGTTTGTCGGTAGCGACTTTTGATGTGGACGCAACGCCACCAATTGGGTTCATGATGGCGTATGACCGGGTGAAGCGGATCGATGAACTTGGGTTGCGTTGCCGAGGTATTGTTATCTTAGGATCCGGTGAACCGATCGTTCTATGCGCGGTGGATTGGATTGGTATCGCTAATCAGAGTCAAGACATTTTTCGCGAGCGAATAGGGAAAGCTTCTGGAACATCGCCATCCCGAGTTGCCGTGCATACGCTTCATCAACATGATGCCCCTCGTAGTGACTTTAGCGCGGAAGCATTGCTGCACCAAATCGGCGCTTCGGAGCTTGGTGCGCACAACGGATCGTTTGCTCGAGAAGTATTAAATCGTCTCACACGAGAAATTGAAGCTTCCATCGCAAATGCGACTCCAATCACGCATGTTGGGTTTGGTTCGGCACAAGTAAAGGAAGTTGCGTCGAATCGTCGAATCCAAGACGAAACCGGTAAGGTAGTTGCGACGCGTTACACAGCGACTCGTGATGAAAAAATGCGTGCATTACCAGACGGCGTCATCGATCCGGAACTCAGTTCTCTTTCATTTTGGAATGACGAAAAGCCAATAGCCGTGCTTAGCTATTACGCTTGCCATCCCCAAAGTTATTATCGCACAGGCATTCCGAGTCCCGACTTTCCAGGAATCGCAAGATTCATGCGAAGCCAAGATGCCCCAGGTCCTTTGTATGTACACTTCAACGGTGCGGGCGGGAATATTGGTGCGGGTAAGTATAACGATGGTTCTAAAGAGAATCGATTGTTGTTAGGGAGACGAGTCGCCGACGCAATGCGTGAGTCGATTGAGAAAACTAAGAAATTTGAAGTCACGCCTGCGCAAGTGTCGTGGGCAACAACGCCGGTCTCGCTGCCACCCGCCAAGCATTTGAATCGAGATGCTCTGACGAAAGAACTTCGCAATTGGGATGGAATCAAGTACTGGGGAACTCCTGACAAGCTGGCCTGGGTGTTACGCTTTGAAAGTGGAGCTAAGATCGACTTGGGTTGTTTATCGATTGGTGATGTGCGAGTCTTGCATATGCCCGGCGAACTATTTGTCGAGTACCAGCTCGCCGCCAAAGCGATTGCTCCCGATTTGAACGTCGCAATGGCTGCCTACGGCGATTACGGTCCTGGGTACATCGGTACGGCCGAGGCTTATGGACAGGGTGGCTACGAAACGAGCGAGCCAGCATCTAATGTTGGACCTGAAACAGAATCGATACTTATGAACGGGATAAAGACATTGCTTCAAATCAATGAGGCGACTAAGTGATGGATGTTCGAAGGGTGTATGTTCGAGTGTTATATGCTTGGTGCTTAGCGACTTTACTTTCGGTCTCATTTACGATCTCATTCTCAAGCTCGGTAATGGCACAAGAGCCTGACTACTCTAACGAGCTGCCGAGGATCGAGCCAACTGAATTGGATTCGGCACTCTCTACATTCAAGGTTGCTGATGGATTCGCGATGCAGCTTGTTGCAGCAGAGCCGCTTATTGGTAGTCCAGTTGCAATCGAATGGGATGCTGATGGAGCGATGTATGTTTGTGAGATGCGAGGTTACAGTGAGAACCGCGACGATGGGATTTCGCGTATTGCAAAGCTGATTGATACCGACCACGACGGAGTCTATGACACTCGCACGGAGTTTGCGGAAGGACTTTTTTGGCCGACTGGTTTGTTCCCGTACGACGGAGGGTTGTTCGTTGGTGATGCGCCCGACTTGTTGTACTTGAAAGATACCGATGGTGATGGCAAATCGGACTTGCGGCAACGTGTGATTACAGGATTTGGAACATCGAATGTTCAAGGGCTGATGAATTCATTTCGTTGGGGTTTGGACAACCGCATTCATATTGCGTGCAGCAGTGTTGGTGGCGAAATACTTAGTGCTCATGCTCCGTCGGATACTGTTGGAGTCAGTATTCGCGGTCGCGATCTTGCACTGAATCCAGGGACTTACGAGTTTGAACCTACTAGTGGCGCGGCACAGCACGGAATGTGTTTTGATGATTGGGGACGAAAATTTGTTTCTTCCAACAGCGACCATATTCAACAAGTAATGTATGAAGACAACTACGTCGCTCGGAATCCATACGTCAAGCCGCCACCGTCAAGGATTTCGATTGCGGCTGATGGGCCTCAATCGGAGGTCTTTCGCACTAGCCCAGTGGAACCTTGGAGAATTGTACGTACGCTTTTGCGTGTCGCTGGTAAGGCCAAGGGACCAGTTGAAGGAGGCGGTCGAGCGGCTGGATACTTCACGGGTGCGACGGGAGTAACAATTTATCGAGGTGATGCTTGGCCTGCTGATTGGAAGGGGCTTGCAATCGTTGGCGATGTTGGAAGCAACTTGATTCATCGTAAACGTCTCGATGCAAACGGTTTGGAATTCATCGCTAGGCGAATCGATCAGCAGAGTGAATTTGTTACCTCATCCGATAACTGGTTTCGTCCCGCTCAGTTCGCGAATGCGCCGAATGGTTCGCTGCATGTGATCGACGTTTATCGCGAAGTCATCGAGCATCCTTTGTCGCTACCGATTGAAATCAAAAAGCATCTTGATCTCACATCTGGACGCGATCGAGGACGCATCTACCAAATCGTTCCGATAGGCTTTAATCGCAAAGCACCCGAGTCACTCCGCCTGCAAAGCACTCAAGATCTAGTGCAATTACTAGCCCACCCAAATGCTTGGCATCGCGAAACGGCTGCTCGATTGTTGTATGAACGACAGGACGATTCGGCAATTGAATCGCTTCGAAAGCTGGTTGTTGAAAGCCTGTCACCTCTTGGTCGGATGCACGCGTTGTATTCGCTTGACGGACTGCGAGGGCTCAATGATTCGGCACTGATTACCGGGCTGAGTGACTCGCACGAGCAAGTACGCAGGCATGCAGTACGATTGGTAGATCGCGTCGAGTTGACACCAATGTTACTTGAAAAGATTGACGAGCTGCTTCACGATCCTGCTCTGGAAGTTCGCCATCAACTCGCCTATGCATTGGGAACGCTCAAGGTTGACAGCCGAGTAAATCGTTTGCTTAGTCTGCTTCGACAAAATCCCGAGGATCGTTGGATGCAAGCTGCAGTACTTTGTTCGATCGGTGACGAGGCCGCTGAATTTGCTGAAGTAATTAATCAAGATTCTGTATTGAAAGGCGATTACTCCATCACGCTTCTCAAGCAGCTCGCCGACCAAGCGGCGACTCGAAAACGCGTTCGTGAATCTGGAAAGGATTCCATTGCAAAAATCGAGATTTCGAAGACTTCGGCCATTCGCTCAACAGACCAAGTGGAGAAGAGGCAACGTGTCATTATGAACTATCAGAATGCACTCAAGTTGGTCGGAAACGTCGAGCAAGGTCGCGAGCACTTTCGAAAACAATGTAGCAGTTGCCATCGAGTGGAAGATATCGGAAATGAAATCGGCCCTAACCTCGCAGCAATCAAGTCGCGTGGTGCTGAAACGGTTCTCACAGCGGTCCTCGATCCAAGTCGCGAAGTAAATCCGCAGTACCTCAACTACATCGTCGCGACGACCGATGATCGCGTGCTATCGGGAATGATTGTCGACGAAGGCTCGACAAGTCTGACGCTTCGCAATTCCAATAACATCACAGAAGCTGTGCTGCGGGTCGACATAGACGAAATTAAAAATACCGGTTTGTCGATAATGCCCGAAGGTTTCGAAAACACGTTAGACCCTCAAGCCATGGCTGACTTGCTGAGTTATTTGTTGAAGTTGTAAACCAGAATTCGCTGTACATGTGCCGCAAAATGTGAATTGAGTTTAAACCATCCCGTACCGCATTTCCCGAGCATGAATCCCAAGTGTCTGTTATCGCTACCGACCGTTGGTTCATCACACTTGAAACCTTCGTATCGGGTAAAGAACGTTAATTGTTCGCTTCGAGTCTTCGTACTTGCGTTTCACTAGCACCATCGCGAGATTCGATCCCATGATTCGACTTAGCGGAGGTGGCTTTTAGGTGTCGATCGGAATAGATTGCTTGACAGAGATCATTCCAAGTTTTCGCCTGCTATCAGCTGGGTACTAAAGCGTTGGTTCAGCTTGACGTCGAATGATACGTCATGCTGAAAGAAGAATCTTTGCTCTAGCGGCATCCAATGTGCAGAACATGGCATGTTTCCAATCAGTTGAAATCAAAGGAGTTCTCGAATGAATGGAAAAGAACGCAATCAATCGTTTATGGTGTCAGGTATGACCTGTACCCACTGCAAAGCTACGGTAGAGTCGGCGATTAGGGCAACCGATGGTGTCCAGGATGCCCACGTTGACTTACAGGCAGGGAACGCCACAGTGGAGGGGACGTTCGAAGACGCGGCAATCCTCGAGTCTATCCAGGAAGCTGGCTACGCGGCCGCAATACTGGTTGACAAATAGTTCTTGGTTGACAATTAGCTGTGGACGATTCGCAAGGAGCACCTAATGAAAAGCGCTGAAAAGCCCGTGGAAATTGGTGTAGGTGGGATGACTTGTGCCGCATGCGTACGACGCGTCGAACTTGGGCTTCGCAAAATACCTACCGTTGTTGAAGCCTCGGTCAATCTCGCAACGGAGCGCGCGTCTGTCCGGTTCGACCATAACCCGGAACACGGTGACATTGAAGCGGTACGAACTGCAATCGCCAAATTGGGCTACGAGCCTGTCAATTTGACCGTTGTTAGCGCCTCCCACTCACAAGACGATCATGATGTCGAGACATCGCGGCTATGGTGGATGTTCCTCGGTGCCGCGGGCTTCACAGTACCGATTGTCATCCTCGCCATGGCACCGATGGTGTCTGGCCGTATCATGGACCTTATGATGCGCTGGTTGTCCATGGAAGAATGGAACTGGATCATGCTGGGGATGACGATCCCAGTTCAGTTCTGGTTTGGTTGCCGATTTCTTCGCCTGGGAGCAAAGAGCCTTTTTTCTACGTCCCCCGACATGAACTCGCTAATTCTTCTCGGGACGATGGCAGCTTTCAGCTACAGCACTATCGTCACAATAGTCCCCCAGTGGATTCCCCTGGCGTCTCGACATGTCTACTTCGAAGCGTCAGCCGTCGTGATCACGCTCATCTTGCTCGGCAAGTTCCTTGAAACGAAGTCGCGGCACCAAGCCTCAGATGCAATGAAGGTGCTGCTGAATTTGGTGCCGAAAATGGCGACAGTCATTCGTGATGGTGAAGCGGTGTCGATTCCCGCTGAAGATGTTCTGCTAAATGATCTTGTTGAAGTTCGCCCCGGCTCTGCTATCGCCGTCGACGGCGTAGTCGTCAGCGGCTCTACCTATATCGATGAGAGTATGGTGACAGGCGAGAGCTTACCTGTGGCCAAAGAAGCCGGAGACGAAGTAGTGGCTGGAACGATCAATGGCAACGGGAGCATTCAATTTCGAGCCACAGCAATTGGTGCCGATACGACGCTAGCAAAGATCGTAGCGTTTGTTGAATCCTCGCAGGCCTCGAAGCCTCGCATTCAAGGCATTGCGGATCGAGTCGTTGCCTACTTTGTACCGGTGGTCTTGTTAATCGCCCTATTTACCGCACTTGCATGGCTCTTCGTGATGCCCGGTGGTTCCACCGATCAAGCACTTATTCATGCCGTCGCTGTTCTGATTATTGCTTGTCCTTGCGCTATGGGGCTGGCCGTTCCGACAAGCGTGATGGTAGGTACCGGAAAAGCGGCGCAGTACGGCATATTGTTTCGATCGACAGACGCCATTGAATCGTTGAGCCAAGTTGGGTTGATCGCTTTCGACAAAACAGGCACGCTGACCATTGGTAAACCGCAGTTGTCGCTCTTTCATGTTTTGCCACCGTTCTCAGAAGGAGACCTATTGTCGCAACTGGCTGTCGTCGAGCAGCGATCTGAGCACCCGCTTGCTACTGCCATCGTGGTGGCCGCAGCTAACGGTAAAAGATCATTACTTACCATCAATAGCTTTAATGCTATTGCTGGCGCGGGCGTCGAAGCCCAGCTATCCAACGGCGACCGAGTCCTTATCGGCTCGGAAAAAATGATGCGAGAACATCGCATTGATATTACTCCGTTTGATGCACAAGTAGCCGATGCCATGTCCGACGGCAATGGCTATTTCTTCGCGGCTGCCAATGGTGCGCTCGCGGCACTCATGGTCGTATCCGATCCTATCAAGCCGTCAACGACTCAGGCTATTGAGCAACTTAAACAAACCGGCTTTCAAGTGGCACTCATTTCTGGCGACAACGAACGAACAACACTTTCTATTGCAGATCGCTGTGGGATACCACCAATGATGGTCTATGCGGAGGTGCTTCCCAACGACAAGGCAGATGTTGTGCAAACACTCAAGCATGGAGGCCGACGGGTAGCGTTTGTCGGTGATGGGCTGAACGATGCTCCTGCTCTAACGATCGCCGATGTTGGCATTGCCATGGGAACCGGGACTGATCTTGCGATCGATAGCGCCGACGTCATCGCAATGTCAGGGGACATACAGAACATTCCGCGTGCTATCAGTTTGTCGCGGGCTGTGATGTGGAATATCAAGCAGAACTTGGCGTGGGCTTTTGGCTATAATATTGTGCTAATCCCAATTGCCACCGGGCTGCTCAAACCCATGACCGGTCTGACTCTTTCGCCAATCGTAGCAGGAATTGCAATGAGTCTCTCGAGTTTTTTTGTCGTTAGCAACGCGTTGCGATTGAGGTCATGGCGTTCATGAGTGGCTCAAGCCAATTGATCCGCCGGCCTTGAAACATTGTGTTTCTCTTTTGGGAAATTGTTTGATAATTGCTTCTGAAATCGCAAAATCCCAGAGAGTGCTTCCGAGGCATTCGTTGGTCTACTAAGTTTACGAAATGCGACCGCAGGTATATTGGAAATGTGACTGTCAGATAATATTTTAAAGCGAATTTGCAGTTCGGTGCTTGAAGCAGCTGGCGGAGCAATATATTTTTGAGCAGTTAGCGAAGTATGCACTCGCATCAGAACAATCAGGTGCTGTGGCAAGCACCGAACGGGTTTGCCAGCTTGACCGGTCAAATAAAAAGCTCGCTAGTCCAGTGACTCGCGAGCTTAGGTACTTTTAATTTTACTGCCCAATAAATCACTGCCCAATAAACTACTGCTCAGCAAACGGTTTAAGCAGCTTGATGGTCTTCTTCTGCGAAGCGTTGCTTCTTATCAGCGACACTCTTTAGATCAACTACGTTCTTTGCCAAACCGAGGAAACGAAGAATGCAAATGAACTGATATGTCATATCAAATTCCCACCACTTGTGCCCGTGTTGAGCCAAACGCGGTTTTGCGTGGTGATTGTTGTGCCAGCCTTCGCCATAAGCAATCAAACCAACCCACCACAAGTTTCGGCTTTCATCGCGAGTTTCATAGTTACGATAACCCCAAATGTGTGAGGCCGAATTGACGAACCATGTTGTGTGCAATAAGGCTACGTGACGCAAGCAGATTGCCCAAAGGAACCACGAAGTCGCAAGGTAAAATCCGCCAACTGGATAGAAACTACCAACGATGTAACCAGCGAGTGTGACCAATGCACCGAAAGCAATGTGGATCGGCAAGAAGTAGTCTTCAAGGAAAACCAAGTACTTGTCTTTGATCAGGTCGGGAACCCATTTCTTCACGTAGGCTGCACGGTCGCCCCCGTCAGTGTTGAATGCAAGCCAGTAGAGGTGTGACCACCAAGGGCCGTCCTTTGGCGAGTGGGGATCACCCACTTGATCGCTAAACGCATGGTGCTTGCGGTGGTTTGAGCACCAGGAAATCGGTCCACCTTCTCCTGCCAAGGTTCCGATAGTCGCAAACACGTTCCGCAACCAGCCGGGCATATCCATTCCGGTGTGCGTTAGCAGTCGGTGAAAGCCTAAGCAAATCCCCAAACTACCTGCCATCCAATGGAACAAAACAGCCAACCCAAGTCCTGACCACGAGAAGTAGAAAGGAGCACCCAAAGCGAGCACGTGCAGCACGATCAACCAAATCGCAGGGCCCCAATTGATTGTCATCGGATTATCAAGCGGGTGCGGTCGGCGTGCCGGAGATTCAGTCGATTCGTCAACTGCGGATTCAGCGACCGTGGATTCAGCAATCGAAACAGCCCCGCCCGAAGCAAAACCCTTCGCAGGCGAAACAAATTCTTCGGTCACCGATGCGTAGCCATGTGGCGTTTCAACTGGTGCGGGAGCGTGGTGATGATGGTGTTTGGGGACAGGGGAAACCATAGGGAAGAAACTCCGGTTCTTCGGGTAAAGGAACTAAAACTCACGGGTGTAAGTATTAACGCCTTCCGCCCGAGAAGAATGTCCCAATCTGGTTCATCATTTGTCAAAGATACGTAAAAGTAGCTGAAAGCCTCTGATTAAATGTTCTTGTGTACACTGCCTTGTCGCATTTCAGTTGTTCTCATCGTGATTTTTCATTTAGACGAAGGGCTAGGGCAATTCAACTTGGCTCGGATGTCGCAGGTACCCGAAGAGGTCGCGAATCTGAGCGGCACTAAGTTGCTCGAGCTGCCCTTCTGGCATTGGAGATTGGCTCGTCTGCTTGATTTCCTGAATCTCTGCCCGCTCAATGACAAGCAATTCACTTTGCGTTTGCAGCGAAAGTGTTCGATCATTTTTCGACACAACAACACCATTGAGAACTCTTCCGTCCTCCATCATTAGTACACTTACACGATAGTCGGCTTGAACAACGGCGCTGGGGTCCACGATGTTTTCAACCAAGTAATCGAGATTGGATCGATTCGAACCGGTCAGGTCTGGACCAATCTTTTGACCCTCACCGTACATCCGGTGACATTTTCCACATAGCTCCGCAAAGACCGCGCGGCCCTTGCTCAAATTGACTGATTGAGGGGCTTGTTCAGCCAGCAATTTATGAAGCTTTTCCATCGCAACTCGCCGATCCTCAGGAGACTCGCGCGTCTCTCCCCAGGCATCGGCAAGCCGCCGGTTAAGCTCTTCATCACCGAACGATCGAATTTGACGAGCATCAAAAGCGGAAAGGCTACTTTTCGCGATCGTCCCTTTCGCAATCGCGTTAACCAGTTCCGATGCAAAAGACTTACGAGTCACCATTGCAGCGATAATCTCAGGCCGATCGGTACCACGAAATCGACCGAAGCTCTTGATGACCAGTTTTGCATTCTCTGCGTTATCGTCCAGAGCAAGTCCTTTCGCGGCGATGGTGTTAATACGTTGATCGCCTATCAGCTTCGTACAGATTTCATTGAGATCCTCGGGCCGCTGATTCAGCAGAGAAAGGAAAGCCGATCTCCGAAGCCCTATCTCTGCCTTCTCGTCGAGTACTAGCTCACGGATTTGCGTCATGGCTCGTCCATCGCCAAAGACGACCCCAAGCTCGCGAACCATCGGGGATAGAGTCACTTCGGTATCTTTCACCGAGGCTGAAAACGCTTTCCATGTTTTTGGCTCGGGAGCCTTCGCCCAACCTTTCATTGCGTCGCTAATTCCCGAAATTATCGTAGCCCGCAAATTGGAATCTTTGCTATGGGTTATTGCGTTGATCAGCGACTCCAATGACGTACGATCCTTGTGCATGGTATCGGCAAGTCGTCTTGCAATCAGTCGTTGCACCAAAGGCCACTTACTCTGGATTGCAACGTCAATAAGACTCGACGGTAATTCTTCCGCAACAGGCATCAATCCATACCAAACAAGAAGAGGAAGATTATGGTCGTTGGCATCCTCTTCGCGTGACATCAATGCCTGTGCGAGTTTCGCTCGATCCTTGACCGGAAGTCGTTGAATGTTCGAAGCGAGAGCAAGCCGCACCAATCCGGATGGGTCGGCTTTCGCCAAAGAAACATGACTCGCTAACAATTCTGCATCGACAGCCATTGCCACGGGATGAGCTCTAAAAACGTCATCAATCGACATCGAATCAAGGCTTGCCCGTATAGACCAAGCTCGCACGTTTTCGCTGGGACTAGCAAGCCAGCTTAAGGCGACACTTTGATTGACTTGACCACAGGCGAGTAAAGTCATCGCCGTTCGCACAGCAGTCAGTTGGTTCGTTTCGGAAGTCATAGCGAGCAAGTCCTTCATCGCCATGGATAAGTCTGCATCCTGTGCCCCGGGCTTTGCGAGTCCTGCTACCGATCGTTGGGCGAGTATCAATCTCGCTTGTCGAATGGCCCATTCGTTATCGGTACGATGAAGGCGAACAAGCTCCTGATTAGATAGAGAATCCACGCTTGCAATCTTGCTGGTGGAAAGATGATCTTGATGCGTGATCTTAAAAATCCGCCCACTAGTTCGATGCACTCCATTGCGTTCATGACATTCTCCGGTGTCGCTCCAATCGATCAACATTACACCGCCGTCTGGGCCAACCGATAGATCCATGCCTCGATAGAACGGATCTGGAACAATACAAAAATCTGGATCGTGAGAGGCTAAGTAACCGCTACCCTTGCGTGAGACAGTCTCTTGGTTGAGTCTTCGGCCATGGAAGTTGGAGGTAAAGAACTTCCCGCGGTACTCTTTTGGCCAGCCTTCACCGATGTAGAACATCGCGCCGCAATGAGCATGTCCACCGCCCAGGGAGTTGGCTGCACCGTCACGAGATTGCATCCAGCTTTTGCCCGTATCAAAGTGATAGTGATCCGCGTGTTGATCGATGGTTTGATATGTTTGCGGATTGGGATCAAGATTGAACGGTCGGTTGTAGTGCGCGCCGGGTATCGCATGCCAGAAGTGACCATTGACTGTATTAATGAAGAACAAATCACCAAACTCGTTCCAGTCGTGTCCCCAAGGATTCGTTGTGCCTGCGCAGAGAACCTCAACCGTTTTGCGAATTGGATGGTATCGCCAGATTCCTCCTTCAAGCGCGAAGCGATCTTTGTCGAGTGTTCCTGGTCTTCCAATAAGCCCCGGACATGAAGCACCACAGCGTCCATATAACCAACCATCAGGCCCAAACCGAAGCCCGTTTGCGTAGTTATGGTAGTTGGCTTCCGCAACAGTGAAACCATCCAAAACGACCTGAGCAGGACCATCCGGCACGAGATCATGATTCGCATCGGGAATGAAGAGAACTTGCGGAGGACACATCAACCAGACGCCACCATGCCCGACCTCGACACTCGTCAGCATCTGAACCTGATCGGTGAAGACAGTTCGCTTGTCAGAGACACCGTCCCCATCTAAATCCTCTAGCACCAACACACGATCACGAAACGAGAGATCAAACCTTTGTTGGGCTTCTGCATACGTAAAGTTTTCCGCAACCCAGAAACGTCCGCCAGCATCCCAAGCCATCGCAATCGGATTCTGAACTTGCGGTTCAGAAGCAAACAGAGTCGCCTTAAAACCCTTTGGCAACTCCATTTTTAGAGCAACTTCGGCGGCGTTCATCGGAGTTGCATTGATATCGGTTTCCGAATTACGGAGTTCCGGAAAATCGCCAGCGAATGCATTGCAAACGATAAAGGAGATCAAAGCGACATACGTGAATCGTCGAAGTCGAGAGCTAAGAGCATCGGTCATAGTTTCGTGCAATCGAAGGTGGAGGGTGCGGCAGGGCACGGATAGGGGGCGAACTACCGTGCGGTTATCGATCATCGATTAAATCCGCGCCAGAAGCGCGGGTGAAAATCGGTTAGGCGAGCAGATCAACCAGCATTTTTGAAGGTGTGATCGGAGTCAAGTATCAACAAAGTTTCGTTCTGACTTGGCGGTAGATGCTGCCATCTTGCGATCGTACAACTTGTCGAAAAATTGAAAGACCTACTTTTTTAACTGTTTCTTAATGCGGATGCCACCCTCAATGCGTTAATTTATATGAATAACATTTGTTGTGGTTGTTCATACATATAGCAACTTGACAACGTTCGTTGGCAATTCAGTTCTCGTGCTGAAAAGGTTTCCTTTAAAGCACTGAAGAAAGGGCAAATTCTTAAACGTGCTTCAACATTATTTGGGGCTAGAGAAATCCACGATTGCCTTCGAATTTTTTGCCTCCACAAGCACCTGGGGTAGCGTGCCTAGGTTTGGCAGTAGTGCATTTGGATTTTTTAAAGTGTAACAGGGATTTTCAAAATGAATACAAAATTAGTACGAAGAGCTGGGTTTACTCTTGTTGAACTCTTGGTCGTTATAGCAATCATCGGAGTCTTGGCTGGGTTGCTGCTCCCTGCAGTTCAGCAAGCACGCGAAGCAGCGCGTAGAATGACTTGCAGCAACAATCTACGTCAGCAGGGGCTTGCACTTATGAACTACGAAGGTGCATATAGAAAGCTTCCACCCGCGATTTGGACCGCGCCCCCTCCGGTGGCACCACTAACACCCGGGTCGGTTCTATGGACTGCCGGCGGAACAAACAGGAGCTACTCCCAACTAGACGACGACGGCTACGGCTGGCAGACTGTTATCCTGCCATTTATGGAACAAGGTCCACTTTACGATCAGATGACTAGTGTTGCGGGTACAACAATTCCACCAGTAGGTACACCGGGTGCGATTGAACTTTATTGGCGAAGGATGGGGGCATCCCCTAACGGTAATGCCGTTATCCCTGGAGGTAACACAGTGATATCGCCTTATCTATGCCCATCAAGTCCACATCCAACCATCGTTCCTGCCACGTATAGAGTTTCTGGTACGAGTGTTGATACTGCGATCCAAAGACCTGCATCAATTGGGTACGCGACAACCAGCTACAAAACCTGCGGCGGAACCGAACCTGGCGTTGGAGCCGATCCAAGCGGTAACAACGGCATGATGGCAAAACTCTATGAAACACAAGGGTTAAAACTTGCTTCGGTCAGTGATGGCCTTAGCAACACGGCGATGTTGGCAGAATCGACATATATGACTTGCAGTTCAAGCACTTTGCGAGGCGGATCAGCAACACCTTTAGCTCCTGGTGTTGTCGAAAACTGGCCTATTTGGATTGGGTCTAGTGATGATGACGAAGGCTCGCGAGTTACTGGCGAATTTAATAATCCAATCAATGCAGGTACCAAACCCAACAATTGGTTTAATGCGATTAGTGATGACGCCGCGGCAAGTTATCATGCCGGCGGTGCAACCTTTGTATTTGGTGATGCTTCGGCTCAGTTCATATCGGAAAACATAGATGGTTTGACGTATGCGCGGCTTCACGCAATAAACGATGGTAAAGTCCTAGGAAACTGGGGTGGCGACTAAGTTGATTTAGGCGTCATTAGATTGATGTCTACAACAGGTTATTTTTAAAGGGTTGCAGGTAGACTCAGTTAAATCTTTTCGATGAATTGATTTAATGGGAGTCCATCATTTTCAACCCCATCTCGCACACAGACGCTACCCAGCTAGCTATTAATAGTTTAAATATTTTGAGGATTTTAGAAGATGCTTCGAAGTGATGGTCTAGTCGTCATCTTGACTTTGCTTGTCGTAATCTCCGGTTGTAGTTCGGGCGAGAGTGATTACCCGGTCGCGGTCGTTACAGGCAAAGTGCTTTGCGATAACAAGCCAGTTGCCAACGCACTTGTCTACTTTCAACCCATGAAGCCACCGTCGGCGGCGAAAGATAGCAGTTCCTTACTGGGCAAGATGGGGATCGGGCTTACCGCGGAAGACGGAACTTACAAAATCTCCACTTACGGAGAAGCTGATGGGGCTGTTTTGGGAATGCATCGAATCCGCGTGTTGCGTCCTGAAAATCCAAACTTCAAGTGTTCGTGCGAAATCAACCCAACCAAAACACTCCTTGAAGTCACCGTTAGCGAAGGGCAAAAGAACGAGTTCGATATTCAGCTTCCTCCAGGTACCGGGGCAGCACAGCCCCAAGTCGATCCGGATGAATAACGTCTGTAAACGCGTGAATGCGGCATCAGATTACTTTCTTTCGTCGGACTACTGATTGGTGTTCTATTGAAGAGGCTCTATTGAGGATGTTCTCTTGAAAGTGTTCTTTTGAGCTGGGCCAAAACGTAAATGAACAGTCTGTTGCGATTTCTAATAGCATTCTCGTTTTGTGCTGGCTGGGAAGGGTTGATTTGCAAAAGCCACTCGGAAACAAATTCGAATCAACCAGTCGCCTTCTCGGTCAGGCTTCATAATGATGCTGTAGGCGATCAAGATGATCTCTGCTTTTGGGCTAACGGCAAAGATCCTTCTGAATCACGCGTGTTTGTATCTGATAAGAAGGCTAATTCTTTGTTCGTCTATTCGCTTGACGGGCATTTGACTCAGAAGATCGAGGTAGCAAAGCCAGGCAACATCGATATCCGGCGGCGAGTTGTGCTTGGTGGGGAAGCGAGCCAAATGCAGCCAACTGACGTCGTGGCTGTCAATGTTCGAGCCGATGGATGGAAGGTTAGAGTGTTTTCGGTAAATGCGGTCACATATCAACTAGAACCGATCGATGCGGGCGGTTTCGCTACCAGACCCAATTATGGCTCGTGTTTGGCTTATGATTCAAAAAGCCAAAAGCTTTCTTATATCGCGACGTCTGAATCTTCAGGAGTGACTCAGTACGAAATTAGTCGGCTTATTGATGGAAGACTTGCCTGTATGGAGATCAATCATTGGGACTTAGGGAAGTGCGAGGGGATCGTGGCGGATGATGAAACTGGCAAGGTTTATGTTGCGGTGGAACAGGAAGGAATTTGGGAGTTAACTATCGATGCCGTTAACCAGAAAGTTCCTGAGCTGGTAATTGCACTCGGAAAGAATGGTTTGGCGGGTGATCTCGAGGGATTAACTCTGGCGACTTTAGAAGATACGAGTCGCGTTTTGATCGTTTCCTCCCAAGGCCTCGACAAGTTCTTTGTTTTCGATCGTCAATCACCCTGGAACTGTCGAGGGAGTTTTCAAATTGACGGCGTCACGGAAACGGACGGAATCGATCTCATTCAAAGCAACGAGATTCCTCATTTTCCAGGTGGAATATTTGGCTGTCACACAAGTCAACTTGGGCACCCAATAACGCTTGCTTCTTGGAAAAGTATTCTTGTAAAGTTGGAACACTTGAAGTCAGATGCATTCCGCTGATGATTCAATTGCTTGATACATCACATCCGAGCCTATCGGCGGCGGGCTCCGTATGGTGAAGGTAAACAGTGGAATATCTCTTAAGACAGTTACGATTCATGTTGCCCCTCGGTACCTCGAAGCTATCTTCGGTTGTTGATCGCCTAACCAGCAGTGCAACTACTTCAATAGACTCCGCGAGCGCGATTGTTTTTCGCATCGGTTTCGGTGCCATAATGGCTGCGTGGGCTTGGGACTATCTGGCAATTGGTCGTGTAACTCAATTGTATGTCGAACCAAGGTTCCATTTCACTTATCTCTGGTTTGATTGGGTTCAACCATGGTCCGGAAGTGGGATGTACATTCACTTCGTAGTACTGATTGTTCTGGCACTTTGTATTGCGTCCGGTTTCTTGTTTCGACTTACGTCCACTCTATTTGCACTTGGATTCACCTACTTTTTCTTACTTGATCGTACAAACTATCAAAACCACTATTACTTGGTGTGCTTGATTAGTTGGTGGCTTCCATTTTTGCCACTTAACCGTAGCGTTTCTGTCGATGCGTTCCTAAGTCCTAAACTGAGAAGCGATACCATGCCCACCTGGGTGTTATGGGTGCTTCGATTCCATACTGGTATTCCCTATTTCTTCGGTGGAATCGCAAAGTTGAACGCGGACTGGTTTTTGGGCGAACCTATGAGATCGATGTTGGCGTCGAAGAACGGTCTTCCAATAGTCGGTTATTGGTTCACATGGGAGCCACTGGTTTTGATGTTTACCTGGGGGGGGTTACTTTTTGATCTCGCTATTGTTCCGTTACTTCTTTGGAAGAAGACGAGGGTTGCAGCATATATTCTGTGTGTTGGATTTCACTTGACGAACGCGGTACTGTTTAACATTCATATTTTTCCATGGTTTATGATTTTTGCCACGCTTCTCTTTTTTGATCCAAGTTGGCCAAGAAAGATCTTGGGCGGTCTTCCCGTCGAGATTCCTGACACTCGCGTTCAAAAGTGGGGGTTGCTTTCGAACGGTATGCGTTTGGGTTTTGTGTTGGCTGGCCTCTACGGACTTTTTCACTGCACGTGGCCGCTGCGTCACCGCGTTCTCGAAGGAGATGCCAGTTGGACAGAACAGGCTCACCATTTTGCTTGGAGAATGATGTTAAGAGGCAAAACGGTCGTGTTGGGCTATGGTATCACCGATAAGGTTACGGGGATAACTGTCGACGGTAAAATCAACCGGTTCTTATCGAAAGAGCAGTCAGATAAGCTTGGACGAAACCCGGATATGATTCTTCACTTGGCACACTTCCTAGGGGAGCAGTATCGAGTTGAGACCGGCCATGATGCCGAGGTTCATGCGTTAGTATATGCATCGCTCAATGGTCGAAAGCCCGAATTGTTTATCGATCCAAATGTGGATTTAATGAGTATTTCTCGAGGCAGTTCCATTCGCGGGTGGGTAATGCCGCAGTCGGAACCGATGCCAGCGACTCCATGGACTCTACCAGTGGATCAATGGCGGCAACACGTTCCGGTTCCAGAACTTCGATTTCTCAAACCGAATCGGGCAGCAAACGAGTCTGGACAAGAAAAAAAGTAAGTTCCCGGTACGCGTGTTCCGAGTGCTTTTTCCAACTTAAAAATTGGGGTAGCTGAACTCGTAAGAATTCAGATGTCTGGCGACATCTGCTACGAGTCTAAACCCGCGTTTTTCATCGGGACGAAGCACGATCGCTTCGTAATGCCTGGAGCATAAGTGTCGGCTAGGGTAAACTCTCGGATTCAAAACTTTTGACTCTAGAGAAGCTTTATAAACTGATGACTGTTCGAACTCGATTTGCCCCAAGTCCCACTGGATACCTTCATATCGGAGGTGTTCGGACGGCTCTGTTCAATTATCTTTTAGCAAAACAGGCTGGCGGCCAGTTTATCTTGCGGATTGACGACACGGACAGTCAACGTAATGTGCAGGCAGCACTGCAACCTATTCTCGACGGCTTTCGTTGGCTTGGATTGGACTGGGATGAAGGGCCGGGGGTTGAAGGTCCGCATGCGCCCTACTTTCAATCGCAACGTTCGCATCGGTATCAAGCAGCCGTGGAGCAGTTGCTAGCTTCCGGTCATGCTTATCACGACTTTGCCAAGCCCGAAGAGCTTCAAGCACTTCGTGAAGCGGCAGACAAGGAAAAAAAACAATTTGTTTACGATCGACGCTGGGCCGCAGAAACGCCCGAGCAAGCCAACGCCTTTCGAGCCGAAGGACGAGCCTCGGTAGTAAGGCTTAAGCTGCCACGCGAAGGCCAATGTGATTTTCACGACTTGGTCCGTGGCGATCTTTCATTCGAATGGATTGGCGAAGCGGATCACGTTGTACAGCGTGCTGATGGTACATGCTTGTATCACTTGGCAAGTGTCGTCGATGATCATGATTTTGATATTACGCACGTTGTCCGAGCTGTAGAGCATCTTCCCAATACGCCACGACAAATCTTTATTGCTCAAAGCCTAGGTTACAAGCTCCCTGCTTACGCGCACTTACCGTACGTCGCCGAGCCTGGTGGAACATCAAAGTTAAGTAAACGGAAGCTCGATCAGTATCTCAAGCAAAAGGATTTTGCGTCGCTCAACGCTCATGGTGCTTCGATCGCCAAGAGCATGAATATCGAAACGACGAAGGAAGCGTTCAACCCAGTAGTGACCGATTTTTATCAGTCAATTGGCTTCATGCCAGAAGCAATCCTGAACTACCTACTGCTACTAGGTTGGTCGTTCGATGACTCGAAAGAAGACTTCACCATGGAAGAAGCAATTTGCTTGTTCACGCTAGGTCGAGTTAACAAATCGCCAGCTTCGTTCGATCCTCAAAAGCTGGTTTCGGTTCAGACGCGATGGATGAATGCCCTGGACATAAAGAAAAAAGTTGCGATGGTGCTTCCGTACCTTCAACGAGCCGGTTGGGTCAGCTCGCCACCGAATTGCGAACTAGGTCCACGACTTCAACAAATTGTCACCGCTGCTGGCGATCGTATTAAGGTTGCCGGAGACATTCTACAATTTGACGAACTGTTCTTAGCAGATGATCTGTTCCATTTTGATCAAGTTGTTTTTGATAAACGATTGAAGAATGATCCAGTGGCTTGCGGATTGATCAAGGAATTTCGAGAGGAACTGGTCACCGCAGAATCATTCAATGCGGGACCATTGGAAGAACTCTTGAAGGCGTTCCTTGAAAAGCGAGCTTTAAAGTTCGGTCAAATTGCGGCTGGCTTGAGAACCGCTATTACTGGCAAGGCAACGGGTCTGCATTTGTTTGACTACTTCGAGATACTCGGCAAGGAATCTTCGCTTCGAAGGATCGATAGAGCGCTGAGGCTCTGTGATTCGTAAAGACTAACGCCCGATCAAGCTCCCTAAGTATTCTTTGATGGCGACTTCAATGCTGACCGTTGCTTGCGAGTTGGGCATGAGTTCAATCATCGTGAATTTGTTTCGGTTGGCTCGGTAATCAGCTGCGATTGAAGTCAAATCAAGCCCTTGAGCTTTTGCCAGTCGAATCGCACGTGGCATGTGAAAAGCGCTCGTGATCAACCCGCATCGTTTGCCTTCCCAGAACTCAGGCTTCGCTTTCAACGATTTCATTTCTTCACTCGTATTGATCCCTGTAATCATCACAATTGCGGATTCGTTCACGTTCGACTCCACCAATATCTCTTTGGCTTGAAGCATGGGGTTCATCCTAGGATCCTCTTCGCTTCCCGGAAGTACGGTTCCCGGAAGTGCTGTTCCCGTCACAATAATGTTGCGAACGGCACCTGCATGATAGAGTCGTATGGCCAAGCTGATACGGTCCCCTGAGCCATTTAATTGAGGTCGAAGCTCAGGAGTAAGCCCCGTTCCACCCCCTAGCACCACCGCATAATCTAGCGGGTTATCCGCAGTCGGCACGTGAGATTCGACTTGCGATTCAATTTGATCGATAATCCGCGAGGCCAGCAGTGGACTAGCACTAGCCCACACAAAGCAACCGAGCAACAGTAACCCGAGCCCAAGCGACCAGCGAGCGTTGCGAATCGCAAAGAGCCCAGATCCAATCAGCAAGAAAAAAACGATGCTCAATGGCATGAACAGCGACGTCGCAACCTTCTCCGCAACAGACCTACCATCCAAGTAAAACCCGGCAGATACCGCAAGCACGGGTGTAAGCAATGAGAAAAATGCAAGTCGAAGGAGCTGACGAGAAAAGCTAACCCGATATCGCGATGAATCGTCCTGTTGATTCATAGTGGACGAACTACGAGTCATTAGAGCCTTCTTTCGGATTGGATTCGTCACTGATCATGGCGGATAGCTGGAGTTCTGTCAGTACAGGGACCCCAAGCTGTTGTGCTTTTTGTAGTTTACTACCTGCATCGTCGCCTGCGACGACATAATTTGTCTTTTTTGAAACGCTCGACGATGTTTTACCACCATGAGATTCAATCTGTTGATGAATGACGTCACGAGATTGACTCAGCGACCCTGTCACCACGAACGTTAATCCTTCCAACCGGTTGCTCAACCCCGAGGCGGCATCTTCGGCAGCAAGTTCCAGCAATACGCCAGCGGCACTCAAATGTTTGAATAGAGCAACTCCCTCGTCACTTCGCAGGAACGAATAGATGCTTTCAGCTATTACCGCTCCGACGTCTTCCGTAGTGGCTAGCTCCTCTTGAGAAGCATTCATCAGTTTCGCAAAAGTTCGATATCGCTTCGCAATCGCGATAGCCGTACGCTGACCGACATGCCGGATCGATACTGCGTTAAGAACCCGTGCAAGCCCCGCGCTGCGACTTGCTGCGATAGCCATAACAAGTTTCTGCGCCGAAGTCTTCCCCATGCGGTCAAGCTCGGATAGTTTGTCCGAGGTGAGCGAGTACAGATCGAGAAAATTGGTGACCAGACCCACATCGACTAACTGCTCAATAATTTTCTCACCAAGTCCATCAATGTACATGCAGTCACGACTAGCGAAGTACTTTAATCTCTGCTTCCATTGCTCGGGGCATGATCGAGAAGGGCATCGAATGTAGACTCCACCATCATCGCGAACGAGCGGAGCCTCGCACGATGGACATCTCTCCGGAAACTTGTATTCCGGTAACTCGGATTCGCGACGGTGCTTCTCAACACGAACAATGTGCGGGATGATTTTCCCCGCCTTCTCTACGATCAACCAATCACCGACACGAATGTCCTTGCGTTGGATTTCTTCGTAGTTATGCAGCGAGCATCGACTGACGGTTGTTCCTGCCAGTTGCACCGGTTCTAGTTCCGCTACAGGCGTAATCGTTCCTGTTTTTCCAACTTGAGTCACGATCCGCAAGAGCTTCGTTTCCGCTTCGTACTTTTCGATTTTATAAGCGATCAGCCAGCGAGGCGATTTCGATGTCGCGCCGAGCTGCTCGCGCTGCGTATACGAATCAACTTTGACCACCATTCCATCGACTTCGAAGTCCAAGTCATGAAATTCCTCGACCTGTTGATTGGCGTATTCAACCGCGTCTTCGAACCGCGAGAATCCCTTCACTTTAGGCGTTACTGGGACACCAAAGGTTCGTACGGATTCAAGAAACTCTGTATGCGATGTTGCATCGAAACCTTCGAAAGCTCCAATCCCATGACAGAAAAATTTCAGGTTTCGTTGAGCGCAGAGCCGCGAGTCCAGGAGCCGAACGGTTCCGGCTGTCACATTGCGAGTGTTTTTGAATATCGGTTTATTCGCTTCGACTTGCGATTGATTCAGCAGAACAAGATCTTGATTGGTCATAAAGATCTCGCCACGCAACTCCAGTAAACGCGGCGAATGATCGACCAGCAATCTTTGGGGTAATCCTCGGATGGTTCGAACGTTGTGAGTGATGTCATCACCGACCGTTCCGTTACCACGGGTGACGGCCTGAGTCAGCAACCCGTCTTCGTAAATGATTGATGCCGCCACACCATCAATCTTCAGTTCCACGACCCATTGGATGGGTTCTGATTCGAGGAGCTTTTGAGTTCGATTCGCCCATTCGCGTAGCTCGCCTTCGCTGTACGTGTTATCAATCGACATCATCGGCACGCGATGAGTCACCTGCTGAAGCTCGGAAAGAGGTGCGTCGCCGATTCGCTGGGTGGGGCTGTCGACCGTGACTAGGTGCGGGTGCTGCGTCTCTAGATCGATTAACTCGCGCAGAAGTCGGTCGTACTCTAGATCACTCGCGGAAGGGTTGGAGAGAACATAATAGTCGTAATCTAGTTGCCGAATGCGTTGACGCAGAACGGCAATTTTTTCTTCTGCATGCTTCTCGGTTATCTTTTCTGCCTCCTGAAAATCTTTCGACACTTCAGAATCACTTAATCACAGGAGGGAGTTTTGCGGCGTCTTCGTAGAACTTCATCGAGATAGAATTCACGCAGTGCCGCGTGTTCTTTTGAGTGAATCCCTCATTGAAGAAAACGTGCCCTAAGTGACCACCGCAATTCTCGCAGACAATCTCAGTTCGATATCCATCTGCATCTGGATGGCGTGTCACAGCTCCCGGGATTTCGTCATCAAAACTTGGCCAACCGCAATGGCTATCGAACTTGGAATCAGATTTGTACAGCGGAGCGTTGCATCTACGACAGGTATAGGTGCCGGATTTTTTGTTATCAGTGTATTCGCCGATGCCAGCCCGCTCGGTTCCCTTGCGGAGGATCACATAGGACTCGGCTTCGTTCAGGGGATTGTATTGAATTTGGTTTGACGTTGCTTTGGGATTGCCTTGCGTGTCCATCACGGATCCTGCATTCATTGAAACGGGAGAGGAAACTGTTTTTGTGTTGTGGAGTTTTGAATCGCTAATGCTCGTTGAGATCGATTCGGAAGTCTTTTCAGATTGCTCGTTACAACCCACCATGATCAGGGTACACGCGAGCACCGAGATTATTGTTTTTGTTTGTTGAATTTTCAAATTTTGTACTCCCTAGTTGCCATCGGAACATCTCCTGCTCATTATAGTGGGAAGTCGAATCCCCTTCGCGCCAGTTAATGGATTTTTCCGATCCTAACTGGTTCCCGCCCTTGCCAACTCTCTCCTTTTAGGAAGCTGACACCTATGTACTTTACCGAGAAAAGCAGTTTTTGTATGCGTTCCATCGCTCCTGCCATTCCGAAAACTTTGAAAAACAACGCTTCGAGAATCTCAACGAATCAAGTCGGTTGGGCTGGTTTTGCTGCACGCGTTATCGCCAAGATGAGTGCTTGCGTTATGGTTGTGGCTTCTCTGAGCCTTGGTAGCCAAGTGTTTGCAGACCTTCGAGTCCCAAATATTTTCTCAGATCACATGGTCCTTCAACGAGGTCAAGAAAACCGAGTTTGGGGACGTGGAGAAGTCGGAGAAAAAGTGACCGCGACTATTGGTGGACAAAGCGTTTCAACGCAAGCCGGAGCCGACGGGGCCTGGATGCTGATGCTCCCCAAGATGGAAGCCGGCGGACCTCACACGCTTTCGATTAAAGGAAGCACCCAAGAAATCACGCTCAAGGACATTCTTGTCGGCGAGGTATGGGTTTGCTCGGGACAATCGAACATGCGATGGTCGGTCAAGCAAAGCAACGACGCGGACATTGAAAGTCTCACCGCAAATTACCCAAAGATTCGAATGATTAACTTTCCAAACGTGGGAACTCAAGAAACGCTTTGGACTCACGATGTGCCTTGGAAAGTTTGTACTCCTGAAACAGTTGGCGATTTTTCTGCAGTCGGCTACTTCTTCGGAAGACAGTTGTATGAAACGATCGGCGTACCAATTGGATTGATCAACAACTCTTGGGGTGGCTCCGCTGCAGAAGCGTGGGTCGACGGTAAGGATCTCGCAGCCGACCCTGAATTCAAAAAACTGATGGTCGAGTGGGACGCTGCAGTTGTGAAGAGCGAAGAGCAACTGGCAACCGTTATCGATAAAAAAGATGACGCATCCAAGAAAAAGGTTGCGGACATTCGAAAGCAGCTTGGTGGAAATCAAAGACCAGGAAATATTTACAACGGTGTTTTGAAGTCGCACTTGGGATACGGCATCAAGGGAGCTATCTGGTATCAAGGTGAATCCAATGCCGCGCGCGCTTACAAGTATCGGAAGTTGTTTCCTCTCATGATCACCAAATGGCGAGAAGCTTGGGGGCAAGGTGATTTCCCTTTCTATTATGTCCAACTCGCAGACTATCTTGCTGAGAGTGATCAGCCGATGGACAGCAATTGGGCAGAGCTTCGTGAAGCCCAAACCATGACCATGGATTCAGTGCCTCGGACTGGCCAAGCTGTTACGATCGACATCGGAGAAGGCAAAGACATTCACCCGAAAAACAAGCTAGATGTTGCAAAACGTCTCGCTCGTTGGGCACTCGCCAATGAATACGGAATCAACGTTCCGTTTCGAAGCCCGCAGTATGAATCGATGCAACTCGTTGATAACAAAATTGAATTGAAGTTCGCTCATCTTCCAGATGGATGGCGACCGTTCGATGTGAAAGAGCCTCAAGGCTTTCAAATCGCTGGAGAAGATAAGAAATTTGTTTGGGCGACCGCCGTCATTCAACCAGGCAACACAATTCATGTCTCCGCTGCCGAAGTTCCAAACCCGGTCGCAGTTCGTTATGCATGGTCCAATAATCCTCGTTGCAATATGTATGCAAATAGTGGATTGCCGCTGACTCCATTCCGAACCGATGATTGGCCTGGAATTACGGTAAGTGCGGATGGAAAATAAGTCGTCGCTCACATACGACCGACTTGTGGTCTTTGATTGATTTAAAGAATTACTTCACCTGACTCTCGACATTCGTGATTAAACGAGCGGCTCGATTGCGAGTGAGGTAGTTCCAGAACCACTGCATGAGCACCAGTACTCGGTTTTCAAAGCGAGCAAGATAAAGAATGTGGATGAATAGCCAGGCCAGCCAAGCGATTCCGCCGCTGAGTCGAATCTTGCCGCTCTCGACAATCGCATGCGACCTTCCAATAGTTGCCATGTTTCCTTTATCGAGATACTTAAACGATTTGGAGATGGCTTCGCCCTTTAAGATGCCTGCTATCAATTCACCAACATAACGCCCTTGTTGCATCGCGACAGGCGCGACTCCTGGAAGTAGTTTGCCATCTTCCGTGGTAAAGCTGGCGGCGTCTCCGAGGACGAAGATTTCTTGGTGATCTGGAATCGCACACGCCTTGTCTACCACGACACGCCCCGCGCGATCCATGGCGGCTGGTTCGCCGAGCCGCTCTACGATTTTCTTACCGAGCGGCGATGCTTTAACGCCTGCCGCCCAAACAACCGTATGGCTATCGATCCGCATTGATTTACTATCCTGACTAACGATGACGTGATCATCGTGAATCTCAGTTAGCCGCGTATCGTTCCATACTTCGGCCCCCATATTGATGAGTGATTTCTTAGCAATTGCGCTGAGCGACTCGTGAAAGTTATTCAAGATCCCGGGACTGTTCTCGATAAGAATCACGCGAGCCTGACGCGGATCGATTTCGCGGAAGTCATTTTTCAAAGTGTATTTCGCAAGCTCGCAAATCGCACCCGCCATTTCCACTCCGGTCGGGCCTCCGCCAATAACAATAAAGGTAAGCAGGGCGGTTCGTGCGGGGGACGGATGGAGGAGTTCGGCCGCTTCGAAGGCGGATAAGATTTTACGACGAATCTCCGTTGCATCTTCAATCGTTTTGAGTCCGGGTGCTAACGGCTCCCACTTTTCATCTTGACCAAAATAGTGATGCGTCGATCCCGGAGCGATCACAAGATAATCGTAGGAAACGGAGCTTCCATCTACCAATTCCACTTTGCGATCGGTTGTATTGAAATCAGCAACCTCGGCAAGCAGGACTTGGCAGTTCTTTTGTCGTCGAAAAATGCTTCGAAGAGGTGCAGCGATGTTGGCGGGGGATAATGCTCCAGTTGCGACTTGGTAGAGCAGCGGTTGAAAGAGATGGAAATTGCGTCGATCCAGTAGCTTCACATCAGCGTTCGCTCTCGCAAGCCCCCGCGCGCATGCTAAGCCAGCGAAACCGCCGCCAATAATTACGACTTGTGGACGATTCATAAACGAATTCTCTTTCAGTAAAGCTTTCCCGCTCGGAAGCCAGAAGCTACCGGTAAAAGACGTGCGTGATCAACCACGAATGGTAACACAGGTTGCCCGCAGAATGCTGTTAACAGTTCGCTCAACGCTAATTGATTTAAACCGTAGGTTTCGAAGCTAACCAACGGCAAAATCGCAACAGCCGCCTAGCGTCGGCCAAATGGCACTCACTTTAGGGGCTTTAGAATAATGAACACCGAACAAGGAATGTCGAATTTCGAACGAAATCACGTAACACTTCGTTATTCGACATTCCTTGTTCGATATTCGATATTGGTTTTCTAATTGCGCAGGAACTTCCACTAACGCGGCTATCGCCAGCGGCTCAACTCCAAATGTATTGACCGTCTGTCCTGCGACACAGGAAAATCGTTACGTAAAGAGCCTCGATACCACCGCGTCTTGAGCAAGATAGACCACGATACCCGACACGTACCCCAAGAACGCCCAAGGTGCGATCGTTTTGAGGTACCACATGAAATCGATTTTCTCTAAGCCCATGGCAGCAACCCCCGCAGCCGAGCCAATGATCAAGCAACTACCGCCAGTCCCCGCGCAAAAGGAAAGGAGCAACCAGAATGAGTGGTTCTCGGGAAACGTATACATTTCAATACCCGCTGCTACCAAAGGGACGTTATCGACAACTGCGGAGACTAATCCAATCACGATTGCGATAATAGTTTCATTCCCGATAGACTTATCAAGCCATCCGGCGAGCGCTTGCAATGTACCAGTCGCCGCTAGCGATCCTACGGCCAAAAGTATTCCAAGGAAAAACAAAATACTCGACATATCGATCCTTTTCAGGGCGGCCAAAACGCCTGTCGATGATCTTGTCTCCTCGTCCATGGTATGGCTCACCAATTCTGACACGAACCACAGAACTGCCAGAGCCATAAGGATTCCCATGAACGGTGGCAGGTGAGTGAGAGCTTTAAAGATAGGTACGCTGACTAATCCACCGCAACCCAAGATAAAGAATAGAGTTCGGTGCCACTGTTTAATACTTTTGTCGACCCCTTCCTCCTGTTCGCTTTCAGAAGCGACCTCGAGTTCACCAGTCATCTTGCGGGAAATCAATAGCAGCGGCACAGTCAAGCAAGCGACACTTGCCAGGAATAGCCCAGTCGCGGTCTCGACAGTTCCGATCTTATGCTTCACCCAAAGCATGGTAGTTGTCACGTCACCGATCACAGACCAAGCCCCACCAGCATTCGCCGCGATGATCACGATCCCCGCAAAAAATCTTCTTGTCTGAGTATCATGCACGAGCTTTCGAAGGAGCGAAATCATCACGATGGTGGTGGTCAAGTTATCTAATACGGATGAGAGGAAAAATGTAATCCAAGCGACGATCCATAGAAGGGTTACTTTCTTTCGCGCCTTGATCAAATTCGTGATGATCGAAAAACCTTCGTGAGCGTCAACAAGCTCGACGATAGTCATGGCGCCCATTAAGAAGAAAAGAATCTGTGCAATCTCCGAAACGAACTCGGCGAGTTGCCCGTCGATCAAAAACTCACGATTGGGAAACTCCGGATGCTCGTGCTCGGCGGCAAGTTTATTGGAGAACCACTCGGGGACACTTTCCACAGGTAGCATTCGATCAAAATCGAGTGCGTAAAGCGTCCAGCACAGAACTCCAATAAACAGCGCCGTTGCGGCCTTGTTAATGTGCAGAGTGTGCTCAAGAGCGATCACGATGTAGCCAATCACGAAAATCGCGATGATTGCAGTAAGCATTGCTCTCGATATCTCCTAAATGCTGGTCAATTTCGACTGAAAGTCGTAAATCTCAAGGGTGAACAGTCCAGCGGCAAGCCTAATCAAAGCCGTGTTGGTTGGCTAGTAGTCGGATGAATCGGCAAATTCTCATATTGTCTCGCCTGAAACAACATTGAATGGAGCCCAGATAGGCATCAGAATTCGCAATTCTCATTGCATCTTGATTCAGTCGATACAATGCTCTTATGCAACTTGTAAAACTCCCAATCGTGGTCCGTGGGGCTCGCGAACATAATCTCCAAAATGTATCGGTCGAGCTCCCGAGGAACCGATTAATCTGCTTCAGCGGCGTTTCGGGAAGCGGGAAGAGCTCGCTGGCCTTCGATACGATTTTTGCCGAAGGTCAGCGTCGGTATCTGGAAAGCCTCTCGACTTACGCGCGACAATTCATCGGGCAACTTCCCAAGCCGGACGTCGATTTTCTTTCAGGACTGAGCCCGTCGATTTCCATCTCGCAAAAATCGACCGGTCATAACCCTCGCAGCACCGTCGGTACGATGACGGAGATCAATGACTTTCTACGAGTTCTTTTCGCTCGAGTTGGAACGGGCTTTTGTCCAACTTGCGATTGTCCTATTACAGCCCAAACACGCGATCAAATTGTCGAACGAATTTTGCTCCTTCCACAAGGGCTAATGTATTTGTTAATGGCACCGATCGTGAGAAATCAAAAGGGGGAGTATAAGGACCTCTTCGAAGATCTTCGCAAGCAAGGTTTCAACCGCGCACGTGTCGATGGTCAGGTCGTGCTCCTGTCGGACCCGCCTCAACTGACCAAGCAGCTCAAGCATACGATTGAAGTCGTTGTCGATCGTCTGGACCTCGCAACAAGTGGACGCTCGCGAATCGCTGAAGCAGTCGATACCGCCATTCGCTTGGGTGAAGGAACCTTGCTTGTTGTTGCAATGAACGGTTCGAACACTTCATCTCAACACGCACAACAAAAACGTTCAGACGAATCGAGCCCCGAAACGAAGTCCACCAAGATTCGCTCTTTAAAAAAGAAAACATCCGTGTCGCTTGCAAGTTCGACACCAGATACGACCGATCAGGCTTCGACTGCTGAGGCGTTGAATCGTGAACGAGTTCAAGAAGGCGTCCAAGAAATTGTTTTCTCCGCTCACTACGCGTGTCCTTCATGCGGGGTTTCTTATCAAGCACCCAGTCCGCAGTTGCTTTCGTTCAACTCACCCCAAGGCATGTGTAAGGAGTGCAATGGTCTGGGTGAAATTTATACGTTTGATATCTCGTTGTTAATTGCCGAGCCAACCAAATCGATTCGTGGTGGGGCGATCGCACTGTTTGGAAAATGGACGCGCCTTTCTCGCTGGACACGTCAGCAATTCGAAGGAGTCGCCAGAGCGATCGAATCGGTGTTGGAACTGAAAGAGAAGTCGTTCCTGAAAACGCCTTGGAAGAATCTTCCCGTCGAAGCTCAGCAGCTTTTTCTTTACGGGACCGGAGACCGGACTATCGCGGTGACGCTACGAGGCGGAAAAAATCCTCGTCGAGTCAACTTGTCATTCTCTGGAGTGGTTGCTCAATTGCGATCTGCATGGAACGGTTTCAAAAACCCTCTGATGCGTAAGCAATATGAGAAGTACATGCATCAGTTGCCTTGTACAGGTTGTTCTGGTCAACGGTTAAATCGTCAAGCAAGATTTGTTCGGATTCAAGCGACTGTCGCAGAGCCAATATCAAAATCGCCTACCAAGCAAGTAATCCAACGCAAGAGTCGAAGTCAGACACGCGCGAAGTCGCTCGACAAATCCAGCGTAGCTATCAATGCGATCGAGCCCAGCAGATTCTTGTCGCTTCCTGATGTTGGCCGATTGCAATTGGCTGAGGCACTTGATTTCTTTTCCAACATTTCATTGACTGAAATACAACGTCAGATAGCTACTGAAGCATTGAAAGAAATTTGCACGCGGCTGGAATTTCTTCTGGAGGTAGGACTGGGGTATCTGTCGCTCGATCGTCCAGCACCATCACTTTCGGGAGGCGAATCGCAGCGGATTCGATTGGCTTCTCAAATCGGCAGCGGGCTTGTTGGAGTGACCTACGTACTCGACGAACCTTCGATCGGTCTGCATCCTCGCGATAACGATCGATTGCTTAATGCGCTGAAACGTTTGCGAGATCTGGGTAATACCGTCTTAGTCGTGGAGCACGACGAGGACACGATGCATGCGGCAGACACAATCGTTGACTTTGGCCCTGGCCCTGGCGTTCGCGGAGGAAGGCTGATCGCTCAAGGCGACGCGGCAACGATCGCAGCGAACGAAGAAAGCGTCACTGGCGGCTACATCAGCGGTCGTTTGGTAGTTCCGCAACCTACTACACGGCGTGTCGGGAATCGTAAAACGCTTCGAGTAACCGGCGCTACGCATCACAACCTGAAGAACATTTCAGTCGATTTTCCACTTGGTTGTTTCATCTGCGTTACAGGAGTTAGCGGTAGCGGCAAAAGTTCGCTTGTGACCGATATCGTAACACCGCTTCTACGTCGCGATCTCAATGGAGCCGAAGATACACCCGGCGCGCATCTAGAATGCTCTGGTATCGAACACTTAGACAAGATAATCGATATTGATCAAAGCCCCATCGGAAGAACTCCACGAAGTAACCCTGCGACCTACGTGAAAGTCTTCGATGAGATTCGAGATCTTTATTCCAAGTTGACGGAATCCAAGAAGCGTGGTTACCTACCAGGAAGATTTAGCTTCAACACAGAAGGTGGTCGATGCGGGGCATGTGAAGGTAACGGAGCAACGCGACTTGACATGGAGATGCTGGCTGATCTTTGGGTCACTTGTCCTGTGTGTAATGGACGGCGTTATGATCACGAGACTCTCCAAGTCTTATTCAAAGGCAAATCGATTGCCGACTGTTTGGAAATGGACATTCAGGAAGCATTACTCCACTTCGAAAGTATCCCCAAAATTGCCGAGAAGCTTCAAACGCTTCACGAAGTAGGACTCGACTATCTCAAGCTTGGACAAAGTTCACCAACGCTCTCTGGCGGTGAAGCTCAACGAATCAAGTTGGCGAAAGAATTGTCACGGCGATCTACTGGGAAGACGCTTTATGTCCTGGACGAACCGACTACGGGTTTGCATTTTCACGACATTGCAATGTTGCTGAAAGTGCTTCAGAGTTTGGTTGATCGCGGCAATACGGTGATCGTCGTCGAGCATAACTTGGACTTGATTCAAGCTGCCGACTGGATCATCGATCTCGGTCCAGAGGGAGGCGGTGGCGGTGGTGAGATCCTGGCCGAAGGTACTCCTGAAGAGATTGCGTGTTGTAAACAATCGCACACGGGACGGTCGCTTGCGAAGTACTTTGCGGATCAGAAGAGTAAGCAGACTGCTTTGGCTGCGCAATTGAAATTAGCCAAATCCGCGAAAGTCAAAAAGCTGAAGGCGTCTGAGAAACTCAATGCGAAACTGAACGCAGATCAGCAGGCGAACATGCTTGCAAAGTTGTCTGTGCAAGAGTCGCTGCCGTTGGTGGTCGAAGGTGCTGGGCTCCACAACTTGCAAGATGTGAATTTGTCGCTCGAGCAAGGGAAGATGACTGTCTTCTGCGGGCAGAGTGGAAGCGGAAAAACGTCGATGGCGTTCGATACGATTTACGCCGAAGGTCAACGACGCTTTGTTGAAAGCCTGAGTTCATATGCTCGGCAGTTTGTGGGTCAGATGCCCAAGCCGATTGTTAAAAAAATATCCGGACTGTCACCCGCAGTTGCTTTGGAGCAGCGTGCTCTTGGGCACACGCCTCGTTCCACAGTTGGTACGGTCACGGAGATTTATGACTATCTACGAGTCTTGATGGCAAGACTTGCAACGATGCACTGCCCCGTGTGTAAATCGGTCGTCGGTACGCAAACCATCGATCAGATCGTCGATCACGTAATGTCGCTACCAGCCAAGACGCGTATCGCCGTTCTCGCACCGCTTCAAAAATCGGGAACCACCGCGGGAAGAATGGTCGATGATATCTATTTAGATTACCTGCAAGGACAAGGATTCGTACGAGTTCGAATCGATGGAGTCACCATTCCCATCGCCGACCGATCGCCTCTGGTCGATAAAGGGAACCATGAAATCGAAATCGTTGTTGACCGTTTAGAGATTCAATCTAAGGACCGTTCTCGTATTGCCGAAAGCATCGAATCGGGACTTGATTTGGGTAAGGGAACAGTCCGGATCGCGATCTTTAGCGATACTCGTCCCGAGCCGCAGTGGGAGATTCATACGCATTCTCTTTCCTTATCCTGTAGCTCATGTGGATTGTCTTATAGCCAACTCTCACCACATAGCTTTTCCTTCAACACGCAACTGGGTTGGTGCGAAGATTGCGATGGGCTTGGAGTTCGACTGGGAACCAATCCAGCAGCGTTCTTCGATGCTTCGCGATCTTTAGATGAAGGTGGCATGTTGCTTTGGCCGGAGCTTACCAAAGGAGTTGCCGCAGAGACGAGCAAACGAATGCTCAAGGCGATTTGCGAAACGACAGGCATTCGTTCTGATGTTCCGATCGGATCGATGTCATTGAAAGAGAAAAACGTTCTGCTCTTTGGTACACAAGACCAGTCTCACCATGTCGATGGCTTCTCGTTTCGATTTCGCGGTATCTACCCAGCGATGGATATTGCAGCCAGGTCGAGCCCCACTTTGCGAGTGAGATTGGAATCCTACACAGCGGAAGTCGAATGTCGAACTTGTAATGGCTCGCGCGTTCGTCCGGAAGCTGCACATGCAAAGTTCCGCGATCAAACGATTGCGGATTTTGTGGCGATGCCACTGATTAATCTTCTCAGCTTTGTTAACGACTGCAAACTCGATGAACGTGAGCGTAAGATCGCGGGCGAGCTGATCCGTGAAGTCCAGCAGCGGTTATCCTTCCTCGTCGAAGTAGGACTCGATTACCTCTCGCTTGGTCGTGCTGCCAACTCGCTCAGTGGCGGCGAGTCGCAGCGAATTCGACTCGCAGCTCAGCTCGGTAGTGGGCTTTGTGGCGTATTGTATATACTTGACGAGCCGACCATTGGACTCCATCCGCGAGATAATCATCGACTTGTTACCGCACTTCATCGACTGCGTGATTTGGGAAACACGCTTATCGTCGTCGAGCACGATCGCGATGTGATTTCTGGTAGCGATTACCTATGCGATTTTGGTCCTGGAGCGGGCTATCTAGGTGGTCGTATTGTTTCCAGCGGCACACCCAAGGTCGTGGGAGCAGATCCAGCGAGTGTGACCGGACCATTCATTAGTGACCGTAAGTCGATTCCGATTCCATCGAATCGCCGCGAAGTTCCGATGGCTGCGGGCGAGCTCTTTGACGATGCGAGTTACAACGTTCAGTATCCAATGCGAATCGGCATTCGAGGTGCACGAGCCAATACGCTCCGAAGTGTCGACCTGGATATTCCACTGGGCGTTTTGGTTGCAGTGACTGGGCCAAGCGGTTCAGGAAAAAGTAGTTTGATTAATGACCAACTCTATCCGCTGCTTGCACGTGCCTATCATCGCGCCCATTTTAGCTCAAGGGGTAATGAATCAATCAAGGGGCTGCCTGGGCTTTCAAAAGTCATACGAGTCGATCAATCACCGATCGGGTCTACGCCTTCATCCAATCCGGCCACTTACACCGGAGTCTTCGATACGATTCGTGATTTATTTGGCAAACTACCGGATGCAAAAGCGCGAGGGTTTACTTCTCGACAATTCAGTTTCAATGTTCCTGGAGGTCGATGTGAAAAATGTGAAGGCGTTGGTAAGTGCAAGATCGAGATGCATTTTTTACCAGACGTTTGGGTTGAATGTGATGCGTGTCATGGAAAGCGGTATACATCGGAAACGCTCAGCATTCGCTATCGTGGCAAGTCCATTTACGACGTTCTGCAAATGACCATTGACCATGCCTATGAGCTCTTCATCAATCTGCCGCAAACGCGTCGAATTCTTTCGACGCTTCGCGATGTGGGCCTTGGCTATGTTTCGCTAGGCCAGCCAGCACCAACGCTCTCCGGTGGCGAAACGCAACGCGTAAAGCTCGCCTCTGAACTTGCGCGGCCATCGACAGGCGATACGATGTACTTGCTCGACGAACCGACAACCGGGTTGCACTTCGAAGACATCGCAAAGCTCCTTAAAGTCATGCACAGTCTGGTTGACTTGGGAAACACCGTCGTCGTGATCGAGCATAACTTGGACGTCATCAAGTCTGCTGATTGGGTGATCGACATGGGACCCGAAGCGGGATGGGGAGGTGGCCAAGTCGTTTATACAGGGACCCCGGAAGAATTGGTCGCTTATGCTGGTATGGAACGCCAAAGTGTTGAGAAGCCAATCAAAAAGCGACGTTCCGCAAAAGCAGAAACATCGCAGAACAAACCCATGCTCCGAAGTTACACGGGAGAAGCTCTCGCGGAAGTTTTGAGTAAAGGCACCTACGAAAAGCGAGAGTTCTTTAATCCACTTGCCGAGAACTTACCAAGGCAAGGGGATATCACCATATCGCAACTTGCCAAAGAGTCGCTTTCACCTTGGGAAATCGATGGTCGTAAGTGGCACCTCGAAACCAGCTTGACTCGCTCCGGTGCAACTCCGCGTTGGGATAGAATGATGCTGAGAATGTTGACCGACCGGATCGAGGCTTCGGAGAAGCTGGGTGAGATCGTTTGGAACTCTAACAGCATGATCGAAGTCCCGGCACAAAAGAAAGGTCGCGGTTGGTTCTTACATGCCTTTACCGTCGAGGAGAATTGGCTGAAGCTCAAGTTTCGCATTCCTCGTAGTAGCTTTACCAAACAAAAGTTATTGGAAATATTTCAGCTCCCGCCGTTGTCGTCGCTTCCCGGTCTAAATTTGGTAAATAGAGATGCGAGAGTTACAGTGAGTGTCGGAGACGACTGGTTGGAATTAGAACTGAGACCTTATCTTCGTCACGAAATCGACAACGAAACCTTTTGGAATTGGTTAGACAAAGCAATACATCATTTTGCAGATGCGAGTTTTTAATGGCAGACGAAAGGCGTAAATGCCCTAACAAACCTTCAACCTGAATCTTCTATTGAACCGGCGAGTCGAGTAGACTAAATGAAAGCAAGTAGGAGCTAGTTTATGACACAAAAAGAAAAATTAGTTTCAACGTTTCGCGATTTACCCGAGAACGAGCAATTGGATGTTACTATGGCTTTTTTAAAGGAACTCGCTAAGTCTAAGATTCCGTTGCTAGATGAATCGGAGCGTGCCTTTCTGGACGAGCGAATTCAAGCCGCTGACAAGTATCCGGAACAACTGATACCAGCCGAGGAAGTTTTCCGTGGGCTCTTGGAAGATTAATGATTTGGAAAGTTGTTTTTACACCTGACGCTAGGCATGATGTAAAGTCTGGCCGTGATGAACTGCGAGAATCAAGCGTGCTTCTCGCTGAACGATTTTTCGAAGACGCATAGGCAACGATTGATAAAATTTCGAGGCATCCCGATCACTATGCCGTTGTTTATAACAATGTTCGCCAATGTAGACTCAAGGTTTTTCCTCATGTCGTTTCGTACCGAATCGTGGATGATACGGTTCAAGTGCTTGCGGTATTACATGGTCGGCGTGATTCAACGATTTGGAAGCGGCGTATCGGAAATTGATGTTGGCTACTGACTCTCAAAAAGCTTTTTCGGCTTAGTAGTTCCGAGTTGTTAAAGATGAAAACGGATCAGATTCTGATTACGCATGCGATGGCGACGTTTGTCATGGTGGGTGTGATATGGCTTGTGCAGTTGGTTCACTATCCGTTGATGAGCTTTGTGGACGAATCGCGGTTCTCTGACTTCGAGCAAATGCACCGGGCGAAGATCTTTTGGATTGTTGCACCGGCAATGTTGGTCGAAGGCATCACGGGATTGTGGCTTGCTATGTCGTTGCCACGTAATGGAAGACGCGTGTGGATACGCTTTGGCTTATTCCTACTTGCAGTGATTTGGCTTAGTACTGCTTTTATTCAAATCCCGCTTCATGAGGCACTTCAAACAAAGTTTCTTCAGTCGGACTTAGATCGTCTAGTTGCCACCAATTGGTTGCGTACGATAGCATGGAGCATTCGCGGTGCGGTATGTTTTTTTCTATTGACGACGATCGATGATCACGTGGGGCTATGGGAACTGAAGAGGAACGCAAACAAAAGCTGACTGCGATTCTTTACGCGATTCGGCCTCTGCCCGAATTTTCGAGCGATGATGCCAAGGACTTGTGTAAGGATATTGCGCCAGCATACGTAACGAAAACCCTAAAGTTGTTGGTAAAGGAAGGGCATCTCGGCGAAGTCGAACGTGACAAATCGAAAGTGTGGGTTTGGACACAGAAGAAGCTCGATGTGGACTTTGATCAGTGGATCAACCGTCAAGTTTACGGAGAACAGATTAAGCAGACTCCGGAAGAAGATCGTCCCCGTGAGCGATTGCTGCGTGATGGACCGGAGAGCTTGACCGATGCAGATTTGATCGCAATTTTGATCCGTGTTGGTGTTGTTGGCGAATCGGCGGTTCAAGCAGGTCGAATACTTGCAAATCGATTCTCTGGCAGGATCGCTGCACTTGCCGATTCTAGTTTGCAAGAGTTGCGCGGGATTAGTAAAGCCGTAAGACGCGACAGCTATAGTCAAATCATGGCAGGTATTGAATTAGGTCGTCGTATTGCTGCGGTCCACGACTTAGAGAAGCAGGCACCGATTCGGATACGTGGCTCGGATGATGCAATTCAGTATTGCGCGAGAACTTTTGCGAGGCTGGCCGTCGATGGGAAGCAAGAGCAGTTCCACATCGTGACCTTGGATACTCAGTACGGCCCGATAGCAAATCACTTGATAACCATCGGAACGCTGGATGCGAGCTTAGTGCATCCGAGAGAAGTTTTTCGGCCCGCGATTCGAGATGCCGCGAGTGCGATCATCTTGGTTCACAACCATCCTTCCGGTGATCCAACACCCAGTCGCGAAGACCACGCGGTGACAAAGCGACTCGAGCAAGTGGGAGACACAATCGGCATTAAGGTGCTCGATCACATTGTCGTGGCGAAGGAAAGGTGCGTCAGCATTCTTTCTGTGAGATGATCTCCCAAGCAAACGTATATCCAATAAAAAAGAGCACTCGTTATTAGGCGAGTACTCTTTCAATGTTTTATCGTGACGATTGACGCTTTTCACAATGTTCAGCATCGCAAGTGAACTTGGTGCTTGTGTATCGGGACCGTCAAGTCACTGTCACAAAATTGTTTAGCGGCCAACAACATTTCTATTAGGCCATATTTCTACTAAGCCATGTCTTTGAGCTTCTTCAAAGGACGGCATCGAACGGTCTTCGAAGCTGGCTTTGGTTCGGCCCATTGCATTTCGCCGGTGGCTGGGTTTCGAACTTGACGCTTTGGAAGAGCCTTCTTGTCAACGCGGACAACTTTGCAGATATCAGGAATCGTGAACAGTCCTGGCCCCTTCTTGCCAACTGCTTTGCCGATCTCTTCCTTGAGTGATTCAAAAACGTCAACAACTTGTTTCTTGGTGAGACCAGTGGTCTCTGCAATGTTCGCAAACAACTGCGTCTTTGTCAGCGGCTTTTCTTTGCTAGCTGCGGCGGCTTTTGCCATCGGATAAATCCCTTTCGATAACTGAAACTTGAGTTCAACAACGTTGGAAGACTGAACACAACGCCTGAGGGCACGATTAAAAGCCTTCGTCTATAAATTGCAACTAGGAAAGGGGCTGTTTTCCGACAAAAAACACTGAAATTCCTCAGAAAACCCATTTTTTAGTGAGTTTTCTTTGGCTTATCAGGCCTAAACGGCTCTCAAGGGTTCTTCACCGCCTCGTCGAGCAGATGGATCAAACTGAAAACAAAAACGGCTTTGTGGTTCACACAAAGCCGTTTTCGAGAAGATCCATTTTGAATATTTCGACTGATTCGTATCGATGAACTCGTCTGTTTTCTTAGAACGAGAATGAGAGTCCTAGGTCGATTCCGTGGAGGTAGAAGCTATCGTTAGCGAATCGTTGTTGTGGTGCCGTTGGTGCAGCAATAGGAGTGATATCTATGTTCGGGTCGATCAAGCCGCTGGACATAGCTACATCTGGGAAGAACAAGAAGCTATAGCCAACATTAAGCATCATCTTCTCTGTGACTTGGTAGCGAAGCTTTGCACCAGCCTCCGGCAAGAACGTGAAGACATCTCGAGTTTGCGTTCCAATGTTTCGAGCGTAGAAACCTTGATTGTTTTGGAGATTGTTTCCCGAGCCAGCGACTGTACCGACCTGACGCATGTTTCCGATGGAAACTTTGCTCAGAGTCGAAAAGGTCCAGCAGCCTCGCGTGATATCGGTCGTGAATCCGATGTGACCACCGTGGAAAGTGTTTTGTGTGCTGAACTGATCATTGAATGTTTCAACAGTTCCATCTGGCGCACCACCAGAGATACCATCGACTGTCCGAGATAAAATTCCGAGCGAGTCGTCCAATCGAGCAAACGTGTAACCGCCGAGCAAATCAGCCCGAGCCGTTTGGGCTCGTGCTAAAAGAAATCGACCGTAAGCTTCAGCTTGAAGGAAAGATGTTTGATTATTTACAGTGACCGATCCGGTGTCCGCGCCGTTAGCGCCCGCGTCTAAAGCGACGAGGAAGACGTCTGGTGCTCCGCTGGAGACATTAAAAAACGGGAGTCCCAGTGAAGTCGGATTCGGACCGTTGCTGACGAATGACTGGGATGTTTCGCCTGTGAGTAACGTTGTAAACCGACCACCAACACCCGTCGTTTCACAATCGTCTAACCAAATGCCCAGGTTTGCACGAATCCCCGGAAGGAGTCCACCACCTAGAGGTGCTTGGGCACCGCCGGCGAGCACATTGTTCGGAGTCAAGCTCCCGACTGGTCCAGAAACGACTAAAGGCGGAGTGGTGCTGTTAGGACCCCACCAAAGTAACGCATCGACTTCGGCCCAGCCAAGTTTTGCAAGCTTCGTTCCGCAGGCATTCGTACCACAACCTGATGTGCAGGGCATAGAAGCAGAACTGCCAACAACCGAGTCGTAGATGCTTCCGTTGCTGCAGGAAGCGGGAGCCGATGGGGTCTGATGGCTTGCAGCGCCCGGCGATTGCAGATGGCTTGCTGTGTAGAAGTCACCTTGCTGTGAATCAAGCAGTTCGGGATTGCCACTGAAGTCGGATGCTGTTCCGGTATTCTTTAGGAAGGCCTCAGGTCGCGTGTCACTATTCAAGGTTGGCGACTGATTGTCGGTGCTTTCCGCCACGGAGTCCGTATCATCCCCAATGCGGCCGACGCTGCTTTGCGGACGGGCCATTTCTTGCCCTGCGGCATCCTCGAGAACATTCGCGAGTCCTAGCGGAGCGATCATCCCACCGAGGGCTAATGAAAGGGCCTTACGATTCTTATTCATGTTTGAGTCTCGCATTTCGGTATTATTCCTACAACCTGTCCTTAAGAATCGACCGTTGCTGGCGATACCTGAGGAAAAATCGCTTCCAGCAGAACATACCCCCTAGGTTAACTATTCGCCTCAAGCCACCTCTCTTGGTGTCGATAGTGACTTTAGACGTGCAGATTTAAAACGCAACCGCGAGCAATTCGGTTAAACTAGTATTCAAAGCATTCCTGCTAGGAAATTTCCTTATCGACGACCACTTATGAGCGATTCGACACCCTCTTCTTCTGATAGCAGCTCCCAAGTTGCGCCGATCGCAGCGCCGATCACTGCACCAGTCGACTACAAGATTCCTTCACGCCCTCGAGTCTCAGCCGGTTGGCGGATGCCGGGTGTGGCTCGGTACAAAATCAACCAGTGGATTCAACAACTCTCGGCAGTCAACGCGCTCGAGGAATCTCGCAAGTCGCTTACCGATCCACAGCTTCGCAAGGAAACCCGATCGCTCCAGTACCGCGCAAAAAGCGGCGAACCCGCCGAATCGCTTTTGGCTGAGACCTATTCGCTGGTTCGTGAAGCCGGTCGCCGAGCCCTCAACATGCGGCACTACGATGTGCAAATTCTTGGTGGGACGGCTCTCTTTCACGGCTGTATTGCAGAGATGCAAACAGGCGAAGGTAAAACGCTCACCGCAACCCTTCCGCTCATTCTTCACAGCGTGATTGGCAAGGGAGCTCACCTCGCAACGGTGAACGACTACCTTGCTCAGCGTGACGCCGAATGGATGAAGCCGATCTATGATACACTCGGGCTAAGCATTGGTATTGTGCTAACCGAAAGCCAACCCGATGAACGGCGTCGTGCCTACAACGCCGATGTTACTTATGGAACGGCAAAAGAGTTTGGCTTCGATTTTCTTCGTGACCGATTGCTTATGCGAGCTTCGGGACGATCGTTAAACGATTTTCTCGGGGCTGGTAGCCAAGACCGATGGGCTTCCTCAGGCGATCAACCCGTTCAAAGGGGAATGCATTTTTCGCTTGTCGATGAAGCCGACAGTATTCTCATTGACGAAGCTCGCACGCCTTTGATCATCGGATCGTTAGGAGATCAAGCGCGCGAGATTGTCATCGCAACATATCGATGGGCCGCTCAACATGCTCCGAAGTTTGTCCTCAAAGAACATTACACCATTGAAGAAGAATCTCGCCGCATTGAATTGAACTCCAAGGGACGAGGATTCACGCGATCGCTGCCTCGCGAAGAGGACGTTCGATTGGCTTCGCTCTTAGACCTTTACGAATACATTGAACGAGCCATCCGTGTCCACTTGGACTACCACCTCGATCGTCAGTACGTCGTCCGCGATGGCGAAATCGTAATCGTCGATGAGTTCACAGGTCGATTAGCTGAAGGTCGAAAATGGCGCGATGGTATTCACCAAGCGGTCGAAGCCAAAGAACAAATCGAAGTCTCCGTTCCGACCGGCCAAGCGGCACGAATTACCGTGCAAGATTTGTTTCTTCGGTATAAGTACCTAGGCGGTATGACTGGTACTGCAGCAAGCAGTGCAGGCGAGCTGTATAAGATTTATAAAACACCCGTTATCCAAGTTCCAACCAATCGACCTCCGCGCCGCGAGCGACTGGAAGACCGAGTCTATGGAACCATGCTTGATAAGTTTGCCGCGATTGTCGACGAGGTGAAGTCGATTCATGATCAAGGCCGGCCCGTGCTGATCGGAACGCGTTCAATCGACAAATCGAATATCCTCGCCGACCTTCTACGCAAAGCGGGCATGAGTGTTCAAGTCCTGAACGCGAACGAGATTGAAAGAGAAGCGGAGATTGTTGCCGAGGCGGGTAAGCACGGACAAATTACCGTTGCAACCAACATGGCCGGACGAGGTACGGATATCAAACTTCAGCAAAGCATTCGCGACATCGGTGGTATGTTCGTCATCTGTACCGAACTTCACGACGCAGCACGAATCGATAGGCAGCTGATCGGGCGCTGCGGTCGCCAAGGAGACCCTGGAACCTATCGCCAGTATCTATCACTGGACGATGATATCCTTCGAAATGGTTTGGGGACAAAAACTTCAGATCGCTTGAAAGCAATCGGCAAGGCCAGTCCAGGCCCATTCAACCGATACGCCCAGCTATTTGGAAAAGCTCAGCGTCGAGTCGAGCGTAAATACTTCCGACAGCGAATGGCACTTCTTTATCACGAAAAAGAACGCACGAAGATCCAACGCGAGATGGGCCAAGATCCGTATTTGGATACGGCTGAGTAAGGAGGCAGTTGGCAGTGGGCAGATAGGTGTGGTGTTTGTTTCAGGGGCAATAAGGGGCTTGCCAGGTGTGGCCTGATGAAGACTGAGCCGTGAGCGCTAGCTCCGGGTTCCCCCCGCCCATTTCTCTATCCAAAACAAAAATTAATCGCTGCGTGTCACCCGTGGCTAGCGCCATCGGCTCAGGGGAAAGAAGAGACAAACAATTTTTCTTGGTCGTGACCGAAGGTGTCAAAGGCGGAAACGATGATTACTTTTGTCAGGCAGCGATTTTGCTTTCCTGACGAGTGTTTTGAATGGTTTCCGTTCCGTTCGATCAAGGAAGAATCGCGATGTCGAAATTTTATGTTACTTGTGGCTCTAAGAGTCTTGTTGTAAGTGCCGACAGCGCCGAGACGGCCGCGATGCGATTGATGGACGCGACCTTGGCTGAGCATACGTGGATTTACAGTGATACAGAACTTCGCGAGCAAGATCGACGAGACCATATCGCACTGGAAGCCCTGTTGAATCTTGGAACAACCGTTTTGGTGAGCGAACGTGGAATTGGACGAAGTGAAGCTCTTAAAATGGGAGTTCCCGAGTTGTTAGAGCAGTGGCACCAACTGATGACTGCTTTAAGCAGGTTGTTTGCAAAAATTTAAGACGGCTAGAAGTCTTCAGTCGCGTTAAATTGCGAAAGACCATTACATTGCCGAGCCGATAGCAACGTAATCCTGAGCCGATGGCGCTAGCCACGGGTGACGCGCGGCGATTAATGGTCCGTCGGGATGGAGACATTTACGGGGGGAATCCGGAGCTAGCGCTCACGGCTCAGGGGTACTGAGCCGATGGCGCTAGCCACGGGTGACGCGCGGCGATTAATGGTCCGTCGGGATGGAGACATTTACGGGGGGAACCCGGAGCTAGCGCTCACGGCTCAGTGCGTTGCACTCCAATAAGAAAAGCCGCGTAGGTCACTTGGACGTACGCGGCTTTTATTTATTACTAATCAGTCTTATTCAAAAGCTGATCCGTCGATCGTTTCGCCGAAATCACGAGTTTGCAATTGGAACAAGGTTCGTCTTGTGGCATTTTCGGCCACGAATCGTGTGCTACCGTCGCCGAAGCAAGCGTTTGCACCACCAGTGTGGAAGCTGAACCATTCGTTGTTTGGACCGCAGTCGTGGTAAACCCATGGGCAACCACCGGCTGAAACTGCACCGGGAGGGCCTCCCTTTGGAGTCTTGTTGTTGTTCATTTCTTTCGAAGCGCCCGAAGACGAATCAGGCTCGGCCCAACGCCAGTGACGACGACCTTGAAGGTCAACTGGATCTAGGTATGAATTTGGGTTTTGCGTACCCGCTGCAGCCGCGTACCCAGGGTCAGCGGTGTGCATGATTTCGCTTCTTCCAGCGTCTTCATAAAACATGATCGAATTCGAAAGCCCGTCCGATGTAGCGGCAAGCTTCGCACCACCTTGACCAACTTCAAATCCAGAGTTAGCGCCAACAGGAAAAAGCAAACTGGAAGGATTTAACTGGAATGCCTTGTTACTGGTGGTAGTAGTGGTAAGAACATCAGCCGCTGCGCCAGAATATTGCTGGTAGAATCTGGTTTCATATGGCTCGGGAGTCAACATGGTTTTGTAAATTCGCGCGGTGTACTGAGGTGTTGTTCCCGCGATGTTTAACACCGGAAGATCGGCAGCGGCTGCCGTAGCGTACGGTAGTGGAGCATAGTCGAGTACCCCGTAACCAAAACTATCCCGATTGTTTTGTCGGTAGGCAGTTACCGAGGGGCAAATGTATGATGGAATCACAGCCCCAGGTCCTTCGCCCCGAGAAGCACTAGCTGCATTTCCGACTGTTGTGGATCCAACCACGTTTTCGTTGTGTCGAAGCTTCAAGTTGAACGACTGATAAACGTTGTCTTGCTCCATGTAGGGGAGAATCATGGTTGTCAACGCTTGGAAGCACTGAGCTCTTTGAGTGAGGCCAGTTGAATTGACGGCAATGTGCTCGCCGGATCGCGGTAAGCGGCGGTAGGCGCTTTCAAAGTTCAAGGTTGCCAATGCCAATTGACGCATGTTGCTTCCGCAGCTCATACGACGGGCGGCTTCCCGAGCTTGCTGGATTGCTGGCAAGAGCAAACCGGCCAAAACTCCGATGATCGCGATAACGACCAGCAGTTCGACCAGCGTAAAGCCAACGCGGGCTCGTGCTGATCTCGAAACAAATATCTTCGACATTTTTAAAACTCCACTAAATAAACTTCTCTATGACGACGATACCTGTTTATCGCGCCCACTAACGAGGACGAATATTAGACGCAGATTGTAAAGAAACAAGTTGCTTTGTGTTAAGAAAAGGTTAAGAAGTCGTGCGGTTTTCCCGCATTCAGACCCTGCGAAACGCCCTAGCTGCGGGGGCTGACCGAAGTCCGCTAGTGCTTTTTTCTAGTTGAAAAACATTGGGTTTATGCTCGTAACAGATGTCGTAAGACATCTGAAACCATCGGCTTTTGCGATTGTTTTCATCGACAGCCGAATTCTTACGAATTCAATTACCCCAAATTTTGAGTTGAATAATCAAGATAACCAAGTGAATACTAACGGAGATTGCCAAGGATTCTCCCAAGGAATCGTCGCCCAAAACACGCTTATTATCAAGGCGATGATAACCAACACTTTGCCTATCGATGATCGCGAGGCGCTCTCTAAGCCCTTGGGCAGAAAATAAAACCAGGCTGGTATCAACCAAAACATCCAACGAAAACCGCTTGCCACGCCTCCGTAGTTCCTATCGATTAGAGGACGTGATATGTAAAAGGCCAGGCACACAGCCGTAACAATAGCAATGGCGAGAGCGATCAAAAAGCTACTGCGATCGCTAGGGTGTTTGAGAATGACCGCGAGTCCTATGAGACTCAAAAACCAAAACGGAGTAAGAGACAAAACTCCGTGGTGACCAATCAACACATGGAATGCATAGCGAGCAATACTCGGCTCACCCAAGTCGACACCGCGTTTGTTTTTTGGCAGCCAATACGACTTAGGATAGTCATACCAATCGTTCCATTGATGAATGGCCCAGTTCTCGCCATCGCGCACCACAGCAAACCGTTTGGATAAATCGGATTCCGTTTTAAAGCTTGCCTCCCAAGTGCCTTCTCTTCGCGCGGGTTGAATAGAAATGGAATCCAGTACTCGTTCGTTCGCTCCTTGCAATGCTTTTCCGATCGCATCGAGATCTTGCGTGGTCGGCTCTTGAGTGCCCTGATCAGAATTCGCAACCGACAAAGGTACTGTGGCAATCTTAGGTCCTAGCTCTTCGCGATGCGCGTATGGTGGCTTCAAATCGCCGTAGGCTATCCAATTCGTCGCGGCAAACGCAATTGCGACGGGCATCATTCCGAAAACCATCCATGCAGTTCGACTAATCGATCGCGTTAGAAGAAAAACTAAAGGGATCAGTATTGCTGCCCAAGCAAGGGCCGGCAGATCGCAAGCTGCAGTGAAGCTGGCGATGAGACCGAGCAAAATGCAATCGCAAATCGAACGCCACGGAGTAGATGGCTTCGCACTTGGATCAGCCACCATCCGCAAAAGGACAAGGCTTGCAGCCATCGATATGGCAGCCGGCAAATGATTGTTAAGCGTGTTCGTAAAAGTCGTTAAAAAGGTTCCAAACAATACGAAGCTCAGAAGAATCATTTGCTGCCAAGAGTCATTGACGCTTCGAAGAATCCAGATCCAACATCCAATCCAAAATAGAGTCATTGGCAACCACTGCGTTACCACCAAAAGCGTTCGTCCCACTTCCAGCGGTGCATCTGAAAGCCGTCGATTCCAGAGGCTCGCAATTGGCGAACAGACCGCAGCATACATCACAGACAGTAGTGGTGGCTTGCTGGAGTAGTAGCGTTCCGAACCATCCGATTCGGTCTTGCGAACCATATCAATCGAATACCAAGTCCTAAACTTGTTGCTGGAATCGCGCAGGTCTAAGAATCGATCAATTACGAAAGATCTGTCTTCAGTCAGCGACGCAATAGTGCACCATCGACTGCGATCATTGGCGCTCAGAAAAGGTGTTTCGCCATGCGGCGCAGCAGCCACCGTAAAGATTCGAACCAATTGAATCACAGCAGCGACCACCACCAGTACCAGCAGCGGATCGAACAGCGAATAGGTCTTAGATTGCAAAGCGGGCTCAGCCATCGACGGAACTTTCATTGATTGGCTTTCCCTGAGCCGTAGGCGCTAGCCTCGGGTGACGCCTGATTAGATGTAGCTGGATTAGATGTAGCAGGACATTTACCCGTGGCTAGCGCCATCGGTTCAGTATTTATCAACCCACCGTTAGATTTGTGAGAGGCTTTTTCGCTGATTGCGTAAGGTGCGGACGCTGTTCGCTGAGTTGCAATAATGAGCTCGGCTAAGATTCCCATAACAACTAGTTGGACACCAACAATGATTGCGGCCATGGCATAGTAGAAGATCGCACGTTGATGCAAATGGATCGGAGCATCACCCGAAATCGTTCGACTTAAAAACCACCACAGTGTCAACCAACTCAACGACAGCCCGCCGAACAAGAGACTGGTTAAACCGATCGAACCCAACAGGTGAGATGGACGCTGTCGATATCCGGTCAGCAAACTAACAGTCATCAGATCCAAGAAGCCCTTCGGTAGACGCGTCCATCCATATTTGGAAACGCCATGTTGGCGTGGCGAATGATGTACAGCCAACTCCGTCACACGAAATCCACGTGCTGCGACCAGAGCCGGTATGAATCGATGCATTTCGCCGTACAGCTGTATCTCGTCCAGGGCCTCACGTCGATAGGCTTTCAAACCACAGTTGTGATCGTGAAGTTTCAGCCCGGTGATCCAATTCACGAGTGCATTAAATCCGAGTGACGGCCATCGTTTGTGCCAAGGATCTTGTCGCTCTTTCTTCCATCCACTCACACAATCAAATCCCTCTTTCAACTTTGCTACGAGCTTGGGAAGCTCTTGCGGTTCGTCTTGGAGATCAGCGTCCATCGTGATGATGATTGGAGCCGAGCATTGCTGCAGTCCCGCCGAAAGAGCGGCTGCTTTTCCGAAATTTCTTCGAAATCGAATCCCGTATATATAGTCGCGGTTTGCGGCGAGTCCTTGGATCACATCCCAAGATCCGTCGGTTGATCCGTCGTCTACTAAAACAATTTCAATCTGCTTGTCATTCGCTTTGGCGACAGAAGCTAGCTGATTGCAAAGCGGTTCGAGTGTCGCTTGCTCGTTGAGCAGCGGTATCAGTATGGACCAATCTGGCTTCCGTGTAAGGCTAGTCATAGAGTTGATAATCAGTGAGCGTGGGAAACAACATGCTTATCTTAATCGAGATCATGGACTCGGGGTTGGGCTGATGAAGCCTGAGCCGCTGGCGCAAGCCACGGGTGACGCGCGGCGATTGAATGTTTGTGTTGTTGGAAAGTTTACCGGGGGGAACCCGGAGCTAGCGTTCACGGCTCAGGGGCGCTGAGGCGCTAGCCACGGGTAAACTGGTTATACCTGCCATTGCGAGCTCGCTGGTAAGATTTGTGAGTCGGTACAAAACGGCAGCAGCAAGGGCGGGAGCGTATCCGACTATCGGTGCCAGCAACAACGTCACAATCAGTTCGCGAACTCCAGCTCCACCCGGTAGCATCGATAGAAATCCGATTACAAAAGCTAATGAAGCCGTTGCGATACATAGGAGCCAAAGCTGGAAACTCATCGCGATGTCACCCGAGTACACACCAGCGAGAAATTCGGGGTAAGCATTTCGCAGGACTTGCGGCGAAACAGTTGCTACGGCGGCGAATAGGCTTGTTCCCATCAGTATCCAACCAACTGCGGCTAAGAACCAACACCTACAAACGAGCGACCAACCAATCGCGTGTGATTTTCCCGAATTGTTATTCTCAATACCGCCGTTCTCAACTTTCACAAGGCGTTTCCGTTTGGCGACTTGTCTCAGCATCCAATTAAAAATCGGGGGAATCGTAGGCACTATCGACAGGAGTGCGGCTGCGATTGAAACTTGAAAAAGCCAACGCGGCGGATGCGATGCGCAAAGGGTAATCGCTCCCAACGTTCCCGCTGCCGACAAAGAAAGAAGCGTTTCGACGATGACTCCGAGAATGCTTACCGAAACCGGAACACCCCACTTACGCATCGAGGCTGACCGCATAATGGGGACCATCGCTTTGCCGGGGACATACTTTCCAAGGCTTCCAACCGCATAAGCGGCTTGGGTTGGAAGAAATGGCGGGTCCGCATGAAAGCTACGAAGCACGACCCACCAAAGTATTCCCGGCATGAGTATCGAAAAAAAGCCAAGAAGGCACGATATAGGAATCCAAACAGCGCGAAGGCTTTTCCAGTCCATGCGACTGCTCAGAAGGTCCCGTTTTTCCTTCTCGAAAGTTTGACGCTGCTGCGGATCGGCGGACAAGGCGATTTGACTGTTAATCTCGGCGATCCGTTTGTCGACCTTGGATTGGGTGTTTTGCAGATCATTCCAAGCCAAGTGCAATGATCGACCAATCCCGGCGATGACCAAGATCGTGACTGCAAAATGGACTGCCAGTCGAATCCCTCGCGATGTACCCTTACGAGTCGCGGTTTTCTCCGAGGAGTTCATGAATGTAGAATTCCCGTTAAGATCCACCTTAGAATCCACAGTAGAATCCGATGTGGGATGCGGTATAGAATCCGGTGAGAAATTGCTTGAAAGATCGTCTGGATTTTCCACTGGCCGCCAATTTTCGTCTCGAACCAACATCAAGAAAAGGGAATGCAACGGATGAGTCGCTTTGTTTCGCTGATCGTCCTGTTAGCATCTATCGTGGTCATTGGGGCCTTGTTCTACAAGGTCATGATCGGATTCTTCGTGCCTGTATTTTTGGCCGCGGTGTTTGTAATCGTGTTCCGTCCGATGCATCGCTGGGTTCTTGAAAAGGTCGGAAAACGGGAGCATGTTGCCGCCGGAATTACGACTTCGCTGATTATCTTCAGCGTTCTTATCCCAGCCGCGTTGCTTCTGGCCTTGGGGGCTATTCAGGGGACAAAGCTGATCGGAGGCATTACGCCTTCGACCATCAGTTTGGGCCTAAATAATGCCAGGAAAAGCTTGGGACTTGATTCGCCAGCCCATGCAATCATCCAAGCCATTCAAAAAGATATCGACGACATACAAACGACCATCGGAACAATGTCGACTTCGCAAGTACAAGATCCCAAAGGTGCATTTCGCGGGTTAGATCGAAAGGTCCAAAAAGAACTCGACGAGCTTTTGCCGACCCTCGCAACGCACCACGTGAACGAGGTCAAAGTCAAGGTGCGGCAGGCTCGTGAAGACGCCCCTGTCCCCGACGAATTTGATACTGCAACGATCGAAGCCCAGCTCCAAGAAATCGCGGACAACGAGTACAAGGACACAGCAGCCGTATGGGTTCCGACGATTCAAAAAGTGAAAGAAGCACTTACAAAACTGGAATCAAGCGATATCCCAGACGTTATCGAACTTCGAAGTATTGCACTTCAACTTGGAACGACATGGCAGTCCGCCAAAGAGACACTCCTGGGTGGCAGAAGCAAATGGTTTGGAAACAGCGTGTGGGCTACGTTTACAGAGTTAGCAAACCCATCGGATGATCAGATTGCAACGTTCACCAAGTCTGCCATTGGCTACTTGCAGCCAACGCTCATCTCCGCCACCAGTGCGACAGCTGAGTTCATGGTGAAGTTAATCATCGGCGTGGTGATCATGATCGTGTCTATGTATTTCTTTATCGTCGATGGGCCAGGAATGGTTGAATCTGTGATGAAGCTCAGTCCGTTGGATGATCGCTACGAGATGGAATTATTGACGGAGTTTGATCGGATTTCTCGAGCCATTGTCTTGGCGATGATCTTGTCGGCGATTGTGCAAGGACTTACCGCTGGAGTTGGATATTACTTTGCTGGAGTGTCATCGTTGCTTCTGTTGACACTGCTTTCGGTTTTAGCTGGACTGATACCGTTCGTCGGCCCGGGCGTTGTTTGGATACCGGTATGTATTTATTTGTCTGTCTATCTTGGTGAACCCACCAAGGCGGTGATGCTGGCACTTTGGGGCGTGCTAGCGGTCGGTTCGGTCGATAACGTGGTGAAGGCTTATGTGCTCCACGGTCAAAGCCAACTTCATCCGCTGTTGGCTTTATTGAGTGTGCTTGGTGGGGTGGCTTCTCTCGGGCCGATAGGGATCGTTGTTGGTCCAATTGTCGTAGTGCTTCTACAGACATTACTCGTGATTCTGCGACGCGAACTAGTCCACTTGGACTCAACAGAGGGCCTGTCAACTGCTGGAGCTCCGGTCAGCGTATCGCCTTCTACTGAGGGTATTTTTGAATCTTCGCAGGTGCCTCTTCCAATTGCAGTACCGTTGCCAAGATCTGCTTCGGAGTCTCTGTTACCAACGACGGAAATCCCATCGCACGACGCATCGAAACCCTCCAGTGACGAAGCCGCCAAACCACAAAATGCAACCATTTCGTCCTCGACATCGGCTAGCTCGGTGGCCAACAAGCTGTCTTCGCGACAAGGTTGAAAGCGTTTTTAGGAACGTCAAAGCGAACTTTGTGGGGGAACTTTGCGGGTTTCCGGCTCATCTGACGCGTATGTAGCTAGCCAATTTCCAGCACAGAAAAGTGTGTTTCGGCCAGAGGAACGTCCAGAGGAGCGGCCTGTAGTCAGGTCCGCCAACGAGCCTGCTGCGGTTTGGATTGGGCAAAATGTATGGATAATTCCATTCGTATTTGCCGACACAAACCAAGGTGAGGCTGGAATACGCTGAAATGTCGAATCTAGTCGTCGGCCCTTGAACTAGGCTGGAGGTTTAGGCGAAATAGGAGGTTGGAGCTGGCTTTTGATGGCCACCGAACCAATAATTTGCAGCACTCTCTCGAAATAGTTGTGATATGTCAGGTGGAAACACAGTGAGTCAGAAAATGACCAAGCCATTACGTGGTGTTAGTAGCCTATTATTTGGGCGTTATTGGGTTAACGTTTGTTCGGGAAAATTCGGGTTCGCCAAATCCACCGAGTCCGAGGTTTCGAGCAACCGAGCGATCGCCTTCGAACCGCTTGAAATGCGACAGTTGATGGCTGCCGATTTCTTCGACAGCGCCGCCATGGCGGCCGAAGCTAACGGGCTGAATAACTACCTGTCCACTGCGGGTAGCGAAGTCGCAGCATCTTCACAATCCATCACAACGCAAACCAACGCGGAAGGCGAAGCTGCCCAAGACCTCGTTGCTTTTGCCAAGTCACTGCGCGATGCAGGTGTTATTTTCTTTGGTGCTGATTGGTGTCCGAACTGTGCGCAGCAGAAGCGACTCTTCGAAGATGGTGCGCAGTTCCTAAATGTTGTAGAAGTCACCAACCCCGATCGAACCGCTAACGCCCGAGGAATTGCGGAAAACGTGACGGTCTATCCGACTTGGCAGTTCCAAAATGGATCGCGTGAAGCGCGTGTTTTAACTCTCGCGCAACTTTCAACCGCTTCGGGAATCGCCATTCCCACTTCCAGCACTCCATCGATTGCCCCGATCGCTGCTACGACTGTCTTGCGAGGATCGCCGCTTCACATTCCCGTCGACGCATATGACCCAAACGGTAATCCATTGACGATCACGGTAACCAGTAGCAATCCATCGGCTGTGAGTGCCGAGGTTCTCGCCGGAAACCAAAGTGCAATTGTTCGAACAGCAAACTTTGGCGATATGGTTTTCGAGCTCTTCAGTTCCGATGCGCCCCGTCCTGTGAACCAATTTTCGACGCTTGCCAATCAGGGCTTCTACGATACGGTCGGCACTAACCGAATGATTTTCCATCGCGTGATCCAAAACTTCGTCATTCAAGGCGGCGATCCAACTGGGACCGGCACAGGCGGTTCACCGCTCCCGAATTTCGATGATCAATTCAATCTGAATCTCCAGCACAATCGATCTGGCATTTTGTCGTATGCGAAAAGCTCGGATGACACTAATGATTCGCAGTTCTTCGTCACTGCTGGGCCCACCAGGAATCTCGACTTTAACCACTCCATATTCGGTCAATTAGTCGAAGGCGATTCAACACGTCAAGGAATTGCGAGAACATCAGTCAACTCCAGCGACAAACCAATCAATGATGTGGTTATTGAGTCCATCGATATCTTTAACGATACCGAGAATGGTTTGGTAAGGCTGCGAGCTATTGGTGCTGCCGGCGCCACGTCAACAATCACCGTAACTGCGACAGACACCGAAGGGAATCAAACATCTCAAACGTTTGTCGTAACCGTAGCGAACGATTCCAGCAACGGTTCGCCATTTCTCAATGACATTCCAGCGATCAACGCGACCGCCGGCCAAACAACCACCTACCAATTGGCAGCTCAAGATAAAGAAGGCGATACTCGTATCTTCTCCGCCGTGCTTGCAAATGGTGTTACCGCTCCGTTTACATCCAACAGCGTCTCCGTCAACTCGGCAACTGGTCTGCTTTCGATCACTCCTCCAGCTAGCTTTACCGGTAGCTTTCAAGTACGAGCCTCTGTTCGCCAAAGTGCAGACGCAAACGCCAACGATCAATTTGATACGCAACTGATCACCGTGAACGTTGCCTCTACCGCACCGGCAGCACCAACCAGTATCGATCTTGATACGGCCAGCGATTCCGGAGCAAGCACTTCCGACAATGTGACTCGAAATGGGACACTTTCATTTACAGTGAGCGGAACAGTAATTGGTGCAACGGTGACCCTGAAGAGCGGTACCAACACTTTAGGAAGTGCAACTGCGACCGGAACTACCACGACAATCACAACGGCGAACCTTGCCGCTCTTGGTGATGGAACGAGAGTTATCACTGCCACCCAAACGGTCAATTCGGTTGAAAGCATTGCATCGCCAGCGTTGTCCGTAACGTTCGATGCGACTCAACCAGTATCGTTAGGTACAAATCTATTCCCAGCATCCATTCCGTCTGAGCAGGCCTTCAGCGTAAATCTTTTTCATCCTGAAGAAGGTGCAGGATTGGTCTACAGCTTAACCAATGCACCCTCGGGGATGACCATCAATGCATCCACTGGTGTAGTTGCTTGGACTCCCACCGCGGGACAAATTGGCAATAACACGTTTACAGTGAATTTGACTGATATAGCAGGAAACGTTCGTAGCGAAAGCTTCTCGATGAATGTCGCGGCTGCCGCTCTTGGTGCAATCACGATCCGATTAGTTGATTTGAATAACGCACCCATTACTTCGGTTACGATCGGGCAAGTTTTCAAAGTACAGCTTGTCGCAAGAGATCTTCGAACGTCTGGTAACGACGGAGTTTTTGCCGCTTACGCAGATTTCAACTACAACAGCGCGGTAGTGGCTTTAGAAGGCTCCTCACCCATTACTCGCCTTAACGGTTTCGACGTGTCGCCTGATGGCAATACCTCGACCCTAGGTTTGATCAACGAGTTAGGAGGAGCAAGATCCAGCTCCACCCCTTCCGGTGCAGCAGGAATCGTATTCGCAGAAGTTCAATTCCGAGCGACCGCCGCAGGCCAAGCGAACTTCACAACCGACGCTGCTGAGACTCAGGGACGGGACTTCCTAGTTTACGGTGCGCAAGTCGCCGTCGATAAAGAACGGATAAGCTTCGGAAGTAACTCGCTAGCTGTTGGTCGCAATTTTACGCTTGTCGATGACCTCTTTAATTTCAATGAAGACTCCTCTAATAATAATGTAGATGTCTTGGCCAACGATACGATCGTTCCGGCAACCAACACGGTCATCTCGATTGTTTCTGTAGGCACTCCAAGTGCCGGCGGTTTGCTCACCATCGCATCCGACAACCGATCCTTACGCTACACGCCAGTCACGAATTACAACGGGGGAGAAGTTTTTACTTATACTGTTCGAGATAACACGGGCGCTGAAGCAACGGGAACCGTAACCATACAAGTTCAACCCGTAAACGATCCTCCTGTTGCGACAGCGGACTCTTACACGTTTATCGAAGGTAGTTCAGATAACTTCCTAGAAGTACTAGTAAACGATTCATCCGGTGTCGATCAGGGTGAAACGCTGACAGTTTCGCAAGTCGGCACGCCCAGCCAGGGCGGAGCCGCTCGTATCAACGGTGGATCGAACGCAATTCTTTATACACCGCGAACTGGATTCGTCGGTACGGAAACGCTGACCTATACGGTCCGCGACAATAACGGCGGAACCGCTTCGACAACTGTTACCATTTTGGTCAACCCTCGCGTTCCGCCTCCGGTGGCGGGCAACGATAGCTTCACCGTTGTGGAAGACGCGGCAATCGCCGAGTTCAATGTGCTTACAAACGATACTCCGAATGTGACGGGACGTGCGCTCAGCGTTGTCTCACCGAGGGCCACTCAGGGGGGAACCGTTTCGGTTACGACCGATGGACTTCGGCTTCGATATGCTCCGAGAGCAAACTTTAGCGGAACGGAGATCGTGACGTACACGCTTCAAGAAACGGGTGGAAGTACTGCAACCGGTACTGTTACATTTGCGGTCACCGCAGTGAATGATGCTCCAATAGCAGTTGACGACAATCTAACTGTATTGTCGCAGCCAAATCAGATTCTGAATGTCTTGGCGAACGACACAGATGTCGATTCAGGAGACGTGCTGACGATTACGGCAATTACCCAGCCATCGACAGGCCAAGGAACAGTCGCGATTCAAAATAATCGAATCGTGTACTCGGCTCCTAACACCGATTTCACTGGGACAGTGACGTTCACGTATACGGCGTCCGATGCGGCCGGTCTGACAGATACAGCTACCGTTCAGTTAACCGTCCAGAATTTCACTCCACGAACGATCAGTGGACAGCTTAATTCTGGTGCGACTGGTTCCGGATCGACAGGTACAGTGCCACAAGGCAACATCGCAGCGATCTCCGGCTTAGGTCTCAACTTTACTGGCACTTCGTTTGATGGGTCACTTGTCAATCAAAGAATCACAGCAGATGTTGACGGCGACTTTGCAGTTCCAAATCTCGCGCCTGGCAACTACAGCTTCTCGCTTCCGACCCTACCATTCGCGACCAATCCTGCGAGTTCGATATCAGTCCAATCGGCTTTCGCAGACGGCAATATGTCGGGGGTAAGTCTTCCTGTGGGTAACGTTCAAGCCAGATACATCGACATCCGTGATTTTACATCGGCAAGATTTAATCGCGGATTTATGGTAGCGATCACTCCAGGTGAAACAGCTCAGCATTGGGTCGCTGCGTATGGCGCATGGCGTGACTATAGCAGTCTTACCATGACCTTGAACACAGCCGGAACTACGTTAACGCTTCGTGCAACAAATGCTGCTGGACAAGCCTTCACTAGTACAATTGCTGTCTCAGGCAACAATGCGTCGACACGAGCAACCGAAGGAAATGCTCGCTTGATTCGTGTACTGTCTACACCAAGTCAAGTGACACTTACACCAGTGACTTCGGGTTCCAGCGCTTCATCAGTATCGAACAATTCAGTCTTGCCTCGTTCGATTTCAACCAACGCTTCAACGGCTGAAGGAGAAAGTTCGCCATCTGTTGCGAAAAGAACAGATGCGGCCATGTCGCAAGTCAACCCGACGATCGAGGTCTCCTCTAGCTTGGCATCGTCGCTTGCAAACAGTAACCAATCGCAAATGACATCTAACTACGACAGCGTTTACGCAGAAGATCTTGATGAGCTTCTGAAACGAAAAGGTTAGTGCTTGGTCAAATCGTGAAACGTGGGTTCTTGACCCAGAAGCGCTAGCCGATCTTCTTGATTACCATTCCGGGGGATCGGCTAGCGCCTCAGGCTCAATTCAAGGTAGGCCCCATCCCCTTTTTAGCTATTTGACTTAGCACTCGTGCTTTGTCCGATTGGGATTTTTCGGAAGCTGAAACTGGGTGCAACGGCCAAATCTTTTCGATTACCAATTCGCCAGGTTCGCCTTGTCAGTGATCATGACTGAGGCGTGAGTGGCTGTTTGCTGAATCGAGTTCTGGAGGCTGGCAGCGGGTTCCTGAACAAGTTTGCCTTTGTTTGCGCGAAGGCTAGCAATGGCGAGCTCATGATTCTTTTGCCAATCGGCTGGGGTAAATTTTCGAACGTCTACGTAAGGATTCGTCAATTTCGGAGCCACTCTGGCAACCATATGAATACCATCCGAACTATGGACCACGTGATAATGCATTGCTCCGTATAGCCCGACAGACCCAACGATAATACCTAGCAAAAAAGTTGACACTTGATTCATGAAATTATCCTTGATTGATGCAAAATACCTGGTCGTGCGACGCCGCTCGGATTCGTGTACCATTCAACAGTTTGGTTAACACAGTGGTCAGCAGAGTGGTCGCCATTGCCTTCCCGCCAGTACACCTCGGTTATTAGCAAAAATTGTAAGTCTAAGGATATAGATCTTGAGTAACAGCACTCCCCTCCTCACCGAACAACTAATCGTCGAGTGCCGTCGCCGCGGCACGGGTTTGAAAGCTGCCGACACAACAGGTGCAAAAGTATCAGGAAATGACCTTCTTCTGCGTACGATTATTTTAAAGCGGCTTCTCCAACGGCTTGTTTGGAAATCGGCAAAAGACGAACAAAACGTGGCGATCTTATTGCCCCCTACCGTCCCTGCTGTGATCGCCAATTTTGCACTCGCGTTCGCTGGGAAAACCAGTATCAACCTTAACTACACTGCCAGCGAAGCGATTCTAAATCAGTGCATAAAACTCGCTGGGATAAAACATGTTCTAACAAGTCGGAAGGTGACAGAAAAACTCGGTTTGAACCTTGACGCAGAACTTGTCTATTTGGAAGACTTCAAATCGCAGGTAACACTAATAGATAAAATAGCCGGATTTTTTAGCAGCCGAATTTTACCTGTTGGGATGCTTTGCAAGCAGCTTGGTATTCGCGATCGCAAGCCGAGTGATCCACTAACGATTGTTTTCACTTCCGGTTCGACTGGAACACCCAAGGGCGTCGTTTTGAGCTATGAAAACATCAACGCCAACGTTCAATCGGTAAACCAAGCGTTGAACCTAAGAAGCGATGACGTTCTCGTTGGTATACTTCCTTTCTTTCATTCGTTTGGCTACACCGTCACACTGTGGGCAGCTCAAGCACTCTCGATGGCTGGCGTTTATCACTTTAGCCCGCTCGAAGCGCGACCGATTGGAAAGTTGGTCGCCGATTACAAAGCTACTATCCTTCTAGGAACACCGACCTTTCTTCGGACGTTCTTGCGACGCGTTGAACCCGAGCAATTTAAGTCGCTCGAACTTGTTGTCGTTGGCGCCGAAAAGCAACCACAATCCTTGAGCGACGCCTTTGAAAAGCAATTTGGAGTCCGCCCCATTGAAGGTTATGGGTTGACGGAGATGAGCCCCTTGGTCTCGGTCAATTTGCCTCCTTCACGAACGAAAGCGACCGATGCAACGAAAGGTCTTTGCGAAGGTTCGGTTGGACGCCCTCTGCCTGGTGTCGAAGCTCGGATTGTCGATTTGGAGACACGTGCCGTATTGCCTCGTGATCAAACCGGTATGCTAGAAGTTCGTGGCCCAAGTCTGATGCAAGGATACCTCCATCGCGAAGACTTGACCGCCAAAGCAATTGTCGACGGTTGGTACATCACTGGCGATGTTGCGAAGATCGATAGCAACGGATACATCCACATTACCGGACGTCAAAGTCGATTCTCCAAGATCGCAGGCGAGATGGTTCCTCATATTCAAATCGAAGAAACGATCCAAGGAATTCTTGGAGCAGACTCCGAAGGCATTCTCGCGGCTGTTGTCACGGCAATCCCCGACGAGAAACGTGGTGAGCGGATAATCGTGCTCCATACCGAACTGTCGATGAGCCCATCGGAAATACTAAAAAAGATGTCCGAAGCCGGTCTGCCTAATCTTTACCTTCCCAGCGAAGATAGCTTTATTCTTATCGATGCGATCCCAGTTCTCGGAACAGGCAAGCTGGACCTCAAGGGAATGCAGCAAATGGCCCTAGAGAAGACTGCGTAGCCCGAAGGATAGATGCAATGTTTTTACACTCATCAATAATCGCCACCATTCGACCAGAGCTTTTATTCGTAATCCATGCCTTTTCGTACTCGTACTCAGCCATCGTCGGTACTCGTACTCGATTCGAATCACTCGATCGAGTACGAATACCATTTCATTGAGTATGAGTACGAATGAATCCATCACTCGGTGGCGTTCGTCGAGAAGGGTCAATCATTCCGCCCTTTAAATAAGCCATAACAAAATGCTGAACCATCACGAATTCATGCGAGCAGCATACGAACAAGCAATGCTCGGCCTCTCGGTAGGCGGGCTGCCTATCGGTTCGGTCATGGCAATCGATGGTGAAATAATCGCAAAAGGGCACAATCAAAGGATTCAACGCGGAAGCTCCATTCTCCATGCGGAGATGGATTGCCTGGAAAAAGCCGGACGCCTTACCAGTCGTGACTACCAACGAGCTGTCCTCTATTCGACCCTTTCACCTTGCGACATGTGCAGCGGAGCAATTCTTCTGTACAAAATCCCCACGGTAATTGTCGGCGAAAACAGAAATTTCCAAGGCCCGGAAAGCTACGTTCGCTCCCGGGGTGTCGACGTCCAAATCCTGAACGACCCTGACTGCATCGCCATGATGGAAGATTTTATCCGACGCCATCCCACTCTTTGGAACGAAGATATCGGTATTTGAAAAGCTCTAGTGTGAACTTCAGTCGAGGGATGCTAGAATTTTTAGACATGTTCCCACCGTTCGCAATCCTTGCGCGAACTAATTTCAATCTTGGAGGAGGCAATCATGAAGACATTTGTAGTTGGTTTGTGTCTAGTTGGTCTCTTTAGTCTCTCTGGCTCGGCACGTGCTCAATGCGGATGTTCGGGGCCTGCTCACATTTCGTATGCGCCTGCGGTTCATGCTCCTGTTGCCGTGGCGCCTCGTCCTGTCGCGCCAGCACCCGCATCCGCCGCAAACATCTCATACGTCAATCGTCTTACAGAACCGATTGTCCGACCGAACTACACACTTCTCTACGCGGTTCACCTGACCGATGGACGAGTCCTCCTGACGGAAGTAGTTCCTCGCGGACACAACGTGAGTGGTACCGAGTTTCGATCGACCGGTCGAAAGGTAAACGCCGCTGACATTGGTAACGGACAAGTACGAGTGACTGATCCTACGACCAACCAAATGATCGCTACCTTCGGTCGATAGCGTAGCGTTGGTGCGTGAACAAAGAGAGTCAGTGCACAGCACATTCCACGGCGTATCGATTCCTACTTCACACGGTATAACGTACCGCGTGGAAATACATCTAAGCGAATAGGCCGTTGATATGCTCCGACTCGTCGGGGCCATTATACCCATCGATATTGCTTCGGTGAGGGGCTGTGGAGTTGTGTGACTGATGCTGCAGGTTTGCTACTTGCTGAGCATTGCAACGATCGTGCGAACCATCGTGGCGGTTCCACCTGCGTCGCACCAAGACTTTGGCGAGTCTAAGAAGGCGGGGCCGGCAATATCCAAGTGAACCCACGGCTTCTCGTCTACGAATTGCTCGAGAAATTTTGCAGCCGTGATTGCTCCTCCCCAGCGACCCTCGCCGACATTCTTGATGTCAGCAACTTTTCCAGCAATCTGCTCTGAGAAGTAAGGAAACATCGGGAGCGGCCACGCGTATTCGCCGACGTTACTGGCCGTGTCGAGCAACCCCTTCTGAAGATCATTGCTGTTGCTCATCACCCCGACAATGTCATTGCCCAATGCAACGCAACATGCACCGGTGAGTGTTGCAAAATCTATTATCTTCGATGGGGAATAGTCGAGTGCTACATTCAACACATCGGCTAAGACCAAACGGCCTTCAGCATCCGTGTTGTGGACTTCGATCGTCTTACCACTGCGCGCAGTCAGAACATCGCCCAGCTTCATCGCGTTGCCTGCGACCATGTTTTCGACCAGGCCAACCAGCCCGATGATAGGCTGACGAATTTTCAGCAGCGTTGCAGCCCGCAGAATGCCAAGCACGGTTGCCGCACCAGCCATGTCGCACTTCATCGACAACATGCCATCGGTGGGCTTCAACGAGTAGCCACCCGAATCAAAGGTGACCCCTTTACCAACCAGAGCGATAGGAGCGGTTTCGGTTCCTTGGTTATTCGAGTCGCTTGAGTTACTTGGATTGCCTGCGTAGCGAAAGATGCACAGTCGTGGAGGCCGTGTCGAACCTTTTGATACGGCAAGCAGCGAGTTACAGTTCTCGGCAATCAACTTGGCTTCGTCCCAAACTTCGACTTGGAAGCCAGCTTCAGCTCCGACGGCGACCGCTTCCTTAACGAATGATTCGGGATAAAGATAATTCGGAGGTAGGTTCACAAGTCGCTTTACGAGACTCATGCTTTCGCCAACGGCTTTTCCCTCTTGGAGTATCTCTTCGGACACGTCGTACCAAAAAATCGTTTCGGCTGGAGCGGTCGCGGATTCGGCCTTGAAAAGATCTTGGCCAATGCCGCCGGTGACACTTCCGGCGACGGCACTTTGCATCGCTAAGGGTTCCTGTCCAAGGCAATCGCCGAATCCTGCAAAAGCGATTGTCTTCCGCGTTTTGGCTTGGGATGCGATTTTCGCTCCACTGGCAGCCGCGCGAAAAGCGACCCCAGCCACACTGTCGATGTCAGAGGCTGTGCCGTCAAAAGTTTTCCCTAGCCCAGTTTTTCCGATCCCTGGTTTGCCTAGCCCGATAAGAATCAGTGTTTTCGCTTGTAAACCAACTGGCGACAGGACAATCGTCGTCTTCATTGGTTTGGTAAGAACTTCGCCATCTCGGATCCATTTCGAGAGGCGGCCCGACATTCGGCTGTCCAAGTCGGTTATTGTTGGCGAATTTTCCCAGTCTGCCCCTAATGCCAAGATGAGTGCGTCGGCGTTACATTCGTGGATCGGAAGTGTGGCGGATTGAACGATCATAAATGTGTAAAATCGATAGGTATGATGAATCAAAACGAAGAGAACGTGCATGAATTATAGGAGCACTCGCGAAGCCGTGGAGGACCTCCGCAAGAATGGGAGGTTAATTGTTGTCGACGAACCCCTCTCGCCGCATCTGGAGATTGCTGAAGTTCAACGCCGAGTCTATTTGCGCAACGGTCCAGCAGTTCTGTTCACGCATCCGAAAGATTCCGCCTTCCCAATGGTCAGTAACCTTTTTGGGTCGCTTGACCAAGCCCGTTTCCTGTTCCGTCAAACGATTGATCGCGTGCGGCGCGCCATCGAGCTAAAGATTGATCCTACCGAGGCACTGAAGCGACCCTGGAGATACTGGTCGGCTCCTTGGATTGGGTTGACGATGTTGCCCAAGAAAGTTCGAACCGGGCCGGTGATGAAGCACTCGATCCGGCTCAGCCAACTGCCAAAGTTAGTATCGTGGCCTGACGACGGTGGTGCTTTTATTACACTGCCACAAGTTCTAAGTCAGTCGCATTCGAATTCGTTGATGGAATGCAATCTTGGAATGTACCGCATTCAAAATTCAGGGAACGATTATGCGAGTGATCAAGAAGTTGGACTCCACTATCAACTACACCGCGGCATTGGGCTGCATCATCAAGCGGCCTTGTTAGAAAACCGCCCTTTCAACGTGAGTATTACCGTCGGCGGATCGCCTGCCATGAGTGTTGCCGCCGTGATGCCGCTACCGGAAGGACTTAGCGAGTTGACCTTCGCCGGTGCTCTCGCTGGCCATCGAATCCCGATGATCACTTCCGCAAATCATGCACCGATTTATGCCGATGCCGACTTTGTTATTCATGGCCAAATAGATCCTCATTCGATGAAGCGTGAAGGCCCCTTCGGCGATCACTTAGGCTATTATGCCAAGGAGCATCCGTTTCCTTGGATGAGAGTCAACGGTGTGTCTCATCGCCCCGGTGCGATTTGGCCATTTACGGTGGTTGGACGGCCGCCTCAAGAGGATACGACTTTCGGAGAATTGATTCACGAGATAACCGGCCCCATCATTCCCACTGTCTTGCCCGGCGTCAGTGGTGTTCACGCGGTGGATGCTTCGGGCGTCCATCCACTCCTGCTCGCAATCGGCAGCGAACGATACACTCCATATCGAAAACCAGGACGACCGCAGGAGTTGCTCACTCAAGCAAATGCGATACTCGGTCAAGGTCAAATGTCGTTGGCAAAGTACCTGATGATCGTGAACAAAACCGATGCACCGGAGTTGGATATCGAAGATATCGAGGCCTTCTTCCAGCATTTGCTCCAACGCGTCGATTGGTCTCGCGATTTGCATTTCCAAACGCGTACCACGATAGACACATTGGATTACAGTGGCGATGGATTCAACCAAGGATCGAAAGTCGTCATCGCGGCCAGCGGTCCGGTGCGGAGAGACCTTGCGCATGAACTGCCAAGCGATTTTATGCTCTCAAGAGATTTCCATTCACCGCGATGGTGCATGCCGGGCGTTCTTGCAATCCAAGGTCCTTCGATATTGTCGAATGATTCCGCAGACGTCTCCATCAACGCCGACCGAGTTGTGACTTTAGATGATTTGATTCGAAACTTTGATTATCAAGCAACCAGTCGCGATGGCATTCAAGAAGAGAAAAGCTTCTGGAATTCCACCCCGATGGTAATCATCGTTGACGATAGCGAATTTACGTCACGCAATCTCAATAACTTTCTTTGGGTTACTTTCACACGAAGTAACCCTGCGAATGATATCTTTGGAGTTTTAGCGTTTACAGACAACAAGCATTGGGGATGTCGCGGTCCGATCGTAATCGACGCAAGAAAAAAACCACATCACGCACCGCCTCTCGTTGAAGACCCAAACGTGACCGCAAAGATCGACGCGTTAGCCGCTCGCGGTGGAGCACTAGCAAAGTATCTGTAGTAAGTCAAATTCACGCGTTATTGTTAAGCAGTTTGAAAGATGGATTCGTAGGATTGTAATTGCTCAGATGGGAGACTTTTTACGATCACTTCGAATTCCTTTTCAGCTTGATGTCCCATCGGTGTGGCCATTGGCGGCGACTTTGTAATCACCACCGATGTTACTGTTAACGCGTTTCGGCAAGCTCGTAAAACTCGCGAGATTTTATTGTCCAACTCGGGCCTGTTGTCCTCAACGCAGTTCATGCTTTCAAGCTCGATCACAAGAAAGTCGGCTCGTGGTACTGGTATTCCAAGCGTCAAAATGCACTCAATGCTGCATTCGACAACCATTTTTGTCATCAACGGATGCATCAGCAGTGAGCAGACCGTACTCATTTGGATCGCGTCAAAAGATTCGATCGGACCGATAAATTGACCACCACACCGTATCGAATGATGATCGACAACTCCAACATACTCGCCTTGGTCCGCCCAGTACTGTTCAATCTCTCGCGAAGTCATTGAGTTTTCATCTCGCGTCACAACGAGCGTGATTGGGATCTTTCCGCATTTTGAAAGCTTATCGAATCTGACGTCGGCGTCATCCAGATCATGTTGAAAAAGCAAATTGAGAATGGCGTCACCAACGGGTTGTGGCTTTCCGATAAGCGGCTCTACATGATGGGCAAGGCTTGGACCGGCGTTCACTTCGATAATGCAACCACGTTGATCGGAAAGTGGTTGTGATATATCTCGCGCGACAAGATCCATACCTGCCACATCCAGGCCAACTACTTTGGCCGCGAGAACCGCGATTGCAGCCGTTGTCGGATGGACTCGATCAGTGACATCTTCGATCAAATCACCAACATGCCGCACAAGTATTTGCCGGCCGCTTTTTAAAATAGTCTCCGGTGTAACATTTTGTTTTTTAAGCTCAATCAGAGCAGCCGGATCAAGCTTGAGAACGCCGAGTTGGTCCGTGTAGTTTTCGCCGCGTCGTGGGTCACGGTTAACTTCGGCGACCAATTCTTCGATCGTATCGTGATCATTTCCGATCACAAATTCTCGTTGGCCTTTTGCGGCTGCGACCATTTGGTCACCGACTACTAATAATCGATGGTGCTCGCCTTCGATGTACTGTTCGACCATCACTTCCTCGGTCTCGCCATCGACTTTTGCCCAGTCATAAGCATTGTAAATGGAGGTCCTGTCGCGTAGGTCTAGCGAGATTCCGCGGGCATGATTTGCATCGCGAGGCTTTACGACAACAGGTAGCCCGATTTCTTGAGCAGCATTCCAAGCGTCGATCGGGTCCGTTACGAGACGACCCTTCGCAACTGGAACCCCCGCCGAAGCGAGTAGTGTTCGCGTGAATTGCTTGTCCTTGGCAATCGATTCAGCAATAGCCGAAGTCGCATCCGTCTCAGCGGTCCAAATGCGTCGTTGATATACTCCTTCTCCCAACTGAACAAGTGAGCCGCAATTCATCCGATAATATGGCACGTCGCGCTGCGATGCGGCACGGAGGATTGCGCGAGAGCTAGGGCCCAGTCGAACATCGTCAGCCAATTCGACCAATCGTCTTTTTTCAACGGCCCAATCGACGCTTTGACCGTCCATAACGAGTGCTGCAATCCGCATCGCGCATGCAACGCACTCGCGAGCCAATGCTTCCTCTTCGAATTCGATTGCAATGACTGAGGTGCACTGGCCGTCATCAAATCTGCTGGCGAGTGTTGGAAATGGCAAGTCTGAAGCTTGACCTTCGCAGCTCAATACCGCTGAAGTAACACCCGCCGTTTGCTGGAGCGCTCGAGCCAGATATGCGACTCGGTCTATTAAGTATCGAAAGCCCGACTTACCATCCGGCTCCTCAAGCGATTCCAGGTTTTGCAGTAAGCCGAACTCCCGGTGGATTTGTTCATCCAGCCGCGAGTAATCGTGGTTGAGATCCGAAGCGTAGTTTATGTGGGTTTCCAAAACGCGACGGCTCGACCAATGGCTAGGTCCGGAAAAAGCAATCGAAAAGAGGATATCCATAGGAGGAAGGCCTTTGGAGGGGCCACTCGGGTAGGCCGTTGGAATGGTGGGGCCGGGAAGGCTTTGGGTGTAGGAGAGGGGTTTGGCGACTCATCGTTGCAGGGCGACAGTCGAATTCTGCTGTTGCGAGTATAGTCAAAACGCTTCTTCAAGGAATAGAGATCATGGGTTTTGGAAATTCAAGCGGTTGAAGGATATCGCTTACTTTTTTTGAGAATAAGTGACTCTGGCTTGGTCTTTGAGGCACGATGGGGTATCCTCTAAAATTGTTACGACGGATCCGGCTAGTCGGCGTGAAATAAAGCGGTTTTTCTCGGTTTCTTTCGTAGACTCGATGTTGAATTTCGTTTGAAGCAAAAGAAAATCTCAGGACCAACATGACCTCCGCTCAGCCATCTTCTTCGATAGGCTCTTTTTTACATCGCAACGATTTTCTAGTACGCCGCCTCCACTCGCTTAGCGGACTCGTTCCGGTTGGCGCGTACATGACGGTCCACCTGTTAGTAAACGCCAGCATTCTTAACGGGGCCGCTGCTTTTCAGAAGAATGTGAACGCTATTCATGATTTGGGTGCGATTCTACCGGTGGTGGAATGGACGTTCATTTTCTTGCCAATTATTTTCCACGCAGTCGTGGGAATTTGGATCGCTTCGAGCGGGAAATCGAACACGGCTCAATATTCCTTCACAGGAAACCGTCGCTACTCGATGCAGCGGCTGACCGGTTACTTGGCGTTTATCTTCATTTTTGTCCACGTTTTCCACCTTCACGGTTGGTTTCACGCTCAGTGGTGGTTGTCGAACGTTGCAGAGCCGCTCGGTATGGCTCAGTTTCGTCCCTATAGTGCGGCTAGTACGCTTGCTGCTGCGATGACCGGGTTCGTTTGGCCGATTTTTTATGCCGCTGGGATTATTGCCTGCTGCTATCACTTGGCAAACGGAATCTGGACCGCCGGGATTACTTGGGGGGTTTGGCTTACTCCAGCCGCTCAAAAACGAGCGACCGTTGCCTGCACCGTGTTCGGCGTGGCATTGACTGTCGTTGGATTGAGTGCACTCGGGGGTGTAAAAACGACTAATATTAAAGAGGCTGAAGCAGTCGAAACGGCGATTTACGAGTCACGAGTTCAGACTGGAGAGATCAAGCCGAACGAACATAAGCGAGCAGGCGATCATCACGAGCCAAAGCTCCCCGTTCCTGAGATCGGTCAAGTTATCGAAGCGGCTCCAATCTCGGGAAATAACTAGGGAGATGGTTTGTTTTCGAGTCGGAATCACTTACTAGCGTAAAACAATACAATTCGCTTGCGGATCTTTTAGGAATCTAGCGGGATATTTATATGGCTAATCGAGTAGTAGTTATCGGTGGTGGACTTGCCGGTTTAGCGGCGACCATGAAGCTAGCCGAACTGGGGGCTCCGGTCGACATGATCAGTTTGACGCCAGTGAAGCGTTCTCACAGCGTTTGCGCTCAGGGCGGGATTAACAGTGTCAGCGATTTGACTCGCCAAGAGGGCGACAATGAATGGACGCACTTCGATGACACAATCTACGGCGGTGACTTTCTTCAGCACCAACCGCCAGTCAAAGAAATGTCATTTTGGGCTCCGAAAGTCATCGATTTGATGGACCGATTGGGCGTTACTTTCAATCGAACTCCAGAGGGCTTTATCGATCGGCGTCGATTCGGTGGAACACTTTATCGACGAACAGCCTTCGCTGGAGCAACGACTGGTCAGCAATTGCTTTACGCGCTCGATGAGCAAGTCCGACGTCGCGAATCCGAAGGCTTAGTCAAAAAGTACGAGTTTTGGGACTTTCTGGGTCCGATGCTCGATGATAACGGGCGTTGCGTCGGAGCGGTTGCCCAGGACATGGTCTCGATGGAAATTCGTAGCTTCCCAGCAGACGCGGTAGTTGTTGCCACCGGAGGTTGTGGGCTTGTCTACGGACGATCGACTATGTCTGTCTTCTGTACGGGAAGTGCTGCGAGCCGCTGCTTCCAGGCCGGTGGTAAGTACGGAAACGCCGAGTTCATTCAAGTTCACCCGACAGCGATCCCCGGTGCGGATAAGCTACGGCTGATGAGCGAATCGGCTCGTGGCGAAGGCGGACGAGTTTGGGTACCACGCCGACCGAATGACTCGCGATATCCAAAGGACATTCCGGAGTCGGAACGCTACTACTTCCTCGAAGAGCGTTTTCCAAAGTACGGGAACCTCGTTCCGCGAGATATTGCAACTCGTCAGATTTTCAATGTCTGCGTTAACGAAGGGCTCTCAGTCGATCCAACTCGGCTTTGCGTTTATCTGGACCTGACTCACATTCCAAGAGCTGAGCTTGATCGAAAGCTTGGAGGCATCCTTGAGATTTACGAAAAATTCCAAGGTGTTGATCCCCGCGAAGAGCCAATGAAAATTTTCCCAGCCGTTCACTACAGCATGGGCGGTCTTTGGGTCGACTACGAAAAGTCCGCAGATGGTGGTCTTCTGCCGGGTTCGCCAAAGAATCAAATGACAAACATTCCAGGACTCTATGCAATCGGCGAATGTGACTATCAGTATCACGGTGCAAATCGTTTGGGTGCCAACTCGTTATTGAGCTGTATCTTCAGTGGGCTCTTCAGTGCACCGGGCATTATTAATTGGATGAAGTCAAACAAGTCTGTGGCAAGCATGTCATCGACGATTTTCGAACGAGCCGTTGCCAAACAACAAGATCGTCACAAGGCACTTCTGTCCGGTAATGGCGGCTCGGAGAATCCTTACTTGATTCACCAAGAACTCGGTGACATCATGACGCGTTCGGCTACCGTGGTTCGAGAGAATACTCAACTCACTGAAGCTTATGCAAAAGTTCTTGAGCTACAAGAACGATCCAAGCGATGTGCTCTAAGTGACACTGGCAATTGGTCCAATCAGAACGTGATTTTCACTAAGTCCGTCCAAGATATGATCCCCGTTGCGTTGACCATTTTGAAGGGTGCGTTGCAACGCGATGAGTGTCGTGGTGCCCACTTCAAGGAAGCGTTCGCTCAAAACAGTTTGACTGCTGAAGATCCAATCGAACGACGCAGACAAGCCGAAGAATGGTGTGATGATTTCGAAAAGAATAACAAGCAATTTTTAAAGTCTTCAGTCGCTACGTTCGATGGAACTGAACCAGATGTTCAATATGAAGACGTCGATACTTCGCTCATTCCGCCTCGTCCGCGACTTTATGGTTTGGTCGGTGCTGAAGTAATCGAAGAAGTGTGGAAGGAACGCAGCGTTGCAAAATCGCTGGATCAGCCCAAGGCATCGACTTCGGAAAAGCAACTAGTAAGCGTCTAGTAGCAACGTATGGATATAATTTAGTTGATCGCATTTTCGCTTTAATATTCGCACCGCCTCCCGTTTGACGGCAGGCATTTTAGTACTGCAACAATACAAATTCCGGGTTTAAAATAAGATGATCGCTGCAACACCAGAAGTCGCCAAGGAGCGACGCAAGCCTCAAAAGATCAACGTTCGAATCTTACGACAAGACGCTCCGGGTAAGCCTCAGTATTGGGAGCGGCACCAAGTAGATTATGAACCGGACATGAACGTGATCAGCGTCCTCCAAAAGGTAGCTGCTCAGAGCAAGACAAGCGATGGGAGTGCTGTAGCACCGGTTAGCTGGGATTGCGGTTGCTTGGAAGAAGTTTGTGGATCTTGCACGATGGTCATTAATGGTCGTGTTCGCCAAAGTTGCTCGGCCCTAGTCGACCGACTTCTGGAGCAAGCTCCTGAAGAGATTGAACTGCGTCCGATGAATAAGTTCCCGGTTGTTCGCGACCTTATGGTCGATCGATCGAGACTCTTTCGGGCTCTTCAACGGGTCAAGGCGTGGGTTCCTGTCGATGGATACTACGACATGGGAGCCGGTCCAAAGATTTCTCGCGACGATCAAGAACGCGACTACCCGTTGAGTCAGTGCATGAGCTGTGGCTGCTGTTTGGATGCGTGCCCGCAGTTCACCAAGATTGAACTGCAACGTCAGCCTAATGAATCCGAAGATGATCTTAAGAAGCGTCGCAACGAAGCCTACGACGAAGGGTTTGTTGGCCCACACGCTATCTCGCAAGCGATGCTCTTCAATTCCAATCCAGTCGGAAAGAATATGGCTGATGAGAGGTTAGAAGCGTTGATGGCGCCAGGCGGAATTCAAGCATGCGGTAATGCTCAAAACTGCGTATCGGTTTGCCCTAAGCAGATTCCGCTTACAACGTCCATTGCCCGAGCAGGTCGAGCAGTGACTGTTTACGCGTTGAAGAAGATATTCGATCGGTAAAATGCCTTGGATGTTCCGGCCTCCAGTGCGTTGAGGCGACCGTCATCGAAGTGGTGGTTGATCGCCTTGAAATTTGCAATCTTGATTGCCGTTCTATGCTGGGTTGGATCGACATTCAAGCGTGCCGATTGGGAAGCTCTTGTCGAAGCTGACAAGCATTGGTCTCTCCTTGGATTAGCATTCTTGGTTGTACTCGCCGGACACATTGTTAGCTTCGCACGTTGGTATGTTTTCGTTCGGGCTTTGTGTGGGCCTTCTGCGTTCGGTTTGTGGGAAGCGATTCGACTTGGCTTTCTTGGGAATTTGTTCAATTTTGTTTCCCTCGGTGCGGTCGGAGGCGATCTCTTTAAGGCTGTCGCAGCATCGCGACAGACGCCGGGGAAACGGACCGAAGTGGCCGCATCGGTCCTTGTTGATCGAGCGATCGGACTGCTCGGACTGCTGATAGTCGCCGCCATTGGGCTTCAGGCTCACTTTTCAGCTTTGTCTCCAAATTTGAAGTACATTCTTTACGGTGGGTGGTTCTTTTCGTGTGTCGGAGTGGTTGCTCTTGCGGTGATCACCGTGTTGGGGGATCGGTTGTTGCCCACCTGGGTGATTCGTTTGCCGGTTGTTGGTAGGACGATTCACAGGTCTGCTACGGCTGGGCTGCTGTTTTATAAAAAGCCCGCTCTAGTTATGGCATTGGTCATGATGAGTTGCTTGGTCCATACGTTGTTGACGCTTGGCATGTACTGTGTTTCGCGTTCGTTGTACTTCGAAAGCTCGCCTAATCTTGGTCAGCATTTTATGGTTGTTCCACCTGCATTTGCTGCGGCCGCGTTGCCGCTGACCCCAGGCGGGATCGGTGTTCAGGAAGTCGCAGTTGCGAGATTGTTTGAGGAGCTGGCTGGAGAATACTCGCCATTTTCAGGATTGTTGGTCGCCACACTTTATCGAGTGCTTCTGATTTTGGTCGCGGCAATCGGCGGGTTGATCTACCTGGGACAACCCAAGAGGCCTGTTGGTTTGTAGCTTGGGCAGGAAAGCTCGTCACACGTTGTCGACTTCCATAAAGACTGATATTCTTTTCTGATTGGTTTTCGGGGCTTTCCCGCTTTCATTTACCGTAGTTTGGAGTTCCTCTCAGCATGGCACGACCTGTCACTTTGTTTACTGGCCAGTGGGCCGATTTGAAGATTGCCAAGATGGCCGAAATGGTAAAGGATTTTGGCTATGATGGGATTGAACTTGCCTGCTGGGGCGATCACTTCGAAGTCGACAAAGCAATCGCCGACAGTAAGTACTGCGATGCACATCGAGCGTTACTCGATTCACACGGTCTGCAATGCCATGCCATTAGTGCTCACCTTGTTGGCCAAGCTGTTTGCGATAACATCGACGCGCGTCACAAGTCGATCTTGCCTCCCTACGTTTGGGGCGATGGAAAGCCAGATGGGGTGAACCAACGAGCAATCGAAGAAATGAAGAACACCGCTCGTGCAGCGAAGAAGTTCGGTGTCGGCGTTGTCAACGGTTTTACTGGTTCTAGCATTTGGCATTTGAATTACTCGTTCCCTCCCGTACCGCAATCGATGATCGATGAGGGTTTCAAGCAATTTGCCGATCGTTGGAATCCGATCTTGGATGTCTTTGGCGAGTGCGGGGTAAAGTTTGCATTAGAAGTCCACCCAACGGAAATCGCATTCGACATCTATACAGCTCAAATGGCACTCGACGCTATCGGACATCGCGAAGAGTTTGGTTTCAATTTCGATCCAAGCCACTTGCTATGGCAAGGCGTTGATCCAGTCGAATTCATACGAACTTTTCCGGATCGAATCTATCACGCTCACGTGAAGGACGCGACGACCAAGCTCAATGGTCGTTCGGGCATTCTTGCAAGCCATCTCAACTTTGGCGATCCGCGTCGTGGTTGGGACTTCCGATCGCCAGGCCGTGGAAACGTGAACTTCGAAGAGATCATTCGCGCGTTAAATGACGTTGGTTATCAAGGTCCACTGAGTGTCGAATGGGAAGACTGCGGAATGGATCGCGAGTTTGGGGCTCGTGAGGCAGCACAGTTCGTCAAGCGTATGGACTTTGCACCAAGCGGCCGCGCATTTGACTCTGCATTCGAGAAAGCTACATAGATCGGACTCCCCGAATAGCTAGTACTCAATGAAATGGCACTCGTACTCGATTGGACTCCAAACCAGTCGAGTACGAGTACCGGCTTACGCCTGAGTACGAGTACGAAAAGGGGGAAAGGCTGAAATGCCAAATGTCACCGGGGGACGCTCTCAAGAGCAACCGGTTTGCGATAGAAGAGAACCAAACTTTTAGCGATCTTTCCTTGAAGCCAACACAACCTAACGGCGGTACAATAAACCCAAGGACGATAGACTTATTTTAAAACCGCGATCCTTTCGAATTAGCTCCAAATAAACTTAGTGAGTTCGCCCCGTTTCATGCTTACCATTCAATTCAATGGCCAACCGACCAGTGTTCCAGAGGGGACAACGATTGAAGAATTGATTCAATCAGCGGGTATTCCTTCGCGGTTCTGTGCGGTGGAACGCAATTTGGAAATCGTACCCAAGAATCGGTATGCAATAACAACGGTTGAAGAGAATGATTCGATTGAAGTTGTCACGTTAGTAGGTGGCGGGTGAGCAGTCACAACACAAATGAGAGTTCGATGGTTGCTTCGAGCGAACCGGTTCCTGATAAGCTTCTTAAGATCGGTACACATACGCTTGATAGCCGGTTGATTGTCGGTACGGGTAAGTATGAGACGCTCGACGGGATGCGGGCTTCACTCTTGGCCTCTCACTCGCGATGCGTAACGGTAGCGATTCGCAGGGAGCGACTCTACGATGGTCAGGGCAAAAACCTGCTCGACTTTATTGATTTGGATCGCTACACACTCCTTCCTAATACCGCGGGTTGCTACAATGCGATTGACGCAGTTCGAGTAGCGAGACTTGGTCGTGAGATTTTAAAGACGCTCGAAAACCCTGGTTTCGATTGGGTGAAGCTGGAGGTCCTTGGCGATAGCAAGACTCTCTTGCCAGATCCCTTGGCGACTTTGGAAGCATGCAGTCGTTTGGTTGACGACGGGTTTCAGGTTCTTTGTTACACCAGTGACGACCCTATTATGGCTGTTCGATTGAAGGCTGCGGGTGCTACTGCGGTGATGCCCGCAGGTTCGCCAATCGGTTCTGGACAAGGCATTCTTAACCCGAACAACTTGCGAATCATCTTAGAGTATCTCAAGTCAGACGATCCCGATTATCCGGTTATCGTGGATGCTGGTGTTGGCTCCGCAAGCGACGTCTCGATTGCCTTTGAGCTTGGTGCCGATGGCGTACTGCTGAACACTGCGATTGCTCATGCAAGAGACCCCGTCATGATGGCTTCGGCAATGCACCATGCCACGCTAGCTGGTCGCCAATCATTCTTGGCCGGTCGCATTCCCAAACGACTTTACGCTCAAGCCAGCAGCCCCGAAGAAGGCCTCATCACTTCTCGCCCCCATCCGTCAGCTGGATCTGACTGACGAAATACACAGTAATTCCTTGCTTAGAAAAAGGCGATTGAGTTTCCGTGTCGCTGCGGTTGGAGTCGTTAGTGGAGGGAGACTGACGTTGCCGGGGCCTTTGCTTTGGGAAAGCTGTGACTAGTCACAGCACTCCAAAGGTTAGATGTGCTTCCATGTGCCGTCTTTTGCGCTTGCGAGAATTGCATCGCAGACCTTTTGTGTCTCAAGCGAATCGCGGAACGTCGGTCCAGCTGGTGTACCGGTTTCGAGCCCCTTCAAGAAATCTGCGACTTGATGGATGAAGGTGTGTTCGTAACCGATTTGTAATCCAGGAACCCACCAAGCCTTCATGTATGGATGGTCTCCGTCTGATACGTGGATACTCTTCCATCCTCGCAGTGGGCCTTCATCGCGATAGTCGTAAAACTTGAGTCGATGCAAGTCATGAAGATCCCAGGCTATCGAAGCGTTTTCGCCGTTGATTTCAAAGGTGTAGAGAGCCTTATGACCGCGCGCGTAGCGAGTCGACTCAAACAGAGCTAACGAACCATTGCTGAAGCGTCCCATGACGGCCGCAGCGTCGTCGATTGAAACTGCTTGCTTCTGCCCTGTTAGAGCATGAGTACGTTCCTTGACAAACGTTTCTGTCATCGCCGAAACGCTGTCGATTTTTCCATTCAACCAGATAGCCGTATCTATGCAGTGAGCCAGCAAGTCTCCCGTCACACCGCTTCCAGCTGCTTCGGCGTCGAGTCGCCATGTTGCGGCACCGCCCTGAGGAACATCGGCGTTGATGGTCCAGTCTTGGAGGAACTGAGCACGATAGTGGAAGATCTTGCCGAGCAGGCCTCTTTCGATCAGTTGCTTGGCCATCGTTACCGCGGGGGCTCGTCGGTAGTTGTACCAAACGATGTTAGCGACACCCGCTTTTTCAACGGCGGCGCACATCTCTTCTCCCTCGGCGGTATTCATCGCGAGTGGCTTTTCGCAGAGGATCATCTTCCCTGCATTGGCGGCGGCGATGGCGATCTCTTTGTGAATGTTGTTAGGAGTACAAATATCGATCGCATCGATATCGTCTCGAGCGATCATCTTTTTCCAATCGGTCTCGATAGATTCGTAGCCCCATTGATCAGCAAAGGCTTGGACCTTCTCCGCATTTCGCGCACATATGGCCTTCAACACGGGCTTGTATTCGAGATCAAAAAAATGGTTGACTTGCGAGTAGGCATTCGAATGGGTTCGTCCCATGAATCCATAGCCAATCATTCCAATGCGAAGAGGTTTTTTTGCTGCCATCAGTAGAGTTTCCAATCAAATAAATTCGTGAAAGTGTATTGAGGATATCGCCAGCCACTCTAGTTTCATAATACTTTGACTTTTTAAACTGCGGCAAGGCTGTCGTTGACTTCGATCATTTTTGCGAGGATTGTGTTCCAAGTTTTGGGGTTGGACAATGTGTCGTTGCTAAACATACAGCCATCCCAACAAATGTGTTGAATGCCACGTTGCGAGGCATCCTTCAACCAGTACTGCGAGCATTTTACGATGTCCAGTTTGCCATTTGGATCGTCTGCCGGACAGTGCTTGCCAGTCTTATCGTGGTCGCCGGCACCGTGGACTTCACCATCGTTTTGAGCGACGTGGAAATCAATGGTCCAGGGTCGCAGCTTATCGGTCATCGTCTTATAAGCTGCATAGAATTCGTCCTCGGAGTAGCCTTCATGGAGAAGCGCGTGCTCGGGAGCGTTGTAGCCCATCAAGTACAGATAGGTATGAGCCAAATCCGCTTGGAAACCAAACGACTTAGGCATTCCGACTCCTTCGAGAATGTCTAGCATGTCTTTCCATGAGTGCATTCCAGCCCAACAAATTTCTCCTTCAGCAGCGAGTCGTTCGCCATGATCTGCGGCAATTTTTGCTGCAAGCTTGAACGTTTCGACGATTCGCGCGGTGTTGGCTTTTGGATTTTCAGCCCACTTAGCAAGTCCGAATTCCGCCGAGTCCACTCTGATCGCTCCGTACTTTCGCACGCCATGTTCGTTGAAGACTTTCGCAATACGACATGCGACTTTAACGGCCGAGAGGAACTTCTCACGAGCCGCATCATCACCCATCGCAGTGTCGCCAACAGTACCACCCCAAACGGGCGCTACGACTGAACCGACGTTGAAGCCGAAGCTTGCGATCATGTCTGCAATCTTTCGTAACTCATCATCGCTTGATTGCGGATCTGTGTGCGGCAAGAACAAAAAGTAATCGATACCATCAAACTTGCGCCCGTTGACACTCGCGTCGGCTGTCCACTTGAGCATCTGCTCCAACGAGATCGCAGGCTCTTGTCCAGGTCCGTCGCCTTTCCCAACCAATCCAGGCCACATTGCGTTATGTAGCTTTAGCGGTGAAGGATTGCTTGAAGAACTAGATTGCGACGACGATGCAGTAGCGTTTGAGGTCATGGTAGGAACAGCGTTAGGAGAGTGGAGCGGAGTCGTAAAAAGCTTAGGATTGCAGCAAACTACTTGGTTGGCATGTTTGCGTGCACGGCAGGTCCAAAGTAGCGAAGTCCCACGAGAGGTTCACTTCCGGTGTTCGTTATGGTGACACCGCGAGTTGCTGCTTCGTGGCTAATAAATACTTCGTCTTCAGTATTTTGGCCGAATCGAATCATGGCAGGTGTTTGAAGAGCCAACTTACCGATGGTTCCCTTGCCTTGAACGGTGATCCAACCGCTAGCACCTGGGTCTTTGAGAACGCACTTCTTACCAGGATCAACGGTGAGTTCTTTCGCTGTGAAAAGCTGCTCACCATCGATATGGCCGTAGACGATCCATTTGTCGGTGTAGCCGTCACCGCTTGCGCTCGTGTCGACGATCGGTTCTAAGTAGTTGCTGTCCTTGAAGTGGGTATCAACGTTCTTTTCCCAATCCAATTGTCCGATGATGAAGTCTAGGTCCTGATGCTTCTCTTCAGGCATATCTTTCACGAGAAGTGACCAAGGAACGTAGCGACCTTCAACGATCGATTGATACATTCCAAAAACATCGCTTCCCCATTGTGGTTCGTAGGTGCACAGCGAACCTGGTGCGTGGAGAACGCCCGGTGGAATCAACCAACCTGTACCTCGCTTGAGTCGGTAGGCTCGCGATAGATCGAGGATACCGTTATCTCCCTTGTTCCAGTTTTCGAGACACTTACGCAGGTCGTCTTTCGTGGTGCCAGGCTCTAGGCCCATGAAGGTATACGCAAAGTTGTTGTCGACGTTGTTGTATTGTGGCGGGAAGTAATAGCTCTCGGGCTTTCCTTCGCGACCAACCAACTCAGCATCCTTTTGCGATTGATGCATGTGATGAGGGATCGGCCCCATGTTATCGAAGAACTTCGAGTAAACGGGCCATCGTTGATATTTGTCAAAGATGGGGCTCCCGATCAATCGCTTACCAGCTTCGGTAACGGCATCCTTGAGCAAGAATTTTTTTCCTTCGAACAAACAGAAGCTCAAACCTTCGTGCCAAACACGCCCTTCGTTTGCTGCTTCAGTCGTGCTGGAGAACCAACGCTCGTCGATGCCACCGCGATCAGCCCCGAAAGCATACAAGTCGCCAGGGAAAAGTTTGATGCGTCTTCCCGGATGCAAGAAGCTTCGCGGAACCCATGTCGGAGTGAGCCGAAGGAGGCCTTCGCCGGCATCGAGCGCACGATCCAAAATTGCGGAAACACTGTCTTTATTTACTAAGTCTTCATCCAGTTTCACAATACTCATGGAGTTGGCAACCAAGCTTTCTAAGGGATATAACTCGCGTTTTAATGACGGATCAACGGCTCAGCGATCGACAAACAGACCGACTTGCGTAAGTATTGTCTTGTTGTATTCACACTAGCTACCACTTACAAGGGTAGACTATTCGGGAAAGATATTGATCATAGAAACCGGACAAAACGCCTCAGGAAGCCAAACTATGAAATGGGAACTCATTAAAAAGCCATCGCATTCGGAGCGGGACTTGCCCACAACCGAAATGCCGAAAGAAGTTGCGGTCGAAGGTGGCCGCTTTCAGATGAGATTCCACCGTCTGGTTGGAGGGAAATCCGATGGTGTCGATGTTCTCGAGGTCAACACCGGAGCGCTTCGGGTTCTTATTCTTCCAACTCGGGGAATGGGCCTTTGGAAAGCCTTTGCAATTCAGGACGAAAGCCAAGATTTCGGCCAAGAAATAAGTTGGACCAGCCCAGTCCAGGGGCCCGTTCATCCTTCGTTGGTACCCGTTCAGGATGCCTCGGGAATTGGATGGCTGGAGGGCTTTGACGAGTTGCTTGCGCGTTGCGGGCTAGAAAGCAACGGGGCCCCCGAATTCAACTCGAACGGAACGGTCAGGTATCCCCTTCACGGGCGAATCGCAAACCTCCCTGCCTCCGAGCTTTCGGTCTCGATTGATCCCAAGTCAGGCGTCCTGGAAGTCACAGGGACCGTCTACGAAACTCGATTTTTGGTGCAGTCGCTCGAGCTCCGCGTGACTTACCGCTTCGAAGTAAACAGCCGAAAATTCGGGATCACCGACGTTGTCACCAATCGATCCAGCAACCCAGCCACGATGCAGCTCTTGTATCATATTAATATTGGGCAACGCATTCTCGAAGCCGGAAGCAAATGCGTTGCCGCGTTGTCCGAGCTGGTTCCGCGAAACGAACATTCTGCCAACGCCGTTGATCGTTGGGACGAATACGATGGCCCCGTATCCGGTTTTCAGGAGCAGGTCTACTTTGCCAAGCCTCAATCCACCGATCGCGGATGGACCACGGTCATGCTGCACGATTCAACCAAAAGTAGCGGAATCGCCGTACGCTATGACACACGAACTCTTCCGTGCTTTTCTCTGTGGAAGAACACGGCGGCAGTCGAGGATGGCTACGTGACAGGGTTAGAGCCCGGGACAGGCTTCCCCAACACCAAGTCCTTCGAATCTCAAGCCTCTCGAGTTATCAAGCTGACAGCCGGTGAGTCGCGGAGTTTTTCTCTGCAAATGGAACCCCTGATTCAGTCAGGCGACATTGCTCGAGTAAATGAAGAGATCCATGCCATTCGATCTGCGAAGTGTTGCATGCACCATCAGCCAGTAGCTGGCTGGTGCGAAGGCGTTTAAGCAGTGAACGCATAGGGCGGCTGGTGAACTATCCGCAATGAAGTATCCTAACAACATTCTCGCTGCTACCCGCTCAAGTCCGACACAGAGTCGAATTCAAATATGTCTTTTCTCAAAGATCTGAAGATCCTGTACCACCTTGCCTTGAGACCGGTTCGCGGCGCTGATCACGCCCAACGAATGGAAAGCTTCTACTCGGGCCAGGCCGAAGGCTATGACGACTTTCGCAAGCGACTCCTGCTCGGCCGCGAAGAGGTCTATAAAAAGCTTGGCGAAGACCACCCCGGCGAACCATCCCCTGAGAGTTCTCCCAGTGTTTGGGTCGACTTCGGAGGCGGAACCGGATCGAATTTGGAAGGCATCGGTCCTAACATAAGCAAGTTCCAAAGCGTATATGTCGTCGATCTCGCATCGTCACTTTTGAAAATAGTCGATAAGCGAGCTGAAAAAAATGGTTGGTCCAATGTTAAAGCAGTAACGGCCGACGCGACCACCTGGACACCGCCGGAGGGCTACGCAGATGTGGTTACCTTTTCGTACTCGTTAACCATGATTCCGGATTGGTTCGGAGCGATTGAAAACGCAAAACGAATCCTTAAACCCGGTGGAAAGATTGGCGTCATTGATTTTTACGTTTCTAGAAAGCACCCGGCAGAAAACCTCGCAAAACACGCTTGGTCAACCCGTAGCTTTTGGCCAGTCTGGTTTTCAAGCGATAACGTTTTCCCCTCGCCTGACCATGTCCCGTTTCTTCAACGCCATTTTCAAACCATATTATTAGACGAACGAAGGTCGAAGGTTCCATACCTGCCTTTGATTCGAACGCCGTATTATCAGTTCATCGGAACAAAAATTTAAAGTTGAATTTACATAGTTACGAACCCGTACGAGTACGACTTAAACCGACAATAATAGTTGATCGAATCCACACCCAAGAATTAGACTTACGAACAAAAAACTCTCTCGTAAAGAAAACACCAAATATGAAATACGGAATGAATTTGCTTTTGTGGTCCGGAGAAATCACCGATGCACAAGCTCCACTACTCGAGTCGCTCAAGAAAATGGGCTACGACGGAGTTGAGATTCCAACGTTTAACTTGGATCTCAACTATGCTGCCCTTGGAAAACTTCTTGATAGTATTGGTCTTGAACGGACGGCTGTTACAGTTCGCAACGAAGGCGACAATCCCATTAGCCCCGATGCGAGTGTTCGCAAGAAGGGTATCGAGCTCAATAAGAAAACACTCGACTGCTGTGCAGCGGCTGGCGTTCAAACCTTAGTCGGACCGTACCACTCGGCCCTTGGCTTTTTTCCTGGACACAGCCGAACTTCTGACGAGTGGAAGTGGGGCGTGGAGAGCATGCGAGCCACCGCCGAACACGCGGGCAAAGTAAATGTGATGCTGGGCGTCGAACCGCTCAATCGTTTTGAAGTTTACTTCCTCAACGCTCATGCGGACGCAGCGCAGTTCTGCCGCGAAGTCGATCACCCGAACTGCCGAATGATGTATGACACATTCCATAGCAACATCGAAGAGAAGACTATTCCCGGCGCGTTCCATGCGATCAAGGACATGCTCTGTCACATCCACATCAGCGAAAACGACCGCAGCACACCCGGCTTTGGTAATGTGCGATGGAAGGAAAACTTCGATGCGATTCGCGACATCGGTTACGACGGATGGCTCGTCATCGAAGCCTTCGGAATGGCGCTTCCAGAACTAGCCGCCGCGACCCGAATTTGGCGACGCATGTTCGAGAACGAATTGAAACTCGCCGAAGATGGACTCGCATTCATGAAGCAACAAGTCGCAATGCGGTCGTAACTCCTCTAATTTGGAGTGCTGTGACTTGTCACAGCTTTCGGGGAGACGGTCCGAGTCAAAAAGGACTCACGGTTAACCAAGTTCGTTAACCCAGTTCGCTAACACAAAAAACTCATTGAGTTCAACATCCCTAAAAGCGGCAACAAGTTGCCGCACTCCAAAGGAAACGCAATCAGCCTTGGATGGCAAGCTTTGCGTGAGCTGCGACTTGGTCTGGGGTGATCTTGAAGTGTTCGTAGAGTTGAGGCGCGGGTGCAGACGCTCCGAAGCTACTCATCCCAACAAAGTGACCGTCAAGCCCGATGTACTTGTCCCAGCAGAGTCGAATTCCGGCTTCACATGCGACGCGAGCCGTCACCGCCTTGGGCAATACGCTCTCGCGGTAGGATGGGTCTTGGTCCTCGAAGAGTTCCATACAAGGCATGCTGACGACACGCACTTTCACACCATCGGCGGAAAGTTTCTTGGCGGCTTCCATAATGATTGGAACTTCCGTTCCGGTTCCCATGAGGATCACTTGCGGTGTTCCGGAACAATCGCTGAGAACATAACCACCTTTTTCGGCTCCGGCAGCGGCACCGAGATTGGTTCGATCTAACGTCGGAACGTTTTGTCGCGAAAGAACCATTACTGAAGGATGGTTGTCCATCTTGATGGCAGCGATATAGCAATGAATGACTTCGTTCGCGTCACCAGGTCGGAAGACGTAGACGCCAGGAATCGCTCTGCAAGCAGCCAAATGCTCCACTGGTTGGTGGGTCGGTCCGTCTTCGCCTAGACCGATCGAATCGTGTGTCATCACATACAAAACAGGTTGGTGCATGATGCTGCTGAGTCGCAACGATGGCCGCAGATAATCGGTGAAGACAAAAAATGTTGCACCGTAGGGCCGTAAACCGCTGAGAGACATTCCATTCAAAGCAGCAGCCATTCCATGTTCACGAATGCCGAAGTGCATGTTTCGACCAGCGTAGTTGGCTGGCGAAAAACCTTTCTCGGCATCAATTAGAGTCATCGTCGACGGAGCCAAGTCGGCTGCACCTCCCATGAGGGCTGGAAGGTTCTGCGAGATCATGTTCAGGACTTTGCCCGAGCTGACACGAGTTGCGAGCCCCTTTGGATCGGCAGGGAAAGGTTTGATTGCTGCGTCCCAACCTGTTGGGAGCTTGCGATCGATGATCGATTCGACTTCGGCGGCTTCCTTGGGGAACTTCGTTTTATAGTCAGCGAACTTCTTATTCCAATCTGCATTCGCGGCGGATCCCTTTGCACCCATCGTCTTGGCGAAGTAAGCGGGAACCTCAGACGGAACAAGGAACTTTGCATCAACCGGCCAACCATAAGCAGCCTTGGTCAACTTGATTTCTTCATCGCCAAGCGGTGCACCGTGAGCTCCGTGCGTGTTGGCTTTGTTCGGCGAACCGTAACCGATCACGCTACGAACCACGATCAAAGTCGGCCTGTCCTTGGTTGCCTTGAATTCCGCGAAGGCCGCTTGAAGTGCGACCAAGTCGTTCGCGTCCTCGACGACAACAGTGTTCCAGCCAAGACCTCGGAACCGCATCGGAACATCTTCCGAAAAAGCCAAATCCGTGTGGCCTTCGATGGTGATCCCGTTATCGTCGTAAATCCAACAAAGATTCGACAGTCGCATATGACCAGCGATCGACGCCGCCTCGCAAGCGACACCTTCCATCACGTCCCCGTCACCACAAAGAGCGTAAACGTCATAGTCAAAAAGCTCGAAACCTGGCTTGTTGTATTTGGCACCTAGATGTTTCGAAGCGATCGCCATTCCGACTGCGTTCGCAATCCCCTGGCCCAGCGGTCCTGTGGTGGTTTCAATGCCGGCTGCGTAGCCATACTCTGGGTGCCCAGCACACGGGCTGTTTAATTGTCGAAAACTCTTGAGGTCTTCAATTTTTAGGGAAGGTTCGCTGGTTCCTTTGCCTGCTTTATCGATTGCTTTGATTCCGGAAACGTGAATCAAAGAGTAGATCAACATCGATGCGTGCCCGCAAGAAAGGACGAATCGATCGCGATTAGGCCAAAGCGGTTCTTGCGGATTGTAGTTGAGGTTCTCAGTCCACAGCTGGAAAGCTACCGGTGCCAGGGCCATCGGTGTTCCGGGATGCCCGCTATTGGCAGCTTGAACACCGTCCATGCTGAGAGTCCGAATAGTGTCGACGGCCAACTTCTGGATACTGCTGCTCTGAACGCTCATATTGAATAGTTTCTAAGGTACGAATCGGACGGAACTATAAAGGAAACTCCCTGTATTTCACGTCTGACCAAGATAACGGGGCAGAAAACGCTTGGCAATCGGTTACTCACCTCATTGCCCTACCCGATAGACCAAGTTTTCTTTCGCGCTCGCAAGTTAATCGAAGACCCGATAAACACCCAGGGACAAGCGTAATCGTCCTTCAGATACGAAAACCTAATCAAAGGAGCTCACCAAGCGTGCCGATCAGCTGAGGACAGCTGATCTACATTGTTTTCCAACAATAGTGCCGACGCGCACGCCTAAACTTCTAGGACAAGAGGTCACGAAGGACGCTTGCAAAACTGGGATCGCGAGCATAGTCATCTTGAAAAAGAAGGTTTTATGGGGGCTCCTTTGCTTTGAGTACATCGCTATCGTGAAACTCGCTCATTAGCATATAATCAAGGACGATCCTTTGATTCCCGCCGATGCGATTTCCTGCCACCAACGAAGTACGATCGCGATTGTTTTCCTGTAGCCGTTCGCTTGTCGACTCCATCCAATCCACGAAGAAACGCCCCAAAGAAACGCTGCTCACTATGGCACAAGTTGTGTCGAAATCTAAATTTTTATGTGGCCTTTTGCTTGCCACTGCCGCGCTAGTGATCTCCCCGGGTTGCGATCGCAATCCTTCAATTCGCGTCTATGAAGTCCCTCGGTCACAAGATTCTTCTTCGGCGGATTCGCAGCAGCTCGCAAAAGCAAAATCGCCTTCGCCCAACGCACCGTTCGCTCAAGGAATGCCTCCTGGAATGTCTCAGCAGGCTCCCTCGGGCCCTCGGCGTTTTCTGATCGCAGTGATTCCGAACGAGAAAAGCGTAATCTTTGTCAAAGGCTCGGACACGCCCGAGCGGCTTGATGGCTTCTCGGAGTCGCTGACCGCACTTGCCAAGTCTTTTCAATTCGAAGGATCTTCCGAAGCACCGACATGGACGCTTCCCGACGGTTGGACCGAAACACCGCCAACCGACGGAATCGCCATGGCTAAGTTTAAAGCGACCTCTTCCGCTTCGGACTCGCAATCCGTTGACTTTACCGTCTCTCAGCTTCCCAAACCGCCCTCCGTGACCGATTGGCCAGACTATTTCGAACAAAATGTGAATCGTTGGCGTAGGCAATTGGGATTACCGCAAGCCACACTTTCCCAGCTGCAGTCCCAGATGACCGAAGTACCTCGCGAAGGAAGCGAACTACCAGCTTACTTGATCGATCTTCGAAACGAATCATCAGCAAATGAATTCACAACGAATACTCCCAAGCCGGAAACTTCCATGAACCAAACGGCTGATGCAGCTGGAGCGGTTCCTCAAACGCCCCCTCCTCCAACCATTTCGGGGCCTGCGATCCCCGGTGCGATGGCCCCTCCTGACGCTTCCACTCCGCGGACGGACTCGAAACTGAAGTACGATTTGCCTGATGGCTGGTCAGACGAAGGAGCTCGTGGCATGAGGGCCGCCTCGTTCAGCTTTGAAGGCAAACGCGATTCGGATACCGAACCAACGAAAGGTGAAGTGACCGTCATCTTCGCTGGCGGCGACCGATTGGCAAACGTAGTGCGATGGCAAGGACAACTAGCACCTGACAAATCTCCATCCGATCAACAAACTGCCGATCCAAAAGCAGCCGCTGAAAAAGCCATCGCAGAGGCAATCGAAGTCTCAGTCACAGGCGGTGTGACTGGCCAGCTCTATACACTCCGAGGAGGTGATGAACCCGTCTCGCCATCCATGCTCGCCGCGATTATCCCTATGGAAAATGGTACTTCAAGCGTCTTCGTTAAGTTAACCGCCCCCACCTGGTTAGCCGACCAACATCAATCTCGGTTAGTTCAGTTCATTGAATCGCTCAAGTGGTAGCAGAAGCGTCACGGCGCTAGCCGTACTGCAAAACTTCAAAAACATAATCGGAATTGCAAGCACCTCGGTAGCGTTCGGTTTACACCCAACAGCCGCTGTAGGTCGGCCAAAAACAAAAACATAGGACAACGTTTAATCATGGCAACTGGAACGCTTTCAAATACATACTCCGATAGCAAATCCAAGGCTTTCGATTTCCAGAGCGTAGCTTGGAATATCCTCAACACGCTTGGCTCACTGAAGATAACCGTGTGGGGATTTTTCTTAGCAATCGTCCTGCTGCTAGTGGGTACGCTTGCGCAAGACGAAGAAACCATTCCGGATGTCAAACGAGACTACTTCAATTCTTGGGTCGCCCAGGTTCCTTTGGACGTCTTCCTGCCGGTTACGATTTTCCCGCTCGATGAGCGAACTCGCATCCCATACGTTATCCCATTCCCAGGCGGTGCAACGATTGGTTTAGTTCTGCTAATCAACCTGATCGCTGCCAAGCTGACACGATTCAAGATGACTGCGACGGGTGCTAAATTAATTGCAGGACTCGCGTTCTGTCTTGTCGGTGCGACAATCACAGCGGTCGTGATTCTAGGAGCGCACGCCGAAGATGGTCTCCAAGGTGAACCGCCATTCTCCTACGAGACGTTATGGCAAATCACCAAGGGAAGCATTTTTGTAACGACACTCGCCTGCATAGCCTACTTGATTGCCGGAAATTTGAAGTCGAAGCTCGGCTTCTGGTCTCTTGTAAGCGGCACAATCCTGATGGTCGCGTGGTCGCTGCTTTTGATCCTAATGCCTGAGACCTTTCGAGTACCAGATCCAGGGCTACGCATCGTTTGGCAGATGAGTAAAAGTCTGATCGCAGGAACGATTCTCTTGGTTGGGTTCATCTTGTTATTCGGGCGTCGCGGTGGAAACGTGTTGATCCACCTTTCGATTGGCATGATGATGCTCGGACAATTCATTTTTGGTGATCGACAAATTGAAGAACGTATAAGCCTTGCCGATGGCGAATCCACAAACATGGCCATTCGACCAGATGAAATCGAACTCGCACTTATTAATCGCTCTGACCCAACGAAGGACTTAGTTGTTGCGATCAATCAAGATAAACTCATCGCTGCATCTCGTTCGCAAAAAGCCATTGATGATCCAGCCCTACCGATGCAAATTGTCGTTGAAGAATACATCGAAAATGCTCAGCTTGCGAAAGCGGACGATACGAGTGTTTCGCTTCCTAAAAATCGAGCTACGGCCGGGTTGGGATCGCAATACATTGCTCTTCCAGCTGTGAAAACCGGTGGAGCGATGGACAAGATGAACACGCCTGCTGCGTATATCAAACTCCTTTCCAAGGACGGCAAAGAAACACTCGGAACGTATCTGGTCGCACTGCAAGCCAACGATCGCAGCTCGCTTACTTTGGGCCAAAGTAGCGACATCCCCGAAGAACTTGCCGTCGATGAGAAGCCATACGAAATGTCGCTTCGATATCGACGGACTTATAAGGACTATCGCGTTACGCTCAAGGATGTAGAACGACTCAACTACACCGGTAGCGATACAGTTCGCGACTTTTCTTCATTTGTTACTTTTGTTGACAAGGAAGGGAAAGAAAAGATCGACGGACGCATCTGGATGAACAACCCGATGCGCTATCGCGGCGAGACTTTCTATCAGTCATCGTTTTCTCCCAAAGAGTTGGTCGGGAAAGACACGACTGGCTTGCAAGTTGTATCCAACGCTGGCTGGCTCGTCCCTTATATTTCATGCGCATTCGCAGCTCTCGGGATGTTAGCCCACTTCGGTTCAACGTTTGTTCGCTTTGCATCGCGTTTCGAACGCGAGTCGACTGGTAGCGCTAGTAAGAATCCTGAGCCGATGGCGCTAGCCACGGCTATCAACAACCCTAGCAGGTTCGGCCCCGCGTCACCCGAGGCTAGCGCCTACGGCTCAGGGAAGAAGCCGATTTCATCGGGCCAGGCTACTTCACTAGGATCTCCCAATTGGTGGGAGTCCGCTCGGCAAGCACGGCGTGGAATTGGCGGATGGCTGTTACCTTTGGCTGTTGTAACGATCGTCGGTGGAATGTTTGTTTCAGCAGCGATGGAGCCAAAGTCGAGTGCTGATTCAATCGATTGGTATGCGGCGGGTAACTTGCCGATGCAACATGAAGGACGAATCAAGCCGGTGGATTCGGTCGCTCGAAATCTGCTGCAAGCTCTCTCTGGACAAACGTCGGTCGTCGTAAACGCTGATAACGATGGGAAACCATCTGCCGAGCGAACGCTGAAAGCAACCGAGTGGTTCTATGGGCTAATTTCGGATCAACCCTGGATTGATCACGCTTACATGTTTCGCATCGATGCAAAGGAAGTTCTGGATGTCTTTGACTTAGATACGGAAGATAGCAAAGCTTACGTAAGTGGCTTCATGAAAATCGTCGGCAAGGAAGGTCGTAACCGATATTCATGGGCTCAGTTGCGACCAAAGATGGACAACTTTATCGAAAAGATGCAACCTATTTTGGAGAAGCGACAAACCAATCCGGAGTCGCTTAAGTTCAAAGACCAAAAGTTTATGGAGCTCTACCAAAAGATAAACCTCTTCCAGATGACTTCGCTGTCGTACTCGACCAATCGATTGCCAGCACCACCGAAGTCCGATGATGATGCGGATCGTCGTCGCTTTGGACAAGAACTCATCGCGGAGATGCGAGCTGTTCAGCAATTAGAAGATGGCAAGCCAGCCAGCATCATCCCTCCACTGGCCAGTTCAGCCTCTAATTCCAAAGCATCGGACAAGTCGTCTGACGATCCGTCCACTCAGTGGCGAGCACTTCGACCTTCGTTGTTCGCAAGCTACGCCGCCAAGGCGATGGGGATGGATGATGGCGATAACAAAATGATGCTCCAGTTCCTCGATTTGCGTGATGCTGTTCGAGATGGAAAGCCTTTGACCATCAATCAGGAAGTTGAAAAGTATGCAAAACTTCTCGGAGAGCAACCGAACCTCAAAGCGATTCTTCCGGCAGCAAGCTTCGAAGGCTGGTACAACAAGTTCGGGCCCATCAGCGGCTGCATTGCGTTCTATCTGATGGCATTTGTGCTGACTCTGTTCAGCATGATCATGTTCCCGCAACCGCTGCGAAGAACCGCGTTCTGGATGACTGTAGTTGTATTCGTTGTTCACGTGGTCGCTATCGCAGCACGTGTTTACATCACCGGAAAAGCTCCTGTGATCAACCTTTACTCTTCTGCCGTGTTCATCGGTTGCGGTGCTGTTTTGTTCGGATTGGTACTTGAGATGTTGTATCCGATTCGAATAGGATTGCTCGCAGGAACCGCGATTGGAAGCACCTCGTTACTCGTCGCCTATGGGCTCGACAGCAGTGACACAATGCACGTATTGCAAGCTGTTCTCGATACCCAATTCTGGCTAACAACACACGTTCAGTGCATTACAGCAGGATACCTCGCAACATTCTTTGCAGGGTTTTTAGCTATTGGTGCGATTGCACATAGATCGATTCACGCGAGAACGCTTCTAAGTGATTCCCCGAAACCCGAAGCGGTCGAAATGCAACGTGTGTTGATGCGAATGACCTACGGTACGATCTGCTTTGCAACCTTCTTCAGTTTGATAGGAACCGTTCTCGGAGGTCTTTGGGCGGATGATTCGTGGGGACGATTCTGGGGGTGGGATCCTAAAGAAAACGGAGCTTTGATGATCGTCATTTGGAATGCAATTTTGCTTCATGCACGATGGGACAAACTCGTCCGCGAGCGCGGCTTTGCACTGCTCGCGATCGGTGGCAATATTATCACTGCTTGGTCTTGGTTCGGAACCAATCAACTTGGGATTGGGCTACACAGCTATGGGTTCACGTCTGGTGTGTTGATGATTCTGACTTGGTTTGTTTTCAGCCAGATGCTGATCATTATTGTTGGTGGAATCTTGACAGCACCTTGGCTCTACGGCCGGACGTCGAAACCAAACGATTTTGATTCACTCGGACGACCAGTGGGCTCTTGGGAATGACGAATGAATGTTGCGCAGCGGCTACGTTTTCAATCACTTCGGTCGCCGATGCAAATCGCGATCGCGACGCCTGTGGAAAAGTATCGTGCGGGAAGCTTCCTTGCAGGCATTGATCGAAAGTATAGCACGACAACCTTTCATGACCTAGAGAATCGGTCGTCATCGATAGCGGTTGGTTTGCGATCGATGGGTATCGGCCCGGGGAAACGAATCGTGCTTCTGGTGCGATTTGGTGAGGATTTTATAACGTTAGTTTTTGCACTCCTCAAAACGGGTGCTTCCATCGTGCTGATTGATCCCGGGATGGGTCGTTCGAATCTTATTCGGTGCTTGGAAGCGGCAAATCCTGATGGTTTCGTTGCGATTCCGGTGGCACAAGCTATACGAGCGTTACTCCGCCATCGCTTTCCAAATGCTAAGCTCAATGTCACTGTCGGACGAACGGCAGGCATACTCCCATCACCAACGTTAGCGACGCTAGAAAAGTTTTCAGCGAGCGACTACAAACCGGTCGAAACAAACTCCTTGGATCCTGCCGCTGTGATTTTTACCACCGGCTCAACGGGTCCGCCAAAGGGTGTGCTATACACGCACCAGACTTTTAATCATCAGATCGATCAGCTTGTTTCCCATTACGGAATTGAACCAGGCGGTGCCGACTTGAGCGGCTTCCCGTTGTTCGGTTTGTTCAATGCGGTCATGGGAACAACGACGATCATTCCTGACATGAATCCTATTCGCCCGGCACTGGTCGACCCGCCTCGCTTGCTGGATGCGATCGATCAATGGCAAGCCAATCAAGCCTTTGGGTCACCGGCTCTTTGGACCGCCGTCGGAAAGTATTGCGAGGGGACTCAGCGACGCGTACCGAGTTTGAAATTGGTCCTTTCAGCAGGGGCACCCGTTCCGCCTCGTGTCATGAAGTGGATGCGCAGCGCGATGCATCAAGAGGGAACATTCCATACTCCCTATGGGGCGACGGAAGCCTTGCCAATCGCGTCGATTGAATCCCGAATTGTGTTGAACGAAACGGCGGCAATGAACGCTCGAGGAGCCGGAACCTGCGTTGGCCACCACTTCTCTGGTGTTCGATGGAAAGTCGTTGCAATCGACGATGGACCGCTCGCATCGATGAGCCAGTGTGCGGAGTTGAGTCGCGGTGAGATTGGCGAGCTCATGGTTTGTGGTCCCGTTGTTTCAACGACTTATGTTACTCGAAGCGAGCAAAACGCTTTCCACAAGGTCATTGATAGCGACGGTAGCTTATGGCATCGCATGGGTGATGTTGGATACTTGGATGATCTAGAGCGGTTTTGGTATTGCGGAAGAAAATCGCATCGCGTTCAAACAGGTACGTCAACACTTTATACCGACCCATGCGAATCCATTTTCAACCAGCATCCATCAGTGTATCGTTCTGCTTTGGTAGGTATTCCAGCGATCAACCCAGAACTCCAAAGACCAACGATGGTCATTGAACCTTGGGAGGGCTCGTCACAAAAAAAACCACTAAGCCCTTCGGTGTTGAAAGCCCAGCTTCGTGAACTCGCTCAATCCACTCCACTTACGAGCGAAATTCTCGATATTCACATCTATCCTAAATCGCTTCCAACAGATATCCGCCACAACTCAAAAATCTTTCGCGAAAAGCTGGTCCCCTGGGTCATGCAGAAATCATAAACATCAAGTGAGGGATCCACTCGCAGCAGATGTCGTGAGACATCTAAAGATCGCAGCTTTTGTTGTTGTAAATATCGACGGATGAATTCTTACGAATTCAGCTACCCCAATTTTGAAGTCGGACAATCGACTAGACGTCTATTCGTTATCCGAACGAGCCGGTGATGTATTGTTCGGTGAGCGGGTTGGTTGGCGAGACAAACATCTTTTGTGTCTCGTTGAATTCAACCAATTGGCCCAAGTACATAAATGCAGTGTAGTCCGAGACACGGCTAGCCTGCTGCATGTTGTGTGTGACGATGACGATTGTGAGTCGCTCCTTAAGGACATCGATCAAGTCTTCAATCTTGCCGGTTGCGATCGGATCGAGTGCACTGGTCGGCTCATCAAAAAGCACAATCTCTGGTTCTACTGCCAGTGCCCGCGCGATACAGAGTCGCTGTTGCTGGCCGCCTGATAGATTGAAGGCGGGACGTTGAAGCCGGTTCTTGGTCTCTTCCCAAAGGGCGGCTCCCTTCAAAGCTGTTTCCACCTTCTCTGCGATAAAGGCTTTGTCGCATACACCTCGAATACGCAAACCATAAGCAACATTTTCAAAGATCGACTTTGGAAATGGATTCGGCTTTTGAAAAACCATGCTAACTCGCATGCGGACTTCCAACGGATCGACCGCTTTGCTGAGTAAATCCAAACCATGCGGCTGAAGAATGATTTGTCCTTCATAGCGAGTGTTTGGATAGAGATCGTGCATTCGATTGAAGCATCTCAGGAAAGTGCTTTTACCACATCCCGAAGGACCAATCAGTGCCGTAACCTTGCGATCGGCTACAGGGATCGTCAAGTTCTTTACCGCGTTGTTTTCGCCATACCAGAAGTTGAGATTCTGGACGTCGGCTTTGGTCTTCGACGGATCCATCGAAACGAGCGAGCCTGATACCTTGATGTCCGGCTTCTTCGATTCGGCGTTGTTTGATTCAGAAGTCGTTATCGGCACGGTTAGAAAGTTCTGATATTTGAAAGATGAATCTAAATGGAAATGAAAACCCAACTAAAAGCCTTGCAGGCACCTGCCACCTGCCAACTGATATCTGATACCTGCCAACTCCATTACCATTTGATCTTTTTGCGAAGCTGGTTTCGGAAGTAAATGGCGGTTGTGTTGAGAGCAAGAGTAAGGGCGAGAAGCACGATCGAAGCGGCCGCTGCGTTCTCGCGAAAATCTTCTTGCGGACGCGAGACCCATCCAAAAATTTGGATCGGCATGACAGTAAATCCGGAGTTCAACCAAGCGAATGGGTTACTCCAAGAAAACGCAGGCAAGCTTGTCACGAACGTTAATGCGCCAATCGTAATCAACGGTGCCGTTTCGCCAATCGCTCGCGAGAGCCCGATGATGGTTCCTGTAAGAATTCCTCCCATCGAGTACGGTATGACGTGATGCCGAACAGTTTGCCATTTCGTTGCACCGCATGCATAGGACGCTTCGCGAATGTGCGAAGGAATAGTCCGAATGGCTTCGCGAGTTGCCATGATTACGATCGGTAAAACAAGCAATCCCAGCGTGAGCCCAGCGGTAAGAATACTACGTCCGAGATCAAGGAAATAAACGAAAATCCCAAGCGCCATTAACCCCCAAACAATCGAAGGAACGCCGGCGAGATTGGCTATGTTGATTTCAATCAGTGCAGTGAGCCAGTTCTTTTTAGCGTACTCTTCTAACCAAACTCCGGCAGCAATTCCGAGCGGTATCGCTAAACACATCGTTACCACTACAACGAGCACGCTGCCCACCAACGCAGTTAGAATTCCGGCTTCTTCCGCTTTGCTGGAAGGCTTTGAAGCGAAGAAATTTTGAAACGAAAGCTTTTCAATCGACTTCGTTTTCAGTGGCAGCGACTTGGCAAGACCGAAGCCGACAGCGACTTGATTCCCGACCCAACTCTTGTCCAACGGTTGCCCTTCGGCAGGTAGAATTGCAAGCGGACTGGGCGTTACGACCCAGCTTCCACCGCTTTGAGAAAGCGTTCCGTGAAGACTCACCTTACTGTACTTCTTGGGACTTTCTTCATCGGAAGCAGCGATCGTGTTGCTCTCCATTTCGGACAAGCCAGTCGACGGGACGTCACCATCGACGATTACTTTTTTTCCGATCAAACTCGTGAGCTCCTCGGCTGTCAATCGCTCGCTTGCATTGGCGATCGTTAGAGGTCTTTGTGCAAGCTCCCAGTTAGAGGCAAAATCGTCGCCGCTGTGTTGAAGAATTCCAGCGATCTCGTTGATTTTCGGTGAAAACCCCTCGTCGTTTACAAAGTGACCGCGAAAGAGTCGACCACCGCCCTCATAAACCAATTGCCCGAAGAGCATTGCTAAAACGCTTAGTGCACCCATCACCAAGAGGAAACCACAAGTAGAAAAAGCACGATCCCATCGCTTGCGACGGTGAAGCCCAGCGATGATCTCCGGCGATATTCCCGCCGAATACGTTGCCGATGGTGCGGCAGGCACGCTATCGGGATTCTTTGAATTCGATTGGTTATCAGCGACCATAATCAGTAAATCTCTCGATAACGTTTCCGAAGTCGATAGCCCCAAACATTGAAAACTAAGGTCATCAAGAGAAGGACTAGCCCGGCCGCGAAAATGGATTGGTATCCGATACTACCGTGAGGCAGATCCCCGCCGCTAACTTGAACAATGTACGCCGTGATAGTCGCTGCAGGCTGACGTGGATCCATCGTCAGCGTTGGTTCAAGACCTGCTGCTAATGCGACAATCATCGTCTCACCGAGCGCGCGCGAGATACCAAGAATGTACGCGGCTGTGATCCCCGAAAGTGCGGAAGGAAAGACAACTCGCCAAGCCGTCTGCATCTTTGTCGCTCCCATCCCGTAAGAGCCTTCGCGCATGGTCATTGGTACGGCGTGCATCGCATCTTCACTAAGCGAGCTAACGTAAGGAATGATCATCACACCCATCACCAAGCCAGGCCCAAGCATATTGAACCCAGGCAGGCCAGGGATAAAAAGTTGCAGAAACGGAGTGACAAATGAAAGCGCGAAGAAACCGTAAACCACCGTTGGAACAGCACTGAGAAGCTCGAGAACCGGCTTCAAGATATTTCTCAATCGATGCGGAGCATACTCGCTTAAGTAGATCGCAATAATGGTACCCACCGGAATCGCTACCGACAGGGCGACAGCGGTTGTAACAAGGGTGCCACATATCAAAGGCAAAATGCCGAACTTAGGCGGATCAAATTGCGGGAACCATTGTGTTCCCGTCAAAAACTCCCAAACGGAAACGTGAGCGAAAAAGCCTGCCGACTCATAGATCAATACCGACAGAACACCGACCGTGATCGCAATCGACGAAGCACCTGCGAGGAACAAAGCCCACTCAATGGCTCCCTCCGTAACGCGTTGCCTTGTCGAGATCCCTTGACGAGCTCTCTGATATCTTTTTGGACCAGCCTTTTCTGCTGACTCGATTGCCACGAACGCCTCAGTTAGTTCTTCGGTTCACGACTCAAGATCTCCTCGACCTTTACCCCTACCTCCGGTACACCACCGAATGCAGTACCCAACTTCATTGACTCGAATCGTTCCATCACTTTTTCATAGTCAGATTCGGCTAGTGGAAGATATTTTACTTGAGTTGCGATTGCTTCGGCATTCTCAATAAAGAACTCGACGAATTTTTTTACCGCAAGTTTCTCTTTGGCCGACTTGGCGTTAACGTAGATAAAGAGCGGTCGTGCTAGTGGATTGTAGATACCTTTGAGCACGTTTTCCTTGCTCGGGAGCACGGGTTCCTTCACGACGTTTTTGTCATACTGAATTGGCACAGCCTTCAATCGTCGCATGTTTGGTGCGTAGTAGGCGAATGGGATGTAGCCGAGAGCATTAACGTTGCCTTCGATTCCTTGGATCAATACGTTGTCGTCTTCGCTACCTGTGTAATCGCCACGACTGGATTTGGCTTTGCCAACAATCGCTTCGGTGAAGTAATCAAAAGTTCCCGAATCGCTTCCAGCCCCGAACAACTCAATCTTCTCGTCTGGCCAAGTAGAACGAATCTGATTCCACTTCATCACCTTGCCTTGAGCGGCCGGTTCCCAGAGCTTCTTCAATTCTTCAACGGTAAGGTAATCGACCCAAGTATTCTTTGGATTGACCGCAACAGTGAGGGCATCAAAAACGATCGGTAGCTCGATGTAATCAATATTGTTAGCTTTCGCTTGTTCCATTTCCGCCGTCAGAATCGGTCGCGAAGCGTCTTGAATATCAGTTTCACCACGGACGAATTTTTTGAATCCACCACCAGTACCAGAAATGCCAACAGTCACTCGAACCCGACCTTTTGTCGCCTTCTGAAACTCTTCTGCAACCGCTTCGGTGACTGGGTAAACAGTACTCGACCCGTCGATAGCAATCGGAATTGGCTCGGCCGCAAGAACGGTGACGGGATTAAATCCTTGGGAGACAGCGATTGCCATGATCCCGGCGAAAATACAGAGAAGCCCACTCGATCTAAGACTATTTTTGATAAGCATAAACTGACTCACTTGGTTATTCTCCACGAATGCTCAAAAGCCCGAAAGTCGCACAACGAAGGAGTCTAAAACCATTCGCACATACAAACGCCCGCTCGACTCCCAGTAGCTTGTTGATCCTAACGGCTAAGTGTTAAGATAATATGAAGAAACGATGAAGAAGCCACGCTACTTCGTTTCTGCAATCAACCGATCAATACAGGCTTCGATCGAGATTCCATCCGCTTCGGCTTTATAGCTTAACAGCATTCGGTGCCGCAGAACGGGATGGATCAGGGCGCGAATATCGTCGCGAGAAACGTGTGATTGCCCGTTCAGTAGAGCTCTTGCTTTCGCACCCAATACAAGCATCTGCGCCGCGCGTAGCCCGGCCCCCCAACTCACCCACTGGTTGATAAATGCGGGAGCTTCGTCGCGTCCCGGGCGCGTTGAGGCTACTAAACGGACAGCGTAACCAGCGACCTCTTCCGCGATCGGCATGCGTCGAACCATCTCATGAAACTTGAGAACATCTTCGCCGGTAAACAGCGGTTGAATCGGTTCCGACTTACGGCTGGTTGTTTGCAAGACCACTCGCAGTTCGTCTGCGTAGGGCAAATAGTCGATGTTCACGTTGAACATGAATCGGTCCAACTGAGCTTCTGGAAGCGGATAAGTACCTTCCATTTCAATCGGATTTTGCGTTGCCAAGACAAAAAAGGGTTCTGGCAGCGGGAATCGTTTTCCAGCCGCAGTGACTTGATGCTCCTGCATCGCTTCCAAAAGTGCCGCTTGCGTTTTCGGGGGAGTTCGATTGATTTCATCCGCCAAGATCACATTTGCGAAGATCGGTCCTTTGACGAACTGAAGGACTCGCTTGCCATCGACCTCATCCAAGATCTCAGTACCAGTGATATCTGCCGGCATCAAATCAGGCGTGAACTGTACACGGCTAAACGCCAAGTGGAAGACTTGAGCGACACTTCGAACGAGAAGCGTTTTCGCTAACCCAGGAGCTCCCGTAATCAAACAATGGGAACCCGAGAAAAGACAAATGAGCAATTGCTCAATCACATCATGCTGTCCAATGATTGTTTTCGATAGCTCGGCATAGATACGAGCTCGCCCCTCACGTATCTGCTGCACAATCGCGGCTTCTTCTTCGTACTGTGCGATTTCTGTATTCAAGATGTTCTCTTCCGGGTGTAAAAAATCGATGTGTAAAAAGTCAATGTGTTAAGTGTCGTATTTATATAAGTCTTTGAACGAACTCAAACGCGAGCAGTCGTCTTTGAATCGCAACTTGTATCAACATGTTTACGGCCGACGTCGATGATACCTCGATTACATCCGACCGGTTTCGTCTAGGTAAGACACTCCTTGCTTATCGCCACCATTTGACTGAAGGTTTTATTCGTAGTTCCTCTCTTTTCGTACTCGTACTCAATTCGAATCATTCTATCGAGTACGAGCAGGAGCACGTGTACGAGTGAAAGCAAAACCTAATGGCGTTCGCGGAAAAGTGTCGTATTCATTTATCATTTATCAGTGTGTCATGGCATAGGTAACAATGTTGATACCTAAAGGATAAGCTTTCTTGACCGAGAATTCTTCAAAGTACCATGGGTCTTCTCCTTCGCGTTCCCAACCATCACCCAAGTCCGTGTTATGGCAAATGAATACCATGATCCGATTTGCGTCGTCACGAATCGCTCGATAGTGAGGCACACTCGTATCCGAATCATCTCGCGGCTCCCAAATTACTCCCGAGTTTCTGCCTGACCAAGCTGCGTTAATGGAAGGAAGTTGTGGCTTTTCTTTTAAGTCATAAACACAATGAAAAATCTCGTGTTCTAGAGGGACTTCTTCAGCGACCCGATCCGGAAAAACCTTCTTCATTTCATTCGCGAAATTATCGTACTCTTCATCTCCCCAGAAATCATCTACCATCAAGAAGCCTCCGTTGAGCAGGTATCTTCTCAGCGCGGTCGCTTCCTCTTCAAAGAACATCAACGCACCGGGTTCGATAATGTAAATAAATGGATAGTCGAAAAGCTTTGGGTCCGTCAGCTCTAAAACGATCGGCTCTGGATTGACTTTCATCGAAGTCAATTGCTGAAGCCGAAGTGAAAAATTAAGTTCACTGTCTCGATAATCCGTAGCCCATCCACCGCCGCGACCGTACCCATGCGATTGGTATTTGATCCGAACAAACGTAAATAGATCTTTCTCAAAAGCCTTGTCGACTTCCCAAGTTGGGACATTCCCGCGATCTTGACTTTGCCAGTTGCCACCACCTCGCCGTGAGCGCCGTGATTGTTGCGCGACCGCTAAGGCTGAGATGCCAAAGACAACCAACAAGAACAAGCAAATGATTCGGGCACGAAACGCGTTTTTCACTTGGGTTGTTCCTCTGTTGGTTTTGCTTGGATCGAGCCGTCTTCGCTTTTGATAGATTCGTTTTCACACAACGCTGCGAACAATTCTAAAGCCTCTACATACCGAGGCGACTCCTCAAGGGCCATCAGCACGTGTCTCTTAGATTTCGCTTTGTCGCCAAGTGAATTGAAAGCAGTAGCCATGCGGAAATGGACATTCGACTGGTCGGTCGGGTTAAGCTCCAGACAAGCAACAAGTGCGTCCAAGGCCGTTTGCGGTTTGTTACGTCTCTCGGCAACCTTGGCTCGCATGCTCTGAAGATCTGCGCTCAATGGTTGGATCTCATGGAGCTGCTCGCACCACCGTTCAAGCGACTCCCAGTCCCCACGCTTTTCATCCAACTCAATCAATCGTGATAATGTGCTTCGCGCATCCGATGTGCGTTCAACAAGTTTTACGCAAGCTTCTCGCTCCAATGCGAGCTCCCCTTGAGAGCGATAGATGGTTGCGAGCAACGCATAGATCCCGTCAGCCGATGCGTCCTCAGGGAAAATCGACTTCAGCTTCTCTGCTTCCACGAGAGCTTCATCCCATTTCTTACCGCGAATCAGCAGTGTGCACTTTTCGCGTCGGCTCCAATAAGATTCGGTGCTTGAAGAAACGGGTTCGACATCGTTGAGCAATGTTTTCGGTTGCTTGGGACGAGTGAAATCTAATTTGGGGGCATAGGCTTGAGCTTTACTGCGAGCGTACTCGCGAAAATCTTTGTCAAGCAATTCAAGTGTCCCCGGAGCACGCTTTAACGCTTCCTCGGGCGGCATACCAACGGCTAAATCCTCGAGCAACCGAAGCATTGCTGGCATGCCATAGGTCTCCACCCAAAAATCGACCGCTAGTGAAGACTCGAAATACGCAAATTGAAGTTGCATCGAACTGCTGGGACGCAGAAAAGCACCGCTGAGTTCGCTGATTGGAACAAAGTCTTCACCGAGTATCATCTCGCGAAACACCGGGTCCATCGACTGACCCCACGTCTTATTCTTAAGCCGCTCCTCATGTACCGAGATGCCTTCCGAAAGCCACCGTGGCATTTTGTTTTTTGTTTTTTGAAGTGTTACCACGTGACAGTACTCATGCCAAAGCACGGCTTTCCAGTTGTAGTCGACCGAAAGTGCCGCAGGTGAGTTGGCCGTGATCAGGCGACCAAAGCAAACACCAAGCAACCCTTGACCACCGGGCAGGCCAAGCGTTCGAATTGCGAACTCTTTTTGCTTGGGAAAAATTTCGACAAAGATGGGTTCTTCCAATTCCATTTCATACTTTTTGGTCAGCACCGCACGGGCCTCGCTAAGAATATTGGCGACATCTTTGCCGTAGATTTTTTCCTCGCGTGGGTCCATGCGAATGACAAAACCGGGAACCTCAATAATCGTGAACTTTTCAAGCTGCGATTGCAGTTGCTTAAGATTGAAGACCGTAACGTTATAGGGGTCTTTGGTTCTCGCTTCGTCGACTAGCTTCCAACCTTCGTCGGTGTTGCCGAGCCGAAGAATATCTTGCGAGAGTTGCGAAGCGGCTGGTATAAATTCTTCATCCATGACCAGTGCGCGGCGTTGATATGCTACGGACTCCGCGAAGCGATAATGATTCGATAGTTGTGTTCCTATCGTGTAGTCAACTTCAGGATTGAGCGACCATGGTTCAAGACCCTTCCGTCGAAAGTTTCCTTCCTCTTCATATCTCCCTTGCAGATGAGCGATGGCAGCTCTCAAGGCCCAGAGCTTGGGAAGCTTAGGGTTCACCTTTTCAATTTGATTGAGCACTCGCTTGGCGCTTGTATAGTCTTCGTTAGACATCTTCGATTCGGCTAGAAGCAATAAGCTTGGAATATAGTTTTCATTGATATCAAGCGACTGCTTCAGGTACTCAGTTGCTTTTTCAGGATCGGCATTGTTCCAGGCTTTTGAAAGCAGATAAAAAACTTCCGGGTCCGTTTCATCTAACAGGACAGCTTTGGAGAGCGCCTGCGAAGCGACCTTGCTATCGCTTTTGCTTAATGCCATTCTTGCTGTCGCCAGGTAAGCCTCGACAGACTTGGGTTCGTTTTTGATCGCTTGGTCAAAGCATATTCGAAGGACTTCTTTTGGGTCTTCACCACGCTGCAAGAAAAACTCACCCAGTGGCACAAGATCTTTGGTGCTGATAAATCGAAGTTGTGTTTTCACCAAGATCGAATCGATGAATTCAAGCTGTTGATCAGCCTTCGATTCGGCGTTGGTGAAGCGATAACACTGAACGCCAATCAAACGTAATCGGATGTTGTCGCGAAAACGTTCGGTCGCCTTCTCGAAAACTGTGACCGCCTCGTCATACTTCCCAACCACCAACAAAGTTTCTATCAGCGTTCGTGGCCAGAACTCGTTCCAAACACCTCGGTCGACCTGTGTTCGAGCAAGTTTTTCGCACGATTGGTAGTCGCCCGTACGGAAAAACTTTCTTGCATCATCGATTTCAGAGCCTAGTGAAACTTCGTAGTTCATAAGACTTGCGAAGATCGCGAGTGTGAACAATATCAGCGTTCTCAATGATGAGGACCGACGATAGAAAGAAAAACCAGTCGCCGATGAACCAGTCGCCGACAGGAAGGGGTGATTGTTTAGATGTAATTGCGAAAGACAATTCAAAAAGCACCTCGTGCCCTGGAGCGATCGTTAGCGTTGGACTTTTATCGCATCAACAAATTTCAGTTGCCTGCTGCACATTGTAGTGTGCAAGCCAGATACAAACCCGGGTGATCTACAAAAGTAACGACATTTCAATCAAATGACTGGGAGCCAACCTAAGATTCTTTGTCATCCCGTTCGAATTGCATTTGTGCCCAGCTCCATGCGGACACGGTCCGTGGAAAACCGACCGTATTCATACCCAGGAAAATGGCCTGTGTGATTTCAACGCGGGTCGCTCCTGCTTGCGTTGCGCGACGCACATGAGAGCGGACAGCCGATTCTAAACCCGCTCCGACACTGATCCCGATTTTTATCAGGGAGCAAGTCTTCGCGTCCAGCGGCCCGACACCCTCGACCGCAACGGCCATCTGATCGTGAGCCGCAGCGACTGCTGGATATTCGTTGACGATGCGTTGGTAGACACTCGGGAGCGACGAGATGGCTTTCTTAGTTTCGTCCAATTCTTTATTCATGATGATCTTCCTGAACGGATCTCTCTGATCGGCCCTTGAGGTAAGCAATCGCTTGTCGCATCTTTGCGTAATCGATCTCGTGAACTTGGATCATCTCTCCAATTGCTTTGAGCATCGTAAGCGTCAATCGTCCACCCAAGTGCTGACGAAACTCTTCCAACCCTTCAAAGAGAACGCGTTCTTCAAGCTGCTCATGGTAAGTCGGAAGTCCCAGCCGGTCCAAAGTTTCAAGTGACCGAGACACAACTTCTGTATCGAGCCCAAGTGCGAGCGACGAATACACAACGTCCAACGCGACACCAATCGCTACGGCTTCTCCATGACGAATTTGGTAGTCGCAAAGTGACTCCAGCTTGTGAGCAGACCAATGACCAAAGTCCAGCGGTCGAGCTTCGCTAGCTTCGAATGGATCGCCACCTTGGGTAATATGCTGAAGATGCATCATGACAGAGGACTGAATTACTTTGAGCGACTTCAGCATGTCTCGCTGCGATATCTCCGTGGCAGCGCTGTACAGCTCTTCAAAGGCCGATTCGCTTTTCAGTAGCGATACTTTCAATGCTTCCGAAAAACCACTTCTAAAGTCTCTGTCGCTCAAGCACTCTAACAACGACGAATCGTTTACAACTCCCCAGGGAACTGCAAACGTGCCCTTCCAGTTTTTCTTTCCAAAGGCATTCACTGCGTTCTTAACACCGACTCCCGAGTCCGCTTGGGCAAGCGTGGTGGTTGGAAAACGAATCAGGCGAATACCTCGATGAGCAATCGCGGCTGCATATCCGACTGCGTCCAATACAGCACCACCACCGATGACAAGCACGTAACTGCGACGATCCAGTCCATCGCGATTCATGGTCGCGAATATCTCCTCAACCAGATCCGGTGACGCCTTGATTTGCTCGCCACCCGCGATTTCATGCGGAGGCGATGTCAACTGGATTTTTCCAGAACGACACAGGCACTCGTTTAGCCGAGCCAAAAACGAATGCGAAGCCGACACAACACCACGATCAATCCAGACTTGAATGCGAGGCTCCGAATGCTCCGATTCCAAAAGCGATTCAACGACTGACCAGTCGGCTCCAAAACAGTCGTGGGTAAACCTCAACTGATGCCGCAGCGGAACATTAAAATCGATGTTGATCGATTTCGAGGTCGTTAGGATCTCCATCGGGCCCATGCGGGAGTCTTTGCGTTTGGTGAGATGTTAGTGGCGGGAAAGGAATATGAAAAAAGGGAAAGAAATTTAATTGTTGTGTTTAGGAATGTATTTTCTTTAACAAGCGTGCTAGCGATACTTACTATCACTTGATCTATAGCGGGCCCAGTACGAAGACCCAGTACGAAGACCCAGTACGAGGAATTAGTGCACGATGGACGCATCCTCACTATTCTAACTGCCTGGGCAGATCTTCCCATTCCGGATCCCTATTTCGGTTGCAAGATTCAGTAGCCGCGTGATTGCGAATCCCATTTTGACTGATTTGCAGGCAAACAAGCGATCCATCGGTGGGAATTTAGGCAGAATAACGGCAGCTTCGAAGAGGCGAGTTCACTTTCTAAACAAAAAAAGTAAAAAAACGATTTTTTTTGCGTTGGTTTGGTCGTTTACTATGATGAATTTTTTCAGCCTCCCTCCACTCGATTGTGCAGCATACGGAAACAAGCCGTAAAGCGAATGCCTTTCACAAGTAGTTCGATCGCTTTTGTCTGTGTTTACGAGTTCAATCGCGTCGATATTCGTCCCTCGCTTTTCTTCAAAACGCGCCTAAGTAAGAACAACCACAACGTCGGCTCGCGCTAAAATCGGTACGAGCGTTGCTTTGGGAATGCCAGCAAGGCGGTTGCTAAAACATTTGGCACACGAGTTACATTCGCGTGGCGTGCTTTCGTCTTTCCGTCGTAGTTGTTAATTCACTTTTCCTGATTTACTGTCGGTTTGAAAGACGTAATTGACTTCGGTTCAGTAATGGACCTGAAGAGTACCCCTGGTCTGTGACAAGTGTCCGCCTCATTTGTCCAGACTGGGGTATTTTTATCATCACTCGCAGTTTAAGAGAGCTATCGTTCTTGTTGATATGCCCTGGAAGCATGCGTAATCTAAAAAAGGTAGACATCCTTTTCCGATAAAGCTCTTTCGTTCTAGCGACCTACGCCGAAACTCAATATAAGTGTTTGAGTTCGTAGCGACCGATGTCCAGTGGGTTTTGGCTACGACAATTAATATCGAATGACTTTTATTGAGAAGCGGCTGACATGGATCGTCGAAAAGCTCTCCAAGTGCTTGGCACACTATCGGTAACGTGGACCTTCGCCGGCTGCCGTGGCCATCAGTATGGACACGTCATCAAGAAAGACGCCCCGAATATGGTCGGCTCACACGACGCGGGAGCGGAGGTCTTCGATCCTTTGGTCGATGAAGCGGTGATGAAACTGCTCGGCCGGCAGTGTATCCCATCGCCTGATCAACCTATCGGACAAGATGGAATGCCGATGAAGAAGACGGTTTGCTTTGTGGGTGTTGAAAACAAGAGTGCGGAGGAGATCGGCGACTTTAAAGATCAGCTCTATCAACAAATCGATTCCAAGATCTTGGAAAGCCAAACCTTCAGCAGTGTAAGCCGTCGAATGGTCGACGCTGCTCTGTTCGAAACGCGACTTAGACCTGATTCACTTCTTGTGCCCAGTAACATGCAACTGTTCACACAAGTTCTCTCGCGGCAGGGCGCACCAATCGACCATTTACTGTTTGCCACTCTTACAAGCGGCACTACAGAACGCAATTCGTCCAAGCAACGCGACTACTTGTTGACACTTGAAATGACCAATGTTCATGACGGAACGTACGACAAGCAGTCAGCGGAGATTCGCAAAGGGTACCACAAGACCGCCGTAGGTAAACTGTGGAACTACAACCCTCTAAAATACTAAAGCGTGAGCTTGCTCGGCAATCGCAACACGCAATCCAACGATGCTTCGAACTACTTCGGTGTATTGTTTTGTTATGCATTTTTGTGCTGCCTTGCGTTGCTGGTTGTTCGACTCATGCGAAACGCTTGGCCGAGCCTAGGAATCTATTTTACGCTGGTCAAATGGACCAGTGCCGTGAGCAACTGACGAAGCTATCGAAGTCCCACCGCGGTGATCGCGATGTAGCAATGTTGGACTTGGCAATGGTCGATTTGGTAGGTGGCGATGCGAAACAAGCCGAATCGCGATTGCGGGATGTGCGTGATCGATTCGAATACCTTGAGCAAGACTCGTTGACCGAGAAGACACTCTCTGCGTGGACAGACGATCAAATGCGATCGTACGCTGGGGAGGATTATGAACGGATGCTGGTCTACGCATTTTTGTCGCTATCGAATTTGATGCACGACGGAGGTGACGCGGAAGCCTACTCGTTACAACTCAATGAGAAACGCGCACAACTGATCAACGCGGCGATTGAAAAGTCAGGCCCCGAGGCGGAGAAAGCTTACCGACCCGTTTCGATGGGCGATTATCTGCGAGGTGTCATCCGCGAATCCAATCGACGTGACTACGATGATGCCGCAAAAGCTTATGCACGAGTTGTCGAATGGAATCCTGAAGTCATCCCTTTCCAGTGGGACCTCAATCGCGTACGAACGAGCGTTCATTCTCAACCCGGCATGGGAGTAATATACGTTTTCGCCTTAGTTGGTCGTGGTCCCATTAAAGTGGAAGTTGCCGAGCAGCCGACCAGCGACGCCCTTCTCATCGCCGATCGAATCGTCTCGGCAGTCGGCCCCTACTCGCTTCCACCAACGCTTGCTCCTATCAAGATCCCCGATATTCAAATCCCTGCGATTGAGATCGATAACGTCGGCGTTGCGATCGACCAAAAGCGACTCGGACCAACTCAATGCGTTACCAGCGTGGAAAGAATTGCTCTGGATACATATGCCGCAAATAGATCGTCAATCGTCGCGCGGGCCGTGGTGAGACGAGTCCTCAAAAAGGCTTCGATTGTTGCCGCCAAAAAGGTTGCGGGAACGGAGGGACTCACTTCATTTGCGATGGATGCAGCAGGTGTTGCGTGGGAAGCAACCGAATCGGCTGATACTCGCTGCTGGGGTTTGTTGCCGCGTGAGATTCAAGTCATGCGTATCGAGGTCCCTGCTGGAAGTCGCAATGTCACTCTTCATCCGCTGGTTCGCGATCGAGTCTCCGGCCTGGCCAATACAGTTTCCGTTCATGTCAATGAAGGCGAAAATACCTATGTATTGGCCTGTTTTCCTGACAGCCAAACAATCGGCCAAATCCGCTCAAACCGCTGAAAAGGCCCTTTGGAGTGCTGCGACTTGTCAAAGCTTTTAGACTTGTCTCGCGATGCTCTATTTCGAACGCTGATGCAAACCAAAGGTATTCTTTTCGAGTTAAAACCAAGTCAACAATCGAACTCGTCTACCCTAAAAGCTGGGCCAAACCCCAGCACCCCAAAGGTTCAACTTGGAAACTGCCGGCAGTATTCGTAGACCGCCATTGTGGTTGCAGTTGCTACGTTGTAGGAAAATGGTTTTCCATAGACGGGTATTTCGATGACTGCGTCGAGCAGATCGAGTTCTTCTTGACTCAGGCCTTCGCGTTCACTTCCAATCACAAGTGCTGCTTTGTGGGGAAATTGATAGTCAAAGAGATTTTGCGAATTGGTAGTTTGTTCGAGACCGATTCGTGGGATGTTGTCTCGCTTAAGTTGCTCCAGCACGGGTAAGAGTGAACGACGTTGAATGATCTCAACGACGTCGACGGCATCGCGAGCAATTTCTCGATCCACTTTCCCTGAACCGCATTGAATGATCGTTCGAATTCCAGCACAGCCGCACAGTCGAACGATCCGGCTTAAGTTGACGTTGCTTCGCATGGGAGCGAGAACAATGGTTAATTCGCGGGACTGTGCGAGTGTACTGGGCGGCTTATGTCGAAGGTGTTCGAATCGCGGCATGAACTATCAAGCCATCCTCGCCATAAGAAGTTCACGTTGGCAGAGCAACTCTTTTGGCATGTCGTGGTAGAGCTTCAGAAAGAAATCGTTTTGGCTTGTAATTTCTGCAAGCCATTCATTCTGACTGAATGCCATCGCCGCATCAAACTGCAACTCGTCAAAGCCGTCGATTCCATCGGTATCAAAATCGACAAAGTGAGGAGTCCAACCGATTGGCGTTTCGTGACCCGCGATTCGACCTTGGCATCGCTTTACAATCCACTCCAAGACTCGCACGTTTTCGCGAAAGCCTGGCCACAAGAATTTGCCACTCTCATTTTTCCGGAACCAGTTCACGTGAAAAATACGGGGCAACTGACGGATCAGCTTCCGCATGTTTAACCAATGTGCGAAATAGTCACCCATGTTGTAGCCGCAAAATGGAAGCATTGCCATTGGATCTCGTCGCACATGTCCAACCGCACCGGTTGCAGCAGCAGTTGTCTCAGAACCTTGTGTTGCACCTAAGAAGACTCCATGCGTCCAATCGAACGCTTGGAATACCAATGGCATCGTCGAAGGTCTGCGTCCACCGAAAACAATTGCGTCGATTGGAACTCCCTGAGGATCTTGCCAAGCGGGATCGATGTTCGGGCATTGTCCTGCTGGCGCAGTGAATCGCGAGTTCGGATGAGCCGCTGGCCGACCACAATCGGGAGTCCAGTCTTTACCAGTCCAGTCGATCAAGTGAGATGGAGGATCGGAGAGTCCTTCCCACCAAACGGACTGGTCATCGGTAAGCGCGACGTTGGTAAAAATGGTGTTACTCGCCATTGCCTCCATCGCACCTGGATTCGAGTGCCATGAAGTTCCCGGAGCGACTCCAAAGAAACCGGTCTCAGGGTTGATCGCGTGCAGCTTCCCTGTCTCGCCAGGCCACAACCACGCAATATCATCTCCGACGAGTGTCGTCTTCCAACCTCGCTTGGTGTAGTGCTCTGGTGGAATTAACATCGCAAGATTGGTCTTACCACACTGGCTTGGGAACGCTGCTGTTAGATAGGACTTGATACCATCGGGTGATTCCAACCCCATGATCAGCATGTGCTCGGCCATCCAGCCTTGATCTCGCGAGATAGCGGTCGCCAGTCGAAGCGCTACGCACTTCTTTCCTAGCAATGCGTTTCCACCGTACCCGCTGCCATAGGACCAGACTTGGCGCGACTCGGGAAAATGGACGATGTATTTTTCATCGTTGCACGGCCATGGGACATCTTTGACTCCATCGTTGAGCGGCAAGCCAACGCTGTGAAGGCACGGTACGAAACTTCGACTAGGCCCAATTGCATCGAGTACTTTGGTCCCCATGTGACACATGATCTTCATGTTCACACAGACATAGGGTGAATCGGTTAGCTGGACACCGAACATTGCCAAAGGGCTATCGATCGGCCCCATGCAGAATGGAATGACATACATGGTTCTACCGACCATTGAACCGTCGAACTTTTCGGTCAATGTCTTCCGCATCATCTCGGGGGGCGACCAATTGTTGGTCGCTCCAGCATCCGATTCACGAAGCGAGCAGATGAAGGTTCGATCTTCGACACGCGCGACGTCCGATGGGTTACTTCGCGCGAGAAATGAGTTGGGATGCTTTGTGGGATTCAGTGGAGTAAAAGTCCCTTGCTCTACAAGTAACTTGCAAAGCTGCGACCACTCGCCGTCACTGCCGTCGATCCAATGAACTCGATCTGGCTTGCATAGCTCGGCCATCTCATCTACCCAAGTAACCAAGGATTGGTTATCGGTAAGCGAAGATTTCAAAGGCATTTCTTGTGTTGAGCCAGATGTCATGTGCTGAATTCCGATAGTGAGTAGTTGTTGTTTTGCGAAATCACTGTAGGCTTCAATCGAAATTGATAAGCCTCGCGAGGTAGCGCAGCTAGGTCGCGACAGTATCATTTGCGATGATGTACAAAGTCATTAGCGAAGTCCTGGTAGACCATGCTCCACACGCTTTTGATTGAAAAATGTCCAAGCAGCAGGATACTGTTTTAACATACGAACGACTTGGGATGAACTCACGTTGAGATGAGCGACAATTGCTGGAAGCTCCATCGCATGTGCGGTGCAGCAGTCCAACAGTTCAGCCAGGAGAGCCGGAAAATCTGCATGGTCGGTAGACACACGAATGCGTTGATTGCGGCATTTGGACAGCCATAGTTCGGAGGGTTGGTCGCCGAGGACGCCCGCACTGCGAATGTTCAAAGCTAAAGATAACCGTAATCGAACGAGCGCTAACCGTCGGTTATCCGCTTGGCTTCGACGTTCGTTTGCTTCTGCAATAAGCTTCGAAGGCTTGTGCAAAAAAATTACTGCCGATTCGGTTTTATTGCGATGCTGGCCGCCGGGACCTCCGCGTCGCAAGAACTGGATCTCGCATTCTCGAAGAAGCTCTTCGTCGCTCAAGAATGCAGGATGTGGTTTCGAGTCCATCAGACGACAAGGTCAGCCACGTAGAAGCTACCGTAAGTGTGAACTCGGTCCTTCTGGTGTAGATCGTCCGAAATTTCAGGGTGCATTTTCAGCAACTCGGGGAGCTTTCGCATTTGTCCATCAACACGAACAGAAACTCGATCCAAGAACTCGGTCTTCAATCCGCCCGAACGCCATAGAATTCTCGTTTCAGGAGCCGCGCGTTCGATGATCGCTTGCCATTCACTTTCCAGAAGTGCGAAGTAATTGTCGCTCAACCAATCCATGTGATCCAAGAGAACGAATCGCGAGATGGTTCCGTTGTGCTTCTCCAAAAATCCTTGGACGCTATCGGTATGGATATGGATCTTGTCGGCGACGCCATTACGAAGCGCTTCGTAGTTTTCTGGCTTCAAGTACTCAGGGCAACATTCCGGCGTGTAGTGACCAGTGATGTAAACTCGCCAAAAATAATTGTCTTGAATCGGCAGCTTTGCAAAAACCGCGTCCATCGAGTCCTCAATGAACTTGACGATACCACCAGGATATTGAGTGTCGATTTGACGTCGTTGTGCCTTCGGGACCCCCAACATACTCAGCGTCGTGTCGCGATTGAGGGCGAAACGCATCGTTCGGGTCCAAATCCGCTCGCGAACATTGTTGTAGAGAGCTTGCTGTTCCTCGAAAGATTTCGAGTTAACGATCTCGGTGATCTCTGGTCGAATCTTCGCAATCTTCGTCAAGTACACATTGATTCCTCGGGCAAAAGCGCCAGAGGTTCCGCGGAAGTAAAACGAACGGCGCTCGTTATCGAAGAACTTGATCCAGCGATCCCAATAAGCCTTGGACCATTTGCTCAATTGACCTCGCAGTTTGTTTGCGTAGATCCCTTCTACATTAGGCAAATATCCATGCCCAAACATCTGAAAGTAGTCTTCGTAGTCCAAGCTTCGCACGGCGGCTAGCTTGAGCTGCAGCAGTGCGTTTTGCCTTGGATTCATATCCACTGCATGGACTTCACGCGGATTACATAGTGCGTAATCGATCGCATTGCAGCCCGCGGACGTGATTACCATCACGCTATCAGTAGGTTTAAGGTTAAGTGCTTGACGATCTAATCGAGGGTCCTCCCAACAAGTGTTGTAGACCAAATTGTTTCCGTGAACGAAACGGAAAACGCGACCGCTAATCCATTCTTGCAGGGCCATTTACGAGAGCTTACTTTCCTTGTGTGTCATGCTGAAAAAATCTTGATCGGGTTGATTACTTTAAAGTACAAGCAGACGCTTTACTATCGCGGGGTGTGAGAGTCGCTCTTGTGGAACAACGAGCGAGTTACATGTTCAAATCTTTTGTGAATGCTACTTTGCCGCTGGCGCGTTTGCATCTGCAGCTTTGTCAGCAGCTGGTTTTTCTTTCGATAATGCAGATGGCTTTTTGACTGCTCCACCGGGAAGCGGAGCACGATATTGTCCACCGTCAACAAAATTCAGTGGTCCGTTTTGTGTTTGTCCACTCGTCTCCGCGGCACGTGTAAATGGCACCGAATAAGCGGCAAATAGCCCACTCTTTACATCGACCACATAGACTAAACACCCGCCAGGTCTCACATTGGAGGCCGATGCCGCCGGTTGTGCTTCTCCCGTGACCAGAAGGTACTCGGCGTTCTTCGACGCCGGAAGCATTTGAGTAACGTATGTTTGGAAAACCCCCCCAAACTTTTGAATACGCGGGTAGTAGACCCAGCACTGAAGACGACCGGTGATGTAATCCAAGAAGAATATCCCATCCGCTTCTTCGCTGACTCGTCCCGTCGCAACCGCGAGGTTGGCTCCACCGTGAGTAGCCGTTGCTCGAAGAACTTCGGGTGGAATCCTGGATGTGTCCAAGGTGCTCGCAATTGGCGAGGCTGTTTGCATCCCAAACCAAAATGCAACCGCAGCGACCGATGCCATCGCCGTTACAAACAGACTTGCGGTAGCTATTAGGCTGGTTCGAGCGTGCCACATGCCGCTCCGAGTTTTACCATTGACCGCCGGCGATTGATTCAACTGAGAATCAGTCGCTGAGGGATTTATTGGCAAAAAACCGGGTAAATCTGAGTTTTGAGAATTTAAGTTCGTCATTGGTTTCACTTGCTCACGGAGTTGCTTAAGTGCAGATTGGGAAGGATCAATCACCATATTGGATAATCCTATCCGTTGTTGGCCTGGCGTTCTATTGGCTATTTTTCAGAATTTATACTGCATAGCGTCGAATCCGGTCACTTTTGCATCGACTGACTCGCTGCAGACTCTCGCTAGACGCCAAGATGACGAACGCAAAAGAGCGTGAATGACTCAAAATCGCGGCCAACTGACAGGTTGCGTTGGCTGTGGTAAAAATGGAGCTTCGTTTTAAGCAGGTGTTTCATTGGCATAGGTAGAAATAAGGGTTAAAGCCTCTCATGACTAACGGATCTCTCAATCGCAAACTTAAAATGGGACTCGTCGGTGGCGGTTCGGGTAGTTTTATCGGTCGCGTCCATTCGATCGCGGCTTGTTTGGACAATCGGGCAACGCTTGTCGCAGGCGCTTTTAGCAGCAACGCCGAGCGATCGAAAGCATCAGCCCCGGACTACGATGTTGCTCCTGGTCGTGCTTATGCGTCGTATCAAGAGATGATTGAAAAGGAACTGAAGCTTCCAGAGGGGGAGCGGATCGATTTCGTCAGCGTCACCACGCCTAACCATGCTCACTTTGAAGTTGCCAAAGCCGCCTTGGAAGCTGGCTTTCACGTGGTGTGTGACAAGCCGATGACTTTCGATCTGGCTCAAGCGGAAGAACTTGCCAGACTTGCAGATAACTCCAAATCAGTCTTCGCCCTCACACACAACTACACGGGGTACCCGCTTGTTCGCCAAGCACGACAAATGATTCGCAATGGCGAGTTGGGTGAGATTCAAGCTGTTCGAGCTTTTTATATCCAAGGCTGGCTTCGCGACAAACTGGAAGAGTCCGAGCAAAAGCAAGCCTCTTGGCGCACGGACCCGAAGAAGAGTGGTGCCGCCGGTTGCTTCGGCGACATTGCGACTCACGCATATAACCTTGGGCGTTACATGACCGGTTTGCTTCCGCAAGAAATTTCGTGTCATTTGAAGACGTTTGTTCCGGGACGATTGCTGGATGACTACGGCACGGCGATTATCAAGTACGAATCGGGTGCTCTCGGGACGGTTACCGCTAGCCAGATTTCTCATGGTCGCGAAAACGATGCTTGGATCGAAATCGATGGGACCAAGGGTTCCCTTTCATGGCGTCAAGAAGAACCTAATGTGATGGTCGTTCGTCAGAACGGCCAACCGCATAAGCTCTACACGCGAGATCCAAATGCTCCTTACATGACAGGTGCCGGAGCCGCAGCCTGTAGACTTCCAGCCGGACATCCAGAAGGATTTTTTGAAGCCTTCGCCAACATTTACACGGCTGCATTTGATGCAATCGTCGACTTGCACGATGGAAAGAAGATCGAGCGAGTAAACACGGTTTACCCTAACGTACATGACGGCGTTGAGGGGATGTACTTTATTCAGCAGTGCGTGGCCAGTAGCCAACAGGATGGTGCTTGGCTCCCGATGAAGCACCCGCGAGCGAGGATTTAATAGTACGCCAGTGGCTCAATTCTCAACGTATTGAGCTCAGGCGTTAGCCGAGTTCAAAAGACTACCATCCGCTTGCGCAGGCACGTCCAGCGACGCGGCTAGCGTCGGCGGCTCAAGGAAAATGCCCTAATCGCCACTCCACCTGCACACGGCATATCTGCATACAAAATTGGATGCTCCGCATCTTTGAGCGAGAAGTCCGGTATGGCAGTGCCAGCCGCTTTAAGATAGGATAACGGCTATCGAGTGGCCTAAGCCTCCTTGTCGTTCCGTAAGTATTCATCAAATCTTCAGAACGATCGGGAACTGATTTTGTTAGAATGCTTGCTCAATAGCAAATCCTCTCTTCTTGTCTTGTCTTGTCTTGATAGGCGTCTTGCTATGAAGTTTCTTCTTCTGAAAAAGCGGCGTCGTAGCCCCGTGTTGACTGCTGCAAAACTTCGATTGCGAGTCGAGCAGCTCGAAGTTCGCCTCTTGATGGCAAGCGACTTAGCCAATGCGAGTGGGCTGCTGCTCCAAGATTCATGGCTTCAATCGCCATCCGCTGAAAGTTCCGGTAACTTTGCGATGGCGTCGGCTTCGATCCATGACCCTTATGCAGAGGACACGCGAGAGCCTTCGGAGGTCTACGATGAAACGCACTGGGTCCTCCGTATGGATTCGGCTGCGGCAAGCGAGCTAATAGAATTGGCTACTCCGGCTGTGCTCGGCGAGTTCACGCCACAAGCTCTCTCGTTTACCACGCTGGCAAACGGGATGCCGATCTTGAACAGTTTACCTGGCTCGCCAACGTCAGTGTTCCTTGACTTCGATGGTGATGCAACCACCAGCACGGATGCTTATGACGTTGACAGTGCACCGACAACCTTCAACGCAGTAGAGCAGAGAACAATTGCCGAGGCATGGCGACACATTGCGACCTACTTTGCCATGTTTGATACGAACGTGACAACAATCGAACCACCAGTTGCGCAGCCGAAAGCGTGGGCTGCCATCGGCAACAACATCACAGGGGGATACTGTTTCGTCAATACATTTCCGAACACTCAACCCCGTTGCTTCAACCAAAGTGGTGATGCTCGAACACGGCAATCTGGAATCGCGCACGAAGTTGGGCACAACTTCGGACTGAATCATCAGTCGGACTTCGACTTGTTTGGTTTTGAGACCGCAGATTATTCACGCGGTGTTGACGAGCTGCATGTCCCGATCATGGGAGTCGATTTTGCTCCTCGAATTCGAAAATTTATCATTGGACACACAAGCGATGCCAGTGTTTTACAAGATGATATTGCTGTGATTGCCAGCGATATTAAGGCTCGCCAACCAGCAGGCGGCGACGGCTTCCGGGCAGACGATTATCAAGGGACCATCGCAACTGCAACTCCACTCACGTTTGATAGTGATGTGCATTACGTCAGCGGCATCATCGAACGGCTTACAGATGTTGACGCCTTTTCATTTGCCTCAAACGGGCTTCCCTTATCCATTCGTGCGGCGGCTGACACGCCATCAGGCGTCGATCTGAAGCTTGAGATTTATGATGCGTCTGGGGTACTTCTAGCAGCAAAAGATGGTGCATTGAACGATCAGGAAATCGTACTTACACTCGCTTCCGGAACCTACTATGCATTGGTCTCCGGTCATCGAAATTATGGTGATGTCGGGACCTACAATCTCACCGTGCGAACGCTGCCGGAAGGTTGGGTTTCTCAAGATGTCGGAGCGGTTGGGATTCCCGGTTTTTCTCAGTTCAATTCAGCAGATGATACTTTCACGCTCGGTGCATCGGGAGCAGATGTAGCAGGAACAGCCGACGAGATGCAGTTCGCTATGCAAACGTTAACTGGCAATGGAACGATTGTCGCGAAAGTGAACTCGATAACAAACACCAATGCCAATGCCATGGCGGGCGTTGCAATCCGTGAAACCACTGCGGGAAATGCTCGGCATGTTTCGTTAGCCACAACTTGGTCCAGCGGTGCCAGGTTTACTAGAAGAACCACCGTTGGCGGAACCTCCACAACGACTACGACTACAGCCGCTGCATTCACGCCGGTATGGGTTCGGCTAACGCGAGTGGGCAATGTCTTCACGGCAGCGACATCGCCAAACGGAATCGCTTGGACGAGTGTTGGAACTTCACAAACAGTCACGATGGGCGCAACGGTCCAGATCGGTTTATTCTCTTCTGCTCGCAATGATGCGGCGATTTCCGTAGCAACCTTCAGCGATGTGTCTGTAACAGGTTCATTAGGTATTTCATCACCAACGCCCAATTCGCTTCCAGCCCCCACAGAGGTGACAGTCACGCGTTCCACTGGATCTGACTTGACGGTCACTTGGACGAACCAAGACGGCGAAACAGGCTATCGGGTGGAAAAATCTGAAGATGGAGTCGTCTTTACCACCGAAGGTACAACGGCTGCAGATGTAACGACCTACGTCGATACTGGCTTGATAGGTTCAATGCGATACTTCTATCGCGTCCTTGCACTAGACGCGACAGGTGCTTCGGAACCGTCTGCTATTGTTAGCCAAATCAATCGACCAAGTGCAGTAACAAGACTCGAGCTTACCTCGCTCGATCAGAGCCGTATCGTTCTGGATTGGATTGAAACCTCGGGCGAGACTGGCTACCGAATAGACCGTTCGTTAAATGGAATCACCTATACGACCATTGCAACGGTCGGAGCGAACATCCCAAGTTACACCAACACGGGCTTGGCTAACGCGACCGCTTACTTCTATCGTGTTACCCCGACCAGTGCGCTGGGCGATGGAGTCGCCGCTGAAATCTCTGGTGCAACGCGAATGGCACAAGTTGCGGGTTTAGCATTTTCGTCGATCGCGGGAAACTCCATTTCACTTGTTTGGAATGACCTCACCACCGAGTTGGGTTACAAAGTACAGCGATCCACAGACGGAACCAATTTCACCGATCGAGCAACGCTTCCTGGTGGAACGACAACCTATACCGATAGCACGGTCACACCGGGGAACGAGTACTACTACCGCGTCGTCGGAACCGCCGGGGATTCGATCAGTCTCTTCAATCTCGTCTTCACAGCAACGCCAACTGTTGCTGCGCTTCCGGTTCCTTGGTCTGCAAATGATATCGGAACCGTCTCCGGTTCAGGTGTTGGTTCTACGACTTACAGCGGAACAACATTCAAAGTAATCAGTAGCGGAACTACAATCAGTGGTACCTCTGACAGTTTTCGATTCACACACCAGCGACTCTTTGGAGACGGATCGATCACAGCACGAGTTGCCAGCCTCGAGGACACCAACGGAACCAGCACTCGATTTGGAGTCATGTTTCGTGAAGCACTCAACGTGGGCTCTCGCTACGCGATGATGGCTCTTCGGGAAGGGAATACGGGAACAGCTCAGTTTTCATCGCGAGCTACTGCTGGCGTAAGTGCCACGACAGCGAGCGACGTCGTTCGAAATGCTCCTTACTGGGTTCGTGTAACTCGCGTTGGTAATCTATTTACTGGTTTCACTTCACCAGATGGAACTACGTGGACCCAAATCGGTACACCTACTAACATCGCGATGCCTTCATTAGTCTACGTAGGACTTGCTGCCTCATCCGGAATTACTACGGAATTAAACACGGCAACAGCTACGAATGTCAGCGTAATAGGAGAAACTCGCAACGCATCAATCGCTGGCAGGCAAGTCTTTTACAATAATGCCTTGGGGTTCGGAACAAGCGATGCCAATAATGCCCCAACCGTCAATCCTGTCAACGCAATCGACCCGACCAAGACTGCCTTGCTTCCAGGACAAACTGCGACGACAGCCAATTACACAAATTACTCGCGCGGTCTCAACGGATTCATTGTAGATCTAACTACGGCAAATAACCTCTCTGCAATCGACGCAGCTAGTTTTCAATTTGCAACCTGGTCAGGATTTGTGGACTCGATTCCTAGCTTCTTGACAATCAATCCTGCTGCCATCGTGTCAACCTTTACAACGGGTGGTACTGGTGGGTCGGGACGCGTCAAGATTGTCTTGCCAGATAACGTCGTACAGAATGCTTGGCTTAGGATTACGGTCCTTGCCAACGCATTAACAGGCCTTGCTGCTAATGATGTGTTCTACTTTGGTAACGCCCGCTTTGATGTAACCCCTACTACTCCATTTCCGTCCCAGCAGATTACGATCAACATTCTGGACACCAATTTAGTGCGTGCTAATCAAGGCTTGAATCCAGGACTTGTATCAAACATTTTTGATGTTGATCGAAATGGAGTGGTCAATATTCTCGACACGAACACAACACGCGGAGCACAAGGAACCAGTAGCCTCTGGTCATTCACGGCTCCATCATCTCAGTTGCCCCTGGAAACGCCTCAGTTTTTATCGACACCGATACTCGATTCCAGGAACCTAAGATCTGCGTTGAGAGCACGACGCTTTGATACGGTCTTTGCGTCTATCAATATCGAATAGTCGTTTTGCTCTCTTTGGATGAAGCTAATTCAAATCGAAGCGTCGATCCAACTAAAAACAATTGTCAACAAAGCTTAAAACTGGGCAAAGTAGATATCTGTGGCCTCTAACAGGGATTTCCTGCTTGCTTTGGGCGATAAAACTGCAGGAGCAGCAAACGTAGATGTTCGTGCTAGAAGCAAGCTTCCAGGTGTGCCAACTGGGGC
>JAPLNI010000028.1 GCA_026692865.1 Planctomycetota bacterium
CCTAACGTCGCCGCGCTTGATCCCTACTCAAAGCCAGATTTCGTTACTACGGATTTTGCGGGCTCGGCCTAAACGCCTCGGGGAACAGCTGAGACAGCTGTTCTACAATGTAGATCAGCTGTCCTCAGCTGATCAGCACGTCGTCGCAATTGGAAATCCTCCGTCAATCTGTCAATTAACGACCGAACGTCCGCGTACCCTATGTCGCTAGATCGCCGAAAAGAGGCGTTGACAAATAGCGTTCACCGAGGCTGCACATGATCGTTACGATTCGCTTGCCTGCGAATTCAGGTCTTGCTGCTACTTGAGCTGCAGCCCACATGTTTGCGCCGCTGCTGATCCCAGCCATGATGCCTTCTTCTTTAGCAAGGCGTCGTCCCCACTCGAATGCAATTTCATCATCGACTTGGACAACATCATCGATAATGGAAGTGTCTAGGTTCTTGGGGATGAATCCGGCTCCAATTCCTTGAATGCGGTGCTTGCCTGGCTGGCCACCGCTGATAACAGGCGAGTGCTTGGGCTCGACCGCGATGGCTTTGAAATTCGGGTTAAGCTTCTTGATATAGCGAGCAACTCCAGTGATCGTTCCGCCAGTTCCAACACCAGCTACAATTGCGTCGATTTTTCCTTCGGAGTCGGCCCAAATCTCGGGACCGGTCGTTCGTTCGTGGACCGCCGGGTTAGCTGGGTTTTCGAATTGTTGAGGCATCCAACCGTTAGGGTCTTGAGCGACCAGTTCGCCAGCTCGACTGATTGCTCCTCGCATCCCTTCGCCAGCAGGCGTGAGAACCAAGTTTGCTCCTAGGGCTCGGAGAAGTGTTCGACGTTCGACCGACATCGATTCGGGCATTGTCAACGTTAATCGATAGCCTTTCGCAGCCGCAACAAACGCCAGTGCAATTCCTGTGTTTCCGCTAGTCGGTTCGATAATATGAGTCTTCGCCGTCAGTTTCCCAGACTTTTCGGCATCCTCGATCATCGCCATTCCGATTCGATCTTTGACGCTATTGAGTGGGTTAAAAAACTCACATTTTGCGAAGACAGTTGCGTGCCCAGCCGGAATCAATCGATTGATTCGAACCATAGGGGTGTTAGCTACTGTCTGAATAACGCTGTCGTAAGTCTGTCGATGAGGCATTGCGGACCACTCTTGAATGGGTAAGGTTTTGATGTGAGAGGTTTCTGGAAGACAGATACCGTTTCGGTACTTATCACTAAAACGTCAATGTCCTTCTTCGTGTCAAATTATATCAAAATCAAATTCAAGCGCGTAGCGTACACGTTTCGTGCATTTGTCCCAAGTGTTGTTATCAGATTACCTTTGCAAGGGACCCAAATGATCACCCAGTTCGCAACTGTCGTCTATACAATTATCGGTAGCATGTTTGTAATACAGTCGCCCGCATGTGGGCAGTGGCCAACAATGCGTCTGGATGCTCTGGAGTTCGTTGGTGGTCAAATTGGAACGACCATCGATATTCGATTGCTCGCCGGAAGTGGTTGCGAGACGGCCAACGCTTTTGTCGACGATTTTTCGATAAGCGAGAACTCGTTTCCTGGCGCCTCAAATTTGCAATTGCCCTTTCATCTTCAAAGTCAGCGAGACACTGTACCCGGGTTTTATCCGATTCGACTGAGGGGCCCCTTGGGACTGTCCAACAGTAGGTGCATCTGGCTAACCAAAGAACCTTGGCAGGCTGTCCCCCCTGACAACAATTCTCCCGAACGATCCTTTCCCGTCGGTAGCGGGATCATTTACTCCGGCCGCTTCCAGCCTCGTAAGGAAGTTTACTTCCAGCTCAATCTGCCAGAGCAAACGCACTGGCGGTTGGACTGCACAACTCGCGGAATAGATTCACAAGCCGTCGTGCTGCTAGACATTCGTGGGCCTGCGAATGAGCCGGTATCGGTTGTTGCGTGCAAGGGTTTTTCTGATAAGTCGATCGCTTTCGAAGCCAAGCAACCCGGGCGATACCTTTTAAAATTGTCGGACCAACTCTATCGAGGCGGCCCTGAATTCCCCTATGCAATTCAACTCTCGCAGCAAGCATCTTCCGTCGATTTGCCTAATGTAAAGCCACATTTCTCGCTCGACCGTGCGAACGCGAAAATGTTTTCCGAGCCATCGGCGTTGCTTGCCGCAAAGATAGATACCAGTCGACCGCTGCTTGTTCATCATGAACATGAATTCAACGACAATCACCCAATGCCGATAGATTTTAATAATGTCGTGTCTGGTCGTTTTGATAACCCTCGCGATAAAGACTCTTTCGAAGTATTTCTCGAAGAAGGCAAATCGATCGCCATCGACACTCTCTCGAACCACCTCAGCCAAGCAACCGATATCAAGATCTCCGTGTTTCCACCATTTACTTCGGAAGAGACTACGGAAAGCAAACCCGAAAAGAATATATCTGCTGCAGACGTCGACGACCAAGTATCAATCGGGACCGCGGATCTCACACTACGATCTTCCGATCCGTGTTTCGTTTTCACAGCTAAGGAAGAAGGTCTCTATCGAATCGTGCTCTACGACCAGCAACGATCGCCACAGGATGTTTATCGACAGGCCAGCAGCAAGAACTACTACCTTCAACTTCGTAATCCGCAACCTGACTTTGAATTGTTAAGCTACTTTGCCGCCCCCGCTTCTAAGCCCGGGGAATCGATTCCAGTTCCCCCCACGCTGTTCAAAAAACAAATCGGATGCATCGAAGTGATCGCGATTCGACGTGACGGGTTTGCTGGTCCGATTGAAGTCCACATCGACAAACTTCCGGATGGAGTTTCCTGTAAACCAGTCGTTATTGAGTCTGGCTCCAATCAATCCTCACTAATGATTGACGGCACGCAGCTTGATTTAAATCAACTGGAAACACCATTGCGAATATTTGGAAAACCGATTCAGCCTGCATCGACAGTTAAATCCAGTCCATCGGATCAAGCACTCGCATATGCAGCGGAGATAACCCATGGCCCGATACCGACTCGCCCGGTGCCGTTAGCACGATTGATTCCGGGATTGTCGCTTGCAACCAGCACGGCTTACGCGGTCCCCATTGCGATTCGCATTGAAAGCCATAGCGAAGACATCTCAACGACAACGTCGATCCAACTGCCAATTCTTACGCCGCCGAAAAATGATGCTACGCAGAGAAATCGCGCCCCGCAAGAAAAGAAATTAGAAGCTCGAAAGCATAAATTGTTCGTGCGTGTTGTGCGCGGTCAAGGTGCAGATCAACCTGTCGTGATCCACGGATATCATATCCCCAAAGGCGTTTCGCTTTCGGAACTCACGATTCAAGGCGATCAGTCCGAAGGGGAACTGGAAATGACCATTGTAGATGCAACATCGCTAGCTAACTTCGAGCTCGTAGTTATTGGCGAGACAAAATTGCAAGCAAATGCAGAAAAAGTATTGGATGTACAACTCTGGAGCTTGCCGCGAAGCATCGAACTGATCCCACAGGAAAGCCCGCAACCGTAGTCGCAGCCATAGTGATGGTGTAAAAGTTGCGACGCCAAGCCCAGGCTTGTGCCCACGCTTCTCAAAGAGTTGGCGCCGTTGCAACTAAGAAAATTGGGTTGGTAGTAAAGGGCGATTTCTTGATAGTATCCCGTTCGATGTGGGTTGTAGTTAATACTCAAATTGCATAGTGAAGAGGCGACGTTTTGGGTTCCTGGAGCATTTGGAAAACTTTGAAGACGAGCTTTCTTTCGCGCACATGGTTCATCATTTTGGTGACAACCATGAACGCTCGTGCAGAAGAAGTGAACTATTCAAAAGACGTTGAGCCATTTCTTCGTCGCAATTGCCTTGCGTGCCATCATTCCAAAAAGCCCGACGGTGGATTGAGTCTTGAGTCGACCGTTGACTTTACAAAAGGTGGTGACTCGGGACCTTTGGTAATAGCGGGTAAAGCTTCGGATAGCCTGATTGTTCAGCGCGTGTTGGGAGTGACCGATTCCATCATGCCGCCAGAAAGCAACTCTGTCGCTGCATCCCACTTAAGTTCTGATCAAGTTGATCTTCTCTCGCGTTGGATCAATGCTGGTGCACGGTTTGATGATGCGACGATTCCGAAAGACCCATCGTTGACTGGAGTAGCTTCTGAAAAGGAGTTGGATGCCTCAGTCAAATCCAGCTACGGAATAGGCGTGATCGCTGACAAAGATTTGGTTGTCTATAGTCGCGGCAATGACTTGTTCGCGGATTCAATATCAAAAGAATCCAGCCCACAATTGATCCTTGAAAATGCTCATGTTGGATTAATTGACACAATGATTGTGAGTCCTGATGGAAGCTGGTTGGCGACTAGCTCTCACGATGAAGTAATCATTTGGGAGATTGAGTTCATCACAGCAAATCCCCAAGAAAACCAGACTCCCAAGTTGGTTCATCGTGAAAAGTTGTCTTCTGTCTCGTTTGAGCAAGAGGGAGTCCGATGGATTGAAGACCGAGTGAGTTCACTTGCAGTCAGTTCGGACGGCAAGCATTTGGCTATTGGCAGTGGGCAGCCGAGTCGTACTGGAACGGTAGCGGTAGTTGATTTACATGGCTCGAAGGCTTCTTTGCTTAAGCTTCTTCCGGAGATTCATACCGATTCTGTTTCGTCCGTTGCTTTCTCACCCGATGGCCGCACGCTGGCGACAGGAAGTGCTGACAAGATGATCAAGCTGATTCTTCTTGACGCAATTCCGGAAGCGACCGCGAGCGTTGATGATATGGCAATCGCAGGTCGTACAGATCAAGTAAAGAACTTTGAAGGTCACACTGGCTACGTTCTGGGGCTTGATTGGAATCGCAATGGTAGTCAGCTCGCAAGCGTGGGTGCTGACGGAACGCTCAGAGTGTGGGATATCAAGCTCGGCGAATTCGTGAGCACAATCGCTATTGAAAACGAACTCTCAGCGGTCTACTTTCTAGATGATTATCCATCACTCCTTGCGGGAACTTCAATTGATGGCAGCGTGAGGATTTTTGATTCCGAGAAAAGCGAAATCGTGAGAACTCTTACAGTGCCAAATCATATCGATCCTCAGTACAGCTTGTCGCCGACGAGTAGCCGTTCGCATCTTCTCTCATCAGGCGAGTCCGGCGTCGTCCATCGGTGGAGCATCTCGGAGGAGTAGGGGTACACGCCGTTATTCGTACGGTGTGAAGCAAGGCGAGTGGGGACAAAATGATGTGCTTTCCTCTGTGATTTGATTCTGATCCCATTCTATGAGCTATTGTTTTGTTCAGTCTGAATTTAGCCCTCATCGGATACACTTGAAAAACTGTAAGCTTCAGATGTCCTACGACATCTGCTTCAAGTAAGTATTAAGCGAGCAATTCTTGTTCGTTTGAAGCCCACATGAGTCGTTCGCGGATCTCGCTGACTGAAATGGGCCACGACAAGAAGTCGTTTACTTTTGCTTTAAGGGCGCCGGCAACCATATCTTTGGTTTGATGCGCGGAAATCGCAATGATATGCATTCGACGCGAGCGATGATTGTTCCGAATCGCTTCAATCATGGCTCTTACTTCGTCTGATGAGTTTTGCCATTCCAGAATAAGAGTCTGAACGCGGCTGGTTAAGATTATTCTTAACGCCGACTCGTAGTCTGAAGCGACTTGGACATTGCATTTGCAATCTCGAACCATGGTCACAAGGTCTTTATAGTCATCGCACTTGGAATCAACTATCACTACATTCGACATAGCTTAGCCCCAATTCTCTGCCTTTGGTTGCCGGAATAAACTCGTTACTATTCGCACGAACCGAGTTGCCATCAAAAGCGTTATAAAATTCGGTTGCTGAATTGTAAGTTGTGCAAGATTAACACTTAGAATTTCCACTCGTACGAGTGGAAATGAGATTTTCGGCAAACCGCACTCCTCGGCAGCCAACCATTTTACGCGATCGGAACATCCGCAACTTTGTAGACAGTTTCCGCTATGGAAAATCGCATGCTCAGGTAAAGACGGATTGCAGCCGTGTTGTGAGACGTTACTTCCAAAGAGACAGATCTGCATCCGGCTTCCTGAAATCCTGCCAAGCCGTACGCCAGAAGAACTCGGCCAAGCCCCATTCCGCGACAGCCCGGTATGATCCCGACGTTTTGGATCGATCCCTGTGGACCCTCCATCAAGCGAATCTGATCGGATTCCTTTGCCGCGTCCATGCGCAATCCTTGAATCGTCCCTATGGGCACTGACTTCCCACCGGGTCCGTATGGTCCCAGCACCAACCAAGTTGCCTGGGGAACAAAGTCGGTCCGGCCTGCAAGATCCTTCATCAACCGAATGCAGCCATCTCGCTGACCGAGGCAGGCGAACACCGAGGCGTCCATTTCATTTCGGAAGCTCTCGTACTTCACTTTTCCATGGTCGCGAAGCAGTCCGCTCGCCCAGGGCATCATGCGAATCCCATCGGGCGGACGGACAGTACTGAGGTCAATCCCATCGGTCACCAAAGATCTGACCATTCGAAATCGCCGGAAGTAAACAGGATGGATGACGTTACCCTTGAAGAACAAAAAGGTTAAATTGAGGTTTTGCTTTGACGAACAAAAGCCGCCAGGCCTTCGGCGGAAATTCCATTTTGAAGCCTTGTTTCTCTGATTGAAAGCCCATGACAGTATATTTTTCCGAAGGTAGCACAACCAAAGATTTTTCATCCGAGGAGATGTACCGGACGCTCGAACGTGTCCTCCAGAAGATCAACCCGAAAAGAGTGCTCGCGCTTCCCCCGGATCACACTCGCTATGACAGTCGGGCTGGCGAGCTGACGGTGATGACTCACAAGATTCTAGGAGATCGTCTTGCGGACGTGATGCCCGCATTGGGGACTCACGAACCGATGGACGCATCGCAGCTTGATCGGATGTTTCCTGGACTGCCGCACTCGCTCATTCGCGCTCACCACTGGCGCAAAGACGTTGTTCGGCTGGGAATGGTGGATGCCGATTTTGTGGACGCTGCGACCGAGGGTGTTTATTCGAAGGCATGGCCTGCCGAAGCGAATAAGCTCTTGGTCGAGGGTGGGCACGATTTGATTCTTTCACTCGGCCAAGTTGTTCCACATGAAGTAATCGGGATGGCCAACTACACCAAGAACATCTTCGTGGGTGTTGGCGGAAGTGCCGGAATTCATGAGAGCCACTACCTGAGTGCTTTGTACGGTATGGAGCGTATCATGGGTCGCGCCGACACACCGCTTCGGCGTGTTCTGAATCGCGCCGCCGATCTCTACTGCCAGGATTTGCCGATCGTCTACGTGCTGACGGTTGTGGAAGCAACTGCGGAGGGACGCAAAGTAGTACGCGGGCTGTACATTGGTGACGAACACAAGATATTCGATGTGGCAAGCGAGCTTGCGGCGAAGGTGAACTGCTTTCGATTACCGACCCCGCCTCAAACAGTCGTCGTGACAATGTCGGCAAAAAAGTATTCGAAGACTTGGCTCGCCAATAAAGCAATTTATCGAACTCGCATGGCCATTGGCGATGGGGGAACTCTCGTCATCATTGCTCCGGGGGTAAAAACGTTCGGCGAAGATCCTGACGTAGATCGATTGATTCGAAAGTATGGCTACCGAACAACTCCCGAGGTTCTATCCTATGTCGAGCAGGATACCGACCTACAAAACAATCTGTCGGCTGCAGCTCACTTGATTCATGGCTCGTCCGAAAATCGTTTCCGAATCGTTTACTGCACCGAAGCACTCTCGGAAGCGGAAGTGCGTTCGGTGGGCTATGATTTCATGCCTGTTGCCCAGGCTACTTCGCTCTACGAAGTCGAAGGCAAGCAAGATGGTTGGTATGAGTCTTTAACTGGAGAGCCGTTCTATTACGTCAGCGACCCAGGTCTGGGGCTTTGGATGCACGAAAAACACAAGTATGCGTTTTAGTCCGGAAACCCTATTCAAGCACAACCGCTTCCATTCAGTGCTGGGACAAGCCCCAGCACTCCAAAAGAATTAACGCGTGCTCATATCTACACTTAGTCCGCCAGCAGCCGGGACGTAGGCGTAGCGAGTATAGTCCATCATCATTCGATGGCTGCTAAATCGCCAAGCGCACGTGCTGATGCTGTTCATCATCATTTTAATCCACTTTCGTGGCAAACCATCGCGATCACGGTTATAGAAGGCGGGGATGACTTCATTCTCGAGCGTTTCGTACAAGAACTGGGCGTCACGTTTATCGGTGATCTTATCATCGGTGTGGCTAGTTCCCCTACCGATTGCAAAACCATTCGAGCCATCGTAAGCCTCTGCCCACCAACCATCCAAGATGCTGAAATTCAGCCCGCCATTCAAGACGACCTTCTGACCGCTTGTTCCGGATGCTTCCAGTGGACGACGAGGATTATTCAACCAAACGTCCACTCCTTGGATCAAGTGTCGACAAACGTTGATATCATAGTCTTCCAGGAATGCGACACGCCCTCGGAAACGAGGATCCAAACGTAAATTGGCGATCTCTTGAATAAACCGCTTTCCAGGTTCGTCTTTCGGGTGAGCCTTGCCTGCGTAGATCAGCTGGACTGGTCGCTCTGTGCTGTGCAGCAACGCGGTTACTCTTTCAAGATCGCTGAAAATCAAGTTGGCTCGTTTGTAAGTTGCGAATCGTCTTCCAAAGCCGATGGTGAGAATGTTCGGGTCCAGCAAGTGTCGAGCTTCCTCTAGCATTTGATCGCTCTCGCCTCGACGACGGCATTGTCGTGAGATTCGACGGCGGACGAATGTCAGAAGCAGGCTCTTGAGGGCGTTGTGTGCTTCCCAAAGTTCACCCGGCTCAACGTGATGAATATTTTGCCACAGGTCAGGCTCAGCCAACCGTGATTGCCAATGGGCTGGAAAGTGGCGGTCGTAGAGCTGCTGCATTTGCCAAGCGAGCCAGCTCGGTACGTGAACACCGTTGGTAATGTGACCGATTGGGATCTGTTCTTCCGTTCGATCTGGCCAAAGCGACCGCCAAGCACGACGCGAGATATGTCCGTGAAGCTGTGAAACCGCGTTCGCGCGTCGCGATAGCTTCAAACCGATAACAGTCATACAAAACGTTTCACCGGAGTCTCCGGGATGAACACGTCCCAAGCCCATCAAACCATCATGACTGAGTCCAATCGAATCTCGAAGCGGTCCAAGGTGCTCTTCGATTAGGTTGCCATCGAAGCGATCATGACCAGCGGGGACCGGGGTGTGCGTTGTAAAGATAGTCGATTGAGCTGTCTCACGATAAGCATCCTCATAGCTCATGCCATCGTCGGTCATTCTTTCGCGAATGACTTCCAGTGGAGCAAACGCGCTGTGTCCTTCGTTCAAATGGTATACACCTGGAGTGATTCCGGCGGCTCGCAATGCCTTTACGCCGCCAACACCCAGCACGAGTTCTTGGCGAATTCGAGTTCGTTCGTCACCGCCATAGAGCCGGCTAGTCAATTCGCGATCCTCGGGACGGTTTCCTTCAACATTGCAATCCAGCAACAGCAAGCGGACGCGGCCAACTTTTAAAGTCCATACCTTCGCCAAAAGCCGACCGTTTCGCGTATCGATCGAAATCATAATCGGCGAGCCGTCTTCGTTTGTCGCGGCCTCGATAGGCAAGTTTTCAACACGCGTTTCAATGTATTCTTCGTGCTGATAGCCTTCGCTGTTCAAATGCTGCTTGAAGTAGCCGTGCGAGTAATACAAGCCGATTCCTACCAACGGCACGCCGAGTCCGCTCGCACTCTTCACGTGGTCGCCAGACAAAACACCTAAGCCGCCCGAATAAATTGGTAGCGATTCGTGAATACCAAACTCGGCAGAGAAATACGCCACGGGCTTGGCTCCGAGTACTCCGGCATTGGTCGAAGCCCATGTCGAACCTGCTTCGAGATATTCTCTTAATCGGCGGTATGCGTAGTTTACGCGGCTGTGCAAAACCATTTCTGTTGCCCGAACAGACAGTCGCTCGGGCGTGAATTCCCGAAGCAGTGCAATTGGGTTATGATCCAACTGCCGCCATCGAATAGGATCGATATCTCGGAAGAGATTGGTTACCTCCGGATGCCAACTCCACCAAAGGTTCTTTGCCAAAGCCATACACTTGTCGTACAGTTGGTCTGCTCCTAGCTCGCTGCCGAAATGAATTGGCGTTGTATCGACTTCAGGGGTCCATTCCAATTGCGTCATGACGATCCTTTAACACTTTCAAATTAGAAAAAGTAGTTGACGCCGTAGTTATAGCGAACTACGAACAAGAAAACAAAGGTGTACTCAAAGTCCTTCTTGCTTAGCCCCCCTTTCATCATGTTAGACAACTACTTCTACCATCAGATCGCGACGAATTCGCTTCGCATTGAACCGACCAACGATTGGCCCACGAAGCAACTGCAACTCTGTAAAGATGCAAAGGTGTTCAGTCTTCTAAGTCCCGGAACGGACGCTTCGAGAATGTTGGACGAAGCCGACGGCACTTTATCCCGCGATACCTTGATAGCTAATGACTGGTTGTCGCTAAGTACTTACATCGAAATCGCGAATAACTGCCTAACAACTGCCTTCGTGCTCACACAACGACAGGCCGCAGTGGTACGTGTCGCGGCGAGTTCTAATGCACTCGCAAAGGAACGTTGGCTGCCGAAACTCTTTAGTGGCGATTTGTTTTCGACTGTGGGAATAAGCCATCTCACAACCAGCCGACAGCACGTAAAAACCCCAGTCCTCGCTGCCAATCCCATCGACGGCGGCAGCAAGTTTGAATTAAGCGGATATAGCCCGTGGGTAACCGGCGCAGCTTACGCAGACCTCATAGTCGTCGGTGCAACTCTTGATGATGGAAAGCAAGTGTTGTTGGCTGTTAATAGCAAACTGCCAGGCATAACGCCTGGCCCGGGGATGGAACTGATGGCGTTATCTGCTTCGAAGACCGATCAAGTTCATTTCGACCGAGTGGTCGTCGACAGCGCGGATCTTCTCTTTGGTCCAAATGCAAACGTGATGCGGCTAGGTAGTGGCGGTGGAACAGGTAGCTTGCAGACCAGCGCGCTGGCGATCGGGCTCAGTTTGCGTGCGGTAGATTATCTTCTTAATGAGTCGACTGATCGAACTGACCTCAGCGAACCCGCTGATCAACTGCAACGAGAATCACAAGCGTTGCTTAAGGATCTCTATGATTTGGTTCACCAAACACCAAGAGTCGATCCGCTACTGAATTCGGAACAAATTCGCCAGCGTGCGAACTCACTCGCTCTGCGTGCAACTCAATCAACACTCATGGTCGCAAAAGGAGCAGGATACATGAGTGGCCATCCCGCAGAACGATGGTGCCGCGAAGCGTTGTTCTTTCTTGTTTGGTCTTGCCCGAAAAGTGTTTCTTTCGCGAATCTTTGCGAGTTTGCAAAGAGTTAAGTGCGGACACAGAATGCTTTTGTTTTTGCTTAGATCATCAATCGAATCGCTGCGATAGCGGTAAAGATCAAGATGATCGTATTGAATGCCTTTTGTGGAATCCGCCCAACGACAGATTTTCCAATCCAAAGTCCAACTGGGATCAGAGGAATCAAAACCAGTTTGACGTTCAGTGTGCTCAGATCAATCAAACCCATCTGATAGCTGAACGGGACTTTTAAGACATTTAAAAGCAAGAAGAACCAAGCGCCAGTTCCTACGAACTCCATCTTGGGCACCGATAACGACAAAAGATAAATCGCAAAGATGGGACCAGCAGCATTCGCCATCATCGTTGTCACGCCCACTAAGATCCCCATCGCTAAAGAGAACCACTTCGAATGAGGCACGCTTTCTAAAAAGGATGTCCGCCACAGTCGGATGATCTGAACTAGGGTAAGCGAAAGGATGATTCCGCCGATGACTGGTTGATAAACCGCTTCGTCCATTCGCGACATGAACAGCCACCCCAACGTAACTCCGACCAACGCAGGGGGAAGCATGCGGCGTACATGAGACCAGTTGGCATGCCTTCCGAAAGCAAAAGTTGCCGAGATATCCCCGACAATCAGCATCGGGAGCACGACCCCCGTGGATGGCAGTGCCCCGAATACATAGGCAAAAACCATCACGTGGACCATGCTAATTCCAGACAGCCCACTTTTGGAAATGCCAATGCCGATCGCAGCGATGCAAAGCAAGCACCACTCAAAAACCGTGATCGAAGAAAAATCGCCCATAAATATTGCGTATCAATAAAAACAGTCCTGACCGAAATCGGACAGGACTGCTTAGGTTTTAAATCAATTAAACTCTCCACGACTATGTCGTTGGAACGCTCATGATGGTCTTGAGAACTCGCGAAACAATTCGGTACGGGTTAGCAGCCGAGTTTGGTCGACGATCTTCCAAGTATCCCTTGTAGTCGTTGTTAACAAAGCTGTGAGGAACACGAATCGATGCACCACGGTTTGCAACGCCCCAATTGAACTTGTCAATCGACTGGGTCTCGTGAAGTCCGGTCAATCGCAGGTGGTTGTCAGGTCCGTAAGCTGCAATATGTTCATCCTTGTACTTGTCAAATGCATCCATAAGCTTGAGGAAGTATTCCTTTCCACCAGTTTCTCGCATGAACTTGGTCGAGAAGTTGCAGTGCATACCAGAACCGTTCCAGTCGCCCTTAATTGGCTTGCAGTGAATATTCACGTCCAAGCCGTACTTTTCGCAGAGTCTGAACAGAAGGTAACGAGCGACCCAAACGTCGTCGGCCGCTTTCTTGGAGCCCTTCGCGAAAATCTGGAACTCCCATTGTCCCTTGGCAACTTCAGCGTTGATACCTTCGTGGTTGATGCCAGCGTCTAGACACAGGTCCCAGTGTTCTTCAACAATTTGACGCGCAACATCTCCAACTTGCTTGTAACCAACTCCGCAATAGTATGGCCCTTGAGGTCCTGGGTATCCATCTACTGGGAATCCGAGCGGTGCACCGTTTTCGTAGAAGAAATACTCTTGCTCCAATCCGATCCACAGATCTGGATCATCATCGATTGTCGAGCGATGATTCGATGGATGTGCCGTCATGTCAGGAAGCATGACTTCGCACATGACGATGAAACCGTTCTTTCGCGAACTATCTGGATACAACGCAACTGGCTTGAGAATGCAGTCGGAACTATGTCCGTCGGCTTGTTGAGTCGAGCTACCGTCGAATCCCCAAAGTGCACAATCTGCAACTGAGGTTGGAGCTTTATCGACTACCTTGCATTTCCCTCTAAGACTTGGTTCAGGGGTGTAACCATCTAGCCAAATGTACTCGAGCTTGTATTTGTTGTCAGACGACATGTAGTAGGATCTCTTCTTCATCAAAAGGAACAACTGATCAAACAGCTGACGACAAGATGTTGCGACAGGAGGAGAGAATCCTGATTGCCATCCCAGCTTCGAACTTCTTGTGCGAGGTTCAGCATTACAACTAAACCTCCCGAAGGTGCCAAGCCTTCGTCAACGACTTTTAGCTAAGTTAGCTACCACAGAACCGCCAAGCAAGTTCCCATCCCTGTGCAAGGGAAAATTTTCTTGCACAATTACAACGCGGTTTGGATTAACTTATCTAATCCTGCATTTCGCAATAACCGTGCAAGTCCTCTTCAGTCGAGTTCAGTTCCCATGAACGCAATGCCCGTCATGCTGCTAGTCCTAGCGATCCTATCGATCGCTTATCGCTTCTACAGTAATTTTTTGGCAGCGAGAGTGGCTGTCCTGGACGATTCGCGAATAACCCCCGCCCACCGCCTTAATGACGGCCAGAACTACGATCCAACCAATCGATGGGTTTTATTCGGCCATCACTTCGCGGCAATCTCCGGCGCGGGACCACTTATCGGACCGGTTCTCGCAATCCAGTTCGGCTACATGCCCGGTTTAGTTTGGCTGGTTGTTGGTGTTTGCCTTGCGGGAGCAGTTCAAGACATGTTGGTTCTTTGGGCCAGCACACGAACCGACGGCCGTTCACTGGCTGAGATCACGCGATCAACACTCGGACCTTTCGCAGGGATGACGGCTTCGATCGCCATTTTGTTCATCGTGATCATCGCACTATCGGGACTTGGAATCATCGTCGTGAAGGCTCTCGGTGGTGAAGAAGTCAAAATGCCGACCGGAACAAAGATTACCTACTCGCAAAAAGCACCGGAAAGCCCCTCGCACGAAATCAGCAAGTCAGCAGATCCAAGTGTGATCGCAATTCCTCCCGATTCGACACTGACTTTTCCAAACGGCAACTCGTTTACCCGCAGCGAAGGCTTCGTGATCAAGCTACCCAAAGGCGAAACTCTCGACAGCAATGCTCCCGGTGAAGGTAAACCTCAAGAATTGATCTTGCCCGCTGGTACCAATGAGCAAGTCCGTGGCAGCTCTTGGGGGGTCTTTACAATCGCTTGTACGATACCAATCGCTTTGTTCGTTGGCTGGTACATGTATCGCATTCGCAAAGGTCGCGTGGTGGAAGCGTCCTTGCTGGGGGCTGCGGCTGTTCTGTTTGTCACCGTTGCTGGAAGCTGGATTCCCGGTTCGCCACTAGAACCATATTTCACGTGGGATCGTGATCAAACGATCTTCGCTATTTGTTTATATGGATTTGTGGCTTCGGTCCTCCCCGTTTGGCTTCTGCTTTGCCCTCGCGATTATTTATCAAGCTTTTTGAAAGTAGGAACCATCGGAATTTTGATCCTGGGTGTATTGATCGCGAATCCAAAACTGGAAGCACCCGCTATCAATACCCAGTTCGCTAACGGTGGTGGACCTTACTTCAACGGTGCGATTTTCCCATTCGTTTTCATCTGCATCATGTGTGGAGCCGTCTCTGGTTTTCATGCGCTGGTTGCTTCAGGTACGACGCCCAAGATGATAGGTCGCGAAAGTGACATCCGAATGATTGGCTATGGATCGATGCTGCTTGAAGGGCTTGTCGCGATCACGGCTCTTCTGGCCGCGGCAACACTCCCTCAAGGTGACTACTGGGCGATCAATATCGATCTTGCTCAAGTCGAAAAGTATGCTGACAAATTGGAAGCGATGGGTGCAAGTACGGATCACTTGGTAGACCTTGAAAAACAAGTCGGTGGGGAAACACTTCGCGGTCGAACCGGTGGAGCGGTGACGCTGGCTGTCGGAATGGCCAAGGTAATGACCGATGCGACTCGAGCTATCACCAACAGCATTTCGATCGATGGAGTTATTAAATATTGGTATCACTTCGCGATCATGTTTGAAGCTCTTTTTATTCTCACAACGATCGATACGGGTACACGCATCGCGAGATTCTTGTTTCAGGAAATTTTGGGCAAGATTTTTCCGGCCTTTGAAAAGGTCGACTGGCTTCCCGGAGTATTGATTAGCTCCTCGCTGGTCACCTTGGCTTGGGGCGGATTGATTTGGAGCGGATCCATTCAAACGATTTGGCCGATGTTTGGAATTGCTAATCAACTTCTAAGCGGTATCGCGCTGGCGGTCGTTACGACTTACCTGATTCAACAGGGACGAGCCAAATATGCTTGGGTCACCATCATTCCGATGCTGTTCGTTGTTACCACCACGTTGACCGCCGGAAGCCAGATGATCATGGGCCCATTTGCGACCGACATTCAAGTTGGTTGGAGTACGAAAAATTGGTCGCAGTTGATCCGAGGTTCGCTTTGCACAACAGGAATTATTTTCCTGTTAGCCTGTTTTTCAATCATCGTCGTAACAGCCGTTACACGATGGTTCGAGCCACGTCCGAAACAAGCGGAATGAAGCTTGTGTAGTCAGGTAACGGAGCAAGTAATCGGAAAATCAAATGTCACCAATTGATTTAATCGCATTGAATGCTCGCAAGCCGGCTTGCCGCGGATCGGAGCTATCGCACGAGGTGCGCGAAGCTCTTGCTAGCGGATTAATTGAATCAAAAAACCTTATCGAATGGTTGAATGTGGACCGAATTCGACTCGTTGTATCTATCGCGAAGGAGATCAACGACGAGGCCTTGAGTTCAAGAATCGCCGATGCGAAAGAGTCCGATGAGAAGCTGGCTGCGTTAAAGCTATCGGTAAAATTAGCACGAGCTCTCTCCCCATCGATCAAGTTGGGCGACGCGAATTTTCAACGATTAGCAAGTCATACAAGTGATGTCGCTCGCGAATGGGCAGCGCTGTTGGTCGGTTTGCAGCAAGGTATTTCGTTCGCAAAAAAGTTAGCCTGGATCAAACCCTTTGCGGATGATTCGAACCCCGGAGTTCGTGAGTTGGCTTGGATTTCGCTACGAGCGGATGTAATTCGCGATCCAATTGCGGCGATCAAAAACCTCATACCCTGGACCGGTAGCCGAACGCACACGATACGTCGGTACGCATCGGAGATCACACGACCGCGTGGCGTTTGGGCACCGCATATTCCGCTTCTAAAAGCAGACCCGCAACCGGGACTGGCGATTCTCGAACCACTTCTTGCGGATGAATCAAAGTACGTTCGCAACTCAGTCGCCAACTGGCTCAACGATGCTGGAAAGACGCACCCGGATTGGGTGCGATCCATAACAAAACGCTGGACTGAAGCATCGACATGCAAAGAGACGGTCGCAATTGTCAAACGAGCAACGCGAAATCTCTGATTCCTTTTGGAGTGCTGTGACTTGTCGAAGCTTTTGGGCGAGCGACGCTGCGAAAAAGGAGAGCTCGCGAGGTTGTTTGTCTTTACGTTCGCTACGATTAATCTGATCGAGAACCGACAGATAACTCTTAAAGCTCCGCCGAAATGGAGCACTCCAAAGATCCCTTTTGAGTGCTGTGACTTGTCGCAGCTTTGGGGCGAGCGATGCTGCGCAATAGTAGAGCTCGCGAGATCGTTTGTCTTTACGTTCGCTACGATCCTTTTGATCGAGGACCGACAGATAAGTCTTAAAGCTCCGCCAAGACGGAGCACTCCAAAGAGTACCTACGACCACGGATCGCGCTCTTCACGGATGAGCATCTGATTAGCTCGGTCGTTGTTGGTGAAACGTTCTGATTTTGCATCCCACTTGGCGATGGTTCCTGGGCCGGTTTCAGGGAACAGTCGAATCATTGCGTTAGCGATGTGGCATAGAACTGCGGATGCATGACCGATTTCGACTGGGGCACGTGGTTCGTTGCGTGACTTGACGCAATCAATAAAGTTGGCCATGTGAGCTGTGTGCGGGTCAGCGGTTCCAGTTGGCTTTTCGGGGAGACCTTTCAGCAGGCTTGGGTCGGATGCGGTTGTTCCTTTGTAGCCTGTTTGTAGCCAACCATCGGTTCCTTCGAATCGAGTTTGGACTTGTTCAGGTCCGCTTTCGCAGATCAACTCGACACCGTTGGCGTATAAGCATCGATACCGAGTTTCGGTTGCCGTGTTGAAGAGACTGCCTGTCGGTAGAAACTTTGCATCCAAACATTCGACTTCGATCGGTCCACTCGTATCCAGATTCATTCCCCAGTGAGCCATGTCGTTGCAGTGTGCTCCAAAATTCGTGATTTGGCCTCCTGAATAATCGAAGTTGAATCGGAAGCGATAAAGGCATCGGTCATCGTGGTAGGGTTGCTCGGGAGCTGGTCCAAGCCATGCGCGATAGTCAAGGTTTATCGGAACCGGCATCGGAGACCAACCCGGCCCCGGACCGACCTTGTTGTTGTAGCCGATCTTCGTGATGACTTTTTTGATGTCGCCGATTTTCCCAGCTTTGGCCGCCTCGCAAATAAACTGGCTTACTGGGTTCGATCGTTCATGGCTTCCATTTTGCAAGACGCGTTTGTTCTTACGGACAGCTTCGATCATGACTGGGCCATCGGATACGGCGAAGGTCATTGGCTTCTCGCAGTAAACGTCTTTACCGGATTCCAGGGCCATGACGCTGATGATTCGATGCCAATGATCAGGTACGACGACGATGACCGCATCGATATCGTCTCGTTTGAGCACCTCTCGAAAGTCGGAGTATGCAGTGCAACTGTTAGAAGTTCCGCTCTTGATTTTCTTTGCATTCACTTCGTCGACTAACTTCTTGGCTGGCAGCTTTCCATAAAAGTGTTCCGGATCTTTGTAGCCGAAGCTTCCTTCGTTCACATCGCACACCGCTAAGACGTTTCCGAGATCGGCAGCTAAGAATCGCTTCAGCAATCCCATACCTTGGTTGCCTGTGCCGATGAATGCGACGTTGATCCGATTGCTCGGCGCATTTGCCGAGAGAGTGGATGAGCTGACAATAAGTGGAGTCGCGATGGCTAGTGATTGCTGGATGAAAACGCGTCGTGTCGATGACATCGAGGGGAGTCCTTGGAATAACGGTTTTAAAAAAGGGGACTACTTGTCCGAAACAAGCCCGACTCCCGATTATAGCTTAGATATAGCTTAGTCTGGAATTTGCGTGTGTATCGACTGTCGGAGGTCGGCTACTGGCTTCTGGTTCTTTTTTCAGTCTCTTTTCGACTTAGAGGGTTGCGACGCTGTTTGCGTGGGCGTTACGATGAAGGTCTTCACACGGTCGAAATGTTGCTTGACGTTAGGTTTCCATGGGTAAGACTACCGCACGGAAGCGTCTATCGAACGAAGGGAAAAATAATTAGATGATTCATTACAGTTGTGATCGATGTAAACGAGAGATCGATGCAGATTCGGATCTGCGGTACATCGTGCGAATTGAGGTCGAAGCCGCGATGGATCATATGGCTGGTGAGGTTGTTGACGATCATGATCATTTAGAGGCACTCGAAGACTTGCTTGAGTCGTCTGATGATTACTGCGAGTCGTCCCTTAGCGATGAGTGTTATCAACGTAAGCGTTATGACCTGTGCGGCGAGTGCTATCGTCAATACATGAAGAACCCGATCGGAAAAGAAGCCAGCCTTCCTTTTGGATTCAGCAACAATTAGGCATTCAAAGCGTTCTTGTTTCTTGCCGCTTTGATATAAATATTTCGCGCAATCCATGACTTTATCTGCTTCGTTGGGATTTGAAAATCGTTTTGTGGACTTGCTTCCGGGTGATAAGGAATCCAAAAACTTTTGCAGGCAAGTCTTTGACGCTTGCTATTCGAAGGTAAAGCCGACTCCTGTTGCAGATCCGAAAGTTGTCGCTTACTCGCAAGAGGTCGTTGAGCTTCTTGACCTTCCTGAATCTTGGATAACAGGGAAAGAAGCCGCCGAAACGCTTGGTGGAAATCGATTGATGCCAGGCATGGATCCATATGCGATGTGTTACGGCGGGCACCAGTTTGGCAATTGGGCGGGGCAACTGGGGGATGGTCGAGCGATTAACTTGGGCGAACGAGTCAACTCGCACGGTCAACGATGGGTGCTGCAACTCAAGGGGAGTGGCGTGACCCCCTATTCGCGTCACGCGGATGGACTCGCGGTGCTGCGATCCTCGGTTCGCGAGTTTTTATGCAGTGAGGCCATGTACCACTTGGGAGTTCCAACCACCAGAGCGCTGAGTCTTGTTCTCACTGGCGATCAAGTCACTCGGGACATGTTTTACGATGGGAACCCGGAGCGCGAGCCGGGTGCGATTGCTTGCCGAGTTGCTCCTTCGTTCGTTCGATTCGGGAACTTTGAGATTTTTGCTGCCAGGCAGGATACGGCGACCTTGCGGAAGCTCATGGATTTCACGATTCGCGAGTATTTTCCGCATTTGGTTGCAACGTCCAAGATGCAAGCTGATCTTCTTTCGGCGGAGACATACCTTCGCTGGTTCGATGAGGTTTGCCGTCGAACTGCGGAGATGGTTGTCCACTGGATGCGTGTCGGCTTTGTGCATGGAGTCATGAATACAGACAACATGTCGATTCTCGGTTTGACTATCGATTATGGTCCCTATGGTTGGCTGGAAGATTACGACCCAACGTGGACTCCGAATACCACGGATGCTTCGGGGCGTCGTTATTGTTATGGCCAACAGCCACAGATTGCGATGTGGAATTGTGCTCAGTTAGCCAACGCCATTTGGCCCGTAGTGCAGCGAGAAGATTCGCTTCGTGAATCCCTCAAAAATTATTCAGAGACCTTCGAGACTGGCTGGCAGACGATGATGGCTGGGAAGCTTGGACTTCGGAAATTTGATGTCGGGGTCGATGAATCGCTTGTCGAGGAGCTTTTAAAGCTGCTTAATGCAATCGAAACCGATATGACTCTTTTCTACAGGCAGTTGGCAAGCCTGCCCGTGGAGAGCAATCTAGATCGCAATCGTAGCTCGGAAGCGACCGACACCGATGGAGAGCTGGATTCGATGGTAAGTCACTTTTCGGTCGCCTTTTATGATCAGCGACAAATTTCGATATCCTTCAAGAGTCAAATGGGCCAGTGGTTCCAAAAATACCGGGATCGAATTCTTCGTGACGGAACCGACGATGCGACGCGTCAGTCGACGATGAACCGAGTCAACCCGATCTATGTGCTAAGGAATTATTTAGCTCAACAAGCGATCGACAAAAGCGAGCGGGGAGATCATTCGATGATCTACGAGCTTCTTGACGTTCTCCGCAATCCATATCAAATCCAGGAAAATCGTGAGATTTTCGCCGAAAAGCGACCGGAATGGGCTCGAAATCGTGCCGGTTGCTCGATGCTTTCTTGTAGCTCTTAAGCCAGCCGCAAGCCGCGCGCAAGGGAGCGTCCTGCTAGCTTTTCCGATGAAGTCGTGCTCGATTCGACTGTAATCCGATCGAGTACGAATACCGGCTTACGTATTTGAACGACTACGAAAATGCAGAAATATTTGTTTTCTGAGCGGGACGCTCTCTGACGCTAGGCGGCTAATCTTTCGAAAGCAGATGGCATTGCGCAGCCGGTGGCGGGCGTTCCGGGTCGAAAATCCCCGAAAATGGCGAATTTGCAAAGAAATTCGCTCTTGCGGTAACGAGGGGGACTAGTACACTTTGGCACTCGATTTCGATGCGGTTTCGACCAGGTGCGGATTCGAGTATTGCCGGTGTAGCTCAGTGGTAGAGCGGCTGATTTGTAATCAGCTGGTCGGGGGTTCAAGTCCTCTCGCCGGCTCTCCAGGACGTTTGATGAATGGCTCGATGCTTTTTCAGCGATTTTCGAGTTCTTTGTTCAGCGGTCTGGCGAACATAATGTGTGAATAGTGAATCTTTGGTAGTGGCAATTCCGTTGGATATCGGCTGGGATGATTGGCGGCTGAAAATTCAGTTGAGAAGTTCAGTTGCCGAGCGAATTGGTTTCTGGGAAAGCTAGTTGCTGAGAGAGTTAGTTGCTGAGAAAGTTATAAGAGAAAAACGGAAGGTTGCCCGAGTGGCTAAAGGGGTCGGACTGTAAATCCGATGGCTTACGCCTACGTAGGTTCGAATCCTACACCTTCCATTTGGTTGATTTTCGACGAATGAGTTAGTGCACTCAGGAATGAGTGGAAAACAAGAGATTTCGCGGGTGTAGCTCAATGGTAGAGCAGCAGCCTTCCAAGCTGAATACGAGGGTTCGATTCCCTTCACCCGCTCTGTTTGATTTGCTGCCGTAGCTCAGTTGGTAGAGCACGTCCTTGGTAAGGACGAGGTCGTGGGTTCAAGTCCCATCAGCAGCTCTGGCTGTCGGTGATGCCAGGGTGTTGGGATCAGTCATAGTATTGATTGGCTCCTCATGGTAGATTTTGTTTTCATTGGTGAAAGCACGTGGGCATCGACCTCACGGCGAAGTTCGAAGTTTTGTAAAAATTTTAGGTGTTTTGAACAATGGCTAAAGAGGTATTTGAACGGTCGAAACCGCACTGTAACGTTGGAACCATCGGTCACATTGACCACGGAAAGACAACAACAACCGGTGCTTTGCTTGCAGTGCAGGCAGCCAAGGGCTTGGCAACGCCAAAGTCCTACGCGGATATCGCTAAGGGCGGTACCGTGCGTGACGCGACCAAGACTGTTACTATCGCCGCATCCCACGTTGAATATAGCTCGCCAAATCGGCACTATGCTCACATTGATTGCCCGGGTCACGCGGACTTTATCAAGAACATGATCACTGGTGCCGCCCAGATGGACGGCGCGATTCTTGTTGTTAGCGCGGCCGATGGGCCGATGCCCCAAACCAAGGAACACGTTCTTTTGGCTCGCCAAGTTGGTGTGCCTGCGATTGTTGTATTCTTGAACAAGTGCGATTTGGTCGACGACGATGAATTGCTAGAGTTGGTCGAGCTTGAAATTCGTGAGCTTCTCAACAAGTACGACTTCCCTGGCGATGACACTCCAATAGTTCGCGGTCAAGCTAGGGCTGCTTACGACAAGCCTGCCGATCCTGTTGCAAGCAAGTGCATTAGCGATCTTATCGACGCAATCGACAGCTTCATTCCTCAGCCAGTCCGAGAAGATGAAAAGCCATTCTTGATGGCGATTGAAGACGTCTTCAGCATTGAAGGTCGTGGAACGGTTGCTACTGGTCGTATCGAACGAGGTCAAATCAAGGTTGGTGAAGAAGTCGAAATCATCGGTCTTGCTGAAGAAAAGAAGAAGACGACCGTTACTGGCGTAGAGCAGTTCCGCAAGGAAATGAAGGAAGGCAAAGCTGGCGATAACGTCGGTTGCTTGCTTCGTGGTGTTAAGCGTGAAGACATCGAGCGTGGTCAAGTTCTTGCAAAGCCAGGTTCAATTACTCCTCACAAGAAATTCCAAGCTGAAGTTTACTGCTTGAGCAAAGAAGAAGGCGGGCGACATACTCCGTTCTTCTCAGGTTATCGCCCACAGTTCTTCTTCCGCACAACGGACGTAACTGGAACAGCAAACTTGGTCGGTGCCGAAATGTGCATGCCTGGCGACAACGTCAGAATCGAAGTCGAGCTACAGAAGTCTGTGGCGATTGATGATGGGATTCGCTTTGCAATCCGTGAAGGTGGCAAGACCGTTGGTTCGGGTGTTGTGACGAAGATTATTGAGTAATTTCAGACCTGCGGCCTCATGACTTCAGAGGTTCGAAGTGGTTAAAAAATCCAAGTATTACCGTAGATTTGATTTTCAAGTCTGCGGTATGCTGGTTTAAAGGTTTAGGAGTGTAGCTCAATTGGCAGAGCACCGGTTTCCAAAACCGGCGGTTGCGGGTTCGATTCCCTCCGCTCCTGTTTTCCCAGGTGGTTCGTTTTGCTTTCCGGCGGAAAAGTTCGGAATGGCTTCGTTTGATTAGAAGAGCAAATATGTCGAGCAATGATGCTATCAGTAGTCGATCGTTATGGAGCGAGCTGCTGATGTCTGAAATTTACAAGCGAAATCAGGGCCGCATGGTTCGGCAGGTGACTTGCTTGGCTATTTGGGTTGTCTCGTTTTTGGCCGCTTGGAGGTTTTATGAAACTTTCTTAGCGGAGGCAACCTTTGCAGAGGGCTCCAACCCTTGGGTTGGGACGGCAGTTAAGCTGGGCGTGCCTGCTGCCATGTTTTTGGCGGGTGTTTGGTTTGGCTATCGATTGGTGAATTGGCCTAGATTTGCTGATTTTTTGATCTCCGTTGAGGCAGAATTAAATAAAGTTTCCTGGCCGACCTGGCCTGAGCTTTACAGGGCGTCAATAGTTGTTATGTTTACGATCTTCTTCTTGGTAGTTTTGCTCTTTAGCTATGACTTGCTGTGGGCCTGGATTTTCCAGTCCTTGAAGATCGCTTAGTTTTGTAATCCATTCGTTGTGATTGATCGGTAGATTGGGATACCCAGTTACCGCGATTTCCAATACTTAAAATAAGCCGGGAGATGAGCTGGTGATTCACCAGTTGTCGTAGGTACCGGCGCGAAGGTTGTACTGTGATAGAAGCTGAAAGCCCAGAACCGACTGAAGTTCCAGTCCCACCGATGATGTGGTATATCCTCAAGGTTGCGTTCAACCGTGAGGATTCCATACGTGATTCGCTTGCAAAGCGGATTGCCTTGTCTGAGTACAAGGATCTTTTCGGTGAAATTCTTGTTCCGACAGAGGATGTCGTTGAGTTCACTCGGGCTGGTAAGCGAAAGGTCGTAAAGCGAAAGCTTTATCCTGGCTACCTGATGATTCGGATGGGGGTCAACGATGAGAGTTGGTTCTTGGTCCGTGAAACCCCGGGTATTGGTGACTTCACCGGTGCCTCTGGTAAGCCAACTCCAATGAGTGATATTGAGGTTGAGCGAATCATTAAGATGGTTTACCCGGATGCCGAAGAGGAGCAGTCGCTCAAGACGACGATTCCTTTCCGAAGTGGCGACCGCGTTCGAGTGAAGGAAGGCAACTTCCAGAATCTCGAAGGGGATGTTGATCGCATCGACGAGGCGAATGGCCGCGTGACTGTGATTATCAGTATCTTTGGTCGCAGTACACCGGTTGAGCTGGATCACTGGCAGATCGAAACGCTTTAGTGGTCGGTTCTTTCGAATGCCTGAGTCGGGTGTTCGGTATGATTTTGTAGTTCGTAATTGATTTTTTTGTGTTGAAGGTTAGCGGTCTATGGCCAAGCAAATGGTTGGGCAAGCGAAATTCCAAGTGCCGGGGGGTGCTGCCACGCCCGCCCCGCCGGTCGGAACATCGCTTGGTAAATTCGGTGTGAATCTCGGTCAGTTCGTATCGCAGTTCAATGAAAGAACTCGTGAGTACAACGGAACGCCGATTCCGGTTGTCGTAACGGTCTATTCGGATCGTACGTTTGAATTCAAGACAAAGAGTCCGCCAGCTTCCGCGCTGCTTAAAATTGCAGCCGGTCTCAAGAGTGCTTCGAAAGAGCCTGGCAAGACTAAGGTTGGTAAGGTGACATTGGCTCAAGTCGATGACATCTGCAAGAAGAAGATGGAAGATCTAAACGCACGAGACTTAGAACACGCCCGTCGCATGATCTACGGTACAGCTCGGAGTATGGGTATTGAGGTGGAAGGGTAACATCGATGGTCAAGGCAACTAAAGCAATGAAGGCGATGCTTACGAAGGCACCTGCTGGTAAAGATCCGGTCTCGCTGCCTGAGGCAGTGGGGGTTCTAAAGCAGTTCCCGGCTCGTAAGTTCGATCAAACAGTTGAGATTCACATGAAGCTCGGTATTGATCCGACTCAAGCGGACCAATTGGTTCGTGGTAGTGTGGTTCTGCCGCATGGTATTGGTAAAGTTCAGCGAGTAGTAGTGTTTGCAAAGGGTGACCTAGCAAAAGCAGCCCTGGAAGCTGGTGCTCAAGAAGTTGGTGCAGAAGACCTAGCGAAGAAAATCAAAGACGGTTTTCTCGACTTTGATGTCTGTATCGCTACTCCGGACATGATGGGGCAAGTCGGACCGCTTGGTAAGGTTCTCGGTCCACGTGGACTGATGCCTTCCCCTCGAGCCGGTACGGTTACGACCGACGTCGCTCGCGTGGTGAAAGAATACAAGGCTGGTAAGGTTGAGTTCCGGAACGACAAGGGTGGTAATCTCCATGCTGTTGTTGGGAAGCTAAGTTTCAATCAAGAACAGCTCGAAGAGAATATTGCAGCGTTCATTAATTATGTCATGGCTTTGAAACCAAATGCGGTGCGTGGTACTTACGTTAAGTCGATCGCGATTTGTGCGACCATGTCGCCTAGCGTTCGCGTCGCGGCTTAGTCACGAGAGGGTGAGATTCAATGAGTAAGTTAGTTAAAAAATTAGTATCGCGAGACATTGGCAGCAAGCTAGTCGGTGTTGCGGATGCTGTTGTTGTCAACGTTGTAGGTTTGGATGCAAACGCCAACTATAATTTGAGAAAATCATTCCGGAACAAAGGTGTTTCGGTTTTGGTGGTCAAACGGACGATGGCTGCTCGGGCAACCGAGGGGACGTCGCTTCGACCTGCCTTCAATGATTGCAGTGGAAGCATTGCGGTTGTTTGGGGTGCGGAAGATTTTGTGTCGCTTGCCAAAGAAGTTACAGCCGTTAGCGATTCCGGGCAGTACAAGCTGTTCGAAATCAAAGGCGGAGTAATGGATGGCGATGCGTTGACGGCCGAGCAAGTCAAGGCAGTCAGCAAGTGGCCAAGTCGCCAAGAGCAAATCTCGCTCTTGGTTGGACAAATTTTATCACCCGGTTCGAATCTGGTTGGCCAGATCTTGGGTTCGGGAAGTAAGATCGCCGGCCAACTCAAGACATTGGTCGAGAACCTTGAGAAAGATGCTCCTGCAGAGCCTGCTGCGGCAGAATCTACTGCCGAAGCTGAAGTGGCTCCTGAAGCCAGCTAAATTATAAAAGTACTGTTAGTGGGTTGAAGTCGGCGGGACGGCTTAGCCAATCGAGTTGTAGAGTTTGTTTGTTTTTTAATTGAAGGTATTTAACATGTCCGATTCAGCCACCGCTTTTGCGGAAGACATCAAGAGCCTTGGCGACAAGATCGTCGGTATGACGCTCAAGCAAGCCAAAGAGTTGAGTGATTACTTGAAGGAAGTTCACGGCATTGAAGCTGCTGCTGGTGGAGCCGTTATGGTTGCCGCTGCTGCTGGTCCTGCCGCTGCTGCTGTTGTTGAGCAAACCGAATTCGATGTTGTTTTGTCAAGCTTCGGCGACAAAAAGCTCGAAGTCGTCAAAGTTGTCAAGAACATCACTGGTGCATCCTTAATGGACGCCAAGAAGTTGGTCGAAAGCGCGCCAGCCAAGATCAAGGAAGGCGTTTCGAAAGAAGATGCCGAGAAGATCAAGGCTCAGCTTACCGAAGCTGGTGCAACTGTTGAAGTGAAGTAATTCAGTTCTACAGTGAAGGTTCGTCCCAGACAGTTCGAGCATCTCTCTCAGTTCAGGATAAGTAATCCTGCGAAAGGCACAATCTTGTGTCTTTCGCTAGGGGCGCGGTCGTGAGAGAAGCTCGGTTGGCTTAGCATTGCTGGTGTAAATTTGCTTTTACAGCAGCGCATATTTGCAAGCCCCTGCCGCCATTGGTGTGCCAAAGCATGAAGTTTTGGAAAAAAATGCGGGGATAATCAAAAATTTGGTTGTTTTACCTCTGTTTTCTGGTTTACGAGAATGCAGAGCTTACGCTACACTATCGACGTGGATGTTGGCTTGGGTTTATCTCGGGTTTCTTATCGAGGCGCGCTAATGCGTGGAACGCTATCTGTGCGCGCTTATTCGACTGGGTTTGAATTTGGCACGATATTGTCGTTTTCTGATCGAAACTTTGAGTTGATTCTTTCCGATCTTCATGCTCGTGAGTTTGCGAGTTAGTTATATTTGGTCGCCGTTTAGCTTTGTCCGGAGTCTGCTAGCCTTATGGCAACATCTTCCAAGCGTCGTCTTCAGCCTACTGTTGTTCGTCAATTCGGTTCGGGCCGTCACGCTTTCCCGATTCCTAATTTGACTGTTCTCCAGACTGCCTCGTACGAGGCCTTTCTGCAAGAGGATATTCCGCACGATAAGCGCAAGAATCAAGGCTTAGAATCGGTTTTTCGTGAGATATTTCCAGTCGAAAGCTTCGACAAGACTGTCTCGTTAGAATACCTCCGATATGAGCTCGGAAAGCCTCGTTACACTCCAGAGGAATGCCGACAATTGCGGCTGACCTATGGGAAGCCTTTGAAGGTTTGGTTGCGATTGAATCGCGAGCAGCCTCTCGAAGAAGAAGTCTACCTCGGTGATATTCCGATCATGCTCGGTGGTGGCGAATTCATCATCAACGGTGCAGAGCGAGTTGTTGTTAGTCAATTGCACCGTTCTCCGGGCGTTGACTTCGTTGAAGAGTCCGAGGGGACTTCCGAACGTAAGATCCCCAGCTGCCGAGTTATTCCTGAACGTGGTAGTTGGATCGAAGTAAACGTCACAAAGAAAGACAGTCTCTCTGTTCGAATCGATCAGAGCGGTAAGTTCTCCGTGATGACATTGCTTCGTGCGATGAGCCCGAAGTTCAGCACAAACGCAGACTTGCTCAAAGCGTTTTATGAAATTCGCGAAGAGAAACTCTCCGGTGGCGCAAGTGCTCCGAAGATTGAAATGAAAATCGCAGTGGATGACGTTGTCTATCCATCAAGCAGCGATCGATCGGGCGAAATCATCCTCGAGGCTGGTCAGCGGATCTCCAAAGAGATGGCCGAACTGATTTGCACCTCGGGTGTGAAGATGATTGAAGTCATGGAGTATCCCAAGGTCCAGTATGTGATCAACTCCCTGGGTGAAGATAACACCGCCAGTCACGAAGAAGCGTTGCTGAGAATCTATCAAAGACTTCGTCCTGGTAATCCACCGCAGCTTGAAAAAGCTCGAACACTTTTCCATGAAAAGTTCTTCGACGCGAATCGTTATCGTCTCGGTCGAGTCGGTCGATTCCGAATCAATCGCAAGCTTCAATTGGATGTGCCTGAAGATGAGATGACTCTTCGGCCCGATGACCTTGTAGCCTCGGTGAAGTACTTGATCGACTTGTTCGACTCCGAAGGCGGGTCTTACTATGACGATATCGACCACTTGGGAAATCGACGTTTGCGAACGATCGACGAGTTGGCTTGCGAAGAGCTCCGAAAGGGCTTTTTGAAGCTTCGTCGTACGGTTCAAGAAAGAATGAGCCAAAAGGAAGTTGAGGACATGACTCCTCGTTCTTTGGTTAATCCAAAGAGCATCAGTGCGGCGATCGAGTACTTCTTCGGTCGAGGTGAACTATCGCAAGTGGTTGACCAGACAAATCCGCTTTCGCAATTGACTCACGAACGACGTTTGTCTGCGTTGGGACCTGGCGGTTTGAATCGTAAACGAGCGGGCTTTGAAGTCCGTGACGTTCACATTTCACACTACGGACGAATCTGTCCGATTGAAACGCCGGAAGGTACCAACATTGGTTTGATCAGCTCGTTGTCGATCTACGCCGGTGTCGATCCTTATGGATTCTTGGTTACACCGTATCGTAAGGTCGCCGATGGGAAGGTAACTGAAGAAGTCGTATGGCTTCGTGCTGATGAAGAAGCGGATGCGTACATCGGGCCTGCGGATTTGGCCGTCAAGGATTCGGCATTGGTTCCAGGACCAGGGCTGATTGCTCGTCACCGAAGCGACTTCGAAATCGTTCCGCCATCGCAAGTTCAGTACATGGACATTGCGCCAAGCCAAATGATCGGTGTTTCGGCGGGATTGATTCCGTTTCTCGAGCATGACGATGCGAACCGTGCGTTGATGGGTTCCAACATGCAGCGTCAAGCTGTTCCTTTGTTGATTCCTGAGCCACCGATTGTGGGTACGGGACTTGAAAAGGAAGTTGCCTACAACAGCTCCATGATTATTCGAGCTAAGCGTGCCGGCAAGGTTACCTATGTCGATTGCACTCGCATCGAAGTCGGTACCGATGTCTATCCGCTGAAGAAATATCAGGGTTTGAATGAGCGAACTTGCTTGAACCAAAAGCCAATCATCAGCCTTGGAGACAAGGTCGAAAAAGGACAAGTCATTGCTGACGGTGCGTCGACTTATTTGGGCGAGTTGGCACTCGGACGAAACGTACTTGTTGGGTTCATGTCTTTCGATGGTTACAACTACGAAGATGCAATCATCATCAGCGAAGAGCTCGTTAAGCAAGACGTTTACACTTCGATCCACATTGAAGAGTTCGACGTAGAAATTCGCGAAACGAAACTGGGTCGCGAAGAGTTTACTCGCGATATTCCAAACGTCAGCGAAAAGGCACTTCGCAACCTGGATGAAACCGGTGTTGTCCGAGTCGGAACCTACGTTCGTCCCGGAGATATCTTGGTTGGTAAGGTTTCGCCAAAGAGCAAGACCGAGCTAACACCGGAAGAAAAACTTCTTCACGCGATCTTTGGTCGTGCTGGTGAAGACGTCAAGAACGATTCGCTTGAGGTCAGTTCTGGAGTTGAAGGGATCGTTATCGATACCCAGAAGTTCTCGCGACGTATGAGTCTTTCTGAAGATGATCGGAAGGAATACGAAAAAGAACTCAAGAAAATCGAGACCGAAGGAAACCGAGACATTGCGATCGCTTTCTCGACATTGGCTGACGAGCTTGAAAAAGCAATCGGCGGTAAGTTTGTCGACGAAGATGGAACGCCACTCACCGGCGGTCAAGATCCTAAATTCTTGGCTGAAAAGGCACTCACATTCAATCTTTCACGTTTGTTGAATCGATTGGACGAAAGCCTCCACGCTGAAGTGAAGAAGGTATACAAGAGTCACTGGCCTGCGGTTGAGTCTTCACTCGATACTCGAGATCGCAACGTTAACAGCATGAAGCGCGGCGAAGAACTCCGACCTGGCGTTCTTCAAATGTGCAAGATTTACATCGCAACCAAGCGAGTAATCAGCGTCGGTGACAAGATGGCGGGTCGTCACGGTAACAAGGGGGTTATCTCCAAGGTTCTGCCGGTGGAAGACATGCCATTCCTTCCAGATGGAACTCCAATTCAGATCATGCTCAATCCGCTGGGGGTTCCTAGCCGGATGAACGTTGGTCAGATTTTGGAAACTCACCTCGGATGGGCTGGTGCCAAGTCGGGCTTCCAAGCGATCACTCCAGTGTTCGATGGTGCAACCGAAGGGGACATCAACGAAGCACTTGATAAGGCTGGTCTACCCAAGCACGGCAAGATCCGATTGTTCGATGGCCGTACTGGTGAAGCGATGGAACAAGAAACAACCGTTGGTTACATCTACATGCTCAAGTTGCACCACTTGGTCGATGACAAGGTACACGCTCGAAGCACCGGACCTTACTCGTTGATCACGCAGCAACCGCTGGGTGGTAAGGCGAGATTCGGTGGACAGCGATTTGGAGAAATGGAAGTATGGGCACTCGAAGCATACGGTGCGGCTTACATTCTTCAAGAGTTGTTAACGGTCAAGAGTGATGACGTCGAAGGTCGAACCAAAATCTACGAATCGATGGTAAAGGGCGAAAACACGTTGGAGGCGGGAACTCCTGCGAGCTTCGACGTGTTAACCAACGAAATTCGTGGGTTGGGACTCAATATGCGTCTCGAAAAGCGGACCTTATAGCACGTCGTTTACGACTCGATTCAAGAGGTGCCTATCGACTTTTGCTCGATAGCACTGATCACAGCCGATTAAGTCCCCATCAGACTTAGTCCTTTGAAGGGTTGAAAAATCCTTACCAAGCGACCTGAGACGCCGACTGACTGATTCGACGTTCAATTCGCGAAACACTTTACTCATACTTTACAGCAACCAGTCCTTCTTCCAGGAGACCACGGTTCATGGCCAACGCCGAAACTACATACGATCGCGTAAACGACTATACCTCTGTAAAAATTTCGTTGGCTCGGCCACAGGACATCCGTTCCTGGTCGTTCGGCGAAGTGAAGAAGCCAGAGACCATCAACTACCGAACCTATCGTCCTGAAAAAGATGGTCTGTTTTGCGAACGGATCTTTGGCCCAGAGAAGGATTGGGAATGCGCGTGCGGTAAGTATCGCGGTATGAAATACAAGGGCATGATCTGCGATCGTTGCGGCGTGAAAGTGACTCACTCTCGCGTTCGTCGTAAGCGAATGGGACATATCGAGCTAGCCGCTCCGGTTGTTCACATTTGGTTCTTCAAGGCGATGCCGAGCCGGTTGGGCAACCTTCTGGAAATGAAGACAACGAGCCTCGAGAAGGTGATCTACTTCCAAGATTACGTCGTGACCAACGCTGGTTCAACACCGCTTCAAGTGCAACAACTGCTTACTGAAGAAGAGTTTCGCGAAGCACGAACCCAATACGGCGAAGGAACCTTCGAAGCCGAAATGGGTGCTGAAGCGGTTCGTAAGCTCCTTACAAACCTTGATTTGGTTGGTCTGTCAGAGTCGCTTCGTATTGAAATGGCAGAGACTGGCAGCAAGCAACGTAAGAAGGATTTGATCAACCGTTTGAAGTTGGTCGAATCGATTCGTGATAGCGAAAACCGTCCCGAGTGGATGGTCCTAGATGTGATCCCTGTGATTCCACCAGACCTTCGACCGCTCGTGTTACTGGACAGTGGAAACTTTGCGACTTCGGACTTGAACGACTTGTATCGTCGGATCATTAACCGAAACAATCGCCTCCGCAAGCTTGTCGACTTGAATGCTCCAGAAGTCATCATACGCAACGAAAAGCGAATGCTTCAACAGTCCGTCGATGCGTTGTTCGATAACAATCGCTGCAAGCGACCCGTTCTCGGTAGCAGCAATCGCCCACTGAAGTCTTTGACCGATATGATCAAGGGCAAGCAAGGTCGATTCCGGGAAAACCTACTTGGAAAACGAGTCGATTACTCGGCGCGAAGCGTGATCGTCGTTGGACCTCGGCTTCGGTTGCACCAGTGCGGTCTTCCAAAGAAGATTGCGCTTGAGCTATACCAACCCTTTATCATTCGTATGCTGAAGGAACTTGGTCACGCCGATACGATCAAGTCTGCGAAGAAGATGCTTGAACGTAAGGATGAAGAAGTTTGGGATATCCTCGAACAAGTTATTAAGAACCACCCAGTTCTTTTGAACCGAGCTCCAACGCTTCACCGAATGGGTATTCAGGCATTCGAACCAATCCTTGTAGAAGGAAACGCGATTCACTTGCACCCACTGGTTTGCAAGGGATTCAACGCTGACTTCGACGGCGATCAGATGGCTGTGCACCTGCCGCTATCGATCGAAGCTCAAGTCGAAGCTCACACGTTGATGATGTCAACGCACAACATATTCGCACCGAGCAACGGCAAGCCGATTATGTCCCCATCCCAAGACACGGTGATGGGTTGCTATTACATCACCATCGAAAAGCCAGATTGCAAAGGAGAAGGCATGATTTTCTCCAGCACAATGGAAGCAGATTTTGCCTTCGCCCAGAAGATCATCGATCTTCATGCAAAGATCAAAGTCCGGCTTGCAAAGGGTCGCAAACTAAAGACCGATGCGAACGATGCGAAGGAAGGTGCCGTGATCAATACGACCTACGGACGTATCTTGTTCAACGCCATTCTTCCGACCGGCATGGACTTCTATAACATGACCCTCAAGAGCGGTGACTTGGCGATGGTCATCAGCGATTGCTACTCGAAGCTTGGGCGTCGTGCAACGATCAACTTGCTCGATGATATGAACCAACTCGGTTTCCGTGAGTCGACTCGTAGCGGTCTCTCCTTCGGTGCTGACGACTTGGTTACACCTGATTCCAAGGGTAAGCACATTGCCGAAGCCGACAAGAAGGTGATGAACTATCAGAAAAACTACAACAAGGGTTTGATCACTGCTCAAGAGCGTTACAACCAAGTAATCGATACTTGGACGAACACTCGGGAATTGATTACTAAGGACATGTTATCGGCGATGGAAGTCGACGATCACCGTGGCCCTTGGTATGTGAACCCGGTCTTCTTGATGGCGTCCTCAGGTGCTCGAGGGGGTATCGCTCAGATTAGTCAGTTGGCAGGTATGCGAGGTCTGATGGCCAAGCCGACCGGTGAAATTATCGACACGCCTATTAAAGCAAACTTCCGCGAAGGACTATCGGTACTTGAGTATTTCAGCTCGACGCACGGTGCTCGTAAGGGTCTTGCCGATACAGCGTTGAAGACGGCTGACTCGGGTTACTTGACTCGTAAACTGGCTGACGTTGCTCAAAACGTGGTAATCACTTTGCACGATTGCGGTACAACCCAAAGCGTGACCAAGGGGATTGTTTTCCGTGGTGAGAAGGTCGAAGTTCGCTTGGCCGATGCGATCATTGGACGTGTGAGCCGACAAAACATCGTCAACTTGATGACCGAAGAGTCGGTTGTTAAAGAGAACGAAATGATCACGCGAGATATTGCTCGCAAGATTGAAGAAATGGGCTTGGAGAAGATTCAAGTCAGATCGCCGATGACTTGCGATGCACCGCTTGGCGTTTGCCGTATGTGCTATGGCATGGACATGAGCACGGGAGCTCTCGTCGAAGAAGGTATGGCGGTTGGTATTATCGCTGCACAAAGCATCGGTGAGCCTGGTACTCAGCTAACCATGCGTACGTTCCATATCGGTGGTGTTGCTAACACTGGCGTTGAAGAGTCCGATATCAAGGCCAAGAAGGCTGGTATTGTGAGCTTGGTCCGTATGCGATTTGTTACCAACGATGCAGGCGAAAATATCGTTCTCACGAGGAATAGCCAGATCGCAATTCTGGATCCAAAGGGTCGAGAGCTAGAACAATATGACGTCCCAACTGGAGCCAAGCTGAGCGTTAAAGAAGGTGGTGAAGTCGCAAAGGGACAAGTCATCTGCGAATGGAACCCTCACAAGATTCCCATCCTTGCAGAAGTGAGCGGTAAGGTTCGCTATGACGACGTCATCGAAGGCGAAACGATGCGTTTGGAGAAAGATCCGAGCGGTAACATTCGTCGAGTCATCGTGGATCACCGTGGTAATCTGCATCCGCAAATTGTGGTTGAAGACAAAGATGGTAAGCCGCTTGATGTTTACTTCTTGCCAGAGAAGGCGGTCGTTACGATTCCTGAAGGCAAGATGATCACCGCGGGTACTGAATTGGCTGAAATGCCACGTGAAGCATCCGGTGTTGCTGACATCACGGGTGGTCTTCCGCGAATCACCGAAATCTTCGAAGCTCGCAAGCCTAAGGAGCCAGCCGTCATGGCTGAGCTGGACGGCGTGGTCGAAATCTCGCGAGATAAGAAGCGTGGTAAGCGATCGATTATCGTTCGCAGCGACAGCGGTAACGAAGTCGAACACTTGGTGCCGCCAGGCAAGCGATTCATGGTTCACACCGGTGATATCGTCAAGGCTGGTCAAGCATTGATTCAAGGTCCGCTCGTACCACACGATATCTTGCGAGTCAGTGGCGAAGTCGCCGTACAGGATTACCTGCTTCACGAAGTGCAGCAAGTTTATCGTTCGCAACGTGTGGAAATCAACGACAAGCACGTCGAAGTGATCGTCGCAAGAATGCTTCGTAAGGTTCGTGTTGATACCTCGGGCGACACCAGTCTCCTTTCCGGTATCGTCATCGACCGATTCGAGTTTAAGCGAGTCAATGATGAGCTTGCCAAGTCGCTCAAGATCACCGATCCAGGTGATAGCGGATTCTCGTTGGGAGCTATCATTCCGAAGGAAGTTGTCGAAACGACCAACGCACAAATCGAAGCTCTCGGCGGTAAGCCTGCCAAGGGTAAGAAGCCAAAGCCCGCTTCGGCTAGCGTTCAGTTGCTCGGTATCACCAAGGCATCGGTTCAAAGCAATAGCTTTATCTCGGCAGCCAGCTTCCAAGAAACCACCAAGGTTCTTACCGAAGCTGCACTCGCAGGCAAGATCGACCGCTTGGTTGGTCTGAAAGAAAACGTGATTCTCGGTCACTTAATTCCCGCTGGTACCGGTTTCCGAACATTCCAAGATTCTGAAGTAAGCTATCGCCGCGAGGCCTTGGAAGATCTTCTCAATCGAGGAACCTCTAGCGATGAGACTAGCTACCCACTGCTCGCCGCTGCTCCGCCAGCAGTAGCTGAATCTGCAAGTTTCGAGGAAGCACCAGTACCGATGAGCGATGCTGTGGTTCCATCGGACGAGTAATCTCAAAGGATTACTTTATTCATAACGTAAACAGGGCGTGTTTCGAATGAGACACGCCCTGCTTTTATTTCTGCCTTCTCAACCAAGAAGGTTTCTGAGTACGATAGCGGGTAAAATGGCTCACGTAGTTTACACTCTGTTGGCGTCTGGGGCGACCTTGGAACTCGTGGTCTTCACGACGATTAATTCAATGGATTGGTTCTTGTCGATTGTTTTTAGTTGATGTTTCAATCACTTCGAAATCAGTTTGTTGTGCCGTTGAGTTTTACGATTTTCGTTGCAGTGGGTTTTGTAACGGTCGTAGCGTATTACTTTTCTTATCGGTCGGCAAGGCAGACCACTGAGCAGCGGTTGGCAGCGGTGGCCTCAGTTGCGGTCGCGGCGAGTTACCCTTTGACCGAGAGTGTTCTTGAGCAGATGCGGGGACTTTCGTCGATGGAGATTGCCATCGTCCAGAAAGCCGATGGAGTCATCCTTTATAAAACAAATGGGATCAAAGCGTCCGAGTTTATCTCGGATCAACTTTCTCCCGTCACGCCGTCCGAGGATTTGCTATTCGTTCATGATTTTTTCTGGATCAATCAACGATGGGACGTGTTGATTCGTCCGATCGGGATGATTGAACAATCGCAACCACGGAGAATTGTAGTTTTGTCAAAGCATGAAAACCAGGAGTCGTTGGTTTCTCAGTCGCTCTATCTTCCGATCGCAACAGGTAGTGTTGCTGCGATCGCGGTGGGTGCGATTGCGACTGTCTTTGCAACACGGATCAGTGGTCGCATTCGAAAGCTGAGCGACCACGTGAGCCGGATCGATCTTGGAAAATCGCAACCGCTTGTCATGCAGGGCCCACAAGATGAAATCGCATTCCTGACCGACAATGTCAATCGTATGACCAGTCAACTCAAGGCTTCGCAGCAAACCCTTGCCTCCAATCAACGATCGCAACTGATCAATCAGTTCGCCAGTGGAATGGCACATCAGTTGCGTAACACTCTCACCGGTGCTCGACTGGCAATTCAAACCCATCAACAAGAAAACGAAAGTGACAAATCCGAGGATCTGGAATTGGCTGTGGAGCAGTTGCGTTTGGCTGAGCAGTCGATCCGGAGTCTACTCCAAGTGCGAAGTGGCTTGGCGCATGCAGCAAGTGCTCCGCAAACGGTGGAATCGATTACCAACCAACTTCTCCGCCTTGTCCAACTGAAAGCCATGCATCGAGCCCACGAAATTCAGTCCGAAATACAGGAGAGTGTGAAGTCGATGATGCTGGACGACGGTCAGTCCGTACTCGGTGCAACCTTGAATCTCGCTCTAAATGGCTTGGAAGCAATGGTGGAGCCAGGTTGTTTGAGTATCGATGTGACTCTTACGAAGTCGCCCGAACAACAACCTTTTTGCCAGTTTGTGATCTCGGATACGGGAGCTGGTCCGTCGGCAGAAATCGAATCGACGATGATGGAATCATTCAGCACGACCAAGCAGGAAGGAATCGGGATTGGGCTTCCGATGGCTTTAAGTATTGCCAATCGATATGGTGGTAGTCTAACCTGGAAACGCGAGGCACACCGGACTTGCTTCTTCTTTGCGGTCCCCGTCCTGCAATTTGCAACCCGCGATGAGCCGACCTTATGAGTTTAATCTGGATTATTGATGACGAGCCAGTGATCTGTTCTTCGTTGAGCCGCGCGTTCCAACGGGCTGGGTACGATAGCCGCGTTTTCTCTTCTGCAGAGCCAGTGATGAAGCTGATAGCCGGGAAAAAAACTTCGGCGCAACCATTTGTTCCGCTTCCAGATGTGATTGTCCTAGATGTCCGACTACCAGGGATGGATGGTTTGTCTGCGATAGTCGAGTTTCAAAAGTCGCTTAAGTCTGTTCCGGTTATCGTAATGACTGCTTTTGGGGATCTCAAGACGGCGGTCAAAGCAATCGAAGCACAAGTCTTCGAGTATATGACGAAGCCGTTCGATCTTGACGAAATGCTTACTGCGGTCCGCCGAGCAATCGATAGTCGCCGAAATTCCAAGATCGTTGGTTCGCACGTTCCTGACAGTTTGGATTCCAGTGATAGTCCGCTGCTCGGAAAATCAACAGCTATGCAAACTGTTTTCAAACGAATTGCGATGGCTGCGGCCAGTGATTGTCCTGTATTGATTTGTGGTGAGAGCGGGACAGGTAAAGAATTGGTCGCGAGAGCGATTCACACTCATAGCTTCAACGCCAAGGAACCGTATCTCGCCATTGCACCCGTTTCATTGAACGCATCTCTTATCGAAAGCGAACTCTTTGGGCATGAACGGGGTGCATTTACTGGGGCTGACCATGCCAAGGTCGGTGCGTTTGAGCTTGCGGGGAAAGGGACAATTTTGCTCGATGAGATTGGCGATCTTCCACTTGGTCAGCAGGTTAAACTACTCCGTGTTTTGGAGCAGCGTGAGTTTATCCCAGTAGGTAGTAACAAGCCGCGACCACTACAAGCTCGCGTCTTTGCAGCAACCCATTGCAATCTACGAAAGATGGTCAGCGAGGGCAGGTTTCGCGAAGATCTGTATTTCCGGCTTGCTGTTTTTACTATCGAAGTGCCGTCGTTGCGGCAACGTGTAGAGGACATTATCCCGCTCGCGATTCACTTCCTACTTCGTCATAACTATTCGGCAGAAAAAGAATGCTTAGACGAATCAACGTCTCTATTGTTATTATCGCATTCATGGAGCGGGAATGTTCGGGAGCTTCGAAATGCGATGGACCATGCAGCGATTTTGGCACGTGGTAAACGCATCTACCCCGAACATCTTCCGCAGTTACATACCGAACGATCGAAAGGAGATGGATCGACTACATCCGGAGCAAACCCCTCAAGTATTCCGTCGGAGCTTGATCGATTGATTCGCTTATGGCTTCAGGATCACAGTCCTTCTTTAACGACTACCGAGTCCGCACTCTCTGCCTCGACGAGTGATCCACAAGTTGAAGACGTTGGTACTATTTACGATTCCTTTCTTGACGTGGTTGAACCGTCGCTGATACGCGCTCTCCTGGAAACAGCACAGGGGAATCGCGCTGCGGTCGCTAACGCTCTGGGGTTACATCGCAGCACGCTTCGCCAAAAAATGCGGCGGCACAAAATTGATGGAGTTTGAGGATCAATAGGGTCTCTGTGAACTCAACGACGATTGATCTCGCGCGATTTTTCTTTGGTGTAATATCGCTCGCCCTAAAGCTGTGACAAGTCACAGCACTCCAAAATTTGGAGTGCTCCGGCTCGGCGGAGCTTTAAGACTTATCTATCGGTTGTCGATCTGAAAAGTCTTTGCTAACCAAACGATTCGGTTGTCACGTGAGGCTCTTCCTTTTCAACAAGTCGCTTGCCCGAAAGCCGTGACGAGTCACGGCACTCCAAAGGACAGCTTTCCGACTTCAAACGATAACTTGAACGACTAGTATGTCTTTATCGAAAATCTCGTGAGTCGACATCGAAGCCGCTGATCTCTTGACTGAGGTCTTCGATTCTGCCCGCTACAACGTGCATGACGTTTTGGCGGCTTTCTAGTACGCCATGTACTAACCACGCATTCGATTGTTTGCACACCAAATAGAACTGTTTCCAGATCGTTGGCTTGACTATTAAATTGATAGAACCCGTCTCGTCTTCAAGCGTCACAAAGGTGATACCCTTGGCTGTTCCGGGGCGTTGTCGCAATACAATCAAGCCAGCGACACGAATGAATTTTCCGCTTGCGATCGATGCAAGCTTGTTCGCTGGGGTGACTCGTAATCGATTAAGTTTTTCACGACAAAAGCCGATTGGATGCCCACGAAGTGATAGTCCTGTTGTCGAATAATCGGAGTAGACTTCTTCGATATCGGTCATGGGGCGAAGCGACTCGGGTACGAGATCATCGTCATTGGTTGAAGATTGCTCGAATAGTGGTAGCTCCTTACCAGATCGTTCCAGTCCAAGCGACTGCCAGTACGCGGCTCGCCGATTTCCGGAGATCGAATCAATTGCACCACTGGCTGCAAGCAAAGCGATGACGTTACTGCCAGCACGCGTTCGAATTGATAGATCGTTGGTGTCGCGATACGGGCCAGCGATCTTACGTTGCTGGACAATCGTGCGAGCGATACTTTCGGAAAGCCCCGAGATCATCCTCAGTCCGAGCCGGACATTGTGCGGAATGTTTTGACTACCCGCGTTTGTTTCTTCTTCTAGAGTACAGTCCCAATCGCTTTGATTGACATCCGCTGGCAAGCATTGCACGTGATGATTCTTTGCACATTGGACTAACTGCGATGGTGAGTAGAACCCAAGCGGCTGGCTATTGAGCATCGCGGCACAGAAGACTTGGGGATAGTGATGTTTAAGCCAACATGAAACATAAACCAATAATGCAAAGCTCGCTGCATGAGACTCGGGGAAGCCGTACTCACCGAAACCTCGTAGTTGTGTAAATACATTCTCCGCAAAGTGGTCCGGCAGTCCGCGTTTTCGCATCCCGGTCATGAGCTTCTGCTTGAATTGATCGATTACTCCTGGGCGCCTCCAAGCAGCCATGGCTCGCCGGAGTTGATCTGCTTCACCGGGAGTAAAGCCCGCCGCTACGACAGCCAATCGCATGGCCTGCTCTTGAAAGATTGGTACTCCGAGCGTCTTGGAGAGGACTTGGCCGATCTCGGGAGTAGGATATTCCAGCTGGATTCCAGTGGCGCGTGCCGCGAGATACGGATGGACCATCTGACCTTGAATGGGGCCGGGACGCACGATTGCGACTTCGATAACAAGGTCATAAAAACAGCGGGGCTTCAGTCTTGGAAGCATGCTCATTTGGGCTCGGCTTTCAATCTGAAAAACGCCCAAGGTATCAGCCTTGCAAATCATATCGTAGACGGATTGATCTCCCTGCGGAACATTCGCCAATGTAAGCGATCTCGCATAATGGTTTTCAATCAAGTCAAAGCTTTTATGAATGGCTGTTAGCATTCCCAGCGCTAAGCAATCGACCTTCAAGATACCGAGAGCATCGAGATCGTCTTTATCCCATTGAATAACCGTGCGGCCTTCCATCGATGCATTTTCAATGGGACATAGCTCGCACAATAGTCCTCGCGTCATGACCATACCGCCTGTGTGCTGCGAGAGATGCCTTGGGAAACCGATCAAACTTTCGACAAGATACAGAAAGCGTTTTCCGACGTCGGACATCGGATCGATACCGGCTTGCAAGCATCGTTCAGAGAGCGATTCACTACCACCACGGCCTTCCAAAATCTTCGATAAAGCATCGATGCGATCAAGCGAAATTCCAAGTGCTTTTCCCGTATCGCGAACTGCCGATCGGATGCGATAGGTGATCACTGCTGCAGTCATCCCGGCGCGTTGCCGCCCATACTTTTCATAGATATACTGCAATACCTCTTCACGACGTTCGTGCTCGAAGTCGACATCGATGTCGGGGGCTTCGTCACGTTCGCGGCTAATGAATCGTTCAAAAAGCAGATCCATCTCGTTCGGGTCAACGCTGGTGACGCCCAAGCAAAAGCAGACGGTGCTGTTGGCTGCTGATCCGCGACCTTGACAGAGAATGCCTCGTGAACGAGCGAAACGGACCAAGTCCCAAACGGTTAAAAAGTACGCTTCATACTTCAAGTCACCGATCAATTCAATCTCATGCTTTAGCAGATCGACAATCCTATCCGGGACGCCGCTGGGATATCTTGCGAGTGCTCCATTCCATGTCAATCGCTTCAAGTATTCAAGAGGTGTCTTTCCGTTCGGAGTGGATTCAATCGGATATTCGTACTTCAATTGATCCAATGAGAATTGGCAGCGACTTGCAATCTCCATCGTCTTTGCAATTGCATCGGGATGTTCATGATAAAGATTTGCAAGGATCGATCGGCTTCGTAGTGCATGTTGAGCGTTGGTTGGACGCATCGCAACAATTTCATCAACAGTCGACGTGTGTTTGATCGCTGTCAGTAGATCATGCAATAGCATTCGTTCTGGCGCGTGGTAGAGAACATCACCTGCAGCAACCAACGGAACTCGAGATGCTTGAGCGAGTCGAGCTTGTCTGGCAAGTTTCAATTGATCATCTACCCCAAGATGAAGGTGCGAAAGTAGATAAGATCTATCGCCAAAGGCTTCGCGAAACGCATTAAGCCAACGAATCCAAATAGAATCATCTGACGAATCAAATCTGGCGGGTGGAAGAGAATTTAAACTCTGTCGATCACTCGCCGAATCGTTTATTTCGACATCCGTTGGATCGAGCCCGTCTTGAGGCTGTTTCAAAATCATGCCTGCGATCAAACCTTCGCCGTGCTGAAGAATGTCCGACCAGTAGATTTCGCATTCGCCTTTTTCTCGTCGAGATCGACCAAGCGTGATGAGTTGGCATAAGCGACCGTAAGCAGGTCGATCAGTTGGCCACACAACCATTGGCGGTCCATCTTCCGGAATGATTTCAGCTCCGACGATGTATTGGATATCGACTTCTTTGGCAACCGTGTAACCGCGCACAACTCCCGACAGCGAGTTTTTGTCGGTGATCGCTAGTCCGCGATAACCGAGAGATGCTGCTTGTTCGACCAGTTCTTCCGCATGCGAAGCGCCTTCAAGAAACGTAAAGTTCGACTTGCAGTGGAGCTCGACATACTCCATCAGACATACCACTCAATATGGCGACGAGACTTGCGATCGAGCGTTCGCGTATCATCGACTCGATAGCGTCCTCCGTTGGAGTCAACGATCATGACTTCGAAAGGACTGAGCCGGCGAATGTCGTCTTCGCTTTTCAACACAAACTTGGTCTCACCGTGATTTGTTAGGACATGCCATTCGCACGGTTCTGTATTACCCGAAACAAATAAAACCCGTTGAATGCGAGGAACAAAATCTCGTAAGGCAAGCTCCTCGCGAAGCAATTGCTGCAGTTCGATCGGATAGTCGGCTGGGTTCTCGATGCATGCTACCTCTCGACCATCGGAAGCGGTTATTGAAATCCAACGACCGGGTTCGCTAATTGGAAAAAGAGGCGTCAAAGTAATATTCGAAATGGGCGTTTCGTCTGAGCTTACGAAAACCAAGCGCCCCCAATGATCTCGAGTGAGGCTGATGGGAGGGGGTGCTACTTTCGGAGTGGCTTTCTGTGTGGCATTCGAAGTGGCATTCATGGTTTCATTCATGGTGAGATTGCCTCCGAGTTAACCGATGAGTCCTGCTGCATTTGTTGCTGGGCTTGATGGAGCCGTGCGTACGTACCGTCCAAGCCTAACAGTTCATCATGCTTTCCAATCTCAGTGATTCGACCCTTTTCCATAACCACGATTCTGTCTGCTTTTCGAAGGGTACTCAATCGGTGAGCGATCGCGATCGTGGTTCGGCCTTGGACTAGGAAGTCGAGTGCTTGTTGAATTTCGCGTTCTGTTTCGGTATCCACTGCGGAGGTCGCTTCGTCCAAAATCAAAATGCGAGGGTCGGTTAAAAGCGCTCGCGCGATCGAGATCCGCTGTCGTTCACCACCCGAAAGCGATTGGCCGCGTTCGCCTACAAGGGAATCATAGCCGTCTGCCAATCGCAAGATAAAGTCGTGCGCTTTTGCAGCCCTTGCAGCCTCGACAATTTCTGCACGCGAAGCATTTGGGCGACCGTAAGCAATATTGTCAGCAATAGATCCGAAGAACAGATAGGGTTCTTGAAGAACTATGCCAATGTTCGATCGATAGTCAGAGATCGGGTAAGACCGGATGTCATGACCGTCGACCGAGATAGTTCCGCTTGCACAATCGTAGAAGCGACAGATCAAATTGACGAAAGTACTCTTACCTGCACCGCTTGGGCCGACCAAGCCAATCATCTCGCCCGGTTTGATCGACAGGTTGACGTCGCTAATGACTTGCCGCGTTCCGTAACGGAAGCAAACGTTACCCACTTCGATTGCTCCTTCAACGCGGCCATTCGTCTTCACGCCAACAGGGATCGGTTTGGTGGCTTCAGCAACGCTGGGTACACGATCGAGAATCTCAAAGATTCGGTGAGTCGAAGCCGCCGCCCGTTGTGCCTGAGCCAGCATGCGACTCATGGAATCCAGTCGTGTATAAAGTCGGCCGATATAGGCCACAAACGCAGCCAAGACACCCACAGTCATATCACCATTTGCTACGCGATAGGCTCCAAATGCCCAGATGATTAACAGACCAATGTCTGTCAGAAAGGTGATGATGGGAGCAAAGGCCGACCAGAGCCAATTGACACGTGTATTTGCATCGTAGACGTTTTGGTTACGTGTCGCGAATCGGTCAATCTCGCGACGTTCCTGAGCAAAAGCTTTCACAACACGAATCCCCGGAATCGTGTCGGCTAAGACGTTTACCATTTCCGCCCAAGCGGCACTTCCTCGAGCGAACCCCTGTCGAAGTTGCGTTCGAACGTATTGAACTAACCAAGCTATCAGCGGGAATGGTATCAGCGTTACCGCGGCCATCATCGGGTCGATACTGAAGAGTATCGAAGCGGTGAGCACGATCATGATGAGATCGGTAACAAAGTCGAGCAATTGGAGCGAAAGGAAGTCGCAGATGCGTTCGGTATCGTTGCTCACTCTAGCGATCAAATCGCCCGTTCGACGACCACCAAAAAATTCGAGTGACAGACTTTGAAGATGTTCGTATGTCTTGTTGCGAAGATCGGCTGAGATTTTTTCGCTCACGATAGACAGCACGTAGTTCTTGACCCAAGTGAACATCCATGCGACGACAGCTGAGCCGAACAGCCCGGCGATGTACCACGGGACGAGTTCAAAATTCTTCTGTGGGACCAAAATCTTATCGATCAATGGGATCGTTAAGTAGGGAGGAAGCAAACCCACGGCGGTGCTTGCGAGCGTCATCGCAAATCCGAATAGAATGATTCCCATTCGAGCCTTTGCGAACCGCACCAATCGCCACAGCGAACGTGTCGTGTCTGGGGCTGCCTCGGGGGCGCAATCTCGACAGGTCGACTCGCCTGGTTGCATTGTCCCGCCACAAGAAGGACAGATGGAAGCCTCTGGTTCTGCAAGGACCGTGACATTGCTTTCGGGTTTACCGAACAATAGGCGACTGTTATTCTCGATCGACTGTTGCAATTTCAGAGCGCGAAACTTCTCGATGAAGAGTCTAGCAGTCGTGAAACGGCCTGCAGAAAATCGTAAAACGTGGAGTCGGGATGTGGAGCCGATTAACTCGATAGTGCCAAGTCCGATTCGATCGACAAACGCCAGGTCAACAACCTCCTGAATATTCCATGCCTGTGTGACGAAGGTTTCGAAGGAGCTTCGGCTTTGTAAATTCGCAGCTTGACTTCCAAAGGTTGGATTCCCGCTTGACGTTCCGGCTAAATCGCGTGGTGCGACGACCAAGATGCGTCGGCTGGTCAAAACTGCGTAGCTAGAAACGTAACGGAGTCGCAGCGATAGGTCGGGCTCAAAAACAAAAATCAGCAGCTCTTCCGGTTCCAGCGTGGAGCGAATCTTGTTTTGTACTTCTTTCGGCAGCTTTGCAAAAAGCTCCAGTTCTAAAGTCGGTCGCGTTCCTTCCCCGCGGGTGCCGACAGATCGATTATTCGCTGGCGCAAAATCCGCCGGCGGATTCGTTTCCGAAGTAGGCTTCGATGCAGAGTTTGCGGAGGACAATTATGGGGGAGCCCTGAAACGATGGACAAGCAGAAGAGAAAAGAATCTTCAAAGGGTGGACCATTGAAAATGGCTAGCCGGAACGTAGTTGCGACCGCTTACTCCGGTTGTACCAAACACGGCAGGTACGCCCTAGTGCCATTCAATCAAACTGCTTTCGAAATGTCGTCAAAAAATGCATCAAAGGTGCGATTTTGACGACAAAGAAAGGAAAACGCGAAGCGATCGAAGAATTGGTTTGAATGTCTGGCGAAATTTTCAAAAGCTTTCAATTCCACGCTTTCCTAGCGGCACGGGCGGATTAAACTCTTCTTTGTTAGCTTACGGCCTAGAAATTGCACTAAAATCAGGTTGGTGTTCGGGATCCTGCCTCTCCGCAAAGGACGAACACCAAAATCCTTTCTCACGTTGCATTTGGATTGGCAACAAAATTTACTCGAGGAACACATGCGTATTTTGAAGGTGAACAAGCTTCGCGGCCCAAACGTGTGGGCGAATTTTCCAGTCTTGGAAGCTTGGGTAATCTTGGAAGAGTATCAGGAAACATCCTCCGAAATGATTCCTGGGTTTAATGAGCGGCTCAAAGGCTGGTTGCCATCGATGATCGAGCATCGATGTAGCGAAGGCGTGCGCGGTGGCTTTTTTGAACGGCTACGTCGTGGCACATACATGGGGCACATTCTCGAACATGTGACGCTTGAGCTTCAATCGCTCGCCGGTACACCTGTAGGTTATGGTCGTGCCCGAGAGAGCAATGTCAAAGGAACTTATCGCGTTGCAATTGAATATAAAAATGAACAACTTGGATTGGCTTGCCTGGATTTAGCGTTCAATCTAATTGTTGCGGCAGCGCAAGATCTTCCTTTTGACGTTCACGCAGAGGTTGCGAAGCTTCGGGACCTTGCTTACGAGGTTTGTCTTGGCCCAAGTACCGCTGCGATCGTCAATGCTGCTGTCGCGCGAGGCATTCCTTATCATCGATTGAATTCAGGAAGCTTGGTCCAGCTCGGCCAGGGTATCAAGCAACGTCGCATTTGTACTGCAGAAACCGATGCGACAAGTGCGATTGCTGAATCGATTGCTCAGGACAAGGAACTAACTCGAAAGCTTCTTCGGACGATCGGTGTTCCAACGCCTGTTGGTCGCGCGGTCGATTCGGTTGAAGATGCTTGCGAAGCAGCCGAAGATATCGGTTACCCAGTTGTCGTGAAGCCGCAATACGGTAACCACGGCAGAGGTGTTGCGACCAACTTGCAAACACGTGAACAAGTCATCGCAGCTTATGCGGCTGCACTGGAAGAAAGCAGTTCGATTATTGTCGAAACGCACGCTCCCGGGGATGACTATCGACTTTTGGTGATCGGCGGAAAACTGGTAGCGGCAGCTCGTCGAGAACCTGCACATGTGATTGGTGATGGGGTATCAACGATTCAGCAATTAGTTGATCAAGTCAATCAAGACCCGCGACGGAGTGATGGTCACGGGACCGTACTGAGCAAGATAAAAATCGATGCTATTGCACTTGCCGTTTTGCAAGAACAAGAGGTTGCACTGGAGACTGTCATAGAAGCCGGTCGTCGCGTTTTGATTCGACGGAATGCAAACTTAAGCACAGGTGGAACCGCTTCGGATGTTACAGATTGGGTACATCCGGATGTCGCGAGACAATCCGTTGAAGCAGCTAGGGTTATTGGTTTGGATATCGCCGGGATAGACGTTGTCGCACAAGATATTACCCAGCCATTGCAAGGTCAGCGTGCGGTCGTTGTGGAAGTAAATGCTGGGCCAGGCTTGCGAATGCACCTAGAACCATCTTCGGGGCAAGGTCGTCCGGTGGGCGAGGCTATCATCGATATGATGTTTCCAAATTCAGAAAATGGTCGCGTTCCTGTAGTCGGAGTTACAGGCGTTAATGGAAAGACCACGACGACTCGTTTGATCAACCACATTATTGCAAGCACCGGCAAAAAGACAGGGATGACTTGTACTGACGGTATCTACGTCAATGGACGTAGAATTGAATCTGGAGATTGTAGCGGTCCTCAATCCGCTCGAACCATTCTCGCAAACCCAATCGTTGAAGCGGTTGTGTTTGAGACTGCTCGCGGCGGCATTATCCGTGAGGGGCTCGGCTATGATTACTGCGACGTTGGGGTCGTAACCAATGTGGGTGAAGGTGACCACTTGGGGTTGAATGGAGTTGATACGCTCGAGCAGTTGGTGAAAGTAAAGCGATGCGTTGTTGAAGCTGTTTCCAAGAACGGGACAGCTGTTCTCAAGGCAGATGATCCACTGGTTGCAGGGATGGCTGAGAAGTGTCGCGGGTCCGTTGCTTTTTTCGCGATTGATGGCGAGCACGATCTATTGATTCAGAAACGAATCGAGGGTGGTCGTGTTGCGTTTGTTCGCGACAACTCCATCATGCTTGCAGAAGGCCCTAGCGAATTTCCCCTTTTAGCACTCGAACGTATTCCGCTTACGCACAACGGTCGAATCGGCTTCCAAGTTGAGAACGTTTTGGCGGCAACTGCGGCTTGTTGGACTCTGGGAATGCCATGCGAGCAGATTCGACTTGGACTCGAAACATTCTCAGCTCACATGGACAAGGTTCCTGGCCGATTTAACTTGATGGAAATCAATGGTGCGACAGTGATTGTGGATTACGGCCACAACCCATCCAGCCTCCAAGCGATCATTCAAGCTATTTCGCAATTCCCTCACGCTCGCAGGACCGTGATTTACTCGGCAGCCGGAGATCGCCGCGACGTGGACATGATCCGTCAGGGTGAGTTGCTAGGCGATGCGTTTGATCGTGTAGTCCTTTACGAAGATCAATATCTTCGAGGTCGTGAGCCGGGTGAAATTTCGCGACTGTTTAAAGAAGGAATGGAAGGCAGAAGCCGCGTCACGGATGTGCATGAGATTGCGGGCTGGCAAAACGCAGTGAATCATGCCCTAGGATTGATTCAGCCAGGCGAATTGCTTGTCATGCAAGCCGACGTAATTGACGAGACGATGCAGTATCTGCAGCGACAACTCGAGCACCAGTCTGTGGGCCGTGAAATTAGCTTGGATGTCGCCATCACCGGCAAGGCTCCGATGGCTCCTGTACAGGCAACCGAGCCGACCAAGCTAGTGCAGGATTAGCTTTTTGAATGTTCCGGGTTGGGGCAAGTCGCAGTAGTCTGCGGTTTTGCCCTAACAAAGTCTTGTTCGCTAGATTATTCTTGGGGGTTCGAATTTCTTTGGCTTGACGGCTAGGTGGAATTCGATTGCAGCCGGTTTTCGCCGGCTCCCCGAAAATACTAGAGAATCAATTCGCCAAGCAGCGCCCCGGAAACCATGAAAAGCTCACCTACATCTACCAATCGAGAAAAAGCGGGCCCTCAAGAAAAAACAGCCCCCCTCAGCGGCGAGCAGCGGCTCAATAAACTTCTGGCAGCCGCCGGTCTGGGAGCTCGACGACAAGTTGACGAGCTAATCGAACAAGGCCGCGTCGAAGTCGATGGCAAGATCGTAGAACAATTCGGCATGAAGGTCGACGCGTCTGTTGCGAAGATCACTGTCGATGGTACTCCGCTTAAAAAGCTACGCCCCGCTTATTTTGCTCTTCACAAGCCGACTGGCGTGTTATGTACAAACCGCGATCCACAGGGTCGCTCGCGTGCGATCGACATGGTTCCAGGTCACGAGCGGCTCTTTCCAGTAGGTCGATTGGATGCTTCCAGTGTTGGGTTGCTTTTGCTGACGAACGACGGGGAGCTAGCTCAGCAGTTAACGCACCCAAAGTATGGAGTTCCAAAGACTTACTATGTAGTCGTGGCTGGCCAAATTGAACCTGACGAAATGAAACGGCTTCGTCGTGGTATCTATTTGTCAGATGGTGTTGCGCGAGTTGACTTTGTCAAAATCAAGAAAGTTCGCAAAGGTTCAACCGAGCTTGAGATCACACTGTCCGAAGGTAAGAATCGCGAAATCCGTCGTGTGCTGGCAAGACTTGGGCATAAGGTAGTTACGCTTCGCCGCTTATCGATCGGGCCCCTGAAGTTGGGTGCGATGCCGGTTGGTGCTTATCGACCGCTCACGAAGGACGAGGTGGTATCGCTTTACCGCGCAGCTGATGATGCAAAGAAGGCTCGTCGACAACGCAAAGAAACCAACGAGGAGCGAGATCTTGAGAGAGAGCAACGCGTTGCCGCAAAGGAAGCCAAACGCGCTCTCGCGGGTGAGCCAGTGGAACCAAGTACAGAAACCAAGTCTGCTGCGTCGCGGACCAGTGCTTCGAAGCTAGGTGGTGCGAAGGCTGCCGGCGCACGTTCAAGACAACCGATGAAAGAAGTCGTTGATCGAACTCGAGCGAAGAAGAAGACAAAAGATCCGTTCGATTGGGATGACGACGAACTGCTGCTTGCAAGTCCATTCGCAGCCAATCATCCGTCTGCCGGTTCAGATGAAGCCGACGATGATGACGATGGATGGGTGACTCCGCTGATGGCAGGTATGAATGAAGACGACGATGATGATATGCCTGGCATGTCCTTTCACCAACGTTCCATCGAGTCCGATGCAATCCTTCTACGAGATGGCGGCAACGAACGGATTGGCGATGTGATTGACTATGAGTCCGATGAAGAAACGGACTATGAATCAGATGAAGGCGAAGCGGACAGCAGAAGACCCGCGAGACAATCACGAGGAAGAGGTCTAAAGAAGTCACCAAAGCAACCGGCCAAACGTCCAGTGAGCCGAGGAGGAGATTCGCGAAGTGGCTCCGATTCTGACACTCCCGTACGCTACTCCAAGTCAGCTCGATCTACAGAGAGACCCGCTGCGCGTTCGACAGGTCGTGCAACATCGAGCAAGTCTCGATCGGATTCTTCTGAGGGTTCTTTTGGGCGAACGGGTTTCGATCGCTCGGGTGTCGATGATCGAGGTCCCGCAGGTCGCAAGAAAGGAAGCAAGAAATTTACTCCCGGAAAGCGTGCCTCTGCAGGTTCTCGAGACCGCACATTGCGATCTTCAACAGGTGGACGTTCTTCTACAAGCAGCAAGAAATCCAGCGCAGGTTCAGGTCGAGATCGAAGCGATGAAACATCGTTCAATAAGTCGACCTTTAAAAAATCAGGCTTCAAGAAGTCGGGGGCTAAGAGATCTCCCGCAGTAAAAAAAGGTGGGCCAAGAAGTGGTGCAACCACCAAGCGTTCGTCATTCAAAAAGAGTTCTGGTAAACGAAGCAAGCGTTGAAGCCTGCTGTGGCCTTTCGCCGAAAACCGATTTTTAAGAATCTGCTCGCTTGTTGGTTTCGGGCGGATTCAGTTGCTCCTCGCTTGGGGTTATTCCTAGGACAAGATCGAATTTTGCAAACAGTTCTCCCGTTTTGGATTCAGGGATTGGAAGGAAATCGGCTTCGAAGAGTTTGCGGTCGAACTTTCGTGCTGCATTCTTAAAAATGCCATCGCGATCGTTCCCTGGATAGTCTCGTATCATGAGCTGGGTATTCAGTAATTCACGGTCGCCCAGTTTTACTTTGAAGTGAATATGGGGTGCAGGCCGACCTGGATACTCGACAGGCTTGATTGTTCGAAATCGATATTCGCCGGCTTGGTTGGTTTCGAAGCGGCCAAACCCCTGGAAGTGCTTGTCTTGCTGCGAAGCCTTTGGCTTACTGTCGCGGCTGTGGAGATAGACCTTGTTGGCATCGCACTGCCAGATTTCAACGGTCGCGTTTTTAATCGGTGAGCCGTTCTTCCCAAACACTCGTCCTGATAGCTGCGTAATAATCCCAACGGCGGGCGTAATGGAATCGCCAAGCATAATCAGGTCATTATCCGTATCAAGCGGTAGGTGGTCAGGATAGAACGGTCCTTCGGTCATGTCGGGGGTAATCGCGAGTTGCTCCGCAAACAAACCTGGAGCTGATATCAAAGTAGATGCAAAAACGCCAGTCGTTATTAAGAACCTGCGTCGATTTTGGAGGTAGCGATACATACATATTGTCCAATTGGTAATAGTTAGTAGGGAGAGCGATGAGACCTAGTTGTAAACTGAATTGAGGCATCGAAGTTTCGCGGAAGTTTCGCAATTGATTGAACAAACTCACAAGCATGCTTTCGCAGACGAAGTCACTCAAGCCAGTTTTCCTAGCGTTGGGCCTGACATCTCACTTATTGAGGATCTCAATTCAACGCTACTAAATACTTTATCGTATTGGCTTGATTCGAAGGGTGTTAGATTGCTGCAATTGCCGGGGAGTCACAGGTTGTCAGTTTAATCCAAAACGTCGAGCCTTCGCCTAGTTTGGATTGTACTCCGATCTCACCACCATGGGCTACGATGATGCGCTCAGTGATCGAGAGACCGAGCCCCGTTCCTCCTTGCAAGCGAGATCTTGCTTGGTCGACTCGGTAGAATCGTTCGAAGATGTGTGGCAAGTCGCTCTCGGGGATACCCATGCCATTATCGACAACTTCTATCAAGACCTTGGAGCCTTCGATCTTGGATAGAACAGTCACATTGCCACCCGGTGAGTTGTATTTGATGGCGTTGGAAATCAAATTCACAAAGGCTTGGCCCAATTGACTCGCGTCGCCCATCACAACGCATGTGCTCGTTTCGTTGGTGACTTTAACAGTGGACTCGGAAGCTAACGGTTCAAGTAGCTGAACACTTTCGTCGATGATGTTTTCGAGATTGACTTTGGTGAAGAGTTCGGTCGACGGTGACGAATCGACTCTTGCAAGGATCAAAAGCGATTCAACCAGATTTCGCATCCGAGTGGCTGCTCGTTGGCACTTCTCGAGATGATCACGATACTCTTCCCCGCTGCGAGGTTTTGAAAGGGCAAGTTCACTGCTCGATAAGATGACTGAAAGCGGTGTGCGTAGTTCGTGAGAAGCGTCGGCTGTGAATCGCTTTTGCTGAGCAATTGAATCTCCGAGCCGATCTAGCATTTCGTTGAGAACCGTCCCCAGCTCAGCGACCTCGGAATCGACACCCTTGAGGTCCATGCGTTGCGAGAGTCGATTAGCGTTGATGCCGCGTGCTGTGTCGCTCATTTTTTGTATTGGAGCGATGGCTCGGCTGATCGTCCACCAGCCGCCGAGTGCTCCTAGGACCAAGATTGAAAGACCCGTTACAGCGAGACTTGCGGTGAGTCGACTGGTTCGGACTTGTTCGCCAACAACAGAACGTCCAACGCATATAAGAGTCTCTCGAGGGCCGTGGATGTATATCTCGCGCCAGGGGCCTCGTTGTTGCCATGCGTAGCGATCGTATTGCAATCGATCTCGAATGTAGTTCTGCAAAACCCTATCTAACTCAGACATGACGATCCCTGGGACATCCGATTGCTTCATGATCGAACCATCTAATCGCCATACAATAAAGTAAGCCAAGTCTTGACCTTGTCGAAGCTGGTCTGGGATTGCGCGAGGCCAAACAATGTCCGTTTCCCATTCGCTTAGTTGTCGTTGAAGTTGTTTGGTTTCGTCCGGACTGAGATTCCAGTCTAAGCGACCGACCGATTCGCGACTTGGGCGAGGCGGGTTAGATGGACGGTTTGGACGTCCTCCCCAAGGCCGACTGTCTTGAGGCGGCCCGGGAGCTTGAGGGCCATCCAGAGACGGCCCTCTTGGAAACGGATTGGCTTGCCCGTTTCGGTCGTCTCTTGGATTTGGTCTAGGGCCAGGTGGCGTGGCAAGATCGCGGGACATGCTATCGAGAATTCCTTGCGGTACGTCTCGCATGGCTCCTTCAAGAATGCGCGCTGCACTCAACAGTTCCTCGTCTACGCGATCCCATTGTGAGCGAGTGATCTCCCAATGAAGAACAGAGCTGAGGCCCGCAATCACCAGGAAAAGAATGCCGGTATACCATGCTTGGAGCCGCCATCGAAGTGATCGAAAACGACTAAACATGAAGTATGTAACCTTGTCCGCGTCGAGTCTCGATAAGGTCCTTGCCGAGCTTTTTTCGCAGGTGAGAAATGTGAACGTCGACCAAGTTCGAGAGCGTATCATCATCCTCATCAAAGATATGATCGTAAATCATTGTTCTGCTGACCAGCTTATCACGATGGTAGGCAAGTAGTTCTAGCAAAGCATATTCGCGTGCTGTCAAATCCAGTAGCACTCCATCCTGCCAAGCGGTCTTGTTGGCAACATTGACGACAAGCGAACCGATTTCAATGACGTTGGTTGCGTGCCCTACGGAGCGTCGAATAAGAGAACGAACGCGAGCAAGTAACTCGGCAAGACTGAATGGCTTTACCAAATAATCGTCTGCTCCCGAATCGAGCCCAAGCACACGATCGGAAACTGTATCACGAGCTGTCAGCAATAGAACGGGTGTTGATTTCACCTTACGGAGCTGCGTAAGCAAATCGATGCCATTGAGTTTTGGAAGCATCCAATCCAAAATGATAGCGTCATAGTCCCACGCTTTACACTTGTGCAAACCTTCACGCCCATCTTGTGCGACGTCTACTGCATAGCCATCTTCACGAAAAGATTGCGCAAGCGACTCCAGCAAATCAGGTTCATCTTCAATGACTAGTAATCGCATATTGGGAATTTAAGGATGGACGTTTTGCTTAAAAACGATTACTTGATCGACTTATTCTAGTTCAATAGATGCTCTAATAGTAAAAAAGGTTACGAGGCATTAGCTAAAAGGCCTCGTAACCTCAATTGATCTAAAGCCCTCCTAAGAGCTTACGTGCATCAATTTGTTTTCAAGCAAGTATGCGGAGTTACTTGGGCAGATCCTTTGGCAACTCCGAAGGTGCGATCGCAACGGCGTCTTTGGGTTGCTCGACTGCCGCACCGGGTGGAGGTCCTTCGGGTTGTGGTCGACCTTCAGGTCCGCCTCGCCGACCGTCGCGACCGGGTTCACCTCGAGGCGGGCCGCTGCGTGGTGGGCCGCTGCGTGGTTCATCCGATCCGGCATCCTCTCGAGGTGGAGGTGGGCGTCTGCCTTCTGGTCCATCGCCTTGAGGTCTCTCTCCTCGGTAACCATCGCTTGGAGGTCCACCTTCCATTCCATGGCGAGGTGGCCGTGGTGGTGGCATGTTGAATTCCTCTTCGGTGATGATGCCGTCTTGATCGATATCAAGCCTCTTAAGCGATTCTGAGGCTTTCGCAATCTCGTCGGCGCTAATTTGGAAGTCTCGATTTAAGTCGAGTACCCTGAGGAATCGCGTCGGTGGTGGGTCCGACATGCCCGGTCCGGGTCCGCCCATGGGTCCGCCTGGTCCTAGTCCACGTGGTCCGCCTGGACCTGGTCCTGGGCCGCCTGGGCCGCCTGGGCCGCGGCGTTCGGGGTCTCCCGCGAATCCTTCGCCGCCTCGGCCTCCTTCTTGTGGAGGTCGACCGGGACGTCGATCATCTAGGCCTTCTCGGCGAGGTCCAGACTGAGGTCCCGATTGGGGGCCCTGCTGGCCGGGGCCGTCGCGTTCTGGTAATTGAGCGATACTCGTATTGATGCCCCAAACGAGGCCTCCTACAGCGACGCAACCTAAAGCAAACCAACCAAATCGTTTCATAATGTGAGCCGTGATTCCTTTACCAATTTGTTCCACCAGTAATATAAACGTGCCTGATTATCCATGCGCCGATTATGAGCTGGGCATGAATTAACAAATGCCGTGACCGTTATGGTTGCGGCATCGCATAGATCAGAATACGGGAAAGAACCTTAAGCGAGGATTAAGCGAAGACAAAATTACGTGCGATTTCCAGAATTGATCCCCTGAAATGGGGGGATCATACAGTAGACTGCCCAGCGACGGACAATTAAACTTTCAGCCGTGAAGGAATCTCAATTGTTGACCCGTCAGCGCAGAAACTTGGCAATATGGAATATTGGGATGGACAGGATGACTCGGCGCGCCTCACATCGCTTATTCCAGAATATCGGTCATCCAACCAGAGATTTGATGAGATTTTGTCTCGTTCGCCCGACCAGTTGCGACGCTGGTTTCGAGTTCTAACGGGCCAAGACACCCCTAAAACCGCGATCCCGTCCAATCTTAGGCAGCCTCACGCAGGCATGAACGCTGCGTTGACTGGCTCCGTCAGTTATGTTCCTCCGACTTCGAAATCTGTTTCAGATCGTTGGCGGGTCGCTAAGAATCGCTTGCTGGAATACACCGGTGGGGTCGCTTCGGATTCAGATTCGCGACGTCTTTGGGAGGTCGACCCGATTCCGTTTGTTTTGGATATCGAAGATTGGCTGCACCTTTCGCGGGGGATTGCTCAGCGGGCCAAGCTTTTAGATCTGATCCTGAAGGACGTCTACGGACCTCAGAAACTTTTATCAAAAGGTTCTCTGCCTCCCGAGTTTTTCTTTGGGCATGAGGGATACATGCAAGGCATGCAGGGAACGGCGAGCCCTGATAAGCCGATGATCAGCCTGTACGCGGCGCAGCTTTGTCGAGACGGTTATGGCGAGTGGTTTGTTATCGCGGACCGAACTCAAGGACCAAGCGGCGGTGGCTATGTGGTTGAGAACCGGATTGCACTTTCAAAGGTACTTCCTAACGAGTTTCATGACTTGTTGGTTCAGCGATCAGCACCGTTTTTTGCAACGCTTTTGGAGTCAATTGCAAAGAATGCTTTGCCTCGAGATGGTTCGCCAGTGGATCGCGAGGCTAGAAGTGTTCTGCTTAGTCCAGGTACTAAGAGCCCGACCTATTTCGAAGATGCATATCTCGCTCGCTATCTCGGCTATGCATTAGCTCAAGCTGACGATCTCACGGTGCGGAATCGTCGCGTGTATTTGAAAACACTCAGCGACTTGGTTCCGGTGGGTACGTTGCTACGAAGAATTCGCGACATGGATTGTGATCCATTGGAACTTGCCAGTTCAGCTCAAGGTATTCCAGGGTTATGTCAAGCGAGCCGCGACGGGACTATTGCGGTAGCGAATCCACTTGGATGTGGCTGGGCTGAGATTCCAGCACTGCATTCGTTTCTTCCAAGGCTATGTAATGAGATTCTTGGGCAGGATCTAATATTGCGAAGCTGGCCGTCGTGGTGGTGTGGTGACCAGAGTTCGCGACAGTACGTAACGAATAACTTGAATCAGTTGGTCGTTCGAGATTCGATGGCACGATCCAGTGGCCTGCGATGGACAGGAGCACAATTGAATCAAGATCAGCGAACGAAATCACTCAACGCAATTCAAAAGAGCCCTTGGAGTTATGTTGCGTCGCCTCCGCTTCAGTTCTCGACGGTTCCAACGTGGCATAATCAACAGGTGGTCGGTTGGCCAATGGCGATGCGAGTCTTTGCGACTGCGACAGACAATGATTTTCAAGTGCTCAGCGGCGGTATTGCTCGCGTCGCCGACAATCCCGATCGACTGTCCGAGTCGTTAGCCTCTGGAACAATGAGCAAGGATGTTTGGGTTCTTGGTAACAGCCCTGTCAAACCGGTTACACTGCGACGACCAACGGTTACATCGCTCGAGTTTCGACGTTCCAGCTATGACTTGCCGAGTCGTGTTGCCGAGCATCTTTATTGGCTCGGGAGATGGACAGAACGCTCTGAAGGAATGATTCGACATGCTCGATGTTGTGTGAATCGACTCACTGGAGAAGTCGATCAAGAGTTACTTCCGGTCATATCTGTTGTCGTTGACGCAATCGAAGAGCGAGAACAAAGCCAACAGCCGATCATCACCGAACCCGAAGCGCTGAGTGCTCATCTTCGTCGACAGATTACGCAGTTCGTCTTTGGTGCTTCAAACCTTAATTCGTTTGCTGCCGCTCTGGTTGGTGTCCGTCGCAATGCGACGGCAATTAGGGATCGACTGAGCTTGGATAGTTGGCAAATTCTTTCGCAGTTAGATCTCGGTGTACTCTTCCCACATCCCGTGGAAGGTTGTCAATTGGGTGACATTCAAGTTCTTTTGAGCGATATACTCGATCACTTCACAGGGTTTGCCGGTTTGGTCGCAGAGAACATGACACGGGGTCCAGGTTGGCAGTTTCTGGACATGGGACGACGGATCGAACGTGCTACCAATCAGTTGCGGCTGATAGAAAGTTGGGTGGTGCCCGAGTATTCAAGGCAAGCTTCGCTACTTGAGTCGTTACTCGAGATCATGGACAGTTCAATGACCTATCGTTATCGATATTTGTCGAGTATAGAACCGGGACCATTGGTCGACTTGCTGCTCGTAGATCAGTCCAACCCACGTGCTGCAGCTTTTCAATTTGCTCAGCTTGATGAACACGTCAAATCCCTGACAGCACTCGATCCAACGGGCCTTGGTCTTCAGCGACAACAGATCCAGAATTGTCGCGCGACGCTTCGACTTTTGGATGTGGATGGAGTAGTGATGATTGATCATGAATCTGGAAAGATGCTTAATGCTGCCCAAGATCTTGCGGCCGGACGATTGGCAACCAGCGGTGCGACTCGTCCTGAATTGAGGCGGCTAGTTACGGAGTTGACAGGCGTGCTTAATAAGCTTGCCGACTATCTCGCTGAACGATTTTTTACGCACACTGCAGCTACGCAAAGATTGGGGGATGCGGCTACGCAATAGCCGCTTTTCAATCTCATGCGATACCGAGTCACACATACTACGAAGTACGAATACAGTTCGGCTGTTTCATTATCCCACAACCAAAATCGATTGCGACCGCGATCGTTGGACTATCAAACGGTTTTTGATCCTTCGGTTGCGATCTCTCCCGAACCGAGAACGCGTCAGCGTTGGATCGATAGCTTCGGGAATGAAACCGAGTTTTTCTCGATCGAACAATCGCATCGAGAAATGACAGTTTGTGCGACTAGCGAAGTCGACAGGACTACTCCTCGAACGGCTGGTCTAGGTCAAGTTGCTTGGGAAGAAATTGTTCGCAATGTGATGTCTCCATTGAATCCAGAGACAAGACTTGCCTCGCAATTTGCTTTCGATTCTCGATACGCAAAGAAATCGCAACAAGCGTACGACTACGCCGTGAAGAGCTTTGTGCCTGGTCGATCCGTGATGGGATGCGCAATTGATTTAACTCGTCGAATATTTCAAGAGTTCGAGTATGATCCGCAAGCGACGCAAGTCTCGACACCGACCCTAGCCGTTCTGGAAGGTAGACGCGGGGTTTGCCAGGATTTTGCTCACGTTAAAATTGCATGCATGCGTTCGATGGGAATTCCGTGTCGTTATGTAAGTGGTTATCTGCTTACGCATGCACCCGAAGGAAAGACGAAGCTTATCGGAAGCGATGCCTCTCATGCTTGGGTCAGCGTCTATATGGGCCAAGGTCATTGGGTTGATTTCGATCCGACGAACAACCTGCTACCAACGGTTGAGCACATCACGATTGGCTGGGGGCGTGACTATGGTGACGTGTGTCCTGTCCAAGGAGTACTCATCGGCGGTGGTGCGACGATCTTGACGGTCAGTGTTGATGTTCGGCCTCTTGAACCAATAGCTTCACCATTAGGTAACTCAACGATTCAGAACTCAAGTCAACGAGACGCTAACTCGCAAATGCAGACAAACCAAGAGAGCTTACGGGAGTTACCGAAAAATTGAATCGATTGATCGTTGGCTGTGGATACGTTGGTTCGGAGATCGCTCGGATATGGTTAGCGAAAGGTGATTCGGTCTACGCAATTACAAGATCAACGAGTCGTGTCGAAGAATTGAAGCGTCTTGGAATTCAACCCGTCGTGTGGGATTGGTATCGACCTAGCGTTAGTGATAACTTGCTCGTCTTGCCCAAGATCGATTCAGTTGTAGTTTGCGTGAGTCATGCTCCTGTGGAGGGTATTACTCCTGAGAAAACGCACACGCTGGGTTTGGATAATTTGCTTCATCATTGGCTTCATGACTCTGAAGACGGGTTTCCGGCGTGTTGGTGTTACGTATCGACTACAGGAGTCTATGCACCACGTGATGATGGCGGTTGGGTGGATGAAGAGGCGGAGGTGTTGCCGCTAAGACCAGGATCTATCGCCGCAAAGGCCGCAGAGGATTGGTTCGAACGCGAGATATTCTCTCGGGTGCAGTCTGGCATGGCGAATAATGCTTTATTACACGGATGTATTCTTCGCGCAGCAGGTATCTATGGTCCAGGTAGAATTCCTCGGTTGGATGTGCTCATTAACAACGAGCCAATTGCGATCGATCCAGAAAGCTATTTAAACTTGATTCATGTCGTGGACTTGGCTGGAATTGTTGCTTCGGTTTTTGATGGTCTAACACCACATCGGATGTACAATGTTGCGGACGGGAATCCGGTACGGCGACGCGATTACTACGATTTTATTGCTCGACAAATTGGAAGTTTGCCGCCGCGATTTGAATTCGCAAACAAACAGATTCAGATCATGAATTCGCCTGTTCATGCATTCGCGAAAGTCCAATCCGATGCGAGCACAAGCAAGCCTGCAGCGAGAAGTCGCGGCGAGGGAAGCAAGCGAATCAGAACGGATTTGCTCAAAGAGTCCGTCCCCTATTCGTTTCAGTTCCCCAATTTCCAGGCAGGTCTGACTCCGCTATTACCAAAATGACGACGCGTGGGACCGTTGCAATCGTCACTATCGGCAGAGGCGTTCCATAAGCCGATTCATCCGATCCTCGCGAAAAATTCATCTTCGTTTGTGTTTTCCGAAATGTACTGCAGCTAGTAGACTATGTGGTCGGTGGGCATGTTTCACTCGAGCAAATACAATCCTAAACCTAAATATGTCGATTTTTCGTTATCCGCTTGGGCTTCTACTGATTCTCGGCATAGCCGCGCATGCTTCGGTTTTGTGGCAACATTTTACCGCAATGTGGGATTCGAATTCGTTTCGATTTTTTCCGCTTGCGATCGTAATCGCGATTTTTGTCGCTTATTATCGGCAGGATAGACTCGTTCCATCGGTCCCTTCGGTCGAAGGCGAATCGGAAGAATCAGTATTGAGCTTGCCAAAGTCGCCGGTAAATGGGTCCGTCGTTGCGGTCGGAATGGCGTTGTCGGTGATTGGAGCTTTTTTAACGTCCATCATGGCAACTCCGACGCTGGGTTGGATGAGCTTTTTGCTTTTTCTTTGCGTCGTGATTTACGCTGGGTATGGCAATCAGGGAATCAAGGCTATGTGGCCTTCGTTGGTGATCCTAGCCATGTTTCGTTTCATTCCTGATTCGACGGATAGATATGTTGTGATGGTTTTGCAGAAAGTCGCATCGCTATTGGCAAGTGTGTTTATGGATGGACTTGGTTGGATTCACGTTCGCGAGGGAGCGATGCTATCGGTGGCGTCGGCTAAGCTCGAAGTTCTCGAAGCTTGTAGCGGTATTCGGTCGTTGTTCTCGAGCCTCACGGTGATTTTCGCTTGGGGGATTGTGAGAAGCTACGGACCTTTGCGACATGTTTTCAACTTACTTCAAACATTTTTCTGGGTCATTGTATTTAATGCTCTCAGGGTCGTTCTTATATGGCTATTTCATTCAAGAGGCTGGGTGTCGATGACGGAAGGACTTCCGTTGGAGATTATAACTACGGTCATTTTTTTGATGATCCTTGCGATGGCTTTAAGTACCGATCAATTGATAACGGCGTTTACTTTAAAGGAAGGTCTCGTTGATGCAGAGAATCCTCGATCCTTGCGGGTCGCAAGAACAGCCGATTCGTCTTGGAAGTGGTCCCTAGGGAGTTCGTTTGCGATTGCATGGATGGTAGGGCTAGGGCTTGCAACCGTAGTCTCGCTGCGAATGTTGATGTCGTTTTCGACGATTGCTTCGGGTACGGTTACATTTCCGGTGCCGACGAAAGAATTGCTCGGTCCGCAAATTGATGGGTGGGTAGTAACGGACTTCTCGCATATTGAGCGATTCAACAAGCATCTGCTCGGTGAAAACACTTATCAGTGGACTCTCAGGAAGGGCAAGAAACAAGCGTTGCTTTCCTTGGATCAAGCAGCAACCCAAATGGAAGATCCTGACTTGCATTTTTCTTCACTTGGGTGGTCCGCAACGTTTGTTGACACTGACAAAACACCGACGGTCAAAGATCAACCGTTGACGCCCGTTGCCGATAAAAAGAACGATCAAGAGAAAGCCGATCCTGCGGTTGACAATCCGGCAACCGAAGAAGTCACCGCGCCTAATGAGGATGGGCTGTCGGGGGCGTATCGCCAACTTGCGATTAGCAAACGCGGTGGAGCATCGGGAGTGGTTTTGTTTGCGAAAATCGGAGCTTCTGGAGAGTTGCTATCAGTCCCTGAAACTGTAGATGGATTCTCGGTCGATTTCTTGCTTCAACGCCTTCGCGATGGAATCGCAACATTGTTAGGGAACAACAATGCGGCGAACGACTCGCCTTTTGGAAAAAGTTCCGCGAGCCGAATGTTGCGTTTGACATCTATCCCCAACGTCGAAGTAAAGGCGGAGGACATTAAAGAGTTGAAGAAACTTCTCGTCGCTTCGGAAGAGACACTCCGCAAATCCAGCCTTTTTGAAGCCGGAAAGTAACATAATCTTTCGGGGCGTTGGGCTGTTACGCCAGCGGCAGGCAGAGAAGCAAGGCGGAAAAATGATGGGCATAGTTTGGAGCAATTCTTTCGAATGAGCATGCCGGACGGGGCGTTGGTCCCATCCTACACTGGGCTCGCATTGGGCTTGATTCTGATGCGCGCCTTATTGCATGTCCATCTTCCGTCGACCATGATCTTATGGGACCGGATTGTGCCTTAGTGATTTCGGATCATAATTCAGGCTTTCCAAATAGACGAAACCAGACCAACGAGAAGCGAGCTTGATCGAATGACGAACGAAACGCCGGTACAGGGTGAGAATCAGAAGTGGTGGAACGGGCTGACCGGCTATCACTGGTTCGTATTCGCGATGGCTTCCATGGCTTGGTTATTCGACTGTCTCGATCAACAGATTTTTATTCTTGTTCGCAAAGATGCTTTGAAGTATCTTTTGCCTCCTGGTCTTGATAGTAACCAGATCGGTGCATATGCCGCTTACTCGACCAGCATTTTCATGATTGGTTGGGCGACGGGTGGATTGATTTTTGGATCGGTCGGCGATTGGTTTGGGCGAGCAAAAACGTTGACGATCACGGTCCTGCTCTACTCGGTTTTCACAGGCTTATCTGCTTTTTCGCAGGGTTGGGTAAGCTTTGCCATTTTTCGATTCATCACTGGACTTGGTGTTGGGGGTGTATTTGGTGTTGCAGTGACGTTGGTTGCCGACAGTCTTCCGGCGCGTTCGCGGACGGGCGCATTAGGAACATTGCAAGCCCTTTCTGCCGTGGGAAATATCTCCTCGGGCTTGATCTATATGTACGTGTCGTCACTGGTTAAAAGCGAAACCATTGCAGCATCTGAAAGTTGGAAATGGATGTTTGTCATTGGTGCGTTGCCCGCTTTTCTGTGTGTCTTCTTGCAGATGAAATTGAAGGAACCTGAGGCTTGGGTCAAGGCGCGGGCCGAGGGGAAAATCACCGGGGTAAAGTTTGGGTCCTATTTCGCATTGTTTGGGGACGCCCGATGGAGGAAGTCGGCACTCTTTGGAATGATGCTTTGCGTTGCTGGGATCATTGGAATTTGGGGGATTGGGTTCTTCGCACCCGACTTAGTTCGCGATGTGATTACCAACAACTTGAAGGAGAAAGGGGTTGCCGAAGAGTTGATCGCTGCCGAGGCTTCGAAGTGGGTCGCGATCAACGGAATCTTGCAAAACATCGGCGCGTTTTTCGGGATGCTCTCATTTACCTACATCGCTCAAAAGATAGGGCGAAGACCGACCTTCGTAATCGCTTTTCTTTCGGCAATGGCGATTACAATCATTTACTTTCAAACGTTCAACGGAGTCCAGCATGTATGGATGAGTTCCGTCATGGGCTTCTTCCACATGTCACTGTTTGCTGGTTTCGCGATTTATCTACCTGAGTTGTTCCCGATACGTTTAAGAAGCACCGGAACCAGCTTCTGCTACAACGTTGGACGTTACTTAGCTGCAACAGGCCCTGTGACTCTTGGTTTACTGCAATTGAAACTTGCTGAGAACGCAAAGACTCCGGCAGATCGCATCGATGCTTTCCGAGATGCTTGCAGCTATATGAGCGTCGTGTTCCTTATTGGAATCATCGCAATTGCGTTCTTGCCGGAAACGAAAGGCAAACCCCTTCCGGAGTAGTTTTCCCGAACAGTTCTTATTCAGTTATTTCATTAGCGATCGCAGGATACTGGTCAAGATCGCTTGAAAGACGGGATCTATTTTTTCAAACGTGCGATCTTCGGCTTGCATTTGTACGAGGTAGGTGTAGGGTCGCACGGTGAAGGCTAGGAGCTTAGAAGTAATGAGAAGGTCGAGGCAATAAAACTGCAATTCCAGCCCCCTACTATCGTCGATCCCCAAGCCAGGGTCGATTTCGGCTGATTCCAGTTGGTCGTATTCCTCTTTCAAGGCAGGCAGCGCCGCTTCCAGAACTTCTCGCGGGGGCGAATTCCATGGATAGCGAATCAAAGAAAAGAAAGCCGCTTCTGGGCTATCGATCGTAAAACCAATCGGTCCGTCCGGGGAAGCGTCTTCAGAGAACGTCCAGTTCTCGGGATAAATACACTCTAGATCGAGTCCGTTATAAGTTGCAGGCATGGCTTTGAAATTGGATTCTTTGGTGCTGTAAATTTAGGTGCGGGAAATTTGGATTCGGAAAGCTTTATCGCTAGTGCTTCTGCGCAATTTAACTTTGGGGTAGCTGAATTCGTAAAAATTCAGCTGTCGATGAAAACAATTGTAAAAGCTTATGTTTACATATGTCTTACGACATCTGCTAGGAGTACAAATCCCGGTTTACTATCTGGGCAAAGCATCAGTGAGTTTTAGGTGCTGAAACATGGCTACATGGGAAGGCTGGGCGCCTTGGCGAGGTTCCGAACGTTCGGAGTTCCTCGATCAAGTTATTTACAGTCATCCTATTTTCTCTTGTTGTCTCGCCCTGGGGAATGGTAGGGTTAAAGAATCCAAAGTTGCCCGGCGACCGGCACCTGGGTGATGTTTCTCGATCAGTGACACTTGATACCAGCAGCGTCCGCGACACAAGTCACTCTGTAAAAGCTCTCGTTGATTCATGGCCTTTTCGCGATCCTTTCGATTCATGCTCTTTGCATTCGCTCTGGCGTACATAGTCGCTGGGTTTGCGATGTCGTCGGGTTGTCGTGCTTTTCGCGGTCGCGAGCCCGATGCGCATTCGGTAAAGGCAAGGCAGCTTTCGCTTCGTGGAGCGGATCTTCTACGTCGTTCACGGTATGACGATGCGGAAACACTTTTTACGGAAGCCATTCAAAATTGTCCGACCGACGAACGAGCTCATTGGGGATACGCGGCGACGCTTTGGGAAAACGGCCAACATCCGCTTGCGATTCGGCACATGCAGGAAGCGGTTCGGCTCTCTGGAAGCAACCCTGAGTATCTTGTTCGGCTCGGTGAGATGTATTTGGCTGAAGGAGATTCCGAGCGTGCGAAAGCCCAAGCGTCGCTGACGCTCAAAAGCCATCGTGATCGACCGGACGCTTGGGCGCTGTTAGGCGATAGCCAGGCTCAACAAGGCAATGATGCGGACGCCTTGGAGAGTTATCAACGCGCGCTACTAATCAAGAGTGACTATCCGCGAGTCCAAGTTGCCATCGCAGAATCGTATCGAAAAGTAGGCCGACCGCTTCGTTCGCTCGCCACGCTGGATCGGATGGTTGATATTCATCCGACCGTCCATGAAAACGGTGAGACTCAACTGGTGCGTGGCTTGGCATTGATGGATCTTGATCGTCGCGAAGAAGCTGTTGCAGCTCTCAAGGCTGCTTCGGAAGGAATTCCAGTAGAAAGAGGGGAGCGGCTCATCGAGCTGGTTTCAGCTCAGTACCAACTGGGCGAACTGGTCGATGCAAGGCTATCACTTGGAAAGCTTTTGCAGCATTCGCCCGATCATCCTGACGCGAGGCTCTTGCAAAGCCAGATCAATACTTCTTTTGAAGTGCTCGCCACCCGGCCCAGCGAACCAGCCCGGCTCATTCGGTAACGTGGCTATCCTTTAAAGCTGTGCGGCGATTCCTTCCTCGAACCGAAGAAAGCCGCTGTTAGGTTTTTGAAGCGTAGGTTTCTGAGGCGGTGAGCTCTGTCAGGGATTGAATTCAGGAGCAAAATAAGTAACAACGTTACTTGTTGATGACTTCTCCTTTACCTATGCGTACTGCAGACCCGCAGTAGAAAAACCTACCGATGCCCAATACCATTCAACTAGCAATCCACGGCGCGTCAGGTAGAAACGGAAAGCGGCTGATAGCCCTTAGCCATCTTGATTCGGAAGTGAAGCTCGTCGGTGCGATCGTTGGCAAAGCGAGTCACTCGCTGGGCCAAGACGCGGGTGTTTTGGCGGGCTTGGGGCCGATCGATTTGAAGCTGACTTCGGAGATCCCCGAGCACGCTGATGTCGTTATTGATTTTTCGACTCCGCAAGGTTGCATGGAGCTTCTAAGTCAATGCGTTTTGCATGAGACCCCAGCGGTCATTGCGACGACCGGTCTTTCTTCAGAGCAAATCGCTGCAATTCAGGATGCTGCTCACAAGATTCCTATTTGTTACGCTCCCAATATGAGTGTGGCTGTCAACGTTGCCATGAAGCTCGTTCAGCAAGCGGCGGCCGCTCTTAAAAACACAGCAGGCGGCGTCGATGTCGAAATTATCGAACGGCACCACCGAATGAAAGAAGACAGTCCAAGTGGTACTGCCCTGAAGTTTGGACAGATCGTCGCGCACGAGATGAGTATCCATGAGCATGTTCATGGACGCGAAGGGTTATTGGGGAAGCGTCCGCAATCGGAGATTGGGTACCATGCCGTTCGAATCGGAGATGACGCGGGCCAGCACACAATCTGTTTCGGAATGATGGGCGAGATTATCGAAATTCGTGTTGGAGCGAGCAACCGCGATCCATATGCAACCGGTGCAATCATGGCAGCCAAATGGCTTGTAAATCGCCCCGCCGGGTTGTACTCCATGTGGGATGTCCTGGGGCTTGCTGGTTGAGAGGAGAGGTCCTCCTCAGCGTGCAAACCGACCTTCCAAACAAGCCATAATTCCCGCCAAGTGGGATTCGGCAATCTCGTAGTAGACCCGCTTACCATCCCGATTGCCGACCAGAAGACCGCAACGCTCCATGAGTCGGACTTGGGTCGAAGCAACCGACGGAAGGACGTTGCACTCTTGGGCAAGCTCCCCGACCGTGTACTTGCCGGCCAACAGCATCTGAAGCACCTGGAGACGGACGGGATGGGCCATCGCCTTCAAACATTCTGTCGCTTCTCCGAGTTGCTCGGCATTCATCCAGGTCTTTGGCTTTTTGGTTTTCATGGAGTCCCTTGGTGTTATCTCCTAAAAATCGTATCCGATTGAATTAGTAAAATAAGTGGTCGAGCGGAGTTTTCCATTGCTAATGGAAGTGAACCATGCCTAATGGTCAACCGCTGGACGAATCAATACACTATTGAGATTGCGACAGCGTCTGCGTTGGTACAACACTTGCTTACAAAGTGTGTGTCGCGGTTTTTCGATATCTGTCTAGGTATCAATCCATCTCTTAAAACTAGTTTTACCCCTTTCCGTTCGGAGCTTTCACTCATGGCCTACACTCTCCCAGAATTGCCATATGCCTACAACGCTATGGAACCGCACATAGATGCTCAAACGATGGAAATCCATCACAAAAAGCATCATCAAGCGTACATCACCAAAGTAAACGAAGCGATTGCTGGAACGCCACTTGAAGCCAAGACGGTCGAAGAGTTGATCGCCGACATGAGCGGCGTACCAGATGAAAAGAAAGCAGTCGTTCGAAACAATGCCGGCGGCCACGCAAATCACTCGTTCTTTTGGCAAGTGATTGGCTGGAACGCAGGCGGAGCTCCATCCGGCGATTTAGCTAAGGCGATTGACGCAGCTTTCGGAAGCTTTGCGACATTTAAGGAAAAATTCGCAGCAGCTGGCGTTGGTCGGTTCGGCAGCGGATGGGTCTGGTTGGTCGTGCAGGATGGAAAGCTCGTGATCGGATCGACTCCTTATCAAGATAGTCCACTGATGGGCAAAGAAGTCGCCGGTTTGGGCGGCACTCCGATTCTCGCTTTGGATGTTTGGGAGCACGCCTACTATCTCAAGTACCAAAACCGAAGACCAGATTACATCGCTGCGTTCTGGAACGTGGTGAACTGGGATAAAGTCGGTAAGCTATTCGCCGCTGCAATATAGCTAGCAACTTTGGATTCGTTCGCAGATCTTAAGTAATCGTTTCATTTAGCCTATTCGTGACAGAATAGGCTCAAATAGGGTCGTTCGCCGAGTCGATATCAAACAAGCGCCGAAGAAGTTTTTTACTTTTCGGTACTCCTGCTTGTTAGGAATCACATCGGATGTTTAAAGACGACGAAAGCCAACCAAAATCGGTCCGGAGATGCCGTTCTGCCGTTTCTACAACGATCTCGGTCGTCCTTCTATTCGCCGCATGCCATAGCGCCACTGACTTGATGTCTGAGTCGACTTTTGCACAACAGCAAGGCGCCTTTGACGAAATTCTGACGAAATCAAATCCATTTTTATCGATTTCGAATAGCCCTTCGGATAGTTCAAGACCCAACCTGCTTCGATTGGATCCCATTGATCCCAATGGCCTTTATGCGCCAATTGTCACCGCACTCGCAGCGAGTCGAGATGGAAAATGGTTAGTCGCCGCAGGTGATGATCACGCAATCCGCGTTGTTGATCGATCAACAGGCAAACTTCACAAACTACTGGAAGGTCACCTCGATTGGGTTCAGTCAGTCGCCATCCTCGATGATAACCAGACCATCCTGTCGTGCGGTAACGATGGGACCCTGCGAGCATGGTCCGTGGAGCCAGAATCCAAGAGCTTTGACGTTTTGTATCGAGGAACGATCGCATTGTTGAGTATGGCGATTTCTCCGGACAACCAATTCGTTGCCATAGGAGGCTTCGGGAATGCGATCCGCGTTCACGACATTAGAACTGGCAAATTGCATCGCGAAATGATTTGTGAGTGCAACGATCAACGGGCACTCGCCTTTAGTGGAGACGGACTTCAACTCGCGTCAGGTGGACGAGATGGAGTCTTGCGAATTTGGTCCCTCGCGAGCGGTGATGACAAGCCACTGGTTCCACTTGAACAGAAGCTTCATAATGGCCGCATTCGTTCTGTTTCGTTTTCAAGTGATGCATCCGTAGTGACAACCGTTGCGGAAGATCGACGACTCGTTCGATATCGAACACACGATGGTCAAATTTTTTTGGACCAAAAGATAAACGGTGGCAAGCTCATGGCCATGACAACAATTGATTCACGACTTGTCGCGGTCGCTGGTGCAGATAATACGATTCGCATTATGGATTCCGAAGATGGTAAAGAAGTACATCGTTTGGTGGGGCACGATGGATCTGTTGTCACTTTGTTACGAAGTGGTGACGAACTGATTTCCAGTAGCTTTGACACGACGATTCGTTATTGGAGTCTAGAAAAGGCGGTGCAGCACGACGCGGCCCCCTACGAACATCCGGTTTCAGCACGTTACGTCGACTCGGGTGTTAGCGAAAACATTCGGTAACCAGAGTCGATTATCGATCGAACGGCGCACGGAGGTGCCAATTGACTTGGAAAAATCCTTTTCGAAGCTGGAAACGCGAACACGCAATTCCAACCATACCGACCAAACACGTCGCAACCGAGTTGCCAAAACGAATCTCACGAAAGACGACTTTCGAAACTCTTGAGAGGCGATGCATGTTTGATGCTGCGCCGATTTGGGTCGGTGGTGTTTATGTCGAGTCGGACATTGGAAGCGATTTTCACGGGGATGACCTGTATATCGGCTTCACTGGCGGTGCGGCCAATACCCAGCTCACGAAGATTATCATCAATACGGACCAAGATGTTACTGGGATTTCTCGAGGAGACAACCTTTTTGATACGGTTGACGGCGGGCGAGGAGCAGATCACTCGTTTGGTTTTAAAGTCGAGCGTTTAATGGCTCGCGACCCCAATGCGAAAGTTACGGCCTCCGTATCAGATGGCTCGATGCAATTGATCCTCACGTTCGAAAATTTCTATGCGGGTGATCTGCTTGTTTTCTCAATCGATGTTGATGAAGTTCAAATCTATAGCCTGACAGGACCGCAGGATCTGAACACGATTAACGACGGTCTCGATCCGATCGCTTCTGGAGTTGAATTCCAAGGAAGTAATTTGGAGGCTTTTTTTAAAGCTCCCAACTATGAAGATATCCAAGGTCAGTCCACGTACATGAATCGCTACGACGCGTTGATCGCTCCGGGCAATCTTCAATTACCCGCCGACGATGCGGGTGGGCTTCGAGACCGATCTGCTGGTACTGCTTTTACCGTCACGCAAATCCCGAAGCCAATTTCAATCGCTGGAACCGTCTTTGTCGATAACAACATCAATCTGATTCGCGACCCAGGAGATCAACCGCTCGAAGGCGTTTCCCTAGAACTGTTTCGCAAAGAAGGAAATCAGTACATCACGACCGGTTTTAAGACGACCACTAACGCCCAGGGCAACTACGAGTTCGGTTTAAATCTCAAACTCCCACCAGGGACTTATCAAGTTCGTGAAACGCAGCCCAACGGTTACTACAGCGTCGGGGCAACCCCTGGAGTAATCAACGGAGTCACGCCAACCGGTAAAACTGTTGCGGATAACAAGGATATTTTGACGGAGGTCGTGATCCCTCTTGGTGATCAACGTGTAACACGACTCGACTTCGCCGAGGCATTACCAGTCCGTATCTCCGGCTTTGTTTATGTCGATTCCGACGATGATGGTACACGTGATTCAGGCGAAGCAGGGATCGCCGGGGTCGACTTGCAACTGATTGGTATCAATACATTAGTGCCAGTTGCCACGCAAACATTCAGGACCCGCGCCGACGGGTCCTACGAGTTCACCAATTTACCTCCAGGAACCTATCGAGTCGTCGAAGCATCCCAACCTGCGGATTACTTCGACGGGAAAGACACCGTCGGCCGCGTCGATGGAACGCCACGAGGTCAATACGTACTAAATGATCAGTTGACTGAGATCTTCCTGAACGGCTCTGATGTTGGCACCGAATACAATTTCGGCGAGCTACCGCCTTCGTCGCTTTCTGGTCAAGTTTGCTTGAGCCTACCGGGGTTCGATTGCTTCTCGACACTCCCTGGATCCAAAGAGCCGATCGCGGGAGTGAAGATTGAGTTGCTCAACTCGAGTGGAACTCTTATCGCGACGACGCAAACGGATGTCGATGGAAAGTATCGATTTGATAAGCTCCCATCGGGAGTCTACACGATTGTTGAGACGACTCCGGCAAATGTGATTGACGGTGGCTCAAAAGTCGGCACTATCAATGGGCTGACTAACGGTGTAACGGCTGGTTCCAGTCGAATAACCGGTGTAACAGTTGGTCCCGGGCAAGATGGCGTAAACTATGACTTTTGCGAAAAGATGCCAGCCAGTCTTTCGGGGCACGCCTTCGAGGATGCTAATGATAACGGAGTTCGACAGAGTACCGAACGCATGATTGAAGGTGTTCGAATCGAGCTCTTTGATAGCGACGGTATCAAGGTCGCAGAGCAATTAACAGATGCAACAGGAGCTTACTCGTTTGGCTTCCTAAAACCGGGAACTTACACGATCGTTGAATCGCAGCCGGTGGGCTATATCGATGGCAAAGATCAGGTTGGAACAATTTTAGGTGCAACAGTTGGTTTGGTTGACTCGGCATCGGATACGTTTTCTCAGATCGTTCTACCAGCTGGGAGAAGCGGTATCAACTACGACTTCGGCGAGCTACAAACGGGCTCGATTAGCGGGACCGTTTTTATCGATCCCAACAAAGATGGATTGCCTCAACCGGGTGAACCAAGATTGCCAGGCGTTCGAGTAGAATTGATCGATCGGAACGGAATTATCCTTCAAACAACGACTACCAATCAGGATGGTTTCTATCGCTTTAATGGTCTGCCACCTGGCGAATATTCCGTCCGTGAAATTCAGCCCGTCGATTATTATGACGGCCCAGATTACATTGGTACGGGTGGGGGGACTAAGCCAACCAACGATACGATCTCGACTATTCCTCTCTTCAGTGGACAGTCGTTAGTCGAATATAACTTTACCGAGATTCCACCGGCAATCATCTCGGGCTATGTGTTTCAAGATGGCGAAACGTTGGTGACCGCCGATGGACAGCCACCGCCGAAGCTTCGACCCTTCCGCGATGGTTTGAAGACCGCCGACGATACGCCCATCAGGGGTGTGACGCTTGAACTACGTCGTTTATCTGGGGAAAAGGTCCGAAGTACGGCCGCCCTTCCCGGCACCTACACGACCGAGTTCATCCAAGTCGTAACCGATGCGGATGGATACTTTGAGTTTACTGGGATACAAGACGGAAGTTACAACGTCTATCAAGTGCAGCCTGACGCGTATTTCGATGGACTAGACACGCCGGGTTCAACAAATAGTTTTGCTGTCAACAGCGAAGACGAAATCACAGACCCATCGCAGCAAGCTTTGTTGGATAGTCTACGCACCGATGCGGCGACTGATCCTCGCAACAATGCGATCTTGCGGATAGACGCTGTAGCCGGACAAGTTTCGGCGGATAACAACTTTAGCGAAATCTTGGTTGCAGTCGCTCCTTCCCAACCACCGCGTCCGCCTGCACCACCGATTCCACCTCAGCAGCCTCCGTTTGTACCACCTCCGGTCAATGGAAATCCAACACCTCCATTCGAGCGAATGCTGATGGCGCCACCTCCCGGACCAGAGGTTCTTCCTCTTTTGGTCGCAGGCGGAGTCAACGCGCAGTACTCGTGGCACCTCAGTATCATCAATGCGGGAATGCCTCGAGGGTCGGTGGTTGGGAAGCCGCTCACAAGACAACGATTGGCGAGTTCGACAGCAGTCCTCGATTCACAAAACTGGACCATTGACGAAGCAAACCCAAGTCAGTGGACTTTTGTGTCGACAGAGAAAGACAAAATGCAATCGATGCGTCGGCAAGCATTTGACGTCGATGGTGCGACTCCGCTTGCAGGCGATTTTAATGGTGATGGGCAAGATGAACTTGCGCTTTTCCTGGAAGGGGAATGGCTGATCGACATCAACGGTAACGGCCGTTGGGATAAAGGGGACATGTGGGCCAAGCTTGGAGCCGAGGAAGACCTTCCCGTGATCGGCGATTGGGATGGCGACGGTAAAGATGACATTGGGATCTTCGGCCCCGAATGGGCAAGCGATAGTAAAGCCCTCGAAAACGAACCTGGCATCCCAGATCCAGAAAATCACCTGATAACTAAGCCGAAGAATCTTCCCCCCGAAGAACTCCTGGTGGGAATCAAGAGTATTGATGAATCGGTGACAGATTACGTAGCCGGCAACACTGATATCACCACTGAAGTGATTTCGGATGAAGAACGACTTTTGCAGCGATCTATCCTCGGCCCTGGACGTTCAGATGTAATCGATCACGTTTTCCGCTTTGGTATCAAAGAAGACCAACCTGTCACAGGTGATTTCAACGGTGCTGGGATTAGTACCATCGGAATTTTCAGCGGTGGTAAATGGAGATTAGATGTCAACGGTGATGGTCGGTTTACGCAAGATATCGATAAGCAATTCGAGTTTGGGAAGCCCGGCGATATTGCAGTTGTCGGCGATTTTGACGGCGATGGAATTGACGAAGTCGCAGTAATTCGTGGCAACCAGATGCTTGTCGATAGCAATAGAAATCAACAACTCGACATTACAGATCGCGTATATGAACTCGAAGGCGAAGGCGACCAAGCGATCGTTGGCGATTTCGACGGCGATGGAAAAGACGAAGCCGCGTTGATGGACCGTACGACTCCAAATAGGCAAGGATTGAACGTAATCCCACGTGAAGCAAGAAAAGCGGGCTAGCAACACTTTGGAGTGCTCCCTTTGGAGTGCTCCGGCTCGGCGGAGCTTTGGGGGAAGCGACTTTACCACAAAGACTGGGTTCCTCGCGCGTCAACAACGCGCACCAAGCGATCAAGTTTAGCTATGAAGTGAATCTCTTTCTTCCCAGAACATCTCACAAGAAAAAGCGGCGACAAGTCACCGCACTCAAAAGTTTGGAGTGCTCCGGCTCGGCGGAGCTTTGGGGGAAGCGACTTAACCACAAAGACGACGTTCCTAGCAGGTCAATAACGCGGACCAAGCGATCAAGTTTAGCTATGAAGTGAATCTCTTTCTTCCCAGAACATCTCACAAGAAAAAGCGGCGACAAGTCACCGCACTTAAAAACTAACGCAACTTTTCCTTCCACACGTCTTTGATAATCGTGCTTAAGTCTTTCATCGGCTTATAGTCGATCGTGCTACGTATGCGAGTTAAGTCCGGCACACGACGTCGAATGTCTTCAAAATCTGCATCATAGGCTGCTGTATAAGACTGATATTCGATCTTTACCTCAGGATTGATGATTTCTTGAACATGCTTGGCGAGTTCTAGAATCGACACCGGGGAATCCGAGCCAATGTTGTAAACTCGACCGTGCGCGGCTGGCGTCTCGGTGAGAGTAACAACCGCCGCGATTACGTCCGCGACGTGCGCAAAGCAACGTTGTTGATTGCCATCGTCGTGAACAATAATCGGGTTGCCTGACATCGCGGATTCGACGAATCTTGGAAGCACCATCCCGTAAGCACCGGTTTGTCTGGGCCCGACGACATTAAAGAAGCGTCCGATGACGACAGGGAGGTTGCACTCGCGAACACAGGCCAACGCGAGGAACTCGTCGATTGCTTTGCTCGCGCCGTAGCTCCATCGGGGTTTTGTCGTAGCTCCAAAGACCAAATCATCCTGCTCGTTCCAGATTGGCTTCGGGTTTTTTCCGTAAACTTCACTCGTGCTTGCAAGGAACAGCGGTACATTTCGACCTGCGGATTGTTCTTTGCGAAGAGCTTCTAAAAGGAGTTGTGTGGGGTAGATGTTTCGGTGAATAGTCTCGATCGGATGTGCGGCTATCAGAGCGACACCGACCGCGGCGGCCAAGTGATAGACCGCGTCTGCTTGCGAGCAAACTTCAGCAACCAAGGCTGGGTCCGAGAGGTCACGATGAATAACCTTCAAATTAGGGTGGTCAGCCACATGGGCAAGATTAGCCGATCGCCCCGTGCTGAGGTCATCCACAATGGTCACGTGATCGCCACGTCCCAGAAACAAGTCGGTGAGATGCGAGCCGATGAAACCCGAGCCGCCCGTAACCAAAATCCGCATGAAGTTTATCGCTGAAAGAAAATGGGTTGTGGATGAGAACGCGTCAAACAAATGGGATTGCTGAGAAGCGAACCGTGAAGCACTAGTTTACCATCGGAATCGGTTTTCTCGTCAGCGGAGTCAAGAAACTCGTATCAGCTGTTGGACCTTACTGTCAGCCAAGGAAAACATGGACAAGTCGTTATAATCCTACCGATTCCATCAAGGATACGTTAGATTGAGTTTAGCGTTCAGTGCAGTGAGTGGATGCGAAAGGTGCTAGCAAACTCCGATCGCTTGGTATTCGATAAACTCGGTATTCGATAAACTCGGTGTTCGATAAAAATGGGAAGCTGGATCTGATGCGAAAATCTGTACGACTCCGACGGAACCAAATGGCGGCTCGCAAGTTTTTCGCGGCGATTATCATTGGCCAAATAGCTTCGATGACGGCAGAAGACGTCGCAGCCCAACGACCAACTCCCAGACCGCAGCCGTCCAACACGAGGCCCGTCCCCCCGAAACCCAGTCAGGTTCCGCCTCGTAAGTTAAACGATGCAGAGAAAGCGGCTCAATCGGTCCTGAATGCCTATACCGATGCGGCCAATTTTCAAAACAGCGGTGCCTATGCCTTAGCGATTGACGCTTGGCAAAGACTCCTGGTCGCGTATCCAAAAGATGCGTTAGCTTCCAAGGCGCGGCATTACCTTGGCATCTGCTATCTCCAAGGCGAATCGCCTAACTATGAAAGAGCGATTGAGAATCTCCGCGGCGCGTTACAAGACCCCACGCTCGAGGTTCGCGAGGAATCTCTAATGAATTTCGGCAGGGCTCTTTTCGATTCGTCGATGGATGCTGAACCCGAAGTCAAAAAACAGCGACTTCAAGAGTCTTCAGTCATCTTCGCAAAGTTCCTCGAGAACTACTCGGATGGAAGTTTTGCGGATCAAGCCCTCTTCTATGCGGGCGAGGCAGAGTATCAACTTGGACGTCTCGACAAAGCAACCTCGCTCTTTCGCCGATTGACCGACGGAACCGCCTACAGTAAGTCTCCGATGCGGAGCGATGCTCTTTTCTCGTTGGGGGTTGTCTATGATGAACAAAAACAGAGCAAGTTAGCAGGGGAGGCTTACGAGAGCTTCTTGAAGTCGTATCCGGAGCACCGATTTGTTCGTGAAGTCCGCTTGCGATTGGCAGAAAACAAACTTGGAGCAAATGATTTCAAAGCGGCAGTGGATCTGTTCGCGAAAGTTGCATCCGCTGATAATGGTCCATTGCAAGATTATGTTCTCTACCGCTACGGATACGCATTGGCGAAAGCCGGTGACTACTCTGAGTCATCAGCCATTTATCGTAAACTGAGTGATCAGTTCCCGGACTCAAAGTACTCCGCGGGTGCATCTTTGGCCGCTGGCCAAGCGCTGATGCGAGATAAAAAGTACGACGGAGCTATTCAATACTTCGAGCGACTTGTTCCAAACAAAGACGACACGTCCGCCGAGGCAGCCCACCTCATTTGCCAGATTGCGATGATGCAGAATCGTCCGCAAGAGGCTGTGAAAGTTGCTCGTGATGCGGTGGAATGGGCTGGAAAATCCCCTCGCATTGTCGCTCTGAAAATGGATTTGGCTGAGGCGTTGGCGACCGATGAAAAATCGGCTGCAGAAGCACGTTCGATGTTCGAGCAGATCGCTGTTGAACATGCCGACGATCCACAAGCTGCTCCCCGAGCAACCTATAATGTAGCATTCGCCGCACTCCAATCGGGTGACATCGTTGAAGCACGCCGATGGAGCCAGTTATTCTCGCAACGATATCCACAAGACGCCCTCGCTCCCGATGTTGCTTACATTTTCGCGGAGTCGACACTGCAACTTGGTCAACATGCGGAAGCAGCAACTTCGCTTCAGCAACTGATCTCGGGACAGCCGAACAACCCCATGATTGCCGATTGGAAATTACGGCTCACTCACGCTCGCTACATCGGAGACGAACTAGATGAAGCAATCCGACTAGCCAACGAGCTCATCAAAACTTCTGACAAGAAAAACATTCAGGCCGAGGCTTACTTCTTGCTAGGCGCGTCGCTACTTAAGCAAGAGAAGTTTAAAGCCGCTGAAGAGGCTCTCAAGCAATCGATCAAGGAATCTCCTTCATGGGCACAAGCCGATGAAGCTCACCTCATCCTTGCTCAGTCACAGAGCAAGCAGAACAAGGTCGACGACGCGAAGTCCACTTTGCAGATGCTCGTTAAGTCTTTTCCAAGCAGTCGCTTCAAACAACAAGCCGAGTTTCGACTCGGGCAGTTGTCGGCATCAACAGGCGACCTGAAGCAGGCCCTCGCATCCTACGATGCTGTTATCTCCAACGATCGCGATAAGTCTTTGAAGGACTTTGCAAGCTACGGCAAGGCTTGGGTTCTGATGCAGCAGCAAAACTATGATCCGGCTGTCAAATTATTGCGACCGCTTGCTGTAAGTGATCGTAAAGATTCACTTGGTGCCGAATCACGTTTGGCTCTTGCGGTTAGCCTTCGCAATCTTGGCAAGGTTGAAGAGGCCGTCGAATCGCTCGAAACCATGAGCCAAGATCCGAGTCTTGGTGTACCACTAGCGAAGAGTCTCTATGAGCTTGGCATTGGTCAGGTTGAACTGAAGCAATACGAAGCAGCAGCGAGTACTTTCAAACGGCTACTCAACGATTTTCCTGCCAATGAAAACACAGAGAAGGTCTTGTATGAGTATGCCTGGTCTTTGAAGGAGACGAATCAAAACCCAGAAGCGCTCTCGGCTTTCATGCGAATATCCAAGGAATACCCTGATAGTCCGCTTGCCGCCGAAGCGGATTACCATATCGGTCAATCGAATTACGATGCGGGCGATTTTGATAAAGCGATCAACGCGTACCAGCTCGCAGTCGGCCGCACTGAGGATGACTTACTTCGCGAGAAATCAATCTACAAGCTGGGCTGGACATACTTCCAAAAGAAGGATTTCGAGCAATCCGCGAAACAATTTGCTGAGCAAGTCCGCGATTTCCCGAACAGCTCGCTGGTCATCGAGTCCTACTTCATGCAAGCCGAATGTAAGATGAAGACGCAGCAGTTCGCCGATGCGTTATCGATATACCAAAAGGCTCGATCCGCATTGGAAGCAGGTAAAATCGATCCTTCCGCGACAAGCCAACAGATACAAAGTTTAATTTATCTTCACGGTGCACAAGCGGCTCGAGAAGTGAAGAAGTGGCCGATCGCGGACGGTTGGTTAGCAGAAATGATGAAGCGATATCCGGAAACGGAATATAAACCCTTTGCACTCTACGAACAGGCTTACTCAGCACAAAACCAACGCAAACTTCCAATCGCTATCGACCTATACAGTCAAGTCGCCGACAACTATCGAAATGACATCGGTGCTAGGTCGCGATTCATGCTTGGCGAGCTCTACTTCGCTGAACGCGACTTTGCTAAAGCCGTACCGGAGTTCGAGAGAACTATGTACGGATACGGAGCAACTCAAGCGCCACCGGACATTAAGAACTGGCAAGCCCGAGCTGCGATCGAAGCTGGCCGCTGTAGCGAAGTGCTGATCGGCGATTTATCCGGACAGCGACAATCAAAAGCCATCGAGATCGCGAAGAACTTCTATCAATTCGTGATCGAAAAACATCCAGAGCACGAATTAGTCTCGCAAGCGAAAGCTAGAATCGCTGAACTCGATCGCATCGTCGGTAAGAAATAACAGCCGAGGTATTGGCGTTTTACTTGGCCAAATTTCTCCGCAATCTTGATTTTAGATTGCGGAGAGAAAGCGTCAGTGAGGTTCTTACCTTAAACCGATTCGTGACTTTCGCTGGTTCCCATGCCTTGGAAAAGGCTCATGTCCAAACCATCGACAAAGCTGGTGAGCGACTTGCTGCGTTGTGGGTGCTGAAGTTTTCGAACGGCTTTGCTTTCGATTTGTCGAACTCGCTCTCTCGTAACTGAGAAGATTCGACCGACTTCTTCTAGCGTGTATGCATAGCCATCAGCCAAGCCGTATCGAAGCTTCAAGATTTCTCGTTCGCGATAGTTAAGCGTTTCCATCGCTTCGTTGATGTGTAGTTTGAGCGACTCTTGATTGGTCTCGTACAATGGATCTTCTGTACGATGATCTTCTAGGAATTCACCAAAGAAGCTATCGTCGTGCTCACCGACAGGTTGATCGAGCGACAATGGTTGTCGAGCCATCTTCAAAACAATTCGAGTGTCATCGAGCGAGAGTTTCGCTTGTTGTGCAGTTTCTTCAACCGTTGGTTCGCGTCCAAGAGTCTGAATCAAATCGCGAGTAACTTGACGCACCCTGCTCATCGTGTCGATCATGTGAATCGGCACGCGGATCGTTCGGCTTTGGTCAGCAATCGCACGGGTGATCGCTTGGCGAATCCACCAAGTTGCATAGGTCGAGAACTTGAACCCTCGAGCATATTCGAACTTATCGACAGCTCGCATGAGGCCCGTGTTTCCCTCTTGGATCAGGTCCAAGAAGCTTAAACCACGATTGCGATACTTCTTGGCGATCGAAACAACCAATCGGAGGTTGCCTGCAGATAGCTCTCGCTTGGCAGCGTCATACTGTCCGCCGTGCTTACTAACGTTTTCGATACGACGTCGAAGTGTTGCTGGGCTTTCATAGGTCATTCTCATCAAGTAGCAAAGCTCTTTGCGAATCGAAGACAACGATTGACCGTCAGCAATTCCTTCTCGCTCAGCCACAACAAGTCGTCGCTTGAGCAATTGCATCTGAGAGGAGATAGCTTCCAGCTTTTCAAACATTGGCTCCAAGCGATTGGTTCGTAGGTTCATTTCTTCTACTAATCGCAAAGCCTTGTTTCGTCGTCGAACCAATCGCATCCAAGCGGCCTTGCGTTCGGTAGCGGATGCGTGTCGGCTGACAGCAACATAAAAGTCATCATGATTGCGAAGTAAGAGATGACGAAGTGTCTTAATGTTCGGCCCGATCCGCTTCATAATCGCGGTCTTTTCAGCAGCGTTTGTAACGCTGACTTCAATGGTTCGGTCAAGTCGCAACTTGCCGTCGCGAACTTGCTCTAAAAGTCTTGTTGCTCCTTGCAACATAAAATCTGTCGCAACCATCCAGCGACGATACTCAGTTCGAGTTCGTTCAATATTCTTGGCGTAAGCGACTTCTTCAAAACGTGTTAGCAAGGGAATCTGTCCCATTTGCATCAAATACATTCGAACTGGATCGTCAGTCGGGTCGGTGCTCGTGACAAGCTCTTCTTCCTCGATCTCGTCGACACATTCGCCTTCCAGATCGTCAATCTCTTCTTCTTCGTCTTCTTCGTCTTCCAAATCATCGTTGACATCAACAATCGCTGCGTGATCATCCAATCCAAACACGTCATCGCTTTCAAGACCAGGAGCGATCGATTCGCCTCGGCGAGGAGCTTGAATTTTCTTGCGTTGTGTGAATCGCTTTGTCATAGTATTTGGATTCCGTGTCTGAAGTCACTCGAAGAAGGTCTGATGCCCATCGGATATCCGATGTTCCCAACTTGCTATGCAGATTCCATAATGCAGTCGTGGTGCCAAAGCGGGGAGGACGGGGGCTGTTTTCCCCGTAAGTTGTTTTCAATAAACAAGTTGCAGCGATTTCGTTCGTTGGCACGCTGTTTTGAATGAGGTGTTTTGGCAACATTTCAGGTGGCGTTGGTGGGCTAACAGACGTCGCAAAAAGTCAACATGAGTGCCGCCTCGCAGAAATTTCGCCTCAATCCCCTCTTCCCTCATCGGAACCCTTTGGAGCAACTCGACGGGCGGGTAAACTGTCAGAAGTGGGTTCACAGCATCTTTTCGCCCACAATTTTTTGCCCATACATTTAGTTCCTGGCCTCCGTCACCATTACTGCTGAAAAACACATGGCAATCCTCCGAAATCCGACTCGTAGCGTCCGAATTGGCAATATCTCCGTTGGAGCCAATCATCCGATCGCCGTTCAAAGCATGACGGCGACTCATACCACCAACATCGATGCAACAGTCGAACTAGTGAACGATCTACAAAGTGCTGGTGCCGCGGTGGTTCGGATTGCCGTCGATAGCGATAAAGATGCCGAGGCACTCGCAGAGATTCGAAAGCAGACCACCGCAAACCTGTCGGTAGACTTGCAAGAGAACTACCGACTTGCCGAAAAGGTCGCTCCGCATGTTGACAAAATTCGGTACAACCCCGGACACCTTTATCACCACGAGAAGTCGAAACCGTGGCAAGAGAAAGTGCGATACCTGGCAGGGGTTGCAAAGGACAACGATTGCGCGATACGCGTCGGAGTCAACTGCGGAAGTGTCGATCCGGATAAGAAGTCCAAATTCGACCATGCGGACTCGATCAGCCCCATGATTGAATCGGCTATCGAGCATTGTGAACAACTCGATGCACTCGGGTTCGATCGCTATGTAGTCTCACTGAAAGATAGTGATCCGACAAAAGTTGTTGAAGTCAACAAACGCTTCGCCTTGCTGAGACCGGATGTGCCTCTGCATTTAGGAGTCACGGAAGCTGGATTGCCTCCCGATGGAATCATCAAAACGCGAATCGCGTTCGAGCAGCTAATCGGTCGCGGGATTGGCGATACGATTCGAGTATCGCTGACCGTACCAAATAACAAAAAGCGTCAAGAGATTCAATCAGGTCAAGAGATCATCGATGACATCTATGCGGGTCGGCTGAGAAGCGTTGTAGCTCTCAACCCGTCTAAACTAAATATCATCTCCTGTCCGAGCTGTTCACGCGTGGAGAACGAAGCCTTTGTTGAACTTGCCCAACAAGTAAAAGAGATGACCAACTACGCCAAAGATTACGCAATCACCATCGCCGTCATGGGATGCCGCGTGAACGGGCCCGGTGAAACCGATGACGCCGATCTGGGGCTTTGGTGCGGCCCAAACCGTGTGAACCTCAAGCGACGCAGTGAACCACTCGGTGCATTCACATACGAAGAAATTCTCGAAAAACTTCGTACCGAACTGGATCAACTGATCGAGGAACAAAAGGCAAAAGCCTAATGGTTTTTTGTGCTGCTACTGGCGGTTGTTAGTCATTTAACTGACGAAACGGAGCCTTCAGTTGTCTTCACGTTGTTTCTAAAGTGTGGACTCGCTTCCGCTTCAATCATTCATAGGGACTAGCTTGACTCCTCTCCGCTCTTCAATTTCAAGATCAACATTCATGCACTCATGTCTATTCTTTTGGTTCTTCCGTAAGGCATTTTTCGTGATGCTGTTTTTTTCTGCATGCCTTTGTAAATGTGCATGTGCCGATGATAAAACACCCAATATTGTTTTGATTTTCATCGATGACATGGGGTATGCGGACATCGGTCCTTTTGGAGCAACAAACTACTCGACTCCGAACCTGGACCGCATGGCGAGTGAAGGCCGCCGATTCACTAATTTCATCGTTTCTTCTGCGGTTTGCTCTGCGTCTCGTGCGGCGCTGATGACTGGTTGCATTCACGAAAGAGTAGGCATCTCGGGCGCTTTTGGACCGACATCACCGCACGGAATTGCTGCTTCTGAGACCACGCTTGCGGAAATCTGCAAATCCAAAGGCTACGCAACAGCATGTTTTGGAAAATGGCATTTAGGGAGAGCTGAACGCTTTCTTCCCACGAACCACGGATTCGATAAATACCTTGGTTTACCCTACTCGAATGATATGTGGCCCTATCATCCTGAGGAATTGGCTAGGAAAGCCACAGGCAAGGCAACCAAATCCAATTACCCACCACTTCCGCTCATTGAAAACCTTTCTGTGGTTGATAACGAGGTCACCGGCGAGGAACAGTCGCATTTAACAACGGAATACACAAAACGCTCCGTTGACTTCATCCGCGAGAATCAGAACACACCGTTCTTTCTTTACTTGCCTCATACGATGGTCCATGTTCCTCTCTATGTTAGCGAGAAGCACAACAACAAAAGTGGGGCCGGATTATTTGCAGATGTTGTTCAGGAAATCGACTGGTCGGTCGGACAGATTTTTGACGTGCTTCGTGAACTGAAGTTGGCTGAGAACACACTTGTCATTTTCACAAGTGATAATGGCCCGTGGTTATCGTACGGAGATCACGCGGGATCGGCTTTGCCATTACGCGAGGGTAAAGGAACAGCATGGGAGGGTGGCGTTCGTGTACCAACTTTGATGCATTGGCCGAATAATATTCCAGCGAATAGTACTTGCAGCCAACTTGCTTCTACCATCGATATCCTCCCGACCGTCGCAGGAATCATTAACGCTAAGTTGCCAGACATCAAGATTGACGGAAAAGATGTTCGATCTTTAATGGTCGATCATGAAAGCCCTTCACCACATGTTTCCTTCCCATACTACTACGCGAAAAATGAACTTCAAGCGGTGCGTGATTCGCGATGGAAGTTAGTCTTGCCGCACAAGTATCGGTCCCTTCAGGGCAATACGGGTGGCTCCGGAGGCATTCCATCAAACTATAAATTGGTTGACGCAGGACTCGAACTCTACGACCTCGAATCCGATCCTAGCGAAACCAAAAATGTGGTAGCTTCATTTCCTCAAGTGGTTCTACGACTCCAAGCAGAGGCTAAAAAGTGGCGTCTTGAACTCGGGGATAGACTCACTGGCGTTGAAGGATCCGAAATACGTCCCGCAGACCGTGCTAACTAAGATCCCCATTTCTTTAAAAAAGCGAAAGGACACGCATTGAGGACTGTCATCGAGCAAGTCAAACAAGCCTGTCCTTTATTGTTTTTTATTGTTTTGAACGACAGCCAGTTTGGTCTAGCGAAAATCAACTATAATCAAGGCTATCCAGCCCGTCGCTTGATAGCCACAAGACAAATTTTCCACTCTAAGTCTGGTAGACTATCTTGACATCCTTCCTCTCAGCTACATTTCCCCCCTGCCGTTGAGTTCTCTCCATGAAATCCTTTTTGGTCGGTATTGCACTTCTTTTTTTGTTTGGCTCGTCTGCGAATATCGCTTTGGCAGATCGCTATGACATCGTTGTTTATGGTGGCACCAGCGGCGGGGTAACTGCTGCGATTCAAGCGTCTCGACTGGGTAAGTCGGTCGTGTTGATTGAGCCAACCAAGTTTCTAGGAGGACTCACGACCGGTGGGCTTGGAGCAACCGACATCGGTAACAAACGAGCGATCGGCGGAATGTCGCGAGAGTTTTACACGCGAATCCATAAGCACTACATCAATACCGATAAGTGGACACAAGAAACCCGCGAGGCTTACTTCAAAGATCGTCCCCAAAACGAAGATACAATGTGGACCTTCGAACCAAGTGCGGCCACGAAAATTTATGACGACATGATTCGTGAAGCCAAGGTTCCCGTTGTTTTCGGTGAACGGCTAAATCTTGAGAACGGCGTTATCAAAGAGGGTAAGCAAATCGTCAAAATTGTTATGGAGAGCGGACGAACCTTTGAAGGAAGTGTTTTCATCGACGCGACCTACGAAGGAGATCTGATGGCCAAAGCAGGTGTCAGTTATCACGTTGGTCGCGAGTCCAATCAAACCTACGGCGAGACCATCAACGGCTTGCAAATTAAAGGCGCTGTCAAACATCAATTTATCAAGAGCGTTGATCCCTACATTGTACCCGGCAACCCTCAGAGTGGTTTGCTTCCAGGCGTAACACCTATGCCCGAAGGAAAAGATGGTGACGCCGATCATCGAATTCAGGCATACAACTTCCGACTATGTACAACCGATAACCCTGAGAATCGTCGACCGTGGGATAAGCCAGAGGGCTACAACGAACTTCGCTATGAGTTGCTGTTACGAAACTTGGAAGCGGGCGACATGCGTATTCCTTGGAATCCCATTTGGATGCCAAATCGAAAAACCGACACGAACAACAACTTTGCATTCAGCACTGACAACATTGGGATGAACTACGATTATCCAGATGGGAATTATTCCTTACGAGAAAAGATTTGGAAAGAACACGAACTGTACACAAAAGGCTTGATGTGGACCCTAGCGAACCATCCACGTGTCCCTGAGAAGGTTCGTGAGGTCTTCAACCGCATCGCACTGACAAAGGACGAATTTTCGGACAACAACAATTGGCCACGTCAAATGTATGTTCGTGAAGCTCGACGAATGGTGTCAGATTACGTGATGAGTGAAAAGAACTGCAAACGCATTGAAGTCGTTCCAGATAGCGTTGGAATGGGTGCTTACAACATGGATAGCCATAACACCCAACGATACGTCACCAAAGATGGTTTCGCTCGCAACGAAGGCGACATCCAAATCTCGGTAAGGCCTTATCCAATTAGTTATCGCAGTATCATTCCTAAGGCGAGCGAAAGCACAAATCTGCTGGTGCCGGTTTGCCTAGCCGCAAGTCACATTGCTTATGGCAGTATTCGAATGGAACCAGTCTTTATGGTAATGGGCCAAAGTGCTGCGACGGCAGCCGCTTTAGCGATCGATGGCAAGACCACAGTACAAAACGTTGACTATGCAAAACTTCAAGCACAAATGCTCAAGGATGGTCAGGTTCTCGACTTCGAGTCTCCACCAATGTCAGCCAAGGTTTCTGTTTCCAAGGAAAAGATCGGCGGAATCGTAGTCGATGATCAAGAGTGCGAGCGAACGGGATTCACAAGCGAAGGTCACTCTTCAACGCCATACATTAACACCGGTTACCTACACGACGATAACTCAGATAAGGGTGCTCAAAAAGCTCGCTTCACTCCCAATCTGCCGAAGTCAGGAATGTATCGCGTGTCGATGAGCTACTCGATAAACAAGAACCGAGCGACTAACGTTCCGGTGACAATTCATACAGCTGATGGCTATAAAAAAGTAATCGTCAACCAGCAACTGAAACCCACTGTTGATGAACTGTTCTTTCCTCTCGGCACCTTTCGCTTCGAAGCAGGAAAAAGCGGCTATGTCGAAGTAAGCAACGCCAACACGGATGGACACGTCATCATTGATGCGATGCAGTGGGTCGAAATATCGAAGCCTTAATCTCAAATTACAACCTTTCATTACGAAGTAGAGATCTCAAAAATGACAATGTTCAATCACTTCAAAGCAAATATTTCCATGTCCACACATAAATTTCTTATTCTATGTTTGGGTCTTTGTGTGGGATCCACGTATCTTTCGATGAATACTAAAGCGATGATGGCGGCCGAACTTAAAGTCGGCGACGTTGTTCCAGCTTTTGAAATCACCGATGATTCGGGATCGCTTTGGAAATCAACGGATCACGTCGGCAAAAAAGTTTTAGTGGTCTACTTCTATCCTGCCGACATGACAGGCGGATGCACAAAGCAGGCATGTGGTTTTCGTGATGACTCGGCGAAGCTTACTAAGCTTGGAGCGGAAGTTGTCGGAGTCAGCGGTGATTCAGCATCCAATCATCAGCTCTTCAAGAAAGCGCATCAGCTCAACTTCACGCTTTTGGCCGATACCGAGGGAAAGGTAGCCGAACTGTTCGGAGTTCCTGTCACCCGTGAAGCCAAAACGATCAAAGTACAAATCGAAGGAAAAGAGGAGATGCTAAGTCGCAAGCTTTCAACTAAACGTTGGACCTTTATAATTGGCCTTGATGGGAAATTGGTGTCTAAAAACACAAGCGTTGTTGCCGCCGATGACAGTCGAGCTGCAATCGATGCTGTTTCTGCTTTAAAGACACAGAAATAGTCGGACCGATCCTGCAAAAATATTCGAATCGAACGTAGTTTTAAAAAAGAGTGTATACGAATGGAACAATAGCCGATTGCGTTAATGCGACGGCTATTGCTACAAACACTAGCGAAAGCATGAGTGGGACAATCCACCACTTTCGGTCATGCACTGCAAGGTGGATGAATTCTTCTAGCAATGTCAACTGCGGCTTGTTTGCTTCTTCTATGAATGTACTAGCCGGATCGGGCACGATCTGCTTTTGCGATAAGCCTTCCGATTCGTTTGATGAATCAGCAGTGTCTCTTGCAGTTGAGTTTCTCATATGACGGCCTTGGTTGTGTATTCAGGATTGTCTAAAGTAATTCTTAGGATTCTTCTTATCCGTGCGAGGTTTCCAATAGCTCTTGGCGTATGCGTCAGTCTCTGGTTCTAATCTTTTCGAAGGGCTTAAGTATTTTCGGCAAAATCCAATTGGAAAGAAAACGCCGAAATATGCAGCGAGCATAGCTGCTTCGGCGATGATTCGAACGGGAAAGCTGAGCAGTCGACGGAACGCAAAGGCCGCTTTCGACATTAAAGTTTCAGGTTCGCTTGTAGATGCATCCTGGAACGATGATCTTTGAGTTACCACATCGGGCACCGATTCTAAAGTGGGTTGTCCTTCTCGGAGAATTAAAAATCGACCGATACAAAGTGCATCCAATCGTGTCGCATAGAAACAACGAATAGCATCGGCGGGAGTACAAACGATTGGTTCATCGCGGAGATTAAAGCTGGTACTAATCAGCAACGGACAATTTGTTCTTCGATGAAACTCCGTGAGTAGACAATGAAAAGTTGGATTGTCTGATTGAGCGACTGTTTGAAGTCGTGACGTACCGTCTAGATGAACGACACTTGGGAAGCTACAAACGGTATCGGTAGTCGGCTTTGCATGCGCAACAAAGGTCATTCCAGAACAGTCTGCATTGCCTGGGATCCGAAAGTATGAATCGGCATACTCGACAAGGATTGCAGGCGCGAACGGACGGAAGGACTCGCGCTGCTTTATTCGAACATTCAGAGTTTCTTTCATGTCAGGCGATCTTGCGTCGGCGAGAATACAACGAGAACCGAGAGCTCGCGGCCCAAACTCCATCCGGCCTTGAAACCAACCAACTATCTTCTGTGAATCAATTTGTTTTGCAACAGCTTGACATAAGCTTTGCTCATCATCAAACGTTTGATATTGCAGACGCGATTCGTCGAGCGCGGCAGTAACTTCGTCGTCCGAGAAAGCGGGGCCAAGAAGCAAATTTTGCGATGAACGATTTGATAATGCTCGTCCGTTGCTGGCACTTTTAGAGGAACGTGGATGCTTTAAAAGTTGATGCCAGACATATTGAGCCGATCCGATCGCGGCCCCACAATCACCTGCAGCGCCATGAACCCACACATTCTCAAATGGGCCTTCGTCTGCTAATCGTGAATTGGCCACACAGTTCAAGGCGACTCCACCCGCAAGGACAAGATTCTTGCTGCGAGTTCTTTGGTGTGCAGTTTGAGCGAGACTCAGAACGATTTCTTCCAACGCACTTTGAATGGATGCCGCAATATCTTTGTGTCGATCCAAGATTGGCTCGTCAGGCATACGACGTGGTCCACCCAAGAGTTGATCAAACTGGGCGTTTGTCATCGCTGTTCCATGACAAAAACGGAAGTATTTCATCCTCAATCGAAACGAGCCATCGCTACGCAAATCAATTAATTCTCGGAGTATTACTTCACGATAAATCGGTGAACCATAAGGTGCGAGCCCCATAACTTTGTACTCTCCATCGTTTACTCGAAATCCGAGATATGCAGTGAACGACGAATAGAGCAGTCCAAGGGAATGCGGAAAGCTTAGCTCTTCGGTCAGCGAAATTTGATTTTGATCTCCGTATCCAATAGCTGTGGTTGTCCACTCGCCAACTCCATCGATGGTGAGTATCGCGGATTGATCAAAGGGGGAATTGTAGAACGCAGTCGCCGCATGTGATTGGTGATGTTCAATGAAAGCAATTTGTTTCCGATAGGCGTTATCGAGTGCACGGCGAATCGAGTGTTGAATATGTAGTTTGCTTTGCGTCCACGTGGGGACAGACTGACGAAAGAATGGATAACCAAATGGGGAAAACTCCATGTAGGTTTCAAGCAATCTTTCGAACTTTGCGATCGGCTTTTCATAGTAGGCTACATAATCGATCTGACTTTTCGAGAGCCCTGCTTCTCGCAGGCAATACTCGATGGCGTCGCAAGGCATGCTTGCGTCATGCTTGATCCGACTAAATCGTTCTTCTTGAGCAGCTGCAACTACATGCCCATCAATCAGAATTGCTGCGGCCGAATCATGATAATGGGAGGCAATACCCAGAATCGAGGTCAAGGTTGAACCTCGTTATCGGTAAAATTCTTGCGAGCGCGACCTTGAGTCCAAAGCATGAGTCCTTCGAGCCGCTGCTTCCCCCGAACAAAATAGTCTTCACCTAATTCCTGTAGGTGATCTCGATAGACTTGCTTTCGATTGTTTTTCCAATCACTGTTCTCTGGAATAGCCCAAGCTTTGTCGACTAAAAATTCAGCCAATCGTTCACCAAGAAGTTGATGTCCCTCAATGCGGGGATGGACATGATCAACTAGCCATTTTTCTCCCACCAATCGATCCGTTGATACCGATTGAAACAACTCGTCAACATCGAACATCCAGGTATTGGTAAGAGTGGATAGCTTACGAATCAAATCTTGGATTGAGCTTGTAGCTCGAAGAGGGCATACGTCGTAGTCTCTTGCGCGAGTAAGTAGCTGCCGGGCCAGCTCAATGTTTTTGCGGTCTAGCTCTATCTTGCCCAGGAGATAAAGAACCTGCGAATGACAAGGATCGATCGCTAACAATTGATCCAGTTCTTCACAAATTGCGACTGTGTTCTTTTGGTTTCCTGGCTCTTGCTGGGCATGCTCGTTGCTTTGGAGTTGCTCGCATCGAGACCAATGTGCTTGAATCGCAGATCGGTCACTTTCGGAGAGGACGTTGCTCAACCCGCTTTTGAAAGGCGGGCAATCGCGAACATTAGAGGTAGGTACAAGCAGAATCACAGGAACTCGAGCACTTTGGCAGGCTTCTATCATTCTCTCTAGATTCCAAGCCATTGATTTTCCAACGGCATCGGCATTCAAACTGTCTCGATGATACTGTTCCAAGCCACCATGATCATCGAGCAACGCGTTGACTTCGCGATGTAGTTTTGTCTTATATTGTTTGTCAGTAGAAATCGCCGAAGAACTGCTGATGCTATTAGAGATAAACTGGACCAATCGAGAAGATTGCGACAGACTCATCAATTTCGCAAGAGCCTGAGGAGTATCCTTCCAACCTGAGAGTTCTCTGTCTTCGAGAAACTCGTTATGCCCGCAGTCAATGATGATGAGATCTGGCGAGTATTGAAGGACCTCTAACACAATCGGCAGAATTCGATAGCTTGCGTACGACAGACCACCGCAGTTGATTACCTCCCAAGGATGACTGGGTTCGATCAGTCGCAGATTTTTTTCTAGCCACAAGGGAAATGCGGTTGCTGGTTTGTAGGGTTCGCCTTGAGTGGTAGACCCACCGACACAAAACACTCGACGCGTACCAGAAGCCTTATCAGCAGGAAACTCAGCCGGTGCAAACAGTCGCAATCGCTCGGGAGGAATTCGAAGCTGGTCACCATCCCTGACAAAAAGCGGCGCGATGCGACTGCAATCTAAGAACGGATCAAACGAAGCGGATTCGGCATCACTTGCTACCAAACGAAGAAAGACTTCCAACCCGATGAACGGCAATAGCCCCAGAAGGACTAATGCACATCGAAGTATCCAGAATCGGGTGGTAGTGCTTCTCACGATTACGAATTACGTGCCTAAGTTTTCTCTGAAAAAATCGATCGTGCGTTTCCAAGCAAGCTTAGCTGACGCATCGTCGTAGCGAGGCGTCGTGTCGTTATGGAACCCGTGGTTTGCCTTCTCGTACATGTGGGCTGTGTATTTTATGCTCGCGGCCTTCAAAGCAGTTTCATATGCAGGCCAGCCCTCGTTGACGCGTTGATCAAGCTCCGCATAGTGGATCAACAATGGAACTTTGATCTTAGGTACATCGGCAATCGCCGGTTGCCGTCCATAAAAGGGAACGGCTGCCGCGATAACATCAGAAGCACGAACGGCCAATTCGTTAGCGATCCCCCCACCAAAGCAAAATCCAACTACGCCAACCTTACCGTTGGATTTCGGATGCACCTTGAGATAGCGAGCAGCGGCCATGAAGTCTTGCTTCATTTCTTCAGGATCGCGCTTGGCTTGAAGATTGCGACCTTCCTCGTCATTGCCCGGATAACCCCCGAGTGGCGAGAGTGCGTCGGGGGCGAGAGCCAGAAATCCTTCTGCCGCAAGACGTCTCGCCACATCCGCAATGTACGGGTTGAGTCCTCGATTTTCGTGGACTACGACAACTGAAAGAAGCTTATCGGTCGCTTGTGATGGCCATGCAAGAAGGCCTCGGATCTTTCCACCACCTTGGGGCGATTCATATTCTATTTGCTCAGTCTTTATCCTAGGATCAGTCGCGGGAACTTGATCGGCCAGGGCGTAATTCGGCGTTAGTTTTGAAAGAATCGCTTCCGCCGTGAGTCCTCCGACCGTGAAAACTGCTGCTCGCTGAAGGAAATCCCGACGTGCGATTCTTCCATGGGCATAGTCGTCGTATAAATCCAAAATTCGCTGATCATATTCACTAGCATTTTCTCGTTGCATTTTGATTTTGCTCCTTGTGGATTACTTGAATCGATGACCAGGTGATCGTGAGTTACGAGTCGGTGACAGAAGATGAACTATGCACTTGAATGATATCTCGAAAAAGTTTTTCGAGCTGTTCATAGTAATCATCTTCTGAAAGATCTCTCTTCTTTTCTCGAAGCGTTTCAATCTTGTTCTCTATCTCTTCAATCTTTACTTGCTGCGTCTTATTGATTTGCGTTGCGTTCGGTAATGCAAACAGTACAGTCCGTTTTGCAAGCAGCCCATCTAGAGTCAGGTTGTCAGCAGGTGCTTTCACTGGCCGGACACCTTGAAAGAAGGTCGCTGGCGTTCCTCGTTTATCACCGTTGTCGTCAAGCAGCGATTGCTCGGAGGGGAGACGTCCATCGCTTGTGTAGAACGTATTGGTTTCCTTCGATGCGACTAGAAAAGCCTCCAGAAGAGAGATACTCTTGTCGTGATCCAGGTCGGCTTCGGAATTCGAGAGTGATTGCGAAAAGTAATCTCCGAATCTTGCGAAGTTTTGTTCGGAACCGCTTTTAGTGGCAGTAACGATGACGCGATTGGGACCGGACAAAGCGTTAATGAAGGGCCCGCTACAGGAACTGCAATTCACGATGATCCACTTGGTGACTGATTGATAACCAGGAGATTCGGAAGCTTTGTTAATGGCGTTTACGAGCATATCCGAGGAAATGTCGGGACCTTGTAAATTGAATTTCGAAGCGCCCAATTTCTGCGTTGGATCGTGCGTTCCGTGACCAATCAAAACTAGCCATCGCTCTTGCGGATATGGCTCCGTAGTGGAAGGAGTTTCCCGCACGATCCATTTCAAGAGCTGCGATAGATGATCGGAGCTATTCGCGTCAGCCAATTCCACTTTGCTTGTACCGTCGATCAGCAAGAATTGGGTTGAAGCTTTACCAGCTGACTCGATTCGCGAATCCTCAGGTTTTGACTCGTCTGGTGTAGCTTCGTCTGGTTTTGAATTGTTCAGGATTGGTGTTGCAATGGCCTCTTGCCATCGCTTCGCCCACGCTCGAAACGCTTCGCCATATTCGCTTTGACCCTCGGCTCCAATCACAACGCAAATGTCTCTGTGGACTTCGGAGGATTGTGCAGCTACGTTTCGATCTGGTAACGCGATAAGCATGGATAGGCAAAGAAAGCCAAGCACGATTTGTTGCTTAACTTTATCGTTACAAGCCCAACCGTAGCGGCTTGAAGCAGATGTTGTTGTTCGTGAGGTATTAGGCTGTGGTTTAGGTGCTAACGGAACAGTTGTAATATAGTCGACACCCGTCTCTAGCGCCATCGGCTCAGTTATTTGGTACGGTGGTCGTGACGCTTCGATTGCGATTTGAGTGATGGTTTTATGCCATTCCATAGCGCCGCCTAATTCCCCATTCAATGGATAAGCAACCGAGAGCCAAAATCATTACCCAGCTTTGATGCCAAAGCTGGTAGATACGAGTCTCCACAATGGGGGCTCGACGCGTTGGTAGATTGGCAACGAATCGATCAAGATCATTTGATTCAATAACTTCGCCGCCGGATTCGCTTGCGAGCAATTCTAAAAAGCCAGTGTTCTCACCGAGTGATTGATACTCAATGGCAAGCGGTTCATAGGACCAGCCAAGTTGAGCGGACCCGAGTTCGCGACCGTTACTGGATGTTACTTCAGCAGTCGCGGAATAGACTCCTTGTGCGTCGCCTACAAATGTCGCTTCATAAGTCCCAACCGCCTGGCGAGACGGTTCAGCTCGGGCGACCACTGTCTTGCCGCTAGGCGAGACGACCGTCACTTGGACGTTTGCATTTTCAACCACGTTGAAATCAACATCCTTGGTATCAACCTGAAGACGAAATGATTTTCGATTGCTAGATTGATTTTGATCTGCTTCTTGCACTAGTCGCAGTTCGACCGCGTGAGGCACATCGGCGATAAGCCATCGAACCATTTGACGCCACGATTGTGCAAGTGGTGAGTTCTTAGGTTCTTCCGCAGGCGTGGGACCTCCAGGCCTATGCAAACCCCATCGCCACATGTCGCCGATGGTAAAGGCTGACGAGCGGCCTTTTCCAAAACGTTGTGTTATCAAAACCGGCAGAGTTGCATCGGAGTTCGTATTACTATCCTGCGAGTTGGCCGCACGAACACCGGCCTGACTTATCATTGCTTCCGCCAATACTGACGCACCTGGTTTAATTTTTGTAAGGGAGTTCATTACCTCGAACGAAGGCATTGCACGCAAGCGATCCTGCTCCGCGTTCTCGTTTTCTGCAAGTCGCAAAAATGGTTGCAGCCATCCCTCGCGCGTTAGTTGGAAACGATAAGCTTTGGATTCTGAATTGGAAGTTGCATCTATAGTTGCTGGCCCAGAGTCGTTCATGGCCTGCGAACGGTAGTTGTCTTCACAATAAAAGGGAAGCATTTGACTGATTATTGAGTTCTGAAACCCTTTACCTCGCATCGATTCGGTTCCACCCAAGACAAGCAACGATCCACCTCGCACGGTCACGAATTGTCGAATCAAAGACTGGTCTGCTTGGCTTAGAAACTCAGGTTCCAAATCGTCCAGGATAATCGCGCTGTATTCAAAAAGCTCTTCTGCTTGTTTCGGAAATCCTAGCTTCAACTGCCCGGCCTCGGTGACTCCCATTCTCACAAACACGGGTTCGTCATACTTCTGCTTCTCCTCGTCGGAGATATCTTCAAAGCCAGAGAACAGTGGGTTGGATGAGTCAACCTTGGATTCGCGAAAATTGAATTTCGGTTGCTTGTTGGCGATTCGTATCAGCGAGGTAAGCTTGATTTCGTCGTCTTCATCGAGTGCTCGTTTCAAGAATTTAAATTCCCAATTCGGGCGGCCTGCGAAGTAAAGAATTTTGTAAGGGCCACGTCCACGATCAACAACTTGGAAGCGCTCATTGTTACCGAGAGTGGCCTCTTCTGAATCACCAACGGGTTTGCTTTCTGATTTACGTTCGTCGTTTACAGTGGTGCTATCTTGCTGTTGGGCAACAGTTCTTCGGACTACCATTCGGTATCCCAGGACGCCCGATTTCTCAGGACGAAAGCGGAACTCAACAGGGGTTAGCTCGTTGTTGTTTCCAAGCTTCAAAGTTTTTGATTCTTGAACCTTTCCATCCGAATCAACTAAGTCTACAGTCACAGATTCCCCGACGAATCCATCATGAGTGATGCTCCCTTGGATCGTCACTGGTGCTGCCTCGAAGTCCGATTGCCGTGTCGTGATACTTCCGATTCGAATGTCGCTAATTGATTTGGAAGAAAAATTTTCTCCGGTGATGCGCACGGGATAAATCGGATAGCCCAATTTTCGAATCCAATCCTTGGGGCGAGAATCGGTTGCCATGCCGTCGGTGATCAGAAGCACCCCTGCGAGTGGTTGCCCGTTGTAGCGATCACGAATGGATTCGAGTGAAAGATAGACTTCGGAACCAGTTCCATTGTTGGCGATCTCTTGCAAGGAGTCGGTCGATTCAAGATTGTTGCTAAAGCGGTACTTGCGCACGCGGAAATCTTCCGCAAGCTTGCGTGACCAATCGGCATCAGCTGCGAGAAACTGCATTGTTATTGGCTTTTCTTTTTTACTTATGCCCAACGATTTGTTATGGATAAGAACATCCATACTTTGGCTGTCATCTACAACGACTGCGAAGAGGTTAGCCTGAGGCTTGGGACGCTGCGATGTGCCCATGGGATCAAGTAAACAAGCCAAGAGCAATGCAACACCAAAGATCCGAGAGGTAAATGCGACGAATCGAAGGCCGATAGGGACACGGCGAATTTTCGACGAGCGGGCATAGGTAAAAATCGTCAACAAACCGAACACAACACCGACCACGAGGACAGCGTTAATCCACCTTGCATTTCCGAAAACAATCTCCGGAATAGCAACCTGTGCAAATAGGAACTCGTGAGACAGTAACGTCATTGCTTCTGTCCGCTTCCTAGGTTCTCGTAGTACTGATCCAGTTGCTGCTGATAATTGCTTGGGAGCGGATCGCGGTCTACTGGAACGATCGCGTTGCGTTCGGCAGACGATCGCAGCAGCGCTTCTTGCACTTTTTCTCGAAGCTGATCAAGAGGTTGGACAATCAGCTTTCGAACCAAAGGCCATTGAGGATCTTTCGAGTGCCTCGCGTAGTCAATCCGCATCTCACGAGCCGCCTCGCGAATACGAGCAGCATCGGCCTTCATCTCTGGGTCCGAAACGAGCTCCTCGACATCGCGAAGTGCATCGGTCCACTTTGAAAAATCATCACCCGTGAGTGGCGATGATTCGGCTGCGTTACGACCCAGTTGCTCTAAGCCACCACCACCTTCGCCGCCACTACTTTGCCCACGACGCTGCCCCTGTGCCTGATCGCGAGCTTGACCCTGTCCTTCACCTTCTGCTTGACCTTGACCTCGTGCCTGCGACTGCCCTTGAGATCGCTGACTCGCTTCATTGCTTGACTGGTCATTGGATTGCTTACCAGGTTGACTACTTTCTTGGTTGGTTGGTGAATCGGAAGGTTTACTTTTTGCTTGTTGGGGATCGTTTGGCGAATCTTGTTTTGCTTGCGGGCTGTTTCGTTTTTCTGCGCGTTGGGCATCTGAGGATTTGCCATCGGGCGCGTTCGCATTGTCGGCCGTCTCGACGTCACTCGCGGCTGGCGCAGTCGTTTCAGTGTTTGACTGGTTTTGGGGATCGTTTCGATTTACTTCTGCTTCGATTTGCCTTTTTGCTTGGTTCAGTTCGCTGAGTGCTCTTCGAAGGGATGCTTGTTCGCTACCGATGATTTTCTCGGAAGCTTGTTCAATGCTTTCTCGAAGCTCTCGCACTCCTTCCGCAATCTTGGAACCAATTTCTTTAGCTGGTTCATCTAAGCCTCGGTCCAGAAGAGTTGGCACTTGTTGCATCCCCTGAGCGATTCCACTCTGCTTCGATTCACGAAACGATTCGTATAGCTCTTCGGCCAAGAGCGGTTCGCTCGACTCGGCTTCGGTGACGGTCTCTTGCATTTGCTCGAGCAGCTTGTTGAGTTTTTCTTGCTGTTGAGTCCATTGTTGACGAGTCGATTCGTTTGCTTGATTGGGCTCTTGAGAAGTCCCTTCGGGCCGCAGTGGTGTAGCCGAGTCGTCTTTGCTCGGGTCATTAGGATTGGCTGTATCGGATTCCGGATTTTGATCTGCAGCAGACAAACTTTCTTGCATCTTTTGTTGTTGCGAGTCAAGTTCCTGTGCATTTTGAAGGAGACTTCGCACGGTTTGTTCCAGTTGGTTGGCAGAGCTTTGCCGTAGCTCTTCACGCGTCTCTTCCATTTGGCGTTCGGCTCGAGTTCCAGATGAAATTGCAGGAGCGGGTTTGCCTTCCGAGAGCGACTCGACAGATTTTTGAAGTTCACTTCGAGCTTGCTCCATTTGCTCTCGAGCCTTTTGCATGGTTTCTTGCGACTGAGCATCTTGCGCTTCTTGCGACTGCTGCATGCGATCGAGAAGTTCATCAGAATCGCGGAGTAATTCTTGTTGATTATCGCGAAGCCGCTTAAGTTCCTCCTCGAGCTCTTTCGCCTTTTCTTCATCCTTATTCGCCTCGGCTTCCTGAATCGCTGTTTCAAGTTCTTTCAGTTGTTCGTTGAGATCTTTCTGCCGGCGTGCAAGCTCCTCTAAGCGATTCATGACTTGTCGCATTTCGCGCTGAGCTGCGGGTTCGGCTTCGGCGGCTTGTTGTTCTGTTTCATATCGATTCTCTTCTTCGTCTAATTTGAGTTGATCGATTTGTTGTTGACGGTTCTGTTGTGAAGCACTTTGTGACGACTTGCTTTGATTTGGCTTTTGTGACTGAACGATTTCATGTTCACGAGCTCGCAGGCGCAAGAGTCCTTCGTAAGCTTTCCTTTCCGATCGGAGGGCGTCTTGCAGAAGCCCATGATCTAACTTCTTATTTGCATCATTCAGTAACTCAATAGCAGAAGTCATTGCCTCGCGTACTTGTTCGAGGTACTCAAGCGATTTAGGATCGCGAATCTCTTCTTCCAGAGCATCTGTTTGAGTGAAAGCCTCAGCCTGAGAATCGGAGAGAACTTGAATGTCTGCTGTAAATGTATCGAGCTGTTTTCTTGCTTTGGGATTTCGAACAATATTCCAAGTTCCCGAAATGATTTGCTTTTGGAGTTCCGCGAGTTCTTCTGCTTTCTTTGCATTTTCGCTTTCCTCTTTCGGCTGCGATTCACCGGGGGGCGATTGTCCTTCGCGGAAGATCTCGTCATAAGGGCGAACCTCGGCAAAGAACATCTCGCCATCGACGCGACGAACGGCTCCTTCGCGATCCAAATCTTCAACCCAGAAGTAGTAGCTCAATAGCTGATCGGGCTTTGCGTCAAGCGATTCCAGATCGATCATTTGAGAAAGCGAGACTTTCTTCAGGGGAGCATCTCCTTTTTCGAAAATGACTTCGGTTGGTTCCGCATCGCTGAGTGCGAATACAAATCCAGAAGCTTGAATGCCAAAGTCATCTTGAGCGGTCGCTTGAATGGTGACTTCTTGCAAAGGAGACACACTTACATCTTGAGCACGGGCTAGTTTGGTTTCGGGTGGTTTGTTCATCAGCACTTTGGCTGCGAGCTCTTCGTCAAACTTTGTCGATCGATTTTTGTCATCGATCAGTCGGAGTTTCCATCGCTTAGATTCGTTCATCTCAAGCGTTGCGGTGTAATGCAGTGGCTCGGATTCTGAAGCGATCAGGGGAGTTACTTCGCCGTTTCGATCGACGAGTTCGGCTGTCACAACCGACTTGTTTAACACGCAAGTCCACGCAAGGGTTGACCCTTCGACAACAGTCACGTTTCGAGTGTCTTTAACAATTCGAAGTTCTTGATTTGCGTAGGAAGGAGAATCAATTGTCGCATCAGCTCGAACAAGAGCCGGATAATCGAAGACGGTGATTTTATAAGTAGGCGATTCGCGTAATGAAGATCCATCAACAGATGTTTCCTCTGCAGTCAGAGATTCTGGACCGAAGGAAACGGCGTATTGGAAATCATGCTGGATACTACGCAGATAACCACCGAATACCGAATCATTCAAGTTGCGTTGCAACTGGGTTCGCGATGTGGCCCCATGCTGATCGGTTGCGTTCAGAAAAGCCGATTCAGGAACAGATCCTGGGAATCTTGCAGTGACAACGACATCCGTCCCACGTTCAATCTCGACATTTCCGGGTTCTACTTCGATCAGTTCTAAGGCCGCCTCCGGCAGTTCGATCGGCACATTGTTCAGTCCGAGTGACAAGGGTTTCGCGAATGCAGCAATCGCGACTGTCGAAGCGAGTGAGAGAGCCGCAAATTGAAAAAACCAAGCGATAGTCATTCGAGTTGACGAAACGGTTCTTTGCCAATCATTGACTCTTCCGTGCTGGATGGTTTCCTTAATCAATGAGCGACGTAGATAGATTGATTCTCCATCTTGAGTTGGCTGCGAGACGGTTATCAAACGCTGTTTGAGAGATGGATAGCGGTCTTCGATGCGGGCAGCGATCCATTGATAGTCGCGATAAGCGAACTGACAGATGGACCAAAGTACGGTAAGCACACTGAAGAATGCGAGCCCTACCCAAAGTAGGTTCTTCGGATCATTCAGCCACATTCGCAAGCTTGGTAAAACTCCGGCATAAGCCATCAGTGCGACGATGATTGAAAGACTTATCCATGCAGCCGATAAGAGCCATGCAAGTCGGACGCGTCGAAATCGTTTGGCAACGCGTGTAAGCAGATGAAGGACAAATTGATCCATGATTAAAATCCTTTACCTATGCACAGTATCGACTCCAGCCCAATCACCGCTAACACGCCCATCACTAACCATTGCCACCATCCTTGCCTTGATTCTAGTTCAACAGCCCGGAGGTGGTTGCCCGCAACGGCTTTTTGAATAGCAAGTGAACCATCTTGGACAAGCACTCCATATTGATCCAGTCGATCTAGTCCGGCTGGTGCGGTTTGGCTTTCGGCGTCATTCAAATTGACGGCGAATCGGAATGGCTTTTGATCCAAATCGTATCGCGTGTACAAGCCTGGTTGCGTGAGAATCGCGGATAAAATTTTCCCTCCTGAGCCGTCGGCGCTAGCCTCGGGTTTAGTTTGTCTATCGCTAGCGACATTTATTTTTGCGTCACCCGTGGCTAGCGCCATCGGCTCAGAGTCCCCCGTGGCTAGCGTCATCGGCTCAGTGCTTTTGGTGACGAGTGGTTGGCCGTTTGGATCTACGATACGTTCGCCGCGTAACCATTCGACTACTTCGCCAACCGTTCTCGACGAATCATTACTTACCGGAGGACTTGCGATGCGAAAGAGTCCTACGATCAGCGGTACGAACTTGCTTGAGAGTGCGAACTGGCTCTGCGATGGTTGCCATCCGGCTGTCATAAGCCACAATGTTCCAGCTGTTTGGTTACGGCTAAGAAGGGCCGGCGAACGATCATCGAAGCGAGCCAGAACTTGCCAAGCATCAGGCTCGGAGAGTTCTAACTTTCGATGACTCCAAAATCGAATTTTCGAGTAGTCATTAAACTTTGAGTCGGCTAAATCAGCGAAAAGTGGATGACGAAAATCAACTTGTTCAAGCATGCTGTATTGTCGGACTTTTGCTTCACTGACTTGTCCGCCGAAGCTTTTGGATTCGTTTTTGGTAAGTGCTTCAAGGCCTTCAGCGAACCCGAACGATTTTTCATTTTCAGCGGTGTCCCAGACCCATAGAACATGTCCACCTTGAGCTACAAAAGCATTCAACGCTTGTAAGTCTTTTAACGAGGCTCGGTGTGAAGCGACGATCAATGGCGTTTCCGTTGGACTGGGCCAAGGAAGACCCGATTCGGGTTCGCGATTGATAAAGGTGACTTTTCGATTGAGCGAGCCAAGTGGGATTTGCTTTAAGAAGTAGCCTAACGAATCTTCGGGTAATCGCTTGGAATCGTCTATGCACACCAATGACAACTCGGATAGGACAATTGGAGCAATAAAGTAATCGTTATCGAATGTTGCCTTGTCGCCACTTAGCCGGAGGGTTGTCGAGTCCACAGGCGGTGGGGGAATTGAAACTATAAGGTTGCTTTGAGTTGGGACTGGAGCCGCAGTTCGTGTCGATTCGATTGGTTGACCGTTCGCGTCGAGCCAAGCGAGCTCCAGAGTCTCATTGCGATTCGATTCACTGCCTGAAGCGATATTGTTATGAGATGACGATTCATTAGATACAAACACTCGCAATGATTTGTCATCTTTTATTCGGTCAGTTGGGGTGATTGCAGTTTGCTTGTTGATAACAACATTGGCTCGAGCGTTGCTGGATGACTTGGGAGCAACGCGTTCGAGGCGTACTTTGATGGATTCGGGCCAAGATTGATCAGCTAGTTTTTCTAAGTTCGTACCTTGTTGGAAGTCGGTGATGACTACAATCTCGCTGACGTTCATCGGTGCTTCGGTTGCAGCGCCGCGATCGCTTTGCAGCAAGTCGGCGGCAGTGGTAAGGGCAAGCCCGAGGTCGGTCGCCATCCATCCTGGTGAGACGGCTTTGGTAGCGATGCGACTCTTTTCTTTTCGCTGCGCGAGAGGTGTGTCGATGGCTTCATCGATACTTAGAAGGGGCTTCAAGGACTGGTCAAAGGTGTAGATAGAAAGTGAATCAGTTGGACCGGATTCGTCGATGATTTGGTTGGCTTTTTCTTGAAGCGATTCCCAAACTCCTTCGCGACGCATACTGGCACTGACGTCAAGCAGAAGCATTCGCGATACGCCAGCGCGGTGGCTTTCATGTGTTGCAGCGACATTCCAATAAGGTCGACTGAAGGCAAGAGCGAGAAGAAGAATTGCAGCGGATCGAAGCAATAGAAGTAGCCATTGGTCGATGCGTCTTGCACTGGTTAATCGAGGCGTTTTCGCCTCGAGAAACATGAGCGAACTGAACACTTGATGTTTCTTGGGCTGTTTTCTTACTAAGTGCAATAGCAGCGGGATGGCGATCGCCAATCCGGCAAGAGCGTAAAGAGGAGCGAGAAAACTCATCCGCGACCTCCTGCTGTTTTCGTGAATCCACGGCCGCGACCGCCCAGGTTTGGACGCTGTTGCCGATTGAGAAGTTCTAGCAAGGCAAGGTCCATCGGCTCATTTGTTTTCAGCGAAGTCCAACCGATACCAAGGTCTCCAGCCAAACTAACAAGCGATTGCTCATGCTGTTTGAATCGCGTTTCGTAATCAAGCTTTGCTGTTGCTGGGTCTACAAATATTTCGCGACCGGTTTCCATATCGCGAATCATCGTGGGCTCCGAGATAGCCAGATCGACTTCGGAGGGATCTAGAACGCGAAGCAACATCACGTCATGACGTCGTGCGCGAAGAAATGAAAGGGGAGCACGTAAAGATTCGGGGTCGACAAGAAAATCAGAAACGATAAGGATCAAACTTCGATGTCGAACGATCTCTGCTAGGTGATTGAGAGGAGTGCTAATATCCGTCGATGTGCCTCGCGGTGATTTGTCGAGCATTGAAAGTATTCGCTTGAGTTGCCCCGTTCGAAATCGCGCGGGAAGCACGTCGGCAACCTCGTGATCAAACGTTAATAATCCGACAGCGTCGCGCTGGAGAGTTAAAAAATAGGCAAGCGTCGCAGCGAGTGTTCTTGCATAGTCGAGCTTCTTATAAGCGATTGATCCAAACTCCATCGACTTGCTCTGATCAACAACCACGTAACAGCGGCGATTCGTCTCGTCCTCGAATTTTTTTAGATAGTAGCGGTCGCTTCTCGCAAAGAGTTTCCAATCAATCGAACGCGGGTCATCTCCGGCGCTGTAAGGGCGGTACTCACTAAACTCGACGGAAAATCCGTGAAGAGGGCTCCGATGAAGGCCATTGTGAAAGCCATCGACAACCGCTGAGGCTCGCAATTGCAAGTCCTGGATTCGCATGAGGACCGACATGTCGACCCAGCGATCGCGGTTGTTGTTGGTTTCGGACTCTCGCATGCTTTGCCTACTAGCCAATCTACAAAAGTTACCAATCTACAAAAGTTAATGGTCGACGAGCTTCGAATAAAATCCGGCCCGACGCAGATTTCATTGTAAGCTCTCGCGAAGCCTTAAACCCCATCAAGACCGATTCGGATCGAGGATATTTTTGGGCGGAGAAGCCAAGAGGAGCTAACGATAACTGAGCCGATGGCGCTAGCCACGGGGTGACGCGCGGCGATTCGAGGTTTGAATTGCTGGAAAGATTAGCGGGGGGAACCCGAGGCTAGCGCCTACGGCTAAGGTACGGAATAATAATACGACAAACTCCACGCTACATGAATCGGCGCGAGACTCGCAGCTTGGCGCTACGCGAGCGAGGATTGCGTGCCTCCTCGGCAGGTGACGCGACCACTGGCTTTTTAGTGACTCGTTCTAGCGTCGGATGATCTCGAAAGGCATTCTTAACGAGTCGGTCTTCGAGGGAATGAAAGCTGATTGCCAAGAATCGACCATCGATGGCAAGCAACTCTGGAAACTTTTTAAGAGCTTCTTCCAAGTGCTTAAGCTCCTCGTTGACGACAATTCGCAAGGCTTGAAAGGTTCGAGTCGCAGAGTCAACGCGGCCATGAATCTTTCCGGGTACGCAGCGATGGATCAGGTCGGTTAGCTGCTCGGCTGTTTTAATTGGATCGGTGAGCCTCCGAAGGCAAATGGCTTTTGCAATCCGGCGACTGAATCGCTCTTCACCGTACTGATAGATTGCATTGGCGATGGTTTCTTCTTTTTCTCGTTCAATCCAAACGCTGGCGGGAATTCCTTCCTCGGGATTGAACCGTAAATCCAGTGGCCCTCCGAGCTTGAACGAAAATCCGCGATCGCGATCTGCCAATTGGTCGCTGGAGAGGCCCAGGTCGACCAGAATTCGATCGACTGACTCCAGCTTTTCCTGTTGAAGGATGTAAGGGAGATCTCGGTAGCTGGCGTTGAAGATTCGAATTGCACCGGCTGATTTCGCACCAGGAAATTCGGTATCCAGTAGGGCCTTTGCGGAAGCTGCTGCTGCTGGATCACGGTCAATCGCAACCAACTTGCCCCCTGGGAGAATGCGTCTGAGCATTTCTCTTGCGTGGCCGCCGGCTCCAAGTGTGCCGTCCACCACCACCATGCCCGGCTCCAGTTCGGAATACTCGAGAATTTCGTCGAGTAATACGGGTATGTGGCAAAGGGGAGCGGATTGGGTTTCAGGATCGTTCACACGAGAAATTGTAGCAGGTCAGTCCAAATGCGAGAACACGTAGAAAAGTCTCGCCGCAAACCAACAAACGTAGGCTAAGAGAAGCACGAGAAGGCCCCTTTCCGCGGGGAAAGCACCAAAGTTTCAGCGTTGGGCAGGGTCGCGGGTTGCTGCTTCACAACCCGCACCCTGCAGGAAAACCCGTGGCCGTGGGCTCTCATTGTTCCAACACTTCAAACTTCGGGGGTTGAGTCACCAATCCTCAGTGAAACCAACCCTCGGTAAAACCACACCTACGACTTGCAGCATATCTGCCTGAAACGGGGAGTCAACCATTTCTTTCTCATCGTAGGCGAACCGCGGCTTACCATTCGCCGCAGGTCTAATCGTCCCTTGGATTTGCAGAATTTGAGTTTTTTTCCGCTGCCCCGTAAGGACTGACAGCCTTCGGAAACCCCAGCTTGGCCAGCAAATGGCTAATGGCGACCTGGCTCCCGTTAAAGCCAATTTGTTATCCATTGGCGGTTTCCACGGCGGGCCCAAATACGCTAGAATTTTCGCCGCCTGCTGGAGTGTCGGTGCAACTTTTTAGTTTGATGCGTGTGTTGACGTCCCTTGTCGACTTGCCAGAATGGAAGTCGACGATTGACTTGCCAAAAAAAGAGAGCATCCTGCATTTTGTATTGCCAAACATAGCGTGGACAGCAGGCTACCCATTTTGGTTTAGAAATCTCTGTTTTATCGAAGGAACGTTGTGATGTCTCTCGCGAAGCGATTCTTAGCGGAAGTTATCGGTACTTTTTGGCTCGTATTCGGCGGATGTGGTGCAGCCGTTCTGGCGGCCGTTTTCATGACAACCGACGATATGCCACTCAATATTGGACTTGGATTCCTAGGCGTTTCCTTTGCTTTTGGGCTGACCGTACTAACGATGGCTTATGCGATTGGTCATATTTCGGGCTGTCATTTGAATCCTGCAGTTACGTTGGGATTGGTTGCCGGGGGGCGTTTTAAGGCCGCCGAAGCAGTGCCTTATATAGTCGCTCAAGTAATTGGCGGTATCGCCGGTGCGTTCACTCTCTACGCCATCGCCTCTGGAAAAGAGGGCTTTAAACTGGGAGGATTCGCTACGAACGGGTTTGGCGAGCTTTCGCCTGGCGGGTTCGACATGATCTCTTGCTTTATCGCAGAAGTCGTTTTAACAGCATTTTTTCTGCTAATCATTATGGGTGCAACAGATCGTCGAGCACCGGCTGGTTTTGCACCAATTGCGATCGGGCTTGGATTGACCTTGATCCACTTGATTGGCATTCCTGTTACGAACTTGTCCGTAAATCCAGCACGTTCCACCGGCCCGGCCTTGGTGGTTGGATCTGCAGCAATTTCCCAGTTGTGGCTGTTTTGGGTGGCTCCAATCGTTGGAGGCATTGTCGGAGGGTTAGTTTATCGAGGCGTTTTCGAGCCGGATGCATAATCAACGGCTCGAATAGAAGCGATTGTTTTTTCAAGGCAGGATTGACCTGAGCATTGATTTTACGAATACTCGTTTTCTTATGAACGCTTCTGCTGCCAATCCGTTGCTTGCTTATTGTCTCGATGTGGCTCGTCGTGCGGATGTTGCGTCGGCAGAGCTCGCTCTTGTTGATACGGCGACGAAAAATCGATGGCTTTTGCGTTCTGCAGAACTCTTAGACGAGTCGGTTGCGGAGATTGTCGCAGCCAACCAGAAGGATTTGGAGCTCGCCCCTAGTTACGGCTTAACACCTGCTGCCATTGATCGACTGCGAATCGATGGGCAGCGGCTGACTGTAATTTCACAAGCGATGAGGGAAATCGCTCGGCTGCCAGATCCCATTGGTGAAGTTTTGGATGGTTACCGGCGGCCCAATGGCTTGGAGATAACGAAGGTTCGCGTGCCACTGGGCGTGGTGTTTTTTATCTATGAATCGCGTCCCAACGTGACTGCTGATGCGGCTGCGATTTGCATCAAAAGCGGCAACGCGGTCATTTTGCGTGGAGGCAAAGAAGCCATTCACAGTAGTTCGGCAATTGTAAAATGCCTCCAAAGCGCAGCCGCCCAAACGGGTATTCCAACTAATGCTGTGCAGGTCGTAGAAACAACCGATCGCGACGCTGTGGGATTGTTCTTGGGGTTAGACAAATTCATTGACGTGACAATCCCTCGCGGTGGTGAGAGCCTGATTCGTCGCGTTGCTGCCGAAGCTACGATGCCAGTCATCAAACACTTTGACGGGAATTGTCATGTCTACGTCGACCAATCAGCCGACCTGGAGATGGCCTTGAACATCATTGAAAACTCCAAATGTCAGAGGATGGGTGTGTGTAACGCGTTGGAGTCGCTGCTTGTTCACGAAGAGGTTGCAAAGAAGTTCCTTCCGATGCTTCGAGATCGGCTTGCTCAGCATAAGATCGAGTTACGTGGATGTGAAGCGTCTCGACTGATTGTTCCGGAGATGAATGCGGCTACCGAAGAAGATTGGGGACGCGAGTACCTGGGTCCGATTCTCAGTGTCAAAGTAATTGCCAGTACGCTGTCGGCGATCGAACACATCAATCACTATTCATCGCATCACACCGATGCAATCATAACAAATGACTTAATGGCAAGTCGATCATTCACTCAAGCGGTCGATTCGGCGGCAGTGGTAGTGAATGCAAGTACGCGTTTCAATGATGGTGGTGAGTTTGGCTTCGGTGCAGAAATTGGTATCAGCACCGACAAGTTTCATGCTCGTGGTCCTTGTGGACTACGTGAATTGACTTCTTATAAGTATATTGTTCAAGGAAACGGGCAAATCCGACAGTAACTCGGACTAAGCCAAGTGTACAAACGCAACGGCGATTCAGTAGCATACGCATAAGACAGAATAGCAGAGAGAATACACAGCAGGAAAAATTAACTGCGGCTAGATGCTCCAGGAGGGAGAACGCATGTCAGACGAAAAACTCAGTCGCGATGACGTTGATAGTCTTTTGCAGGCCCGCGCGGCAACTTCCAAAGCGGCACCGGCAAAGCCAGCAGCAGCAAGCCCATCCGAACCCGCGAAAGCTCAGTCAAAGGTACGTGTGCTTAGCTACGACTTCAAGCGGCCAGAGCGGGTTGGTAAGGATCTGGTTCGAGCTCTTCAATCTTTGCATGAAGGGTTAGGGCGAAACTTCGGAGCGTCACTATCGGCAGCGTTGAGAAGTATGGTCGAAGTTCGTTTGATTAGCGTCGACCAATTGACCTATCGCGAGTTTATTCAAAGCCTCGAGATTCCGACGTGCTTTAACTTGCTTCGTCCCAAGCCGCTTGAACGTAACTGGATTCTCGATATCAGTCCATCGTTACTCTATCCCATTATTGATCGAATGCTCGGGGGAACTGGGAGTACCGAAACATCAATTAGCAGGCCACTAAGCGATATTGAGTTGCGTCTTGCAGGTCGAATCAGCTCTCTGTTTATTCGCGAACTCAAGCAAGCTTGGTCCGGAGTTGTCTCTTTGGATATCGATGTCGAACGCGTCGAGAGTAACCCTCAATTGGTTCAAATTGTACCACCGAACGAGGTGGTCATTATGGTCAGCTTTGAAATTTCGATGGGGACTACACGAGGGATGACGAACCTCTGTATTCCTTACAACACCATTGAACGCGTAGCATCAAAGCTATCGAGTTCTTCGTGGGTCGGCTACACAGCTAACGCGGCAAGCGAAGAATCGTCCAAAATTGTTTCACATCGCCTCGATGGAGCAATCACCAATTTAGTTGTGACGCTCGCGAAATCGCAGATCAAAACCGGCGACCTCTTTGACCTTCAAGTTGGAGATATCATCTCCACCGAAATGGACATAAAACAATTCCTTGAAGTAGAGGTTTCCGATTCGGTGAAGTTCCTTGCCTCGGCAGGTTCCTTCAAGGGGCGAAAAGCAATCAAGATAGAAAACGTAGTTAGCAGCAGTGAGTAAACAGCTCTGAGTAAAATCAGATGGTAAAACGAACCTCGAAGAATGGATGAATGCAGCGTATGATTCGCAAAATAGAAATGAAAATAACAAAGAACTTTATGACGAAAGTTTTGCTTTTGATTTTGATCGTCGTTTCTTCGATCGGATTCGACAAGCAGTCTTTGGCTCAAGATTCGAACACGCAGACAGGAAAACCTTCCGCAGCAAACTCGCCCGCAGCAAACGCAACTGCAGCGAACGTATCAACTACAGGCTCGAAGGCAGATGCAACGACTGTCTCCTATCAAACTGCAGGACACCAACTCCAGTTGATGCAACTGCTTCAGAGTATCGATCCATACCTACCAGCCGGAAATATCGAAGGGAAAGCTGTTCTCTCGGGATCGACAACGATGGTATTGCTCGGGCAAACGTGGGCTCAGAGATTTAAGTTGTTTCATCCCGCTGTAGAATTCGCGCGAGGCGTTGACGGGTCCGATGCATCTTTGGAAGCTTTAGCTCAAGACCCAAACGTGATTGCTGGAGTCAGTCGCAACGTGACCGATGCAGAGTTGGCTAAATTGAAAGCCGGTAAGTGTAAAGACCCAATGGTAGTGCTGGTCGCTTTGGACCCGATGGCGATCTATGTCAACGAAAGCAATCCGATCAAGTCGCTCTCGCCCGAACAAATGCAGGGTGTCTTTGGTCTAGGTGAAAATGGCCAGCCCATTATTTCAACTTGGGGGCAGTTAGGTGTTACGGGGCCATTGGCTAATGAAAAAATTCGTATCCACCATCGTAGTGAGATCAGCGGGACAAGAAGCTTTATTCAGCAATCACTGCTCGGTGGAAAACCACTTTCCGAACCCGCAGAGACTCACAAAAGCAATCATGAAATTTGTCAAGCAATCGCTAAAGATCCAGCCGGAGTTGCGCTTTGCGGATTCGGCGATCGCGTCGATGGTACTCGTGCGATTGCGTTGGAACTTCGCGGGCAAGTTATTGAGGCGACCGACGCTAATTTCATTGCGGGACAGTATCCGATGGTGCGACCCCTTTCGCTTGTTTTGGATCGCGCACAGTTGACGCAAGACGGAGGACTTCGTGCTTCCATCTTGAAATACATCTTGAGTCGCGACGGACAGCGCGAAGCAATCCTCGCTGGCTTCTTTCCTTTAAATCCGGACTTTATTCGTCAGGAATTAGTACAGCTTACCGGAACTCAAACGCACTAGAGATAGAAATATATTAGGAATAACAACATGATGCGCATAAGTAAAATGGGTTTACGATTCTTCACGCAAGCACAATGCTTGCGGTCGATTTTGGTATTGGCTATCGCGATGCTTTCGCATGGTGATGGCCAGAGTCTATTTGGGCAATTTAGCGGTGGCGGTGGGTTGTTCGACAGCACACTCAACTCGGCTTTGCCCAGAGTTTCGGCTCCGATGAATCAAAATCCAGCTGGCAGCTTGAATCAAACCAACAGTGCTCAGACTGGGTTCTCTAGCAATGGATTCAACACGGGAACCATGAACTCGGTTCCCAATATGAACTCGTCACCTTTTGCAACCGGAGCTAACACAACCTCACAAATTCCTCGCGATTGGCGATTGGGGGTTTCAGTGGATCCGTCGGATGTTGGAGCGGTGGTTCGACAAGTCACACCGAACGGTGCTGCTCAACGTGTAGGTTTAGAGCCAAACGACATCATCGTGGGCATTAATGGATTCCAAGTTGGGATGGTCGAGAACCGGTTGAATGATGTCGGCGAACAGATTCGCCGATCGGCGGATAGCAACGGACGCGTACGAGCCCTCATCTTCCAAAGCCGATCGGCAAGGCTTCAGAACGTTACCATCCAACTCGATAGCGGTTCTAACGGAATCACGGGAAGCGTCGCTTTGAGTGATCGAGGCAATATTCCGTTTAACTCGATCGTGACCGTTCAGATTGAAAACGTAACGCGACCTTTTTATGAAGTTCGAAATGGCAAGGTGACATTTGCGGCCTCTGGCAATGGGCCTTTTCCATTCGACATTCAATATGATCCCGCCTATGTTGATTCTCGAGATCGATATCAATTGAATGCGACGATCACTGATTCAACTGGTCGACCGCTATATGGCCTGAGGCAACCAATCGCGATTCCAACTGGTGGACTGCCGCAAAACACGCTTCTGACTCTTGATAACGCAAAGACACTTCAATCTCTTGGCCAGCAGCCAGCAGGAGGTCCTGTCACGTCGGGTTTTGGACAAGACCCTGCGGTCTTGAATAAAGTCTTTCAGCAGATACTCGGACGGTTGCCTTCATCTACTGAACAAGTCGCCTGGAGTCAGTTCCTCGCGCAGGGGAATTCGGTCATTGATTTGCAAGCCAAGATTATTGGTTCGCCTGCTTACTTTGATCGCTTAGGAAACAATCCGCAACGATTTATTCAATCGATGATTCGAACGTTTAGCGGACGTGAAGCGACCGCAAACGAATTGAACGCGTGGCTTGGTCGATTGCAACAGTACCAGGGCAATCGCGAGCAAGTCGCTCGCGAGTTCTTGCAGCAAATGCGATAAGCTAACTCTTGTACTTCTTTGTAAGGCCCGCCACCAATTCTTTCATTGTTTGGCGGCCTTCTGCTGGCTCAAGAATTTCCGCTTCGTTACCAAGTGTGAGAACTCGCGGAATGATTTCCATTGCGTGATATGTCGGTACAGTAAGGATACTACTTCCGTCGGATTGCTTCTCGACGATCTGCTCCGAATGCCACGGATCTTCTTGAACCCACCGCGAGGCGTTTGCAGAAAGTTTTATCCTGTATGCGATCGCTTTTTCGCCGCTAAAAATGCCGACGCTTTGCCCCAGGTGCTGCTCTAGGTCCACTTCTTCATCCGCTTGGAACCAATCATCGAGCGCGGTCGCTTTTGTGAATCGGTCGAGTTTCCAGTGCCGTAGTCGCTCTTGAGGTTCTTTGTCCTCATTCTTGCCAGATTCGACTGCAACAACGTAGATACTCGATTGATAAATGGCGATCCCATACGGTTCGAGGATACGTTTCGAGATTGGCTTACCGAGCGATTCATAATCACATTCGACGCGACGATGTTCTTGAATGGCTCGATTGATGGTTTTGAGAATACCTTGTTGACGCTCGTAGCTTTTCCTCGGAAGCCCCATAACACGCATTGTACGACGGTATTTTTGGTAGTGGTCCCAAACACCCTCGGGGAGCTGTTCACGTATCTTGTTCCAGAATCCCTCGATGCCTTGCCAGAAGGTTGTGCCCACGAGGGGTAGCATCAAATCGCGGCCCATCGAAAGAGATATCAATTCACTGGCGGAGATTGTAATTTTGTGAAGGCCTTTGTCGACGCGTCGAAGCTTCCACAGCTTTCCCAAATCGGTATCTTCTGAGCCAATGTCGATACCGGCTGCTTGAAGAGCTTCCAGATCGCGGCGAATCGATCGCACATGCAATGTGTTCAAGCCAAGTTCTTGCACGACAGAATCTCGGATATCTTCCAGAGAAGACCCAAAGCGTCGTCTCTCGAGAATTTGTAGGATCTTATGCTGCCGAATTAGCTGTTCGTTTCGAGCCATCTCGCTTAGGCGGCCCCATCTTTGGGGGTCGCTTGTTCAAGCACTTCTTCACTGACATAGATTGGCAAGAAGGGCTGAAAAGTGACAGCGACGGCGATCGCATCTGAGGGTCGTGAATCAATATCGATTACTTCTCCGTCTTTGCGCAGCCGCAGATGTGCGAAATAAGTTTGGTCGCGAAGGTCGGAGATAATGACGCTATCGATTTCGGCTCCCAAGGATTCTGCTATCGAGACAACCAAATCATGGGTCAATGGACGAGGCGGCCTTGCCTCGTCTTTGACTCGCCGGTCGATACTTTTTGCCTCGCAGATTCCAATCACAATGGGGAACTGTCGTTCGCCATCGACCTCTTTGAGATAGATTACTTGATTGTCGCTGATCTCACTAATGATGATCCGCGCAAGTTGCATAGGTACTGTCATCGAGGATACGCCTCAACCAACGTGAAGAGAAAAATAGAAGATAGATATTTCATCATAGCAAAAGTAGGTCGTTCGTGCAGGTATTTCAAATGACAAGGAGTTTCATCTGGAAGAAATTTCAGCTAAGCTCTTAACAGTGGTTGTTAATGAAAGCAACCGAATCAACCCTCCTTGATGTCTTGAAAGTGCTGCAAATGATACGTCCAATTATGTTGTTCTCTATGCTCTGCACGCTAGTGATATTCAGGCAAAATGAACTTCTGGGAGATGACTCGACCGAAGTGCGTGTTCCAGCAATGATTGACGGCCAGGCTGACGATTGGACCGAGCTGGGTGAGAAGGACTTTCGCATGATGAAATGCGATCCCGATACTTGGGTCTGGAAAGACTCTTTCGTCCACTGCAAAGGGACGCCCATCGGTGTCTTGCCGTCGGTGAAGAAGTACCGAAACTTCGAATTGGTCGCTTCGTGGCGACATCTAGAAAGTGGTGGGAATTCGGGCATTTTTTTGTGGTGTACCGACGAAGCATTAGAAGCCATGGAACGTAACAAGCTTCCCAAGGCAGGTATTGAAATCCAAGCGTTAGATCATGGGTATGCCGAGAAGTACCTTAAATCTTCTGGTAAGGTTGCGGATTGGTTTTCAACCAACGGTGATGTTTTCGCAGTCGGTAAATCAACGATGAAGCCCTTCGCACCAACGTCGCCAAATGGAAGTCGTAGTTTTCCAAAGGAGAAACGAAGTCTCGGAACACCACAGTGGAATCACTATTACGTCAGAGCCATCAATGGAGAAGTTCGATTGTGGGTCAACGGCGGTGAAGTCTCTGGTGGTAACAACTGCGATCCAGCCGAAGGCTATCTTTGCTTGGAGTCGGAAGGTTCACCCGTCGAGTTCAAGAGTATTCGGATTCGAGAGCTTCCTTGATAGTCATCGTGCGATGGATCATTGAGCTGTCATATTGCACTTGATGTTCGGGCTGACTTCACGGTGAGTCGGTCGCTTGGGAGATTCTTGCGATGGCCCAATTAGCGGTCTCGCTGAGAATAGAATCCTCGTTGTTCTGAAAAGGCTCTATCCAAGCAATCGCCGATGCACATTTTTGATTTGCCAAAGCGATCATCGCGTTGCGTTGCATACCTTTTAGCTTTGGACGCCAAAGAGGAGTCGATCGATACTTCGCTCGAAACGCATCTTCGGACATCTGTAGAATTTCAATCAGATCGATTGCATGCATGGAAGGCTTACTGCTAAGTTCCTCCAGCGTCTCCGTTAACGCCATTCGGTTCCACGGACAAACTTGCTGGCAAACATCACAACCGAGAACCCAGCTCCCCATTTTCTCACGAACTGACTCCTCGATATTGCCTCGATGTTCGATAGTCAGATAGCTGATACAACGTGTTGCATCTAGAACACGTGGTTCAACAAAAGCTTGTGTGGGACATGCATCAAGACATGCAGTACAAGTCCCACAATGATCGCTGGAAATTGTGTATGGCTTTTCGTGCTTCGATTCTTCAAAAGTAATGTCGGTAAGCAAAGCAGCAAGAAAAAAATAGCTGCCGGCGTCTTTACGAAGAAGCAGCGTATTCTTGCCGATCCATCCAAGACCTGCCGCCGCAGCAAAATCTCGCTCGAGAATGGGAGCCGTGTCGACAACGCCCCGAACAACACTTCCTGGAACGCGAGCAGACAGCCACTTTTTTAGAGCTCTCAATCGAATGTGAATCACGTCGTGATAGTCTTTATCACCGGTTGCATAAGCGGCAACGCGACCACATTCAGAGTCACGCAGATCGTCGCGGTTGCCTTCTTTATCTGAGTCGGTTTCCTTACTCGATGAATGCTTACGCAAGCTTTCAGCTGCAGTGTAAGGGATCGCCAACATGACGATTGTGTTGGCTTGTTCTAAAATTGATCTTGGATTTTCGTATGCAGCTTGCCGATCCGCAAGATAACTCATCGATCCGTGGTAGCCGCGCTTAATCCAAGTTCGAAATCGTTCAAAGCCAGGTGCGTCGATAACATCAATTGATTCGATCCAACGAAAACCGTGCTGGTTTGCCTGTTGCTTTAGATCTTGGAATGAGCAGGTCACGCAAAGTTGCTTTGTTTGTACGCGTCTATAAATATGATTGACATAGTCCGAGGAATTCGTAAGACAATCAGAGGTGTGACTTTCGGTTAATCTACTGCGAAAACCCAACTGGTAGATCGGTCCAGTCTTTCGATTGATATCGCTTCTCGTAATATAGTTTTAGTCCGTTTAACGAATGATAAAGTCCGCCGCATTCTAGATCTTCGTCCTTGGCGATTTCAAGCAACTGGCACAGCCGTTCGACACCGCGAACCATCCAGGGCTCGGAGAGTTGATTCTCATTGAGAGCGAATGCCAAGAACTCGATGGTGTGGCCTGTTGAACTGATCATGACAGACAGATCGGGAGACGTTCCCGGTCGTTCCGTATGATTGGTTGAAAACGTTCCATCAGAATTCTGAAAGCGACGAATGCGATCGATCGATTCTTTTACGCGGTCATCGGCTTCCTTCCAACCGCCTGAAATGGGGACGTTTGGATTCAGATGTTTATAAAACTGAACAGCATGAGCGAGTCCCATTAGACGGTGCATTCCACCGCACGGGCTGCTTGCAAGGCTCTGCTTCGATTCGAATGACGCAAGTGGCTCGAGTGTCCACGTCTTTCCATCTTTTGCAACCCAAGAAGCTTCGTTCGGAAAGTAACGTGCTATTGCCATGATAGTCCAAGAGTATTCCCGAACTGGGTTATCGGGAACGTCCCACTGGGCTTGTCGCACCCAATCTTCGATCGTGAATGCCTTGCCGCGAGCTACGACGCGTCTCGACAGCGGCTGATCGAGTTGGGCGAGAATCGCAATCCATTGATCTACGTGCCCCTGTCCAACGTAGCTACCGGGCTCCAGACGCGCGGTCATACCATTTCGTTGCACCGAAGTGATTCGGTCGCCTGGTGCCAATTCCCACCCACTTACTACACCGCCGCCAAGTAAGTACTCAAGAGTGTTTTTGCGAACTTTGCCTACGCTAAGAGGTAGTCGGTCGCCATATGCAAGGACCCCGTGCATGATTTGCCAAGCCGCATTGACCTCCCCTGACAAAAGACGATTTCGAAGATGATAGTCGAGTACAGCAGCGACGCTTTTGCGAAGGTCTCTCGTTGGCGACAAATCTTTGGCAGAATCTAGCTGCGCGTGCTCACTGTCGTAGCCTATCTTGAATGAGGTCTTCGTCGAATCTAGGGGAGCAGACGGAACCGTTTTCCCTGGCTTTTCAACGGCTGCTGCAGTCTCGCCTGTTGTGTCGCAACCGCTGTTGAAACAGACTGTAACCGACAGGCCGATCCAGATAGCAACATTAAGTCTCGGGACGCGAAGCATTGTAATTCGGTTATCGTTGTAGATTGTTCTATTCCTCGTATCGGTTAAGCCTAGTCATACTACTATAATGTAATTCGAAATGACGTTTCGTAGATCGTCGACTTTACTGTTATTGCAATTTTAAACCCTGCAATTTTAAACCTAGGCAGCCGAATGACAAAGTCAGTGTTGGATATTGGAAACTGCGGACCGGATCATGCAAGTATTGCAAGAATGCTTAAGAAGCACTTCTCGGTCGAAATTACGCAAGCGGATCAAACGGCGGATGCCTTTGAGAGACTTCGGCAGAAAAGGTTCGACTTGATTTTGGTAAATAGAAAACTTGACTGCGATTACTCAGACGGTCTCGAAGTGATTAAGGCCATTAAAGCAGATCCCGAATTCGCTACCATTCCCATCATGTTAGTAACCAACCATGACAACTACCATCAAGAGGCGCTTGCTGTTGGAGCCGAGTATGGTTTTGGAAAGCTTCAGTTGTCAGACGCGGACACGCACGAGAAGCTTGGGAAATTTTTGAGGTAGTTTAGAAGCGACAGTGTGGCTATGCTTCGAAGAGCAACCGAAGCCCATTGTTTACAAAATGTGTGGCCCTGGGATCATGGAAGTCGGTACTACCGTCAACCCTACCGCTGGAAAATGGCCTAGTAGTTTTACCGGCCAGCAAATCAACCGCGGCTTGAGCTCGCGGTCTGATTTTTTGCGAAACCAAATGCGTTTAGAACGCACCACCACCGCCGGCGCCGCCGCCGCCTCCACCAACTCCCCCACCTCCACCGCCTTGTGTGCCGCCAGCTCCAGTTATGAAGTTAAACGTATCAACTTGGATGATGTCGGTGAAGTTCGGAGCTGGCGAAACACGTACGTAACGACGATCTCCCGAGATAACACCCAGAGTCGACATTTCGGTACCTTGAGGAAGAACAGTAATTTCTGGACGATATCCGACTGCTCCGCGGAATGGATTGAATAGAGGATTCGCAATACCATTTCCGGTACCATTCCCGCCGAGACCAGGGAAAAATCCGTTGGACGACGGAGATACGGAACCGGCAGCACCGTTGGCTCCCGCGATTTGCTGTGCTAATACGGCTCGTCCAAGTTCGATCTTTCTAGCGTTAGCTTTTGCGATCGAAACTTCGGCGATAGGTGTTTCGCGGCGACCGTTTTTGACAGCCACTTTCACGAGCGCATCTTTATCGGAGAGTGTAATCTGATGGCGTTGGTAGCTCTGTTCAGGCGATCCGAAGTCGCTCAAAACATCTACGGTTACCTTACCGCCAGCTACCTCGCCCCACACTCGATTGATCAAGATGTGATACTCGCCGGTGTATCCTTCTGGGCAAGCGTACGTTTCAGAAACTTCGGCTGTTTTCGAGCTAGCCGCGGAACCATCGTTGACTAAAATACCGCCGCTGATCGTGCGTGGATTAGCTATCGAGCAAATCGATCCCGAAGGTTCTTGGATCGACAAATCCAAATCCGCTTGACCGGTCCAAGAAATCCTGACAACCAAATCTCGCTTCATAGCACTCTTCAATTGCCCTTCGAAAACCTTTGCGTCCATCACACGACCGGCTTCGGTGAGTCGGATGAAAGATGCCTTAGCAGCAATCTCGGCTTGTTCAACTAAGTCCGATTTGGACTCAGGCCACACTTGCGACAGTACACCCGCGCAAGTCCATCGAAGGTGTTCGTTGCTTTGCAGCTTTACTGCGGCAGGCAATGCGATTTCATAAATGTCGGCTCGAAGAGGTTCGCTTCGAGAAGCGTCACGAAGGACTTCCAAACCTTGTGCGACCATATCGTATTTGATCAAGTATTTTCCAATCTTGATCGAGTCTTCGATATCGCCACTGAAGTCAATTGCCGATAAAAGCACGCGTCGAACATCCGCAGCAGGATATTCGCAAACTTGCATCGACAAACTCAAGGCTTCGTACATCCACGGTTGTGGGGAGCCCTCGCGAAGCGCCATCGATACTACATCAATGATTGTTTGGAACTTCGGCTTGAGTTCCTCCGTTTTGTCGCCGCTTAATAGCTTTTTAGCTTGTGTGAGTTGGTCGTTCACTAAGACGGTCAGCTTTTGTTCAAGAGCAGGTCGGCTTTTCTCGTCGGCTGCGTTGATGGCTTTCACGATCTCTTGGGCGTTGGACATCACTAATTCGCTGGAGAGCTTTGCATCGGACTTGCTTGGGACGTCAGAGACATCAAACATGCCGCCACCGCCGCCCATTCCGCCACCGCCCATTCCGCCACCCATACCGCCACCGCCCATTCCTCCGCCCATTCCTCCACCCATTCCTCCACCCATTCCTCCACCCATTCCTCCGCCCATTCCGCCACCACCGAGCTGGATGATCGGCACGACTAAGTCAGCAACTGGATACAGTCGCAGAACACGTGCGGACGCTTTGTCCTTGGTCGTGATCTTCATGACTTCATCTTCAATCACGTAAGTCAATTCGAGCGGTTCAAGAATCAGCCGAAGTGCTGATCGAAGCGAAATCGCAGGTACGCCAGACAAGTTAATTGGGTCTTCAAGCGTAACTGTGCCCGCATCAGCGATCGCTGTTTCATCGGGGATGATTGGAATACCGACGTCGCTTCGAAGCGTGTCGATCACGTTTCGCAGTGGGACGTTGGTGAAGTCAACTTTCACTTCTTGGCTAAGAGCCTTATAGATTCGCTTTTCGCTGGGGCTCGCTCCCGCAGACAAGTCAATCGAGCCGTAGCGTTCTCGTCGACGAGCATCCAGAGCACGCCAAACGTCAGCGGGTGGATAAACGATTGGTGGTTCATCTGACACTGGAATCGAAGCCCGCTCGTTTTGATACATTACGTCGATAAATCCGCGGCGCTTTTCGTAAAGAACATCCTGAGCAAGTCTCCAATTGGAAGAAATGCTTGACTCCACTTCGATCAAACGCTCAATAGTTGAACGAGGATCCAGAGCCTTGATTGCCGGAGCAATTTCCGTATTCGCTTCTTCGTAGAGCTGTTGGCTCAGTAGTGCATTGAAGCGTTCTACAAGTTGTTGAATCGAAGCACCCGCACGCTCACGTTCTGCGAGGAGTCTTTCTGTGGCCGAGGCAGCGGAGCGTACAGCGTCGGTTCGCGAAGCTTGTTCACGATACTCGGCTGCACTTCGCGATGCCGATTGGATCTGTGCGGATACAAGAGCGGCTAGTCGTGCCCGCGCACCTGGTTCTAATTCAGGGGCGTTGCGAATGTCCGCGAGAGTTGCCTTGAGTCCCATTTCAACACCCACAGGATCTCGCAAAATCGCTGATTGTGAATCGCGAAGCATCGCTCGAACTTCTGTCTCGAATCGTTCAGCGGCTAAACGTCGCGAGCCCTCTTCTCGAGAAAGTAGATCGCCTGCAGTTGATAGCTCGGCGAGTCCATCAGTGTTGGTTGCTAAAGGACCGTAGCCAGTCGCACCGCTGCTCATCGGAACTGGAGGTGCGGAAACGCGCGGAGCTAATGGTGCTTGAACAACAGGCTGCACCGGAGCTGCTTCAACCATCGGAGCTGCAGCAGGCGTGTCGGCTGCTGGAACTGGGATTGCCGCTGCGTTGTCCAACAGCGGTGTACCGAAGATGTCATCGTCTGCCGCGACTTGGATGAAGCGGAACTTCCTTGGAATCATGGCTGCGTCGGCTTTGGCGTCGCGAGCTTCTGATTGCTTCGAAATTATGTCTAAAAGATTCTGTGCTTCGAGATTGTTTGGATCCCGCTCAAGTGCTTCAGCCGCAATCCGCCGCGCACCTTCGATGTCACCCGAATCGAGAGCAAACTTTCCAGTCTTGACGAGTTCAGCAGAGTTCTCAGCCAGACTCACTCCCAGTTGACGCAATACATCTGACCCGGCTGTCGGCAAGTACAAGCCTTGATCTTGGGACGCTTTTTCAACAACTTTGCCAACGAACGCAAAATCAGGATTGCTAGGTTCGGCGACAACGTTCCAGGACATCGATACCTTCTTGCCGCTAATTGTTCCCGCAATCGCAAGTGGCTCAGACGACCCGTTCGTGTTGTCGCAAGTTCCAACAAGAATAGAATCGCGATCGAATCGTAGCGGCGGTACATTCATTGGATAATGAGTCAAAATAGACTTCGGTAAATTTACCGAATCAATCCATAACACGGGTGCCAATGCAGCGGTCGCTAACTCGAGCCCAATCTGTTGTTGGCTGCCACGCATATTACTATGAACATAGATTTGACCACCGGTGTGATTCGCAAGTGTTGCTAGTCCCTCGATGTCCAGCACGGGACCAATCGCCATTGATGTAACACTTGTCTTTGATTCGACCAAGGAGGTTGTGAGTGCCTGGAACTCCGACGGGTTCATAGTCCGGCTTCGAATAACTCCATCGCCGATGTAGACAATCGAATTGCCAGTCGAATCACCGAAGAGTTTATTGGCAGTCCGTAAAGCAGTTTCCAAATCGGTCGTGCCCAATGGAACGCGAGCGTTGAGCCGATCAAACGCTTTATCGATTGCAGGGCTCGAAGAAGGTTGAAGGCCCTCCGAAAGATTGATCGTTTCTACATCGCAAGCCAGAAGTGCGACTTGAGTATCCGCCGGAAGCGAATCGACCATGTCACGAACAGACGCAATCCCTTCGGTACGGGCAACACCCGTTTGCGAAGCGGATGTGTCAAACAAGATAACGATTTTTCGTTGGGCTGAATTACTTGCCACAACAGCAGCATCCAACTCTTTCAAGCTCGACTTGAGACTCAAAGCAAAATAGCTCTGCCCGACCGGTGGTGTGAAGGTCGCCAAGCGTGCAGCTTTGGCAGCCGAGTCTTTTTGAACGTTAGCTGTAGGTGTTTGGTTCTGCGATTGCTTTGGGGCGTCTCCCTGCTCCACGATTGCCGAATCGCTTCCTACTGCCCTGACGGCAACGATTGCGTGAACAGGCATGCAACCCAGTAAACAGGTAGTTGCGGCTAATTGGAATCGACGATTAAAACGACGGCGAACGGACATATTTGACTACTCCACCAAAGCAAAATGGAATCTGACTGGCCATCAGATTCTGTGAACAGACCTATTCAAGTCTATTTCGGACTTCTCAGAAGGCTATCGAGAGTCCGAGAAAATTTGTAACTCGACTTCAAAAAAAATCTTTCGGATAAAGGAGATCCTACTGCCTGTGAGGTTCTGCAGAATCAACCAATCCGCCGCTTCCGCAGGAAAACGGACTCAACAGACGCATACAATGCAACTGAGGGGCCAATTACCTAGCTAAATACCAAGAGTCGTACTCACTGATTGCTCGGTTGTGCTTTTAGTGCTCTCCGAGTTGGGATTTCCGACATAGCCCCCTTGAAAATGTTACTTGGATAATCTTTTGCAATCAAAAAGCCAGTCCCGAATGAGCTTGTCAACTGATGCAAATCTTCAACATCAAGCAGTCGGCGTGTTCAATTTTGCAACAAACTCATACTGTGTAGCGTGCTGAGTCTCGTCAACTATAGATCGAAAATCGAATTTAGGCTGGTGAATGGGCAACTTCGACTCGCAGAGACGCAAGGCGAGTACTAACCCGGAGAAGCGTCGCTAATTCCAGCTTTGATATTCATCGAATCTGAATTCATATAAATTCAGATTCGATGAAAACAATGGTAAAAGCTGATGTTTTCAGATGTCTTACGACATCTGTAACCAGCACAAAACCCGTTTATCATTCGGAAAAGGCAAAAAAAAGCCTTCGCTGACCGGGGCAGGTGATCAGCGAAGGCATTCTAACTCTAGCCGACCGGGGCAGGTGATCGACTAGAAGCCGTCTCAGATCCTGGGGCAGAAGGTTTCTGAGACGACTAACTTACTATTTAAATAATAGAGTGAATCAGTCTATCGTCAAGAGTCTTCGCACAATTTTGCAAAATAATTCTCCTTAAAGACACCTTCAGGGGCCCTAGTGGGGCCCCTGCTATCCATGTGGGTTCTACTGGCTTCCGGGCAGACGTTGCCAAAAGCGTTCGATTACAGTCGAAACCATGAGCATTTGCATGAGTTGCCCGATGTGAAGTTCGTCTACCTGAGGAACAAAAAGATTGGTCGTCGGAATGCCTGATATTCCTTGTAACTTCGCGAGTTTTGCTACGTAAGAACGATAAAGCCTAGGCAGCGTTTGCTCCAACGATTGCGGGCCTGCGCCTTTGTCCGAAAGGCTTCGGTCGCTAAATGGTGAATCGATGCCCAGCTCGGCCTTAGCCTCGGGTGCTATCTGGTAATTTGTGTCAAAGTCGAAACCCGTGGCTAGCGCCATCGGCTCAGAATTCAACAGCCCAGACTTCGTCACTAGGTCGGCCGTAGCCAGATAATCAAAACGATACTCCTCAACAACAAAATGATGCGTAAGCGGCACCTTGAAGCGAGGGGCTTGAATGTGCGCCGCTGGCGTAATTCCACTCGCCGTCGTGTCGCCCCACGGGATCGGTACTGCAACAGCCGAGTCCGATTGATTTGCTGAGATCTTTGAGGTGCTGGTAGGTCCTAATGAATCATATGTACCCCTTTCAAGCAACCGTTCATACCAACCTCGTAATCCTTCAAGCGACTGATTCAGCGGCGATACAACACGACCACTTATAAATGGATGCGATGCGAGTAAGGAATTGAGTGCTGTAAACCGGAGAACACTGTTGTCCTCGGCTGGTGCTTTCTCGAAATGATCGTTGAGTGTGACTGCCCCGAGAAGCAATTCAATCACATTGATTCCTAACATGGCCGCAGGAACTAGACCAACCGCTGTCAGTGCTGTGAACCCGAAACTTTGATGATGTCGCTTGAAATTTGGAAATGGGAAAAAGTCACGGCAACCGAACTCGTTCAATTCTCGACGCAGCGGGCCCTCTGATCCAGTGATCGCTACAAGGCGTTGCTGAACCTTGGATAAGTCACCGGCACAGCTTGCCTTAAGTGCTCGAAGAAACGGTCCGAGTGCGGCGATTGTTTCATCGCCATCTCCAACGACAATCAGGCCCCAAGCGTCCAGCTCCGAGGTAGATGGACGACCTTCCGTTGCGCCTAACAGATTTAAAAGACCTTGAGTTGCATCGTTATCAAAGTTGTTTCCATCAAAATAGATGCGAGGCTTACTTCCTCGTGATCCACGCGAAAGCTCGTTCCAATAGGGCTGGCAGCAGCCGTCCAAAAACGATCGAGCTCCACAATCCACACCATCGATCCCGATAACCACGACGCGGTCCACCGCAGCATGCATCCGATTGGCAACCTTAAAAAGCTTAGCGAGCTCGCTCCCATGGCGGTCCTCCTGATATTCGAGAAGCAAACGTTTGGGTTCGTTATAAAAAGCTGTCTCGAAACTATCCGGTTCCTTTGAGGAGGCGATCGAATCGCGAATCGATTCAAGCTCTTTCGCAACACGATTTACATCGCATTCTCTAATGCCTAACGCCTCCAGATAAGCACCTGATGGATCAAATCGAAGTGGCTTGAGCTTGTTGCCTCGCAGTTTCATGAGCTTTGAATTCTAGCTAACAACTTATGTACTCATCCGATTGCTTCATCCAGTTTGAAACTTGGCTTTTGTGCGTACAGCAGATCTCTTAAGAGATCTGAAGACCACACTGAATGCAAAAGCAGTTAACCAATCAAGTTGGATTGGGATTTACTGTTTGACCTGGAATCGACGCCTAACTCACGCTCGAGGTATTCCACACGAGAGGCCAGTTGGTTCACCTGCGTCTTGAGGTCTTCTATTGCTTCAAGAGTTTGTGCAAGTTCATTCACACTAGAGCGTGTTATCGTAGTTGCGATTTTCGTGGCACTGGATGGGACTCCCTGATTGCTTTCTGTTGCAGACGTTGCAGGATCTTCATCGGAATCGTCTTGCGTGTATCCACCTTCGGCGATCTGTTTTTGCAGTTGCGTCAGTTCCCACTCTGGATAGAGATTGTGCGAAACCAGTTGACCTCGACCAGCTGGTGTCAGCATGACCATCAAGTTACGGCTGACCAAACTATCGATTAAGGCACTCATCGCAGCCAAATCGGCGATAGGTTCCATTCGCGATGCCCGCGTCCTTAATTCTCCAACGGTTTGTTCGCCACGAAGAAGCAGTTCTGTCATCACGGCGGCTTCGGTCTTGCTGAGTCCCAACCATTGGTAAGCGTAGTGCCGGACCTTATCGACGCGACCATTTCCTTGAACAATTGTTAGAGCTCCAAGGCCACGCAGTTCATCCACAATCTTTTCGACTTGATCAGCCGTAAAATTCGTAATCGGCGAACGATTCGTTTTTTGGTTGCATCCGGTCGTCAGACCCGTAAAAGTTATCGGGTAAGCGTCTGGGGTTGTCTTGGATTTCTCCATCAACACCCCCAACACGCGACGTTGCTTTGCATTCATTGGCGACCAAGTGGGAGTTAAACCCGCTGTGCCACCCACTCCATTTGGCTGATTCCCTGTGAGTTGTGATTCCATCGTCGAAGTGTCCACCACACTAAAAAACAAGCTTGAGAAACTTCAAGCGAACTCAAGAGCTGTTCTGGCGGGAAGCCAACTCGCGTTAGGGCTTGCGCCGCAAAAGTCCTGATGGATTCGCTGGATTAAACAGCGTAGAGATTACCCTAGGTCCGTCATAGTCGCTATCTCTCAAGGAGGCGAGATTGGGAGATTCATGAAGATCGGTTGAGCTTCCTGGAGAGCCGGACCCCATCGAAGCGGAGAATTAAAGCCGTGGTAAAGGCTTCAAGGAGAACCTCGCGGCCATTCGGCGGCTAGTAACTCAATTTGTCTCCGATTAAAATCTGCTCGTATAGATCAATTTGAGACGCGACAGTGTGGCCAATAAGAGCTGTTTGTCGGCCTGCTTCACCTAGTCGTTGACGCAATTCGGAGGACTCGCACAGCAGACGAATACAACTCTCCCATTCCGCCTCACTGTTTGCAAGCATCCCATTCTCGCCATGAGAAATGAGCTCGTTGTTATAACCCACTGCCGATCCGATCGCCGGAATTCCTACAGTCATATACTGGATCATCTTGGCATTACACTTGTATTCCATCCATGGTTCTCCTGATGGAAGCGGCATGATTCCAATATCAAATTGGTGAAGCTCGCCAACGACATCGCATCGATTGACTTCGATCCATTTTACGTTTACCCCTGCTAGATCAATATCATCTATTCGATGATTGCAATTGGTAATGATATGTAGGTCAAAGTCGACACTCGATGCGAGTTTGCGTAACGAACTCGCGACGACCTGCAGCATTCGAACATTACCGCTCGATCCTATCCAGCCAATGACTAGACGTCTTCGGTCCGGCAAGCTGTTGTACTGTTTTGGGACATAAATTTTATCGTCGATACAAGTTGGGATGATCGATACTTTTGTATTGAACTGCCGTGTCCAGTTCGCAAGTTTATGGTTGCCCGCGATGACATGATCTGCGTCACGAGCAATATTCTCTGTCTTTTTCGGGAACAGAAGAAAGACTGCGTCATCGATTTCATAAATCAGTCGCGACGAAATGCGTCGGAGGTGCTTTTCATAAGAATCGTCATTCGTGTGAAATAATCCTGTCTCCAATACCACGACATCGTAGCGTCCCCAAAGGATTCGAAAGAGATGCCAGAAACGAATCACCTTTCGGATGGCTTGGCTGACTCGCCACCCAACAATCCGATAGTAGTCGTATCGTGCGGGATAGGCGTGGAGGATAACGCATTGGTGTCCTCGTTTTCGCAATGCCTCAAAGAATGGAAGCCGAAATCCGATAGTCGGAACGCTAGTACCGCCGCTTAGATAACAAACTTTCATGACGTTCCAAAAGCAACTGAATTCCCATGATTAGACCCGTTCCTTGCCCATAGATCTTCGTAGCACTGCATCGTAATGCTGGCTGCCCTATCCCAAGAAAATCGACTCAGGTTTTTTTCAGCAGCCTGAATTGTTCGGGTCCTAATTTCAAGAACCAAAACACTCTTCACGGCATTGGCCAATTCGTTAGGTGAGCTTGGGTTGAAGAAGATTGCTCCCTCCCCTGCAACCTCATGGAAGACGGGCGTATCGCTAATTACCGGAACTACTCCGAACGTCTGGGCTTCAAGAATAGGAATGCCAAAACCTTCAATCAAGCTTGGGAAGATAAAACACTTTGCCGATCGATAGTATACGCTCAATACATCATCGTTCACTTTACCTACATGGACAATTTTCTTGTCAGCGGCCATTGCTTTGATGAACGCACGCTCTGCACCATCAAAAGGTGGACCAACGACAACCAATCGCAAATCGCTCGGCCATGTAGGAAGTGAAAGTGCTTCAACAACACAAGCAAAATTCTTATAGGCGTAGCGACCACCAACAAAGAGGCAAAAATCTTGACCTCTGACTGATTCATGCAATTCCCCCTGCAATTCCGGCTGACCGGTATGAACTTGCTCGGTGGACAGCCGGCGCAAATGCTCGCCACCTAATGGCATGACGCGAACTTTTTCTTCCAGCGATGGAAAAAAGCGGCAGAGGTCCTCAGTGGAGGAATTTGAAATTGTCAGGATGCTATCCACGTCATTGAGCGACCTTAGTTTTCGTTCTCGCTGCTCCACGTAGGGTCCGATTGCATACTGCTTCTCGGCAATCATATCATAAACCGTAACAACCTTACGTGTTCCCCTTCGAGGATCTGTGCCGTAAAATGTCGAGTGCCAAATCGCGTTTGGATATTTTGCTTGAAGCATTTGCTCCAGCGGCCAATTCAAGATCTTGAGAGGAATCTGCTTGCGTGAAATTGGGTTATAGCGTGGCCCGATACGTCTAACCGAGACACCATGAGGCACAGGTTGGACTGGCTTCGTGGAAACTAGTAACGTGTACTTCACATCGCACATTGTCCGAGACATAACTTCAAAAAAGATTCGCCATATTCCAATTCGCGAGTTGTTTTCAAATGCGATTCCGTCAATCAAAACCTCAGGTTGTCCCATAGTCGTCCTCTTTTTCTTTTGCTTCTCTCTCGAATCGAGCCATGACAGACCGGTAATCGTGTTCAATTAGACTTTGACGACTACCATGCTTCGTTCGATTGGAAACAAAACGACGACGAAAGCTTCTAACGATTCGCTCCGACAGTGAAAGCTGAAATGGGTCTTCAGGCAAAGGAACGCGACTAAACAAATGGTAACTGCTTCCATCCGTATAAAAATGCAAACCCAGTTTTGTTGCGATGTAACGTAGCGATGCGACTGTGTAGAAGGAAACATGTTGGCCTGTTTCAGGCATGAAATACCACCATTCCGACGCATTGGAAATCGGTTGGTCTGGTACGAGGATTGTTGAGAAAAAAACGTGATCCGCCAGATTGATTAGATTTTGCGTTACATCAAATGGATTGGTAAGGTGTTCGAAGACTTCCCAAGCGGTGATAACGTCGTATTGAACAATTGGGTCCAAGCCATCTTCGTTTGAATCCTCAATCGCTCCTTCAAATCCAACTGCGAAGATATTCGAGCAAAGCTTGTCGTAGTGAAGAAAGGGGTAGCCGGCATCTCGCATTAATCGTGTGAACAGTCCGTAGCCACCACCGAAATCGAGGAATCGTTCTTTCGGTGTTTTCAGCTTGTCGATCATTTTGATCGAAAGCTTGGAAACGGTAATATTGCGTTGAACCAGACCAATATCCGATGCTGTGATTGCGGTCGAATAGGCTTCATCTAGCCAGTAGGGCAATTCAGTCTGGATAAAACCCGTTTGATCGCATCGAAAGTAGTCGACGGGGTACTTTCCAAGAATGTTAGCTTGAAACAAAAACGAGGTTGTCTCGCCAGTAATCAGACTTTTCATAGCTCATCGTAAGCAAAGAAGTTTGAGTTGTTTAAAAGTAGCAGAAAACGGCTGTTTTTATGTCAATGGATTGCTGCACAATTGTGGAAAAAGGCAACGTGATTCCAATAAACAACTATTTCTTTGTTTGTTCTAGGATGATATCGCGAGTGACTTGCTTTATCTTTTCTTGACGTTCGGATAGGTCCTGCAACTGCTTGAGCAGCCCTTCGTCCTCGACACTTCCTTTGGCATCATCCTCTTTACCGGATTCCTTGGCCAAGCGTTCGGTGCGGGTGTTAATCCTGAGCTGGAGCGTTTTTATTAATCTTAACTCGGCAAGAGCGTCTACAAGTGGCTGTTCCTCCTCTTCGCCGCCTTGGCCACCTTGCTGCTTCTGGTTGGATTCTTTCTTTTTCTTCTTTTCTTCCATCTTGCGTTGCGTTTCGGTGAGCGATTCAATCATCTCTTCCAGCGATCGAATAATCTCGCTTTGCAGTCCGATACACGAATCATCTATTCGCGATCCTGCGAAGTACTCGATAACGAGAGCAACGTCGCGATTGACTTGTTCAACGGCTTCTGGAAAGGCCAAGCTTGATCCTTCGTCTTGCAAGAGCAGCAATGCCTTTTGGCCTTCCATTTGTACTTTGCGTTCCTCAATTGCCAGCTTGGAGCACTGGATCTCGAAAGTTCGATCTTCGTTAGATCTCGGTGTATCGCGAGTTGATTTCGATTGATCGGCAACTCGAGTTTGCATTTGTAGCATTCGTCGGAGCCGTGACTCTAAATCGGCCAGAGATCTTTCTACTTCTTCTTCACGCAACTGGCGAAGAATTCGTTCCAGTTCTTCTGCTGCAATTCGCAACTCTTCCTCGGCGGCTTGCTGTTCCAGCGTTGCAGACTCGCGTTCATCATTCTTAAGCTCCTCTTGAGCCTGTTGCATTTTCTTCTGTGCTTGCTGCAATCGCTTACGAGCCGCTTCCTCACGCGTTAGTGGTTTTTCCGGCTTTGATTTTTTCGATTCGGAATCTTGAGCTTCGGCGTCTCCAGACTGGGGCTTTCCAGATTGGGCATCCTTCGGGTCTTCTTGTTGCTTGCTTGGTTGTTTGTCGCTTGGTTTGCCTTCGGAGTCTTGCTGAGATTCACTAGGTGACTTCATGTCGCTCTTTTTTTCCGATTGCTTTGATTCGCTCTCCTTGGGTCCATTCTCAGATTTCTTGTCAGACTTGTTATCGGATTTATTATCTGGTGATTCTTCCTTCATTTTGTCAGACGACTTATCTGCTTTCGGGTCGGAATCTTTTTTCTGATCTGCGTCTTTTTTGTTGTCCGCATTCTTAGAGGCATTCTTTTCATCTGCGTTTTTTTTGTCAGAGTCACTCATACCAGCGTCACTCTTATCAGAGTCCTTTTTATCAGCCTCTTTTTTATCGGCGTCTTTGGTCGATTCTTCTTTGGAATCATTATTGTCGGAGAGGGACTTGTCTTCTGGTGTGAGTCCTTTTTCGGTGGTCTCGGCTTGTTTTCGGATGTCTTCTTGGTCGCGTTGTGCAGATTGAGCGTCTTGGCCTCCCTCGGTTCGACCACGCAAGGAGCGTTGCAGTCGTTCAATTCGTTGAATGTCTTTAATGAGTGCTTCGATACGTTCGCGATCGTCACGAATTCTTGATTGCCGGTTTTCGCTTTGAAGCAATTCTAAAAGCTTAGTGAGACCGTCTTTGGTAGATTCTTGTTCTTTGATCGCTTGGCTGTACTGACCTTTTGCAAGTAAATCTGCAGCGGACTGTAGCCGCTGAAGTGTTGAGAGTTGTTTGCTGAGCTGGGCGGCTTGTTGAAGCAGGCTTGCTCGAGTGGGATTCGATGCTGCTTCCAGTTCGGACATGCGTATGAACAGTTCTTCCAGCTTCGAAAACCGATCTGCAAGGACTCGTTGTTCCTGATCGAGCGCCTTTACCTCGGCGGCAGATGGCGTTGCGACCGCGTCAGACATGCTAGGCTTTTTATCTTGCTCTTGGCCGAAGCAAACTGCAGAAGCGAGCGACAGAGACAAAGCAAAGACGAATGCCGTTGCAAGGACTGCCTGTCCAAGTAGTCTTTGTGGCAGTCTTTGTGTCTGCCGCGTTAAATCGGCCCGTTGGTAGAAACTGGAAGCCATCACGTTTTTCGCGTCGCTCTTCTTGTGGTATTGGAGATGCATTTTTACCTCGAGCTTGGGACGGCTAAGTTGGATCGGGATATTGACGGAGGCGAGTCAGTTTTGAGACTTGCGGAACTTTGGTATCTCTGAGAGAAACCGCGGCTAGTTATCGATCATTCAAACGCTGTTAGTTATTGGTTAAATAGATCTAGTACTTTTTTCTTCTGCTCTTGTTTGGTTTGATCGATGATCTTCCCTTGATCGTCGATCATTCCTCGAACCATATCTACTAGCTCGTTAAAGTCTTGGATGTCTGCCATGTCGTTCAAGATTGCCTCAAGGGACGTGATGCATTCTCGAAGTGATTGGATCGCAATGGGTGTCGTTTCAGAAGTTACTTTTTGGTTCGTAAAATCTAATTCCATCTGAGTCATCTCGCCACGCAGTCTTGCAAGCGGCCCATCGACAACGGCGAGCATTGGTTTGCGTACGCGGTCTTCCAATCGGACTTGTCGGTCTCGGCTATCGACACGATTGTTGATCAGTTCCTTTCTGATCATACCGATCTCTTGCGCCACTCCAACCAATTCAGCCGATGACTTATCGCTTTGGCTGATGGACTGCTGCACGCGAAGCACTTGAAGCTTGGCAACGGATTCGGCTGGCGTGGATTGCGTTTCGTTAGTGGCAGAGTCCGTGTTCTCGGCTTGGTCCGTTTTTTCATTAATCTGTGTTTCATTAATCTGTGAGGTGCCGGTCGTCTGGACTTTCGTGAGCAACTCATTCAACTGAGTGAGTTCCGAAACCACTAATTCCAATCGACTTCGCATTGCGAGTTCACGACGCTCGAGCAGGATAAGAAGTTGGTCGGGAGTAACGACCCCTAGTTGAATCGGGCTCGCGCGACCGCTTCGTGCTCCAGTTTTATCGTTGCCGCCGAAATCGCAGAAGTCATTTGCGACTAGTGTCAGAGCGATAGATTGGCCGGGTGCGACATCGATTACTTTGTTGCTCTTGAGTTCGCGAAGGTCGATCGATTGCTTGGCCTTACCGTCATTGGTAAGCGCGACAGGAAAGTTATTCGGAGCGGATTCGTTAAGTACCATTTCAATCCAAGATGAATCAACATCGTGATCGTCTTGGACCGAGCCCTCAAATGGCAGGATGGCTTGATCGGTGACTGCTGTGCCGATTCCGTCCAGGGCGAGATCGACTTGTGGGACTTCATCTGGGAGCATCCCGAGAGCGAACTGCTGTACGCGAGTCGCACAATGACCATCTGCATCCCATACACGAAATTCGATCCCCCAAGGTTCTCGAATTTCTTCAAGTCCCAATTCAAATCGATTGTCCTTTCCTAACGCGGTCCAATCGGTTGTCTTTGCGACACCATCAGCCGATTGAGTCGTCACGCGACACTCGCAACGTTCGAGAGGAACATTGGCTTCACCGATCAGAGTGACACGCGTTCCCTCGGGCAGACGAAGGCCGCTTCGATAGTCAACCGTTTCATCGATCCAAGTGCTGGTCGAACGACGCCGAAGATAGCCAGGGTAAGCAAGTGCGAGTCGGAGCTTTACAATTTGAGGAGCGTCTTTCACAAAAACTCGCAAGCCGTTGATTCTTGCATCACCGCCTTGAAGACTAAAAGCGAGATCTTGATCGATCGCGTCTAACGGTGAACCTTCCAGCAAGAACGGTTGCCGGCTTTCCGACAAGGAGACTGGGAGCTTACGTAAGCTCGCGCGACCCTGGCGATTATCACTTCCGCGATAGTTCATCATGCACGAGGCCGGAACAAGCTCTGCGTTGAGGTCTGCTGAAACAAGTAACCGAGCTGTTTGTCCTCGAGGAATAGATACGGCTCCGTCTTCAAAGTTGCGTTTGTAACGAACCGGTGCAAGGTCGCTTGCGAACCGTGGGATATCCATCTCAAGCCCATCGACTTGAATCGACGCCAATCGCGGCCATGCCTTGTTGGACAGCGCGAACAGTCGCTGCGACCAATGCCAAGTCCAGCTTGGTTGCCAGGCAGCAAATAAAAAACTCACCGCCAGCAACACTCCCAGCCCAGCCGCTTGCCACTGCAGCGGCGTCCATCGAAGCACCTCTTTGACATCGACTTGCTCCAGCGCTTCAATCGCTTGCTGGCGGGTTTGAAGCATCAGTTGCGGATCGTGCGGCTGTTGGATGTTCAAATCGATTAGATTCTTATCTTGCGATTGAACGGTCGTTATCAGCGAGCTTTGAAACTGAGGGAACTTCCTCTCCAAAAGCAAAGCAAGAGTCGAATCATTCCAAGCGACTTTCCATTTCTGCCAGCCTAACCGAACCAGCAAGTAGCCACCTCCGCCAAGCATCATCAGCAGGATCGCAACTCGAGCCCAACGCGGGGACTCGCTCGCTCCAAGCATTACGGGCAAGTAATCCAAAAAGCCGGTAACCCAAAACGCCGCGATAAAGCAGATCAAAGTCACGACGCTCGCCTGCGTCAAAACGTAACTACGAATCATGTGCCGCAACTGGTCAAGCGTTGTACCAATGCGACTAGCCGACTCGTGTTCGTTGACTGGCAAGGCACTCATTCACGGGGCTTTCGATGAAAGATTGGTGATTCGGATGGATAATACGGCGGGCAAACAGACTGAGTTCTGTATTGATTGTAACCCTTTCGCCCGCTTCCGAGGAGATTCCACAACAAGTCAGTTCCATTAAGTCACGACAATTCTATTAGCCGCCCGGCGTGAGAGACTTTCCAGCTTAGAAATTCCGTAAGTTCGTTCTTGTACTCAATGAAATGGTACTCGTACTCGAATCGACTAAAATCCAATCGAGTACGAGTACCGGCTTATGCCTGAGTACGAATACGAAAATGCAGAAATACTGGTTTTCTAAGCGGGAGGCTCTCTAACGCGTTTTGGCTGATTCTCGCAACTCGAATAAACTGCCCAACCCTATATGAGATTCGATGCGGCTTTTTGAAAAGGTCGCTTGCTGATAAAATCGGCGTTAGTCTGGTACCTGAGAAGGCGATGCTTCCGAGTGCCCGCGTCATGACGAGCTCAATTTTCAACGTTTGGGAAGCTTTTTGTATGCCGAAGTATATTTTTGTTACCGGTGGGGTGGTCAGTTCCATCGGGAAAGGCTTGACCAGCGCCTCGATCGGAATGCTCCTGGAATCGCGTGGGCTCCGCGTTCGGATGCAGAAGCTCGACCCCTATATTAACGTAGACCCGGGCACGATGAGCCCCTACCAACACGGCGAAGTCTACGTTTTAGACGATGGTAGTGAGACAGATCTGGATCTTGGTCACTATGAAAGATTTACTCGAGGACTCCTAAATCGAGATTCGAACTACACCACGGGACAAATTTATCTTTCGGTCATCGAGAAAGAACGTCGTGGCCAGTTCTTGGGCAAGACAGTCCAAGTTATTCCTCACATTACAAACGAAATCAAAGAATCGATTCAAAAGCTTGACGACGGCAATACCGACATTGTCATCACTGAAATAGGTGGAACGGTTGGCGACATTGAAAGCCTTCCGTTCTTGGAAGCGATACGCCAGTTCCCGCAAGATGTCGGTCGCGAAAATTGCCTTTACATTCACCTGACGTTGGTCCCGTATCTCAAGGCAGCCGCTGAACTCAAAACCAAACCGACTCAACATTCAGTAGGCCTCCTACGGCAGATCGGCATTCAGCCAGACATCCTGATCTGCCGATGCGAGCAAAGCATCTCTCGCGAGGAGCAAGAGAAGATCGCCCTGTTTTGTAACGTTCCGATCGAAGCCGTCATCGAAGAAAAAGACAAAGACTTCTCGATCTACGAAGTTCCTTTGAGCTTACGAGATAAAAAATTAGATGAGCAAATCATCAAAAAGTTCGGACTTCCTGCGCAGCCCTGCCGCCTTGAAGCTTGGGATAAACTCATGCACTCGCTGCGGCACCCCGAGCACGAGATTAGCATCGCTGTCGTTGGGAAATATGCCGAGCATCGCGACGCCTACAAATCGATCTATGAATCCATCGACCATGCCGGAATTCATCATCGCGCACAAGTTCGAATCGGTCGTATCCAAAGCAGTGATATCGAAGAGGAAGGCCCAGAAAATCTTCTGGCTGGCTATGACGGAATCTTGGTTCCAGGCGGCTTCGGCGAGCGAGGCGTAGAGGGGAAAGTCATTGCAACTCGCTATGCCCGCGAGCGCGGCGTCCCCTTCTTTGGCATCTGTCTCGGGATGCAATGTGCAGTCATCGAATATGGCCGAAACGTCATGGGATTGGACCGAGCCCACTCGACTGAGTTTGACAAGGACTCGCCCCATCCGGTGATTTGCTTGCTCGACGAGCAACGCAACGTAACTAATCTCGGTGGTACCATGCGATTGGGAGCTCAACCGGCCGTCCTGACCGCTAACAGCCTCGCGCATCAAGCCTACCAACACGAATCGATCTCCGAACGTCATCGTCACCGATATGAATTCAACAACTTGTATCGCCAACAGTTCGAAGCTCAGGGAATGAAGTTTTCGGGAACCAGTCCAGATGGCCAGTTGGTTGAGATTGTCGAACTTCCAGGGCATCCTTGGTTTTTGGCGGTTCAGTTCCATCCCGAATTTAAGAGCAAACCAACGAAAGCTCAGCCTTTATTCGCCGGCTTCATCGACGCGGCAATTGCCCGAAGGAACAAAAAACGCTCGGGAACTTAAACCTAAGCGGGAAAAGAAAATCTATGATTCCGTCAGTCGTATTGGAATCAATTCCGCTTTCTCAACGGACTTGCGTTATCGACGCATTAAGTCCCCAGAAATTCAATTTCAAAGCGGTCTCCGGTGGTTTCAGCCGCAATCGAGTTTGGCATTTGCGCCTCGCTGATCCTCCATACGAACCCCAGTACGCCATACACTTTTGGAACGACCATACGTACTCGCTCCAACAATTGAAAGACATTTTTAGCTTTCAGAAAATACTCAAGGACAATCAAACGGTTGTTCCCGAACCGAAGCGATGGTTGAATAACGAGTTCGTTATCTCAGGTGAAGGTGGCTTTTGGACCATCGAAGAGTGGCTGCCTGGCGAATCGCTTGACGGCATCGAAGCGGTCTCAGATGAATTACTTGATCAAGTTGTTGCATGTATATCCGCATTGCATCGGGCCGGTCGCGAAATCGGAGTCACGACTCGGAGATCCATAGGAATCCAAGAAAGAATTGACAGAGTAGAGCGACTGAAATCGAAAGTCGCAGATCATACGCCCGGGGACTTGATGCAGTACTTCTTTGACACACCCAATATTGAATCGATCAAGATAGGATTCGAGACGGCCTATCGTTTGGTGCGAGACCAAGCAAGTACTTGGGTGCGTCTGTTGAACTTGATCCAAGATCTTCCACCTGAATGTCATTGGGTGATGAGAGACTTATGGCGAGAAAATATTCTGATAGCGCACGGACGCATTTCAGGAATCATCGACTTTGGCGCTTCGAGAATCGATTGGCCAATTCTCGAGTTGGTGCGTTGTGCTTCAAGTTTCTTATTGCCCAACGATCCGCGATGGCAATCTTTTCTCGACAGCTATGCGTTGAACTTACCAACTAAAGAATCGGTGAGTTTGGAGTTGGTGCTACAACTCGATCAAGTCGCTACGGCACTATCGTTAGCATACTGGTATGAGCAGTTAAAGAACGCGAAAACCGATCCTGACATGCAACTTAAACCTCAAGCATGGTCCCGAATCGACGAGCTATCCATTCGGATCCGAAGTTTTTAGCCAATCTATTCTCGAGAACTATCGTCTTGGCAAAACAACGCGAACGTTTAGTTCGCTGTGTAGCAGATCAGCTTCCAACTACGGCTTGCCCATAAAGGCGATGTAATCTTTTGCCCGCCAATGGCGCTAATGATCGCGGATAAATGCGGGCAAGAATTGGTTATGGACTTGTCCTAACCCCCAATCTATTCGCGAAGATCCGCGCTATTCGCGGGCAAAGGAAGCACCAGAAGACACAGCCAAGCCAATAGCCAGCAAGGCTGCCGCATTGGCACTTCGCAGGTGTCCACAGCGGGTGACACTTAACAAAAAAATTGCGTTCTACCCACGAAACGCGTCCATTACGTCCCACTTATTCGCTATTGCGTTCACGGCACAAGCTTTAGAAACTTCGCTGATTATCAGGTCACCCCAGTTCGCTGGTCCCACCACAGGAATTCAAGAAGATGCCCCAAACCAATTCTCGGTCCCGTTCTGCGAGACTCTCGACAGACGACGCCAAACCTGCTCGTCGAGTCAAACGCAAATCATCACGATCCAAACGCCCCAAAGGCATAGCGGGATACTGGGTCGAGATCGGTATGCTCGTTTTGGTTGCAGCGTTTTTGTGTCCGGTGGTCCTGTACAATCTGGTAAATCGAATCCCAGCCAGTGGCCCCTCCGCTGGTGAAGCTGCGTCCCTTGGCAACACCTTGCCAAAGAACGCAACCCTAACCCCCACAGAATCGTTCTTCACTAAATCCAACGCGAAATCCAGTACCGCCGGAACTCAAATCGCCCCCCTGAGCGCCCAACGATCAGAATCCAATGTTTTAAGCCGATTCAACACGCAAGAAGTCTTACCCCCAGAACGACAAAGCAAACTCCGCTAAGCAAGCACGTGCACGAGAGGGAACAAAGAACGAATACAAAGGTCAGTATAAAGGTCGTGGCTAAACTCATATAACTCGACATGTTTATTCCCCATTCCCGCGCGATATCCTCGTCTTATGTCGGTCACTTGATTGACGGCATGAATCCTTAACGGAATGACAATGGACATTCGATCAGCAACTTGACAACTGGCAGCATCCAGGAAATCAATCGACAAGAACGTTTCGTCACCCAGGCCAGTACCTACGGACTCTTGATTCTCTGTTTTATCGCAATGGCTCTATTCTTCGCTGGAGAAACGAAGCGGTTCGGAGCAAAAGGCTATTGGACAGTCGAAGCCTTGGTTGCAATGGAGCTCGGAATTGTATTGTTTCTCCTGAACTGTGCATTCCTGTTACCGACAGCGATTTCTAGTCGCATCATGGTACCAATTTGTGCTTTCATTGTTATTACGTTTCAAGCAGGAGCGATATCGGGGGGAGAGCCGATACTCTTTTTCGGCTGTCTCACGGTCTTCGTAGCTTTTTCCGTATCTAGTTGGTTTCTTCAGCGACTCACCGGCGCAGGGCTTTCCTACGGTGGGCATGAGATCACGGAGAAACCTTTGAGCCTTCAAGTTCTCGTGTTGCTTCCATTGCTTTTGCTTGCTGTTGGATTGATTCCGACATTGGTTATGTTTTCTCAATCGGCTAGTCTCCAGATTTCTTTTGGGCAAACGCTCATTTACGCCAGTGTGGGGCTATTGCTTTATACTTTGATCCCAATGCTTGTCTTGTATATGTGGATCGTGATCTACCGATCTAGGTGGCTTGTCCGAGGCGTTTGGTTTTTACTGATCGCTGTTCTCGCAGCTGTCTCAACACTCATCGAATTGAATACTCAGTTCTCGACATTGACGACACTCTTCGCTGTGTACGTTCTGATTGCTTTTTCGCTAGGTATCATTCTTGGATACATTCCATTCCACCTCGTTGGCTTCCGACCCGTCAGGGCTAAACGAGCCAAGCGAAGTACCGTGACAAACGACGTTTCGTTTGACGATGTCGAGTAATACTTTGACGAACTGAACATCGCAGGGACACCCGCGTAGACGTTTGGCGGCAACGTTACTGGCTTCGAGTTTGGTTTCGTCCTCACTTGCCATTTGCTGATATTTGGCAATTAAATCTGGGCGATTCGGTTTGTGAGTGCCGTAAAGGGTTAGCGCGATCAGTAAAGTTTTTTATCTCTGATTGTATTGATTGCTCGCTAGCGGTTCAGTCCAGATGAAAACGGGGGGGACTCGTAGCAGAAGTCGCAAGATATCCACAAGCCTCAGCTTTTGCCCATGTTTTCATTGTTATTTGGAAACTTACGAATCCAGATAATCCAATTTTTAATTTGGATAAAGGACTCGTCATCTAATTACACTTCCTTGTCGCGAATATCGTCTCGAAATAAGATATGGTCGGTTAATAAACGCCTTTAGGACGATCACTTGTGTCGCTGCGGATCCTAAGTTCCAAGGATTTGAAAATTGAAACAAATACCAAGTAACGCCATGCAATTCAACTCTCACATTTTGCCGTTGGTCGCACGGTTATTGAGTATCGTTTTCATCATGCATGTTCAGCTGAGGTCCAATGCCCAGCAACCTGACGATTCCAGCTTTCAAGAATTTGGCATCTTCGAGAAAACATCGCCCCGACCACAGATCGTTTCACCGGTAACGACTCAGTTGCCTCTGGAATTACAACCAGGTGATCGCATCGCATTTATTGGAAACACACTTTTCGAACGGATGCAGCAGTTCGGAAACTTTGAAACCATGTTGCACATGCGTTACCCGAACCATAGCCTCGTGGTCCGAAACCTTGCATGGTCAGCCGATGCGATCGACATTCAACCGCGACCGGAAAATTTTGCCGATATCGAGCAACATCTGTATCGCGAAAAGATTGATGTCATTTTTGCAGCTTACGGATTCAATGAATCCTTCGATGGTATCGATCACGTGGACGCGTTTCGCGAACGGCTCGTGACTTTTCTGAACCGCATGCAGACCCTCGCGTTCAATGGACGCAACGCACCGAAAATAGTGCTCCTGTCCCCAATCGCCAATGAAAACAAACCTAAGGTTGCAGCCGCAAGTCTGAATAATGCTCAAATCGATGCGTTCGCCCAAGCCATGCGAGACGCAGCAGAAACAACAGGTGTGGGTTTCGTCGATCTCTTTTCGCCAACGCAACAAGCCATGCTAGGCGTTGAATCGAACTATACCACCAACGGTTGTCACTTGAATGAACTTGGAGACTCGCTGTTTGCGAAATTGCTATATCGACAAATCGTCCAATCTGAACCACCGATACCGAACGAAAAACTGAGACAAGCTATCATCGATCGCGATCGACAATACGCACGTCGCTATCGGCCTCTCAATACTTTTTACTATACCGGTGATCGCAACAAACAATACGGTTATCTCGACTTCTTACCTGCCATGCGCAGCTTTGAACAAATGGTTGCCAATCGCGACGAACGCATCTGGGCCATCGCGAAAGGAGAATCCGTACCGCAGCTCGTCGACGATTCGAACGTACCGCCCATGCCTCCCTCCCTGCAATCTCGCGGGGTCAACGAATGGTTAAGTCCACAAGACGAACAGAAAGCGTTTCAAGTCGATCCTCGCTTTGAAGTCAATCTTTTCGCAAGTGAGGAAGAGTTTCCGGAAATCGCGAATCCGATTCAAATGCGATTCGACGCGAGGGGACGCATGTGGGTTAGCACTTCGATCACGTATCCACACATTTATCCGGGTAATGAACCGCAAGATCGTATCGTTATTCTAGAAGACACCAACCAAGATGGCCGGGCGGACAAATCGACCATCTTCGCTTCCAATCTGCATGTGCCTCTCTCGTTCGAACTCGGAGATGGTGGAGTTTACGTATCGGAGCAACCCGAACTCACCTTGTTGAAGGATACGGATGGAGATGATCGCATGGATCAGAAGACAACTTTGCTAAGCGGTTTTGGTACCGAAGATTCCCACCACGCATTGCACGATTTCACTTGGTCACCCGAAGGAGATTTGATCATTCGCGAGTCGATCTTTCATCACTCGCAAATTGAAACGCCGTACGGTCCTGTGCGTCAACAGAATAGCGGCTGGTTTCGCTATACGCCTCGAACGGATCGACTTATCTCCTTCGGTTCTTACCCGAGCACCAACCCTTGGGGTGTTACGTTCGACGACTGGGGTAGACACGTAGCAAGCCATCCGATTTTTGCCGCTGCCTTTCATTCTCTCGATCCTCCGTATCCGGGACAGCATCCTTCTCCCAACGGCTTGCAAGCGTATTCAGGGACGTGCGGCCATCAGTTTGTAGACTCCGATCACTTTCCATCGGAGCTTCGTGGTGCATTCATCAAAGCGAGATATAAACCGACCAATCGCATCGAAATGCATCAATGGGTTCGCCAACCCTTTGGCTTCGAAGAGCAATACATGGGTGACTTGATATTCTCCACGAATCTAAGCTTCATACCTGTCGATCTTCAATTCGGACCGCGAGGCGATCTCTACATCTGCGATTGGTATAACCCTGTCAAAGGACATGCACAATACTCGTTGCGAGACACGCGACGCGACCGAAGCTCGGGTCGTATCTGGCGTGTTACAGCCAAGAATCGACCTCTCGTAGTGCCACCCACCATCGACGGCGAGACAATCCCGCAGTTGCTGGAAGTTCTAAAGCGTCCGGAATATATGCACCGCTATCGAGCCAAACGAGAATTGCGGGGCCATCCATCGGAGCAAGTCGTAGCCGAGCTCAAAGAATGGATTGACGGACTGGATAGAAAAGATCCTCGGTTTCGGCACCACCAATTGGAAGCACTCTGGTGCTTGCGAACGGTCGGGCATTCACATTCCGACCTACTTCGGGAGTTGATCGGTTGCGAATCGGCGGACGCTCGCGGTGCGGCTGTTCAACAACTGCGCTATTGTTTTCAGGAAATCCCGGACGCACTCGAACTCCTTCAACAATCCATACACGACTCCGACAGCATGGTTCGAATGGAGGCAGCGATCGCAGCCTGCTACATCGGAACCGAACCTGCCCTCAAGAACCTACTGGAAATATTCCAACATCCGATGGAGCAGCATCTTAGCTATGCCGTGTCATGCTCGCTTGGCTCTCACACGCTTCGCCCCATTTGGGAAGCCAACCCAAAGTATGGCGTCGAGCGGCTCTTGAAGAAATTAAAGACATCGAATGCGATCGTTGAACCAAAACAAACCAAAGCAGACAAAGACTTTGACGAGCGGTCGAACGTCAAAACGGTTCGCATCAGTTGCGAGCCGGAACGTATGTTATTTACCCTCAAAGAGTTTATTGCAACACCGGGGCAACCGCTCAAGATTGTGTTTACGAATCCCGATGCGACCGATCACAACTTGGTAATTGTAAAACCGGGTGCACTCGCCGAAGTTGGAATAGCCGCCAATGACATGGCTAAGGATCCGAAGAACGCGAACTCCGATTTCATACCGGCAGACAAGAAGGCATTGATCTTGCACGCTACTCCACTGATCGGTGCGAATCGAAAATCGAAAGTCAGTGTGCTTCGATTCGAAGCTCCGATGGAGCCCGGTGTGTATCCTTACGTGTGCACTTTCCCTGGCCATTGGATTATCATGAATGGCAATTTGATAGTGGGGCGAGATGAAGAAGAGATTGAGTCTTTGCGTTTGTCCACGTTACCAAAAACTGTTCGTCAATGGTCGATGTCAGACTTCGCCGGCCTAGGAGCCAAGATAACCGGCGAAGAGAGTGACCCAACGGCGATTACAAGGGGCATGCAATCCTTTACAAAGGCAAACTGCAACTCGTGTCACCAAGTTGCCGGCCACGGCGTTAACCTTGGACCCTCCCTGTCGGAGTCGATCAAAAAGCTCCAAGGAGCCATCCTGCTGAGACACATCTTGGAACCTTCTTGGGAGATCCATCCGAACTACAAAGTGATGCAGTACATGCTGGAGGATGGTCGAACCGTTTCCGGTGTGGTTGCCAACGAAGATGAAAGCAGCGTTCGCATCATCGCCAACATGTTGACACCAGATCGCATTACAAAGATCGCCAAAAAGGACATTGAGGAATCGAAAGCATCAGCCGTCTCGGCTATGCCAACAGGTCTCGTTGATGTGCTTACAAACGAGGAGATCCTAAATCTGCTTCACTACTTGGAGTCAGGCCCACTACCACTGATGAACCATGACGAGAAAAAGCATCCGTAGAGAACCACTGCAACATCTCGATTCAGTAGTAGTGGGGAAACACGCGAAATCCGTAGTTAGTAACTTGGTTAACTATTGATTTTTCGGTGTCCTCACTTCACTTCTTTGCCCGCGAATAGCGAGGATCTACCCGAATAGATTGGGGCTCTTGGACAAGTCCATAACGAGTTCTCGCCCGCATTTATTTGCGATCATTAGCGTAACTAGTGGGCAGAAAGTCGTCTGCAAGTTTGCTCGTGGTCTTTGCGGAAGACTTTTAGTCAGCTAGGAAAGTGAGATTTTCAAATGCTCGAATGTTTTTGGGGTTACGCAACGACCTCGTCGCGTTCTTGTTAGTAGCTCGCTTCGAAGGAGAAACGGTTCTACTTCGTCTTCGAGCGTATCGGAAGAAACGCTCATCGTATGAGCCATTGCTTCTAAGCCTGCTGGGCCACCGCTGAAGACTCTTATCAGCGTCTCTAAGTAACGTCGATCTTGTCGGTCGAGCCCGATTGAGTCGATGCCTCTCATCGCGAGAGCTTTTTCCGAGATCGGTAACGTAATGCGTCCGTCTGATTTACTCTGAGCAAAATCGCGCACCCAAAGAAGATGATTGTTGGCCCATCTTGGTGTGCCGCGGGAACGTTTTGCGATCTCCTCGGACGCTTCAGCGGTAAGCTGCACATCGAGCTTCTTTGCGTTGCGAGAGAGAATTTCAACAAGCTCGCTTGTCTTGTAGAAACTTAGGTGTTCCCGAATTTGAAAGCGATCGCGAAGTGGTCCGCTAAGCATTCCCGCTCGAGTCGTTGCTCCGATGAGTGTGAACTTCGGAAGTGCGAGATTAAGTGTTCGCGCGTTGACTCCTTCGCCTAAGACAATGTCGATTCGGAAGTCTTCCATCGCTGTGTAAAGATACTCTTCGACTGACTTAGGGAGCCGATGAATTTCGTCGATGAATAGAACGGCCCCCGGCTCCAGATTTGACAGATAAGGAATAAGTTCTTTCGGCGCCTTCAAACCGGGACCACTGGCCATCGAAACGGGAACACCCATTTCACGCGGGATACATGTTGCAAAAGTAGTCTTGCCAAGGCCCGGTGGTCCATCGAGCAGAATATGGCCCAGCGGATCACCACGTTTTTTGGCTGCATCAATCGCGATGTAAAGAACCTCCATGACCTCTGTTTGGCCAACCATCTCGGAGATTCGCTTGGGTCGCAGAATCGTATCAGACTCCGGAGTATCCAGCATGGCTTGAAGCCGCTCGGTCTCGGCAGATCCGCGCCGTCCCGTTGTTCGCTCTGAGTCGTCGTCAGAATCGTCTATGACATCCTCCTGGGGATCATCCTTGGGATTTTCTTCGGGATTTTCTTCGGGCCAATTGCCTCCGAGTATTTTCTCGCGAACCATCCGTGCCTACGTTCTAAGAATTTTGATTTATCGATTGTGCTGCTTCGTTCTTTCGGTTGCTATTCCAGTCGTTATTCACTGGCATCCCAATCGAAAACGATGCAATGGATTCTATTTGCTTGCTTGCTAGTGCTTCGTCCAAATTTAAAACTGGGGTTCGTACGCGTAGCAGATGTCATAAGACACCTGAAGACGGCGGCATTTTCTGAAAATTCGACCGACTTCTGAATTCTTACGAATTCAGCTACCCCAAATCTAAGTTGGACAACCCACCAGTCTAGCAAATTGCGGTCGCTATCGGTGGGGGGCTGCTAGCGTGCGTCACCTATTTTCGAGATCAGCTAACTAGCACCATCCGAAGCAGATGCGTGGGGTAGCGATTTTGGGGTAGCGATTTTGCTATATTGAGTGCGATTCGTTTTTGGGTGCTTCATCGGGGATTTCGCAAACTGAATATTGAACACATCACACCAATCCTCAACGTCACTAGCGTCCCGGATAGTATAGCTTGGTTCGAGAGGCTTGGCTGGAAGCGATCGTTTGCGTGGAACCAGGTCGGCATGATTCCCAATGCCGCGGACCGCGACGAAGATGGCGAAGCAGACTATGGCGGGATGACATCTGGAAATGTAGAAATTTTTCTTTGCCAAGGTGCACAGGGATCTGTCGGCTACAGTTCCGTGCCAACGAAGCCCTATCGAGCAGACGACACGGGGGGAGTCTGGATGACGTGGTAGCTTGCCAACGCCGCAGAAGCGGAGGCATTTTATTCAGTCGCCATGAAGGCCGGAGCGGACGTAATCATGCCCTTGACTGTGCAACCGTGGAACGCAACGGAATTCAGAATCCGCCATCCAGATGGCCATACATTCCGTATTTCTGCCTTTTTAGATGACGAGCAATAGCGACTGGAGCAGTCGTTAGAACCTAATTCAGCGCTACAACATCCACGGCAATCTTTGCCTTATCCTCCCAAATAACCACCTTGCGGCTTGAAGTTAGGTAAACTGGGGGTATTCTAACCGAACGCACCGCACGAATCATCGGTCGATTCGGCAGCTTGAGGACTTCGTTGTTGCAAGGGGATGGTCAACTAAAGATGAAAAAATTACTGAATATTTCTGCTTTTTGCATGGTCGCAGCATGTGCTGTGCTCGGAAGTGCGAACTCCCAAGCTGGTTGGGGATCCAGTGGCGGTTACGGAAGTAGCGGTTCTTCCGTTGGTTACGGTAGCAGCGGCTCTTACGGAAGCAGTGGGGCCTACGGCTCAAGCGGACACGCTGCAGCCTACGGAAACAGCAGTGGCACCTATACTTCCAGTTACGGTAGCAGTGGGGGAGGAAGCAGCGGCGCTTACTCCGCAGCCTATGGTAGCAGCGGTGGAGCGGTAGCTCATGTCGGTCCTCTTCGAAGACTGGCAGCCAAGATCCACGAACACCACGCAGCCAAAGTTGCATTCCGATCGAGCTTCCACGGTGCATCCAGTGGTGGATCAAGCGGCAGCTACGGTGGCAGCAGCGGAAGCTACTACTCGCCATCCGTTTCTTACGGAAGTTCTGGCGGTAGCTCAGGCGGAAGTTCTGGCGGCAGTTCAGGTGGAAGCAGCGGAAGTGCGTACCGAAGCGGTACCATCTACCAAAGCACCCCTTCGTACTACCCAAGCGAATCCATGATTGAAGGAAGCACTTACGAAAGCACTCCTGCCATCCAAGGTAGCTCGCTCAACAACAGCAGCATTTACTCGAATTCTGCAATGCAGGTCCAACCATCGGTTGACCAAAATGAAATTCACTTGAACGTAGCAATCCCAAGCGACGCTCGTCTGTTCGTCAACGGAAACGCAACGACCAGCCAAGGTACCAACCGACACTTTGTTTCTCGAGGCCTGGAAGCTGGTGGCTCTTACAAGTTCGAGATTCGCGCTGAACGCACCGTCGACGGACAACTTGTCGAAGAGTCCAAGACATTGGTTTTAGTTGCTGGCCGATCGCAAGAAATTGCTTTCGTACTTGCCCCCCCGAATGCAAAGGCTGAGACCGTTTTGACTTTGAACGTTCCCGAAGATGCTCAAGTAGTACTCGCCGGTAACACGACCAAGACAAGCGGTGAATCACGCACTTATCGAACCAAAGAATTGACCAACGGTCAAGTTTGGGAAGACTACACGATTGTAGTTACCCACCAAGGCGTCACCAAAGAAAAGACGATTCGATTGATCGGCGGAGACGAATTGCAAGTCTCGTTTAATTTTGAATCGAACGCTTCGGATGCGTTGGCCTTGAACTAAATTTTTTGTTACGATTCTTAATCGAAACAACCGTATAAGGACGTCTGGTATTTCAGACGTCCTTTTTTTATTTGAATATCGATCAATCCTCTCCTATCTCTAAAGTACGCAATTAAGCGACCATGAATAATCTATTCGAAAACCTGCTGCAAAAAGCTGATTCTGAAGGTCCTCTCGCAGCAGTAGAATTACTCGTCGAGCATTTTCGGTCGACGTCGCAATACATCGAGCTCTTCGAATCGCTCAAAATGCGGAACAGATTACGCTATGGATTCTCGGCCGTCGCTCGTGATAACGAACCTCCCTTTTCTGCCGAGCACACCGAACTACTCGAAAGCGGCTTGATTGAAGCGTGCCGCGAGGTTGGAATTGGGCTGTTGAAGGCTGGTAACTTGCACGATGGATGGATGTATATGCGGGCCGTTGGGGACAACAACGCAGCCCGCGAAGCACTAGCCGGAAACACCATCGACAGTGAGAATCTCGATGCTTACTTGAGCATCTACATACAAGATGGGGTCGACATCCAACGTGGTGTGGAACTTACACTGGAGCATCGCGGGACATGCAATACGATCACCATGCTCGAATCGATGATAGCGATGCGAGACAGAGGCGATCAACAAGCCGGCGTCGGACCGCTTGTTAGGCACCTTCATGCAGAGCTCCTAGAAAGCCTTCGTGCAGACCTCGCTCGTCGTAAGCTCCCTCCCTCAAAAGTCCAGCCACCGTCGAACCTGGGCCCGATTGCTTCCTTGCTCAATGCTTATCCGATGCTCCTGGACGATGGTTCTTATCATCTCGATACTTCACACGTCGCTTCTACAGTTCGATTCGCCCGCGTCCTAGACGACCGAGAAGACTTGATGCTCGCTCTAGACCTCGCTCGCTATGGTCGGCAACTCCATACACAGTATCAATACGCAAGCGAGGAACCTTTTCAAGATCTCTACCTCATGTCGTCTTATTTCTTTAGCGTACTCTTAGGTGATAACGTCGAGGCGTGCTTGAAGCCATTTTTGCAAAAAGCAGAATCGCTCGATATCAACGAGCATGGTTCGATTGGTATTGAAACCTACGTCGACCTCTTGTCTCGCATTGGTCGACACGAAGAAGCCCTTCAGTTTCTCCTCAAGCGAATGCCGCGTGGAACCCGCCCATTCGGCGTTGCTCCATCGCTTCTCGAACTCTCATCCCTATCACACAACTTTCAACCCATGCTCCAGCAATCACAGCAACGCAACGACCTCCTCGGATACGCAGCAGCATTGCTCCAATCAAAATCAATCTAGCAAAAAAGTGTCATGTCTCTTTACGTCTTGAAAGACCTGACTCCTTTTGTGACTCAGATTAGAACAATGTAGATCAGTTGTCCCCAACTGATCAGCGCGCTGGATTAGATCTCATCAAACTTGACGTTATGGCCGAACAGAGTCTCGATCACCCTTTATCAAAACTTGCTTTCGTAGCTACGGGGTTTGCGGGCTCGGCGTAAACGCCTCGGGCAACAGCTGAGACAGCAGTTCTACAATGTAGATCAGCTGTCCTCAGCTGATCAGGACGCCGTGAAAGACTCGTAACAATCGGGGACACGCACAAAGCGGATTGATCGGATTTGCTTATTAAATGTCTGTGGATTGTAACTCTCGCAACCGAGAACACAGCCAAACCCATGCACAGCAAAGTTGTCGCCGACTTTCTGCCCGCGAATTACGCTAATGAGCTCGGATAAATGCAGCCCAAAGAGGTTTATGGAATTATCCTAGCCCCCAATTCATTCGCGAAGATCCACGCCATTCGCGGGTGTCCCCACGACTGTTCAAATCCGAACAACAACCGATGTCTCTTTGTTTCTCGCTTTGGAATCAGTTATGATGAGTGAGTTGTGTCTTCGTGTAAGCTCAATTAGTTCGCCTGCGTTTATTCCTCTCTGATGACGGGTTTTTAAGATGTTTAGTAAGCAAATGAATCGACGTGAACTCATGGCCTCGGCAGCGGGTGCTTCATTGGCGGTGGGTAGTGGTGCGTTGGGGCTGTTTCCATCGACTCTACGCGCGGAGTCTACTCAGAAGAAGTCGATCGTCATCGGCAGTGGTGAACACCAATACGAAGTCACGCACCACTTCCCACAGCTTCCAAGTCAATTCTCGTGGCAGACCACGCATAATGTTGCAGTTGACCATGAAGACAACCTCTACGTGATTCATGAGGGACGAGCCGATCAAAAAGAGCATCCCGCGATCTTTGTATTCGATTCGTCAGGTAAATACATTCGGTCCTTCGGTTCCCAATTTCAAGGTGGTGGTCACGGTTTGGAAGTTCGTCGCGAAGGGGATGAAGAGTTTTTGTATGTGACGGGATACCAACAAGTCAAAATGATCGCAAAGCTCACCCTAAGAGGCGAGATAATCTGGGAACGTCGCGCGCCCAAAGAAAGTGGCGTTTATCATGCTGACGAAACCGAGAATCCAACCAAGGTTTGGGGCCGAGACCGATTTATGCCGACCAACTTTGCATTTCTCGATGACGGCGGATTTCTGCTCGCCGACGGCTACGGTTCGTTCAAGATCCATCGCTATGACAAAGATGCCAAATGGCTCAGTAGCTTTGGTGGTGCAGGAGAGGGCAAAGGCACCTTCAACACGCCACACGGATTATGGATCGACAATCGCGAAGCATCCTCACCAAAGATCATCGTTACCGATCGAGCTCATAACTCGCTTCAACGTTTCACGATGGATGGTCAGTACATCGACACACTCCCAGGATTTGGACTTCCTGCAAACATCGACATCCAAGGCAAGCTCATGCTAGTTCCTGAGTTAGTCGCTCGCGTCAGTATCCTTGGTCCTGACAATCAAGTGATCGCTCAACTGGGTGAGGACATAGCGAGACTATCAGCAGACAAAGCAAAAGCCATTCGTCGCGACCCTTCGCAATGGCAAGATGGAAAGTTTGTTCATCCACACGATGCTTGTTTCGATAGCGCAGGAAACATCTACGTTGCCGAATGGGTTGATACGGGTCGAGTCACTAAATTGCGAAAAGTTTAATCGCAATTCGATGTAATCATACTCGTCTATCGAAGGTATTGAACTCGCATATCCAAATGCGTTTATCATTTCATTGATTGACTACTGAGGAAGCAGAAGTCAAATAAAAAGCACTTTATCGAAATGATCCAACATCACTTACCGTATCGCGCGTGTCATCGTTGTGGATTAGTACATGATCTAGCTGCATCGATTGGCGAGAGCGCTTCGGCGTATAGCAAGTGGAAGTGTACTCGCTGCGATGCAACGTTTGCGAAGTGGATCGACAATCAAAAATCAGCCAATCGCACGATGGCTCTTGCAATAGCGGCTCTGGCGTTTTTCATCCCGGCGATTTGGCTTCCGCTGCTTACCATCGAACGCATGGGCATTCGGCATCGCACCAGTCTCCTCCAAGGTACCTGGGATTTGATCCGCGAGGGGAACTGGTTTGTTGGATTGATTGTGTTGATTTTTTCAATCCTATTGCCGGTCGCGAAGTTGGTTGGGTTGATCGAGCTTTCATGGTGGGGCGTACTGAAAAAGCATCATCAGGCAACACTCCTGCGAGTCGTGGAGTTCGCTGGGCGATGGAGCATGATGGATGTGTTGCTTTTAGCGTTGCTGGTGATGACTGTTAAAATTGGCGAGCTAGTCTCGTTTCATCTGGGGCCTGCTGTGGTAGCCTTTGTCTTGTGCGTTGTGCTCAACATGATGGCTTCGTTAAGCTTTGACCCGCACTCCATCTGGGACGATCAACCGAGCTTGCAAAGCATGAACTCAAAACCAAAATCTGAAGCAACTTCGGTAACGCTTAATTCGGCAAATACACCTGTGAATGCATCTGCAAATACATCTCCTGTCGCGATCCCTCCGGCTGCTTTGGAGACCAAACCGGGAGTCGATATATCCAATCCAGGATCGTATGTGCGTTTCTCGAAGTGGTGGATACTGACCGCCATGAGTCTAGCGATCTCGGTCGGCCTGATTGCATGGACTGTTGGATCGCGAGGTCCATCGATCGAAATACGTTTTCGTGATGGCTACGGGATTCATCCGGAATCGATTGTGCTTCATCGAGGCATCGAAGTTGGATCGGTTACGGACGTTCGACTGGATCCATCGTCCGAGGGAGTTGTTGTGACGGTTTTACTGACGAAGGAAGCCGCGATCGTGGCAACCAAGGGAAGTCAATTTTGGATTGAACGACCTCAAATCAGTACCAAAGGCGTGAAAGGACTGGACACGATTATCGCCGGACCTTACATCGCAGTTCGAGTCGGAAAAGGAGCGAATCAGCCACCAACGAAAACCGCACAATTTTTCAAAAGTGCTTCTCCTCACTTTGAATTTGTTGGACTGGAATCGCCTCCGAGTCGTGAGAGTGACGAAGGATCTATCGAGATTATGCTCGAGAGTAGTGATCGATTCGGTTTACAAAATGATGCACCTGTGGTGTACCGAGGTGTCGAAGTTGGTCGTATCGTTAGCGTGGGACTCTCACGCGATGGAAGGTGGTTTCAAGCTCGCGCGAGTATTGATTCGAAATACCGAGAATTGATTCGCGAGAACTCCGTATTCTGGAATCGCAGTGGACTTCGAGTTGATGTGGGGCTGGGCGGTGTTGCAGTCGACGCGGAGAGTATTTCGGCGATGGCTGCTGGGGGAATCGAGTTTGCCACCCCGAATGAACCTGGTCCGATCGTGAAGACGGGCCGAAGATTTGAGATGTTTCGCGAACCAGAGCAAGAGTGGACCCAGTGGCGACCGAGACTGATTCATGGGGTATCGAACAGTTTCATTACGAGCGGCTATCCAACTCCCTATCGAATATCGCTTCGTTGGCGAGAGTCCTTTTACGGCTTTGGGCAAAGCAAGGAACGCAATGGATGGATTCTGTTACTGGACGATGGTACCGTGCTCGGCCCGCAAAACCTTTTGAAGGAACCTGACAAGGCGACTCCCGGCAGCGTGACTTGGGAGATCGCAGGGCTTCAGCTTTCACACGAGGCACTTTCCATCAAAGACGCAACATCGCGAGTATCGATCGCAAAGCTTCCAGACGACTTGGAACGATGGCCAATCGCACGCGTCAACGGTCTGCTTCCGAAAATTGCTACCCAGGCCAAGCAAAATGAGCTCAACGAGTTGGTGATCATCGATGGTCCACCAGGATTACCAATTCCGATCGAGTCGTTTCAATTAGAAGTGGTGGATTCTAACGAACGAACAGTCCTTTCGACGATGGGATTAACGGAATCGCATCACGGATTGCCCGTACTGGATCTTCAGTCGGAAATGATCGTTGGGTTGATCGATTATGATCCGGAAAACAACGAAGCTAGTATTCGTTGGCTGCAATGATTCTTTCCTCGTTTGCCGCTAGCCACGTGCAAGAGCATCCGACTGTTGAACGAAATCATCACCGTCCCATTGAGCGTCGGCGGTGATCATCTTCTTCTTCGATTCAGCCTTCTTCGCAGCGCGAGCTTCCGCTTGGCGCTTCACCAAATCAGCGTGCGTGGTAAAGAATGGCAAGCTGTATCCTTTGAAGTCAGCAAGCGTTTCAAATTTGTGCTTCTCCATGAATGCAAGAAGTTCTTCGCACATGGGCTGCACCATTCGATAGCCTTCCTTCATCACACCCGTACATACCTGAACCGTATCGGAACCGAGCAAAATAAATTGAGCAGCATCCTCCCCGGTTTCGATCCCACCCATACCACTGAGCGTGCGGCCAGGAAACTCGCTTCGAATCATTTGCGATATTTCCATGCACATTCGAAGCGCGATCGGTTTTACCGCTTGGCATGAATATCCACCGGGCGTGGTATACCCTTCGACCGATGGCTCCGGTCGCAGTGTATCTAGATTCACGCCCAGGACACTGCGAATCGTGTTGATTGCCGAAACACCATGAATACCCGCTGCGAGACTAGCTCGAGTCGGGTCCTCGATATGCGTTACGTTCGGAGTCATCTTTGCCCACACGGGTTTTTTTGCGACTGCCATAACCCATCCACAGACTTCACGAAGGATCACTGGATCTTGTCCCATAGCGGCTCCCATCTTGCGTTCAGGAAGACCGTGCGGGCACGAGAAGTTAAGCTCAAACGAATCAACACCTGCATCCTCGCACTTCCCAACCAGTTCATGCCATGCGTTCTCGTTGTACTCTTCCATAATGGACGCAATCAAAATTCGATCAGGATATTCATCTTTGATCTGTTTGAATTCATCGAGCCAAATACTGAGATCACGGTCACTAATAAGCTCGATATTCTCCCAGCCATAAATCTCACCGCTGGTACGACTACGAAGCCGTCCGTAACGCGGTTGAACGTTGACCACCTTCGATGCATCCAGTGAAACTGTCTTGCAGATGACCGCTCCCCAGCCTTCGTCAAAGGCCTTACCGATCACGTTTGCATTGGTTCCTGGAGGACCGGAGCCGATAATAAATGGGTTGGGTAGCTTAAGTCCGTCGACAACTGTTTCAAGCGTTGGCATCTAAATAATGGCTTTCGAATCTAGGTGAAATGGATCTGTGTTTAACTTAGTTGATCAATGCGATTATCGCTTGGGCATTGAATCCAGAACTTCATCCAACATAGCGACAAGATAATTCGCATCATCGATCGTTATGCACATCGGCGGCTTTATTCGAAGGACGTTCCCAAAAAGGCCACCTTTTCCGATCAGCACTTGTCGTTTCTTGAGTTCTTCCATTATGGTGGCTGCTTCAGCTTTTGCTGGCTCCTTTGTAACACGGTCGCTTACCAATTCGACACCTAGCATCAATCCCATTCCGCGGACTTCACCGATAATTGCGTGCTTGTCTTGAAGGTCTTCTAAAGCACTCTTCAAATAGTCGCCGACATATAAAGCATTAGCCTGGATGCCTTCCGCATCGATGACTTCCAGCGTCGCCAACCCTTGCGTCATCGTGATGGGGTTCCCGCCGAATGTGTTGAAGTGAACACGTCTCTTGAGGACTTCGGAGATCGGTTCCGTGGTGGTCATTGCCCCAAGCGGTGCTCCGTTACCAATACCTTTTGCCATGGTGATCACATCGGGTATCACACCCCAATTTTGGTGCGACCAATAATGATTACCAGTTCGTCCGAAGCCACCTTGGACTTCGTCTGCGATACAGACTCCGCCGTGTTGCCGAACAATGTCGTAAACGATTTGGAAGTATTCCTTAGGCGGAATCACCGTTCCGCCAACACCTTGAATCGGTTCCCCAATGAAGCAAGCGATCTCGCCCGATGTCTCATACTGAATCACGTTCTTTACATCTTGAGCGCACTTCACATTGCATGACGGATAAGTCAAACCATATGGGCAGCGGTAGCAGTATCCCGGATGGGTATGATGGATGTTTGCAGTGGAATTGGATTTGAATTTCCAATTGCTGTGAGCCGTCAGCCCCATCGTGCTCGATGTCCCGCCGTGATAGCAGTTTCGAAGGGCAATTACTTCACTATTACCGGTGTATTCACGGGCGGAAAGAATTGCCATCTCGTTGGCTTCACTTCCGCTATTAGTGAAGTAACTGCGAGACAATCCCTCAGGCATCTTTTCGGCGAGCTTCTTTGCAAAAAGAGGCATCGTCGGGTTGAGGTAGATGGTGGTCGTATGCTGAAGCCGTCCGGATTGCGCTTTGACTTTTTCGAGAATTGCCGGATGGCAATGCCCAACGCTGACCGTCACGATCCCCGCAAATGCATCGAGGTAACGGGTCCCTTGCTCGTCGTAGAGGTACTGCATGTGCCCTTCGACAATCATCAACGGATCTTTGTAATAAGTAATGACGCCCGGGGACACATATTGATGCCGCAGAGCTATCACTTCGTCCCGACTCGGTCCGTCATACGGTTGCGGCTGATGTTCGATAACAGGAAGGGATACACGTGGCGCGGCAAGCGTGACTGCGGGGTTGGCCATCTAGGGCTCCTGAATGGTAGAAAACAACCTGACCAACGAGCAGAGAGAACTCGAACAGTCTTCAACAATTCTTCGTAATCAATTTTATGATTTTACGCGATAGTGACTTCAGATTCACCTAGCGAGGTAAAAATATCGAGTGTTTCCTTCAGATATTTCAGAAGCGACTGACCCTTGGAAAACTTGGACACGGACGACACTGAAGACACGGAACGGGGACGGTCGCACCCAATCTCCGTGTCTTCCGTGAAATCCGTGTACTATTCAAGAACCGCTGGGTTACTCATGCAAGGTTATATACCTTTCGTGATTCGGCGGCTTCTGACATGAGGATAGGCAGAACAACGCGGGCAAGAGAATGATTACTTCCCGGGTAATATGAGTTTATTCGTTTGCTCCCATTCTTTTGCCTTCCAAATGCAGCCTACTTGACATAATGGCAAAAACCACTGAGGAATAGGTCTTCGCCGATCAGTTGTCGTCGAATGTTTTTGATTGCGTGGGCTAAGTCCATCCTCAAAACCCCTTGGCCATTATTTGGAACGACTGTTGGTGTACCACCCACAATTTTAGGAGCGATGTAAACATGGAGTTCGTCAACCAATTGATGATCAATCAAGTTCCCGATGAGTCGCGGACCGCCATCAACCAGCAAGTTTGTCATCCCGCTTGGCACGAGAATCTTCGATAACTCTTGAATCATCGTCGGGCTGCTTTCATTCGAGCAGACAACGACTTCGCATCCATGCTCGCGTAAAGCATCGACTCGACGACTATCCGCGGTCGGACCGCAAACGATCATTGTGCGATGCTCGCCAGAAGACTGTACGAGTCTCGAGTCAACGGGGGTGCGAGCTTGACGATCCATTACGATGCGAGTTGGATTTCTATTCCCAAGCAGCGCGTACGGAAGGCTTGCATCAGATCCTTGAGCGATGGCTCGTGCGTTGAGCATTGGGTCATCTGCAAGAAGAGTTCCCACACCGATCATGATGCCATCCACGCAGGATCGCACTCGATGCGAGTGCTGTCGCGTTTGTTCACTGGTGACCCATTTTGAGTCTTTTCTATGCGTCGCTAGTCGACCGTCAAGCGTCATTGCCCATTTCGCAATGATCCATGGTAAACCTGTTCGAAGTCGCTTTAGATAAGGAGCCATCAATCGCTCGCAAGCATCTGCGTTGATACCAACCACCACATCGATTCCGGCTTCGCGAAGCTGTTGAATGCCTCGTCCAGCAACTTCTGGAAACGGATCTTGTAAGCCAATGACAACACGATGCGGTTTCGATCGCAATAGTAAATCAACACATGGCGGTGTCTTACCAAAGTGAGCGCAAGGCTCGAGTGTTACGTAAACTGTCGATCCTTCGACATCGGCGGCAGGCAACTTGGAAATCGCGGTGACTTCAGCATGCGGCTCGCCAAATCGCTCATGAAATCCTTCGCTTATGCTTTTACCGTCTTTGACAACAACACAACCAACCATCGGATTCGGTTCAACGCTCCCACGACCTCGCTGAGCCAGCTCGATCGCACGCGAAATCCAAAATTCGTGCGTATCAGCATGTGCATCAGAAGTTACTGCTATGGAAGAATGCATGAATCCTGTGCGATTTAAGAATGATAATGTAGGAATGGATGTGGATAGATCACCAACACGATTGTAAGTTCGAGACGCCTTTCTTACTACTCGATGAATTCAATTAGATGAATTCTACTAGATGAATTTCAATCGTAGTTGGTTGGTAGCGATTGGCAACGATAGCGTCGAATAAATCCAGTGAAGATGGCTGGTCGTAAGCAATGCCCGTTGCACTTGCGCTATCAGAAAACTAGGAGCGAAACGAGGAGGAGAAATGGTCTTTGAATCTACCAGTATCGCTCGACAATGATTTGACCGGGACGCTTGGCTCTTTGGCGTTCGAGACCACGGCTTTCAAGTATCGATTCCATTTCGTTCAGCATGTCGGGATTTCCGCACAGCATAACGGCCGAGTCCTTCGGTGATATCGTCAGCTCAGCAGCTTCTTCCAGAGAGCCATCTGCAAGTCGAGTTGTTACACGTCCTGCGAGTGCATCGGGGTGACTATCTCGCGATGTACATGAAACGAATTGAAACTGTTCCGGATGCGATCGCTTGTGGTCGGAGAACTCGTCTAAGTAAGCAAGATCGTTTGAGTGACGCACCCCTTGCACCAATACAATCTTTTCATAACGTTCCCAGACCGCCTTATCTCGAAGCATTGCGACATAAGGAGCTAAACCAGTACCCGTTGCGATAAGCCAAATCGTTTTTAAAGCGGGAGTGTGGCTTAGCGTAAAGCTTCCGGCTGCTTTCGCGGAAACGTCAATCGCGGCACCTACTGGAAGATCCCAAAGCAACGTGGTCAGTGCGCCATTTTCTACCCGAACTATGTAAAAATCGAGAATCTCCGAGTGGGGTGACGCAACCGAATAGGGGCGATGCAGGTGCTTCTCCGGTTGTTCCAAACCAATTTGAAGAAACTGCCCCGGTTCGAACGGAGCTACCCCCGGGCAACGGATCGACAGTGTAAAAAGTCCATCCGTCCATATTTTTTTGGATTCAACTCGACCAGCTATCCATTGAAGTGACATACTTAAAGCTACACAGTGAGGAGAGGATTAAAGACGAATCAACGTGAGTGTTGATTCGACTGCAAATATCTTATCAAATAGTGAGTGCCTTGGGAGAAACGGTCGAGCGAAAGAGGACTCCACCATAGCCTACAACGCGAGCCGAATCACCACCGTGGCTTGCGCTGTTGTCGTAACTTACTTCCTCGGCTGTAAAGACTTCGCCCAAGTTAATAAGCGTTTGCATCACAATCGCTGCCGGAACGAGACCGCACATGCTTATCTGGTTCTCTCTACAAACTTCGATCAATTTTTTAGGATCTCCGCTTAGCATGGCATCGATTGCAAGTCGATCTCGGCGACGATTTTCGGCCTCGCTTTCAAAGTGATTCAAATCGCTTGAAATCACTAGTAGCGGCCGCTCGGGTAAGTCGCGTAACACCTTTGCGAGTTGCTTTGATGCGAGCATAATCTCGTCCCACGATGAGTTCTTCAGCACGATCGCGACCAGCGTCGGTCGATCATTGGACGGCGACAAAGCTTCGAGAATTGGGAGTTGCGTTTCGATCGCGTGCTCGCGTAAATGGGCTACCGAGTCAAAATCCAATCCCTCGACTTCATCAACCAGCTTCTTAGCAAGTTCCATGTTGCACAGCCAGCGTTCGCCATCTGGCAATTCCCACGCTGTTGATGGTGACATGGCCCATTCAGAACCCATCGATGTATGCTTGGGACCAATCATAAGTAACGTTGAGGGTAATTTTACGCGGCTCCACACATCCATTGCGACTTGGCCGCTGTAGCTAAGACCGGCATGTGGCGTCATGATCGCCAAGACTTGCGAGGGTGTTGACAAGGCAGGAACCTTGGCCTTGAGCTGACCAACCATTGATCGTCGGTCTTCCGCTTGGGCGGGATAGAAGGAACCCGCGATCGCTGGCATGCGGACCGTCTCGTCATTATTTGAGTTGGGTGCGTTACTCGCGAGAATTTTACTGGCGGTAGAAACATATGCCATCGAGTAGATCCCGATTGGGTTACGGCGAATTTTGACGGAATTAGCCGATTCAACCAGTAAATCGTGCGGGCTTTTGTCGGCATCAAAAGCGATCGTTACCAGATCGCCACAAACAGCTAAAATTGCCCGTTGTGATGATTCAACACCAGCGATCTCACAGCGGCTTAACTCGGGTTTCAGCTTGCGACCATTCCATTCATCGAATCCAATAGTGCCGTGGTGGGCTGGGTCAAAAAGGACCGAAATTACTAAATCGATATCGGTCTGTTTTTGGACTTGAGCATTTGCAAGAAAACCTGCAGCGGATTGACAAAGCTCAAACAAACTCGATTGAAGAGGCATATCGTTTCGGATCGATGTCTTCATCCAATGAACGAACGGTTCGCCCGATGAAGAATCGACGATTGAGAGAACAACGCCATGCACGTTCCCGTCCATTGCGTCGGGTGCGTAATAGGTTGGCGTTGCACCCATCGACATTGCGACAACATTTTGAGCGGCAACTTGCTTTAATCTTAATAGACTCGCACCGTTACCCGGTGCCTGCGCGTTGGGGAGTTCCACTGGCAGGCTGGCGTGTTCGATCGTGCCTTCAATGAGGACTCCTTCAAATGTTTCAAGGCTTGCTTCCGAATTCAACCAAGCCGACTCAGGTAGTCCCGCTTTGCGACAAACACCTTCGAGAAACTGTTGTGACGTCCAACCTTGTTCGACAGCAACGCTTGGCAGAAGGAGTCCCGCTTTTTGTCCAAGAATGATTTTCAGCCCATGCTTTCCTACTTGAACATGATCGACACGACTCTCTGGTGCTACTGTCAAAACAACCGGCGATGCGAGAAGCGAAACGTCCAACTTCAGATACGGAAGCTCTGCTACGGAGACAGAGGGCATCCGTTTATCTTCCTTGGCTGTTCGTCGAGCTGACGAAAGGATCGCTTCACTTAGTGAGGTGGGGTGACCTAAGAAACCACAACATCCCCTCAATTGTGAACCACGGTAAAGCGTGGTGAACATCCCCATAACTTGTAATGGAGCCAAAGGTCCCAACATATCGAGCCATTCGTTACCAAGCTTGCGATTGCAAACGGTCGCCACGACGACGAGCTGGGTCGCCTTCTGAATCGCAGTCTTTTGCTGCTCGTTCAGTTCATCGAGTTTCAGCATCGACAGGTCTCCGGATTGCAATACGGGTGTTGATAGAGATTGCGTAGACATCGATGCCTCGTGAGAAGAAATTTGCGAATCAGTGGATGATGATAACGGAGTTTCCGTCGAAGATCGTTCGCGATTGATTAATATCGGCATGATTGGATTACTAATCTTGGCCGAAACATGCATTTGACGAAAAGAATCCAAGTTTACGGGCTGCCGCTTACGCCCCCAATCGCCAGGAGCGTCGCCGAAACGTCCTGATTGTTTCGCGCCACACGCGATGCATTGATCACGCTTCAGTCCATACCTACCCAACTGATACCAATCGCGTTCGATAAGAAGCGCAGAACACGACCAGCAGTAGGTAGAACTCCGCGCGACATCGTGGATGTTGCCTACATACGCGTAACTTAGTCCAGCTTGCTTTGCGATTGAGTGCGCCTGGATTAACGTTTCAGGGGGCGTTCTGGGGCGATCCATCATTCTGAAGTCAGGATGAAAGGCTGAGAAGTGGACTGGAACATCGGGCCCCAATTCATTCAAGATCCAATCACACATGCGGGTCAACTCATCCATCGAGTCATTTACATCAGGGATGATGAGGTTCGTGATCTCAAACCAGACATCCGTTTCATGCTTTAGATAACGCAGTGTGTCGAGCACAGGTTGCATGTGAGAGTAGGTGATCTTGCGATAGAAATCCTCCGAAAATGCTTTGAGGTCAACATTCGCCGCATCCATATGCGAGTAAAACTCTTTCCTCGCTTCTGGAGAGATATAGCCGGCCGTAACGGCAACACTTTGAATTCCAATTGAGCGGCAAGCCTTAGCAGTATCGATGGCGTATTCCGCCCAAATGACCGGATCGTTGTAAGTGAACGCGACGCTTTGGCAACCGAGTTGTTGCGCTGCTTCTGCAATGAGTTCCGGTTCAGCAATCGAACTTAATTTGGCAACTTCACGGGACTTGGAGATGTCCCAGTTTTGGCAAAATTGACAACCCAAATTACAGCCAGCAGTACCAAAGGACAGCACGCTCGTTCCGGGATAAAAATGGTTGAGTGGTTTCTTCTCAATAGGGTCGATACAGAAGCCAGTGCTTCGACCATACGTGTCAAGCACCATCTGGTTGCCTTCGACTTTTCGTACAAAGCAAAAGCCGCGGTCTCCCTCCTTCATGCTGCACTGACGAGGGCACAAATCGCAAACGATGCGTTCGCTTCCTTCGTGGCGATGCCACCATTTTCCAGGGTGAAGTGCACTCATTGGCTAACTCGTTCTTACAGAATCTTAGTTCCGATTTCTTGGCCACAGTATGATAATGTTTGCGAGCAATATCAAACTACCGCCTTGAACTAAAGGTGCTGTCCACTGCTCGTTGGCAAAGCTTACGCCGGTGAAAAGACTGATCCAGCCTGGCAGGAACAGAGCCCATCCCGAAGCAAAAACTGGTTCGAGTGAATAGATGATCGACGCTTGAGTCGCAGTCACATAGGGTTGATATTTATTCATTCCAATAAACGCTACAAGTGAACACACCGATCCAAGAATTCCTAAGAGAGGAAAGAAAGCTGGTTTCACGGCCAGGTCAATCCAACTAGCATCCGTAGTTTCAACAGCCATCGTTGAGCAGATTGCAAAAGTAAGCCCCGCCAACACGATCACCGCTGAAAACATACCGGGGGTTAGCCCTGAAGAGTTCACTCGCGAACCAATTCGATCAATCAAAAGAATCTGCCCTGTAAAAAAAATCGCACCCACGGTTGTCAGAGTGTCACCGATTGACCAGACCTGAAGAGCCTGAGATGTGAAGCTAAGTCCGCTAGTCGAAATCGCAGCAAGTTCGGTTAAAACGCCAACACCTAATAGCGCGACCGCGACTGCTCCACACACGAAAAAGCCCGGTGCGCGTCGAAGAACTACGGCCGTAACGAGTGGAATGAAGATCGCCGTGAGACTTGTCAGGAATCCGCTCCTCGATGCGGGGATCGTCGCTAGCCCGATGACTTGACACATCAAACCGAAATAAAAACAAATCCCGATGCACATCCCTGCTTTCCATTCCAACGCAGACGCGTTCCGAATCAAGCTCCTAACAAAAATCGCCATCATGGCCATTGCAAGTCCAAATCGAATTGCAATCATCCATGCCACAGAACCAATGCGAAGAGCAAGACTAACCGTCTCCGGAGTGACGTTGAAATGATGATCAACCTCTTGGTTCAAGAACTTCATGACAGGAAACGAAAGCCCCCAAATTGCATTGACTCCAATTAATGCAAAGATTGCGATCAACTGCGGTCGCGGACGAAACATTCCGTTGAACCAAACTGAGTAAGCGAAATTGCGAAAAACGTGTCCAACTGAGGTATGTCGTTTGAAATGTCGCACTTGTAAACGAACGACCAGAACGCCATAAGACATTCTTTCCTCAAGCCGACAAGCCAGTAGCAAACGTCCAGAAGCAAAAGTAAGGAGTAGATCATAGAAGCCAACGCAAATTGCTTCGAGCCCCACAGGCCCCTTTCAACGCAAACTTCCTTTTAAAATCAGTCAATTAGCCGATCTCATTTTCGAAAAATTGGTAGGCGACTTAATGTTACAATAAAAATCCCGTTGTTTCTTTCATTGATTTTCTCATTTGCTTGATTGAAAAACATGCATGACGTATCGCAGGAATTCTTTGGCGGTGTTTTCAATGACAAGATAGAAGGTGGTCGAGCAGCCGCGAAGATCTCGATTCATCCACAGGGATTGGTCGCGGAAACGCTAGAGGAGCAACGCTTTGAGATACCATTTGGCGAGTGCCAGTTGGACAAAGGTGGGGCAAGCGGACGCATGATCTTCTGCAGAAACAACGATCGCAGCATCACGCTGTTTTGCGAAGAGCGGGGTTTTCCCAAAGCACTCGAATCTCTGTCGCTGGGTGCATTTTCAGGCCAGTTGCGAGCAATCCAACAAAAGCAACGTGGACATGAAAAGACATTCTGGTTCTGGCTGACTGTCGGCTCTGTCATGACTTTGATTGCGGGCGTAATCGGATACTACGCATTGATTGCGACCACGCAAGCAGCAGTTGCTGCTTTACCAATCAGTATCGATGAAAACATCGGCAGTGTCGCGATCAAGTCGGTAGAGCTTCATGCTCGATTGGATGCAGGACATGTGGCGACGAAACTAGTCAACGACATCGTCAAAGAGCTTGAACCACACAGTGCTATAAAAGGGTTGAACTTTCGTATCATGGTGGTTGATGAACCAACCGTGAATGCTTTTGCGCTTCCAGGTGGTCAGATCGTGGTATACACGGGCTTAATCAAGAATGCAAAATCTGCGGAGCAACTGGCGGGAGTCATCGCCCACGAGATGGCTCACGCGACGCTCCGTCATGGACTCAAGGGAGTTGGGCAATCACTCGGAATCATCGCTGCGATCCAGTTAGTAACAGGTGATGTCGGCGGGCTGTTAGCGCTGAGTACCCAGCTTGCGCAAGAGTCGATCCTCACAAGCTATAGCCGAAAATCGGAAACCGAAGCAGACTTAGAAGGTGCTCGAATGCTTCACGAAGCGGGTATTGATCCGAAGAACATGGCTGACTTCTTTCAGATGCTCGAAAAGCTTGAAGGGGACATTCCAGATTTACTAGCTTGGATCAGCACCCATCCTCAACACGCCGACCGAATCGCGAGAATCGAGAATTACCAAAAACAACTTCCGCAAAAGCCGTATAGGCTACTTGAGCTACCGTGGGAGGAAGTTCAAAATCAGCTTGCGAATTAAAGCATGTTTCTCTTCATTCGATTTTGACTAGGCAACTTATGGAAGTCACAATACGCAACGCGCCGTCCTTCGCTAACCTTTTGGTCAATCTTTATCCTGGTGACCGCATTGTCGCCGAAGCAGATGCGATGGCCAGCATGAGCAGCGGCATCGAGATGACGACTCGATGGAATGGGGGCGTCTTTCGTGCAATCGCGAGAAGAATCTTCGGGGGCGAATCGATATTCGTCAATGAATTCAAATCTACAAAGTCAGGGCACATCGTAATAACACAACCTTTTCCCGGTGACATGGCCTGCCTTGAGCTGAAAGGAAACACCATGTTCCTTCAGCCCGGTGCGTACATTGCAAGTGAACCGCAAGTCACTCTCGGACTCGGTTGGGCTGGCATTCGCAGCTTCATCTCGGGCGAAGGACTGTTTCGTATGAAGGTCAGTGGCTACGGACGGGTTTGGTTCGGTGCGTACGGCGCGATCTTTACTCGCGAGGTCGAAGGTGAATACATCGTCGACACGGGGCATTTAGTCGCCTACGAACCGACAATTGGGATACGTGTCGGAATGGCCGGCGGGATCTTTTCGAGTTTCTTTGGCGGCGAAGGGCTCATCACACGCGTCAATGGTCAAGGCAAAATCTACATGCAGTCGCGTTCCTTCGAAGGCTTAGCGGCTTGGACGAATGCACATCTCTAAATCGCCCAAGAAAAACCAACCACGAAGGGATGATCCGACATGAAACATGAACTACTCTGTCAGCCAGCCGCTACTGCGATTCGATTCTCGCTCGAGCAAGGAGATGAATTGACGTGTGAAGTTGGTGCAATGATTGCGATGACAAAAGGAATTACCGTTGATACGACTTCGAAAAGCCGTGGCGGTAGTGGAGGAATCATGAAGGGATTGAAACGGATGTTCTCTGGTGAGAACTTCTTCCTGAACCATTTTACAGCTCAGCAACCAAATCAATCGCTGATCATTGGCCCGACAATGTTGGGTGACTGCATACACCACGCGCTCTCAGGCGGGTCCATGATTGTGCAAGGATCAAGCTGGGTTGCCTCCGATAGTGGCATTCAAATCGACACGACCTGGCAAGGTTTCAGCTCAGCATTCTTCAGTGGCGAATCCATGTTTTGGGTCAAGTGCTCCGGTGCAGGCAATTTGTTCTTGAGCAGCTACGGTGCGATCTATTCAGTTGAAGTCGATGGCGAATATACCGTCGATTCAGGTCACATCGTCGCCTTTGAAGACACTCTGCAGTTTCGAATAGGCAAGGCCGGCAAAAGTCTTATCGGAAGCTTCCTCGGTGGTGAAGGCTTAGTGTGTAAGTTCTCAGGTCGGGGTACCTTGTACTGCCAAACCCATAACCCACCCAGCCTCGGTAAACTCCTTGGACCTAAACTAAAACCGCGTTAGTCCTTCATGTGAATTGGCTAACTCGACTCGTTCATGTTCACGTTCATTCGACAACAGTGCATCCTAAGCTAGCAAGTGACCGCCATGACAAACGCACTCGACTACAAAATTGATTTTCGACCAGATTTCTCGCTCTTGACAGTAAACCTGCAACCGGGCCAAAAAGTCCACGCCGAACCCTCTGCGATGGCATCTATGAGTCCGACGCTAACGATGAAAGCGGCTCTCAAAGGGGGGGCGATGAAATCGCTTGGAAGGATGTTTGGCGGCGAAAGTATGGTCGTCAATACGTTTACAGCATCCAAAGGGCCCGGCGAGGTGATCTTCGCTCCAGGGCATCTTGGCGACACCCAGCACTATCGCTTAACTGGTGGATCGCTCATCCTCCAGCGTGGAGCCTTTATGGTGCATAGCGAAGGAGTCGAGATTACTGGCAAGTGGCAAGGAGCAAAAGGTTTCTTTAGCGGTGAGGGACTGGTATTGCTGAAAGCAACAGGGACCGGCGATGTTTTTTTCAACTCCTACGGTGCAGTCATAGAAGTTGATGTTACCGACAATTACGTTGTCGACACTGGCTACATCGTCGCCTTTGAAGACACACTCCAATATCAAATTACAACACTGCCAGGCTTACGAGGCGGCGGTATAAAACGCCTCTTCTTCAGCGGCGAAGGACTTGTCTGCCAATTCTCTGGTCAAGGTCGACTTTGGATTCAAACTCGATATGTAAACCCTTTTTTGTCGTGGATCAACCGGTTCCGACCCACTACGAAAAACGATTGAGTGGTATGAACTGGAAGAGCCTCGCGTGCTAATTGAATCGTTTGGTTAGCGAAGACTTTTTAGATTGATCACCGATTGATAAGTCTTTAAGCTCCGCCAAGCCGGAGCACTCCAAATTTGGACTGCTGTGACTTGTCACAGCTTTCGGGCGAGCGACGTGACGCGAAAGAAAGAGCCTTGTGTGATCACTAAATCGTTTGGTTGGCGAAGACTTTTTAGATTGATCACCGATTGATAAGTCTTTAAGCTCCGCCAAGCCGGAGCACTCCAAATAAAATTCCACAAAGTACGTTTTTCAAAAATTCAAACCGAGTATGTGGGAAATCGCATCTTTCAAGGAGCTACATCTAAACTCGTAGCCTGAATCTAACAGTTTTCGATTCGATGCGTTCGTGCTCGCTAGTAACAAAGAGTCAGCCATCTCACCCAGAACTAGTTTTAAAGCAAAGCCAGGCGCAGGAAGGAGAGCCGGGCGGTTGAGTAAACTTGCGAGAGTCAGAGTGAACTGCCGATTGGTCTCCGCATCGCCAGTAAAATTGTACGGACCCGAGCAAGCAGGATTTAAAGCCAACCAAATAAACGCACTTGCCGCATCTTCCTTGGAAATCCAACTCCAGTATTGATTGCCACTGCCCATATTGCCACCAACGCCCCATTGAACGACCGGTAGCATCTTAGCGAGCGCTCCCGAACGCGGATCCAAAACGATCCCTAAGCGTCCGAAACATCTTCTCGTTCCACATGTGTCTAAGCTCGACGAAGCATTCTCCCATCTCGACGCCAACTGCCCAAGAAAATCTTGAGCCACCGGAAAACTTTCGTCTGCTACAGAATCTCCGATAGAGCCGTACATCCCAACTCCCGATGCTGACACAAACGCTTTGGGAGGGTTTGTCAGCCGAGCGAGTTGTAACGCCAGCTTCTCTGTCGCGTCGACTCGGCTTGCCACGAGCTCTTTGCGAACAGATTCAGTCCATCGCGAATCAGCAATACCCTTACCCGCAAGGTGAATTACGGCATCGATTCCATCAAGATCATCCGGCCTTGATAACCCATTTCTAGGGTCCCATGACGTTGTGGATACTATTTGCCGTTCATTTGAAACCGATCCCGATGCCGACGGAGCATTTGCAAGACGTGCATCTTGTGATCTATCGAGCTTGATAACACGATGCCCGAGAACTGTTAAAAGCGAACAAACACTTTTTCCGACTAGACCATTACAACCAGAGACTGCAACGGTCTTCGATTCACCGGATGTAATGTTTGATAGCGAGTTCCCGAAACAAAGGTCCTCCAAAGTTTGACGGTGCCGAAATCGAAACATCGCATCGAGTTTTTTGGAAGCGATACCTGAACCGAACAGCTGCCCCAACGCACCTAGCGGAAGTCGGTAGTCGATTCTATCAGTCAGGGCGCAACGATTTGTTCCGATTGCCGCAATCGAGTGTTTATGCTCCCATGAGGCAAATGGTCCGTAAACCTGAACGTCTGAAAAGAGGCTGGGCGGCTCATAAAGATCGTGCCTCGCAAGCCAGTCAAGACGCTTACCGAGGATGTTCGCTCTCAGCAAAACCTCGCTACCCGGAAGAATCGAATTGGCCGACCTGATGATTTCGACTGATTCCCAAGGAGGAACCAGACGATTGAGCGCACCTGGTCGGGCATGATATTCAAATGCTTCCGATTGAGATACCGGAAGCTCAATCGATTTTTCAAATCTCACGAGTCAATTTCTGGAAGAGCGGCTTCGGAAACCATTCCACGTAGTTTGTCCAAGGCCCGCTTCTCTAGCTGGCGAACGCGTTCTTTTGACACACCGAGTTTATCGGCTAGTCGCTGCAGTGTCTGCACGTTGCGATGTCCACCCAACGAAAATCGAGCTCGCACGATAAACTTCTCCCGTCGGTCCAAATGATCGAGCATGATGCCGAGCTTACCACGCAGCTCGTCCCATCGCTGAATCGAAATCGAAGATTCTGTCTTGGCGTCGCTCACATCGATACCAGACTCTTGAATACTTGTTGTGACTTTCAAACGTTCCTTTTGCTTTTGCATCACGATACGATACGCGTTTCGGCGAACGACTTGCGTCGCGTAGGTGCTAAACCGGAAGCCACGATCATAGTCAAACTTATCAATAGCTCGCATCAATCCAACGATCCCGTCACTCAGGAGATCATCAAAGACGTTATTGGGATTGACGAACTTTTTCACGATCGAAATCACTAATCGCATGTTGGATTTCACAATTAGATCTCGGTACCAATCGGAAGCACGCACAAGAGCGTCAATCCGCTTCAGCGACCAATCATTTGCATTTTCCACGGTTAGAGCTTGCTTGCGTTTGGTTGCCAGGTGACGCAAGTAGTTCATCCTACGGAACAAAATTCTCTCTTCTTCAGGGGTTAGCAGCCGTGTTTCGCAGAGTCTTGCAAGGTGTGCAGGCAAGCCTGTTAGCCGAGCCGCTCGTACTTTTGTTACTTCTTGGAGTCCACTACCAAAAAGCGTAGTCCCCATTATCTCACTTTGGGCGGATGGGTCGTCAAACCCCTCGTTACCGATCAAATCTATTTCCGTCGCAAGAATCCGCTTTGTGCGAATCGACAAAGGTTCAATAATTTCCTCGGGGAATAAAAGCTGAGCGTAAGCAATGAAAGACGCTTCTAGCTTCGGATTGCGAAAGGTCTTCAGAGACCGAGGCCCAAACGATTTCGCCTTGGCGGGGACTGCCGAATCAGGCTTTTGGGCCTTTAACTTACTTACCTGCGATTTATCCAACTGGGGTTTCTTTGTCTCGGAGAACGCAGTGCTTTCTTTGGAACATTTTGCGACGGATTGTATTCTACGTTTTGTTTCCACCTTAACAGCCGCCATGAGATCTCTCCTTGGTCAAAATACTTTGTAGCCCGAGAAGGCACATTACCGGCACTAATCCGTCGGGCTGAACGTTTACCGATCTTAAAAAATCGGCCAAAACGTCCGGCTGGTTATACCGCTATCCGTCCGAACAAACAACTAAAATAAAACCATTCGTTTCCTACAACCCGAAAAAATAAAAGAAAACCATAATTTCGCGAAAGACACTTCCTTTTTTAACGTGCGAGTTATGCTAGTAGAGGTGAACGTTTACGCGGGGCAAAATCGTTCACAGCTACTCGCAGACTCTTCTTTTAAACGGTGCCTCATGGACGAAATTTTGACCCCAAAGCAGGTTGCGCAGGCATTAAACGTTAGCGAATCTTCCATCAAGCGATGGTGCGATCGTGGCGTTATTGAGTCTTTGAAAACTGGCGGCGGGCATCGACGAATTTCGATCGACTCGTTGATGGCATTTCTGGAGTCGACAAATCGAAAAGTTACCGATCCTTTGGCTATTGGGATGATCCCGGGTTCGAAAATGGGACTCAAAGCCAAATCGACCGTACTCGAGGTGACTCGATCGTTTACGAAAGAGGAGCAAACGAAGCGACAGATGTTTGAGAACGCATTAATCCGCGGAGACGAACGAGAGTGCCGAAAAATTCTCATTTATTGGTATTCGGCTCGCGAGACATTCGCAGCGGTCGCGGACGAATTGATCGCGACGACGTTCCGAAATATCGGCGATCTTTGGAAGAACGGGTCGATCGAGATCTTTCAAGAGCGGCGCGGGTGCGAGATTGTCTCGCGATTGGTTCAAGAGTTTCGGCGGCTCATACTCGAGCCACTACCCAACTCACCTAAAGCGATCGGAGCATCGGCGTCCGGCGATCACTATTCTATCCCCGGACAGTTGGTCGAAGTTTCTTTGCGAGAGGCTGGCTGGCACGCGACTAATCTAGGTTCGAACTTGCCCTTCGAAACGATTCTTGAAGCCGTTCGCCATGAACAGCCGCGATTGGTTTGGATTAGTGTTTCCAATGTCGACGACGAGGAAAGTTTCATTAAGCAATTCAATGAATTCGCTGCTGACCTTCCCGAGTCGACCATATGTTTGGTTGGAGGACGAGTCCTCGATGAAAGAATGCGTCAGCGACTCCGATACACGGCTCACTGCGACTCAATGCTGCACCTGAGCCAATTAGCAGATGAGCTTCGCTCTGAAAACCTGAAGCTAGCTCGATCTAGTTAGCTCGATATATACTCCAGCCCGATGAAAATGTTTCTTTTCTGAATCCAGTTCTGGACGTCTATTTGACTTTACTTACCGATACAAAATCGGCTGAATAGAGCGTCGAGAATGTCATCTGTGTAGACTTCCCCTGCTACGCTACCAATTGCTTCGAGAGCAAGACGCAATTCCCCTGCGACAATCTCATCACCACCATGATCTAATGCGAGTCGTGCGTTGGTTAATGCCGACAAGGCTTCTTGCAAGGATGCTTGGCACCGAATCGCAGTTGCGCCGACCACCATCGAGGACTCTGCTGCTTCGGAGTCGTGCCAATTGAAAATTGCGTCTATTAATTCGCCGAGTCCTACTGCATCACGGGAACTGGTTTCAAATACTCGCGTTGTTTCTGGGAGATCAACATTGGCCGCAGGACGCTCAAGTGACTCGCACTTGGTCCACACCAACCAAGTATCCGCATGATCACAACGAAGTTTCAAATAAGAGTCTACTTCTATGCAAAGCAATGCTTCGTCCAAAGTGGAATCGACGCAATAAAGAAGTAGTCGTGCGGCCTCGCGTTGGGAGGCAGTCATGCCTCCAGCAAGACCATCGACATCCGTGGCTAGCGTCATTGGCTCAGGATTTGAAAGCCCCGATCCTGGAACTCCGGCAGTGTCCACTAAGTCAATCGACCGACCGTTTCGCTTCAGCTCAGTCTTCAAATAGTCACGAGTTGTACCAGCTTGACTGTGAACAATCGCGGTTGTATTTCCAGTCATCGCATTCAGTAGCGAACTTTTACCCGCGTTCGGGCTACCAGTAAGAACTACGCCGATCACTTCACGACTGCTACCGCGCTGCGAAAGTTGATCGACCAAAACTTGGATCGCTTTATGCGATTCTGCAATCCTGGTTATTACTTCATCTGAAGAAATGAACGAGATGTCCTCGTCAACGAAATCAAGCCCCGCTTCGAGATCCGCTAGAAGCTCAATAAGAGACGTACGAACATTCCGCAATGGTTGCGATAGCCCACCCGCGAGTTGATGTAAGGCGACTTCAAATTGTCGATCGTTGGTTGCGTTGATGGCTCCAAGGACGGCTTCGCATTGCGTCAAATCCATTCGACCAGAAAGGAACGCGCGAAGCGTAAACTCTCCAGGTTCCGCGATCCTTGCTCCATGATTGGCTAAAATGGAAAGGACTCGATTCAGCAGAATTTGATTGCCAACCATATGCAATTCCGCAGCTGGTGAACCGGTATAGCTGCGATGAGTTGGCCACAACCAAACGTCTATATCCAGATTACCGAATGGCTCACCGAGCGGAAAGGAAACCGTTGATCGAGTTGCATTCTTGGATTCGAATCGCGATGACCCAATCGACGATAAGATTGCTGATAAGATTGCTACAGTGTCTGGACCAGCGATTCGAATTGCACCGCGAGTTGCTGCTGCGGTGCCAGTCGCGATGGCACAGATTGTTGTTTGAGTGTCCCACCGCACTGCAATCTACCTCGAATCTATATGATTTGATTTCGACTTATGCCCTTGAGATTGCACGAGCCTTAAGCGCTAGCCGTGTTAAACGACTAACCAACTGCTTTCGATTGCACGCCAAACGACGCGGCTAGCGCCAACGGCTTAGGGAATTGCGAGTGTAATTTGAAACGAGGTTGGTTAAAAATCTCTGTGTTAGTTAACCCAAGATTCAGTTGGGCAAACTAGATGATTCCGTGGTGCGAAAGATAACGTTCCGCGTCGAGTGCGGCCATACAGCCTGTACCGGACGAGGTGATCGCTTGTCGGTAGTTATCGTCCGACACATCTCCTGCAGAAAACACCCCTTCGACGCTGGTGTAGGTTCGGAATGATTTTTTCCAAACGACATACCCCTTGTCAGTCAATTCCAGTTGGCCTTTGAGGAAGTTTGTGTTGGGCGTGTGACCGATGGCTAGAAACATGCCGGTGGCTTCCAGGTCACGCGTCGATTGGTCTTGCACATTTTTCACTCGGACCATGGTCAAACCAGTCTTCTCGGTTCCGATCACTTCTTCGACTTGGCTAAACCAAACTGGCTCAATTTTCTTATTATCTAGCGCACGTTGTTGCATGATTTTAGAAGCTCGCAACTCGCCGCGACGGTGTACCAAGTAGACCTTCGACGCGTACTTCGAAAGATAGGTTGCTTCTTCAACAGCCGAATCACCACCGCCGACAACGACGATAGGTTTGTTGCGGAAACGAGGAAGTGCTCCGTCGCAAACCGCGCAAGCACTCACGCCACGATTCTTGTAAGCCTGCTCACTGGGAAGCCCAAGGTAGTTGGCCTTGGCACCGGTTGCCACGATCAGCGAATGCGCTTCATGGGTTCCATTTTCGCTAGTCGTGACTACAAAAGGCTTCTTCGATAAATCAACCGAAACCACGTCGTCGGTGATGATTCGCGTACCAAAGTTCGAGGCCTGCTGACGCATAAGTTCCATCAGTTCGGGGCCTGTTACCGCGTGGGGATGCTCGTCGATCGGCGGCATCATTTGGATTCGATCTTTGCTGATAGCCGTTTCCAAGAATCGCTTCAGATCGCCTGCAGGATAGCCCGCGTAGTTTTCGACTTCGGTTGTCTGAGCAAGTTGGCCCAGCGGAAGAGTTCCTTGCATCCGGTTTTCTTCAGTGATCGCTCCTTCGAAAAGCAACGGCTGGATATTAGCACGAGCCGCATAAATAGCTGCCGACCAACCCGCAGGGCCGCTTCCAATAATAATGCAATTTTCAACAGGCATAAAACAAGATTCACTTGAAAAACAGGGGGAAATGATCCATCGCGGTGCGACTTTGTGATTCGAATTGTAGCTCGCAGGCAAGTTTTCAGGAAGCGATCTCGACTACCAGCTCCAAAGGCTGATTCCCGCTAAATCACGAATGAAAACTTGGTTTCCAGCCATTGCGATATGCGCCCAGCAATCTTGGTCAGAGACCTCTTTTGTATCAACAAGGTCGAATTTCTCAGGATTCGCGTTGATCAAGAAGAGCTTGCCCGTTTCATCAAGAGCCAATATCTGCTGGCCGTTGGTTATCATGCTCCAGTATTTTCCGTATGGCCTTGTTCGCCATGTTTCTTCGCCTGTCTTGAGGTTAAAGCAAGCGGCTCTTTGGTTCTTAAGGTGTACATATAAGTAGTCTCCAATCACTACTGGCGACGACATGTAGGCTTCGGCCTTGTTGTTCCACTTCTCGCTTACCGACCAAGTACCATCCGAGCTCAGTGTTGGAGCGAACAGTTGAGTCTTACCGCCGTAGCTGCTAACGAACAGACATTCATTCCAAATCGTCGGAGTCAAAATATTCATCCCGCGAAACGCCTCCACATTTTGACTCCAAAGCGTTTTCCCCGTTTCCATATCGATACCGCAAAGCGCCTTGCGAGTCTGCACCACAAGCTGGCGAACGCCCTGGAGCGTCGCGATGATTGGCGAACTGAAGGCACTACCGTACATCGCATCAGACTCGACCAAGCTTCTCCAGATTGTCTCGCCACTGGATGCATTCAAGCACAGCAATCCGCCTCCGCTTTGAATATAGATTCGGTCCCCATCTAGCAGCGGCGAGCAAACTTGACCAAACCCGGGAAGCTCTGTTGCAAACCGTTTGGTGAAGTCAATGTCGAAGATCTTCTTACCAGACCGCGCATCTAGGCAGACAAAAAAGTCTCGCATCCCGCCTATGTAGATTTTTGTTCCATCTGTGATCGGAGTGGAACGAATCCAGCTTCCGTTGCTTGCCGCAAAAAATGGGACTGTCATCGAGCCTTCCCATTCGCTTGTCCAAATTGACTTGCCCGTCGCGCGCTCTAGCGCGATGACTCGTTCTGTTTTTGAATCCTTCGTTTCAGTGACGATTACTGTCTGATCAATGATGATTGGACCCGAGTAACCGCGATCCAACGGCACACTCCACTGCTTTTGGAAGTGTTCAGATTGAAGGCTTTTGGGCCACTGACGCTGCGCTGTCGTCGCATCGCGATTAGGACCGCGCCAACCTGGCCAAGATTCAACAGAAGCTGCTAGCAGGTTGGGCTCCGTCGCATTGATTTCTGCCGAGATAACGAGGAAACCAGATAACAACGCCACCGCACAATAAGCATTTACAAATAGCCGTTTTCTTAGGAGCATGAGCGATCAAACTTTCAATGTGTTATTTTGCTGATGTAGGTAGTTTAGAGAGCCAGGGAAGCTTTAGCAGATTATTTCGCAAATCTTCAATGGAACCGACGTTTTGAATAACATCGGTAGCCGATTCTTTTTTCTTATCGAGTGGGAGCTGAGTTTTCTCGCGTGCGAACAGCTCTTCGTCGCTCCAGCCGCGACGCTTCGCGTTTGCGATTCGAATTTCAAGAGGAGCATCGACGAAGATTACTTTATCGCAAAGCGACTCCCAGCCAGCCTCGATCAACAGTGGCACGTCGAGAATCAACATCGACTTGGAGCGATCTTTTCGAAAGGCTTCGATTGCTTCAACGGCCTGTTGGCGAATGACAGGATGAAGAATTGTCTCGAGCTGCGTTAGCTTGTCACTGGGCCCAGAAAAAAAAACCTTTGCCAAGTGCTTTCGATCAATAACGCCGTTCTCATCTAAACAGCCGACCCCAAAAAGATCGATGATCTTCTTTCGGATGTCGGGACGACCGAGTAATCGATGCCCGACCGCATCGGCTGGAAAAACCGTAGCCCCTTTCTCCTCGAGCAACTTTGAGACTTCGCTTTTGCCAGAGGCGATCCCTCCGATAACGCCCACAATGAATCCAGGATTGTCATCGTGGTGGGTGACGGGCAGTGTTGGTTGGGAGTCGCTTTGTCTTATGGTTGGAATGTTAGACATTGCGGGCTAGGTGATGTTTGATGAACTGTGAAACGGGTTTCAACGGTTTTTCCATCGAGTCCGGTGAAGCCTGTCGTATGAATCAGTCGAACCTTGATTGTAAGTCGATCCCCGATGGGTTTCCCATCGGCCACCCCTTAGGATCGACTTTTTATACACATATTTGCGGAGGGTGGTCATGGTGGGTCCAAAAATGAACAGACAGCATTCAAGCAGTCATTTCTTAGCAGTCGTCGCTGTCAGTTGGGCGGGCGGTGCTTGCGTCGCCACAGAACCACCCTCAGCAGATTCGCAGCTAATCAACTATTCACTGGATCGCCAGGAAAATTCGTTCTCGTCTGCCGGATTGATTCGATTCCTCGAGGACCAGCCGCAAGCAGGTGGAGCCGGTGCGCCAGCGACTACCGAAGATGTCGCAACATCGACCCTCATTGCACAAGAAAAAAAAGGCCCCGAGCAAATCTCGCAAGGGTCTCCGATCGATAGACCGACCTTCGAAGAACTTCAGCGAATGTCCCAATCGCCCTCCGATGAAGCAGTCAAAATCCCTATTAAGTTAGCCCCCTTGGTCACGCCCAATACGGTCGTAGCCGGAGTCGGTACTGGATCGCTCCCAGAAGATATGGTCGCAGGAAGATTGCCCACGCCGATCGCGTTGCCGACAGGCACGACGCGAGCAAACCCACCAATCGCCGAAACAAAAACTTGGGTCCCCGGTGGCTTCTGTCATCAGCCTCTGTATTGGGAAAACCCGATGCTCGAACGCCACGGGCATCAAACTCATCCAGTACTCCAGCCAGCGATCTCTGGGGTAAGGTTCTACGGAACTTTCCTCGTACTCCCCTACTTGGCGACGCTCCGAGATCCCCTCGCCGACGTTCACACATTGGGTGCCTATCGACCTGGTTCACCTGCTCCCGCACTCCGATATCGTGCTCACTACGATTCGCGAGCCCTTCGAAACCAAGTCATCATGTCCGGTGCCGCGACCGCTATCTCCGCTCCGTAATCGCACCTTCTTGACTAGGCGTGCCAAGGTTAATTGTCTTGGTTGTCGCGCAAATGAATGCCCTACGGTTGCCCTGGATTTCTTGACTTGAGCCATATTTCGACTAGACTTCGTACAGTTTCGTTAAGACGGGTGCTTTGTACAGGGCATGAGACCCAATGTCAGATTTCGGAATCCTAATTCCAACCGGGGGCGGTGAAGATCTCCCTCTGAAACGCGAACGAATTGTTATCGGTCGTCGTGAATCTTGCGATATTGTTCTGCGTTTTCCCAACGTTTCCGGCGAACACTGTAAACTCACTCTCGAAAGTGGATACTGGTTTGTAAAAGATCTCGACAGCCGCAACGGGACGAAGGTCAATGGCTACCGCGTCGCTGGTCGCAAGCGGTTGGACCCAGGTGTGATTCTTAGCGTCGCAAAGCACCAATTCGAAGTCAAATACGACCCAGAATCGCTAGGCGCGACGGGACCACCACCAGCCGAAGATGATCACGTCGAAGGACTGCTTCGGTCATCACTCATGGAACGCGCCGGTATTGCGCGACGTAGCGGTCAGGAGCCAAATAAAAATAAAAGTCCCGACGAAGACGTTTAAGATAAGCAACTGAAACAATTGGTTAGGGCTTCTAGTCAATCACAATCCGGCTTTTGATCGACTGGGCAATAAAACATTGCGAGTGAGCCACGTGGTGGAGCTCAGCAATGGTCGCTTGGTCAGGATGATTCGCACCTGACCATCCAATTTTCGGCCGTAGCTTGATTTGGCTAACCCACGAAACTCTTTGCTCGTTTTTCGTCATCGTTCCGGCTGCGTTGTCGATGTAGCTATCGACGACGAGACCTTTTTTAGATGCGAGCCACAAAAACGTCAGCATATGACAACTGGACGCGGCTGCTACGAGTGCTTCTTCGGGATCGACAGCCGCTTCAACCGACCATGGCGATGGAACCACGTGTGGTGATGGCGAAGCAGCGAACGAAACCCCTCCATCAAAAGTCCAGCGGTGCTCGCGCGAGTATTTCCCAGCTATAAAATCCGGGCCTAGATTCTTCCATTCAATCGTCGCGAGATATTCTTGCGGCGGCTTGGATGACTTGGGCTGAACGCGAGCGGATACCAGCGCGACTCGCTTTTCGGCGATAAACGGTAAGTGATGAAGAACGTGACCGATAGCCTTCTCAACGAGATCTCTTAACGTAACAACGCCGGCGGTCGAATGAACGCCGGTACGATCCCAAACCGCGTCGGGCTGGCGACGAAGGATCCTCGCCGTTCGCCGACGGAGAATCGTCATCAACTCTAACTCTTCTTCAATGAATTGTTCTTGAAACTGAAGCTTGTCAGGATAGGGCCGCTCATCAACACCCATGAGAAGCGGGTTATCGAGTGCTAAAGTTCGTTCGATGCGATCGGTAAAGTAGATGTCGGTATCCGCCAAGTGACAAACGACCTCCAGCGTGCTCCACTTGCCCGGAATCGGCCTCGCTTTCAACTCATCGGTCGTCAGTCCTTCTACAGCCTGACTCAATTCCAACACACATCGCTCGTAAGCATTGACCAAGTCACTAATGCTTCGAGGGGAGGAGACATGCTTCGAGTAAGCGTTGACCGGTTCGCCAAGGCTACTGGCGGGGCCTGTTTTCGCGATCGAAAAAATCTCCGAATCATCGACCATGAACGTGTCGTCATGTTCGTAAGCAGGAGCACAGCAACAAAGCAACTTTAGTTCGACCGTTCCATCATTGTGTATCCAGTGGACCATACCAGGCGGAATCGAGATTGCATCCCCCTCGACGACGCGTCTCACTTCATCTTCAAAACACATCATGCCTGATCCGGCAATGATGTAGTAGATTTCTTCGGAGGCTTTATGAAAGTGAGCTTCCGTCTTGATCCCAGGCCCAATCGTCGCCTCGGCCAAGCTCTGGTTCTTAATTGAAGAATTTCGATGCGACAACAATTCTCGAATAATCGAGCCGTCTTTCGTCGTAAACGCTTCGCAAACTCGCAGGGAAACTGCATCCATCACAACTATTCTCCAAAATCAAAAGCGTAGCAATCGGAAGTAACAAGGTTAAGATTGTCACGGGATCCTTGCAAGCGATCGAATCGCTCCCATATTTGAGCCACTTGTATTTAAGCAACTTTCAAAGACGACCTGACCTGTGACAGTGCCCACCGTGCGTTCGAAACTGATTGATGTTCTAGCAAGATACTGGCTATCTGTATGCTTCTTCGTCTTTACTGCAATTCTTTGCAAACCGGCTTGGTGGGATGGTTTGCTTTTCGGATTTCGTGACACCCTACACTTTTATTATCCCCTTTGGTCGCATATCGAGAGGCTGCCGTGGATGGAGCAATTGCTACCACTATGGAATCCGCTAGATGGTTTTGGATGCTCGATCGTTGGCGAACCGACTTCGATGGTGTTTTATCCATTTCGTGTTTTCTTGATTCTTCCAGTCGGAAGCATTGAACAGCGCACTGGCGTCTTCATTTTAACTCATCTTTGGCTTTGCTACTCACTTTGGACTTTTGCTGGTTCAAAACTGGGTTTGCAATCTTGGGCGTTGCATTTAACGGCGTGGGGCTATTCGCTCAGTGGGCCTATCTTCTTTCAAGTCTACAACCCACCATTCCTTGTCGGTGCAGCATGGCTTCCACTGGCCATGTTCGGGATACTCAAATGCGTCAAGGATTCCTGGAACGCATCGGACGCAGACGAACCTTTACCGACTCTTCGTCGATCGTTATGTGATCGTCGCAATGCGATCGCTTACCTTACGGTGTCACTCACAATGATTGTCCTCGGGGGTGATGCTCAGCTTGCCTATCATCTTGCGATCATCTCGGCAATTGTTGTTTGCTCTTTGTTCATCTACCTTCGATGGCGTGGCCAGCTCTCCCCGATAGATTGTTGGCGGCTATTTTTTGGATCCACCAGTTCGATCGCTATCGCATTCGTCTTTGCCGTTGGATTGAGCGCAATCCAGTCGATCCCGACGCGGTACTGGCTAGCGTTATCCGAGCGAACGGGCCCGATCGAAGCTGGCTCTGAAGACAACATTTGTAATCTACTTGGAGCTCCTTATCTGTTCAGCGAAGCCCCCTGGAATTATTCCACGGTGTTGTTGCCTAACGTTTTAGGGCACATTAGCCCTGTCAGAACTCGATGGCTTGTTCCCTTCGGTGCCGAGCCATCGATATGGACGCCATCGTTGCATGTTGGAACTCTTGTATTTGCGGCAGCGATCGCGTGGTGGTTTACGAGACTTCGCACCAGTCTCTCCGTGGTAACACTCGGTGTGACGCTCGTTGCAATTTTGAGCAGCTTTGGAAGATGTAACTTGTACGAAGTCTGGGACGCCATTCTTCCTGGCTATTCCCAGTTTCGATATCCAGCCAAGTGGACCCCGCTTTTTGCTTGGGGAATCTGCATGGCAGCGGGGCAAGGGATCGCTCACATTCACGAAGTGAACATCCGCAGAATCATCCAACGAATCTGTTGCAGCGTTGCTGCTCTCGGAGGCGTTGCAGCATGTCTTAATCTGCTAGTCTTTTTATCCCCGACAACAAGAATTTTTGTTTATGATCTGCTCTCCAATTCTGCGAAAAATCGCGGGATCGAAATAGATTTGGATATGAGTCAATCAATCTATTTCATTGGATTCGGTGGCTTCCTTGCGCTTTTCACCGCGACTGCGATCTACGTCGTCCTGCAGTGGAAGAACTCCTCGCATTCGCTCCTTGCAATTGGATTCATCACGATCGTTGAACTATCTATCGCGTTACAGCCTGCATTGATTTTTGTGCGGCCTCTTTCGGTAGATCCGCTACCAGGATTGCAGCCTGAAACGTCAGCGATTTGGAATCACTTTGCCGATGCAGAATCGACTCGCCAAGCGAAAGAAATACTCAGCCAGCGCGGGCTCAACACGACTTGGCAGTTTGGCGGAATGACACTACCCGTTTTGCGTTCAAGAGACATTCCTATTAATCGCGAAGTCAACCCACCTTGGGATGCTTGCGAATTGCAAGCAGTCGATCAAGGCAATCGTGTTATGGGCAAGCTACACCTGCTTCGTAACTTTCGAAACTTCCAAGCGTATTTCACTCTCGGTCCAAAAGCGATTCGCCGATACTGTGGGACACTACCTAACGAACTCGAAGCCGAAACACCCATGCTGCCTACCGCGAGCGATCAATACCTCACACATCACATATGGTCTCTCAAAGAATCACCGATTTGGCCACCTCGTGATCGCCCCAACCTGCTTGAAGATCGAATTCAATTTTCGAAAGCGAGCATGTCCCCCAATCGCTTCGAATTTGAATATGAAAGCCCAGAAGGGTTCTATCTTCAATTGCCGATACTGGACGATGGCGGCTGGTACAGTGCTCGCCCCGACAGTAACGTATCCATCATCAAAGGTCCCGAAGACTTACTAACACTTCGATTACCCGCAGGGGCACACTCGATTGCCTTAAGTTTCTTCCCGCCAGGTCTGCTGCTAGGCGCATTCATTTCCGCCAACACGCTACTCGTCATCGCAGCAGTATCTTTTGGGATGCGTGGCAGGAAGAACGTCGTGGGGACACCCGCGAATAGCGCGGATCTACGTGAATAGAATGGTTGCCAGGACAATTCCATCCCCCCTTTGGACAGCATTTGTCCGCGATCATTAACGTAATTCGCGGGCAGAAAGTCGGCGACAATTTTGCTGGGTATTTGTTTGGCTGTCGACCCCGGTTTGTCGCATAGGAGAATCCGAGAAATCGTGACGAGAGAATCGATGATAGCGAGGATGCAATCGGATAGAAGCGTCTGTGTTGCGCAGACAATTCAGAGACAAATTGATTGGATTGGGCGGGAGCGATCGTGTTTTGGTATCAACGGACTCCAGAATTCCGGTTACACTTCCCTCAGTATTCCATCGAATCCAAATCGACATTTCGTCGGCGAATACCATTTTTATTCCAAATCGCCTAATCAACTCTCACCCGCAAAAACCCCTACATGACTTCTCCTCAGAACAAGTCCATTATCGAAGCTGATGGACTGCAGATTGACCTTAAGAATCGGACCGTGGCAGGGATTTTGGCTTTCCTATGGCCAGGCGCTGGTCACTGGTATCAGGGCCGCTATGGGAAAGCAGGACTTTTTTCGACCTGCATTCTAGGGCTGTTTATGGTTGGTATGATTCTCGGTGGTGGTAGAGTCGTTTACGCTTCGTGGGACCCTCAGGACTATCGTTGGCACTATGTGTTGCAGGCAGGGGTCGGTATTCCGGCAGCCCCAGCAGCAATCCAGTGGTTCTTTGAATCCGATAGCGAATCGTCGTTGCTGCGAGGTTGGATGGCTAGACCCGCTTCCATGGGCGTGTTATCCGAATGGCACAAACAAACCTCTGCCGGGTTTGATCTTGGGACCCTTTTCACGATGGTTGCCGGGCTTTTGAATGTGCTCGTGATCTTCGATGCCGTCGCAGGTCCGATGGCGATCCCAGGACACGAGTCTCGGAAGAAGAATCCGCTACCGGAATCAACTTGATGAAGAAGTGGTTCAACGCGTCGCTAACAAGACATTCAGTATGCGATACTTGTTAGCTCGTTCCACGAAGATTCAAACTAGCTAACCTTTAGCATACCCTTGCTATCGCCAAAGCTATCGGCTTTCACACCCATCTGCTGTAACATCCAAACGTAGAGATCGCACAAAGGCGTTTCCTTTGGGTACCGATGGTGAGACCCGGTTTTGATTCTACCACCGGCTTTTCCAACCAGAATGATTGGAAGGTCATCATGGTTGTGTCGGTCGCCGTCAGAGATACCGCTACCGTAAACGATCATACAGTTATCGAGCAACGATCCACTACCTTCGTTGACTTGAGCCAATGCATCAACAAAGTAGGCAAAATGTTCGGCGTGAAAGGTGTTGATCTTTTGGATCTTAGTCTGCTTCTCCGAACTCTTACCGTGGTGCGACACATCATGATGGCCTTCGGGAACACCAATATTTGGGTAGCCTCGGTTGTTCCCTTCGTTGCAAACCATAAATGTTGCGATACGAGTCGAATCGCTTTGAATGGCGAGAGCTAGGAGATCCATCATCGATTTGCAATGCTCCGACCAATCTCGAGGAACCCCAGCCGGTCTTGGGAAATTCGGTATACCATCTTCACCCAGTTTGAGTTTGTCGCTTCGAACCAGTCTGTTTTCAACATCACGCACAGCGTAAAGGTATTCGTCGAGCTTCCGCTTATCTGCGTTGCCAAGTTTCTTTTGCAAATCGTTTGCATCTTCAAGGACAAAGTCTAAAACGCTTTTACGTTGAGCTTGTCGCACGGATTTACTCTTGGCTTTTTCGGCGGCGTTTTCGCCACCGAACAAGCGATCGAAGACAGCCGAAGGATTGTTTTCCTTTGCAAGAGGACTCGTCGAATTCCGCCAAGCGAGGTTGCTTGGGTAAGCACAGCTATAACCCGAGTCGCAGTTGCCCGCTTGTGCGCTTCCTTCTAAGCCTAACTCCAGGGAGGCAAACCTTGTTTTGCTCCCCAGGTTTTGAGCCATAACTTGATCAACTGAAACAGAGTTTTGAATGTCAGCACCATTGGTTTTTTTCGGATGGCTACCCGTTAAGAACGACGCACCGCTACGAGCATGATCGCCGCCGCCGTCACCGTGGGCACGAGCTCCATCCAGTGTGAGCCCCGTCATCACGCTCACGTACTCACGATGAGGTGCGAGACACTCGAGTGTTTTATTCAACTGGTAACGAGGCCCCTCTTCTGATGGTGTCCAAGCTGCCATGTGAGCGCCATTGGGAACGCTGAAGAAAAGCGATCTCAAGGGTGCTTTCGTTTCTTCGGCACTCATGACGCTACGAGTAATCGGAGCCATCGCCTCTAACCATGGCAAGCCAACAGCCGTACCGACACCGCGAAGAAGAGTGCGTCTGGAGATTCGTTTTGCAGACATGATTTTGTTTCTTCTAAAAAGAACGATTTAAACACAGGGGGAGCTAGTTTCAAGTGGCTAGCGGCTAGCTGATAGTGGCTAGTCTTTCTGTACGTCATTCGAGCAATTCGAGATCATCGCGAACGCCTTTTCTTTGGAATGGATTGCTCAATACAATTTCGGTGACCAAGGTTACGAATCGAAAATCATCGGCTTTGCTCTTAGAAAAGATCTGGTCAATCGCGCACCGATCGTAGTATTCTAATCCTCGTCCAAGCGCGAAGGTCATCATCTTTTCTGTTAGGCATCGAACAAATTTCTCGGCATTTTTCTCTCGCATAATGCGAATCAGATCGCCTGCGCTTTTGATCTTTTCACCAGTTGGCATTTCGCCGCTGGCATCGATCTCTTCTCCTGCGTCACGCGTTCTCCATCGACCAACTGCATCATAATTTTCGAGAGCGAGTCCGAGCGGATCCATCAGTTTGTGACACGATGCACAGGCAGGGTCGGCGCGATGCTGTTCGATCCGATCTCGCAAGGTCCCGTTGAGTTCTGCTTTATCCAGCTCGGGTACGCCTGGTGGAGCTGGTGGTGGAGGCGTATTTAAAAGATTGTCCAGGATCCATTTTCCGCGTTTCACCGGACTAGTGCGGGTGGGATTGCTTGTCACGGCTAGCACCGATGCTTGAGTCAATATTCCGCGGCGATTTTGGCCTACTAGCGATACCTTTCGGAACTGGTCTCCTTCGACCCCTGGGATACCGTAAAACTTGGCGAGCTTCTCATTCAGATAAGTAAAGTCCGCATCGAGCAACCGAAGAACACTTAAGTTGTTTCGCATCACACCAGCAAAAAAAGTATATGTTTCGCGTCGTGCAAGTTCGCGTACTTCTTCGTTCCACGTTGGGAACATCGCTTCGTTTGGTTCAAACGTATCCAGCTTACGAAGTGTGAGCCATTGGCCTGCGAAGTTCTCCACAAAGGCGTTCGCACGACGATCGTCGATCATCCGCTTCACTTGCCCCGCGAGTACGCCAGGCTCACGAAGCTGTCTTCTCCAAGCAAGGCTCAGCAGTTGATCATCCGGAGCGGTACTCCAAAGAAAATAACTGAGTCGTGACGCGAGTTCAAACTCGTTGATAAGAGGATACCCCTCGGGTGTCTTTGCTTCGGGAGTTTCGACTTTGAAGATAAAGTTTGGCGATACAAGCATAGCTTGGATAGCAACTTGTACTGCTCCTTCATAACTCTCGCCATCGTCCATCGCGTTCTTGGACAGTGCAACAAATCGCTCAACTTCCGTAGTCGAAATTGGTCGACGATAGATCCGTCTGGCAACTGCGGTTAAAACTTTCTTCAAGGCTTCTTCCGGACCTTGCGTCACGTTCGGAACAGCGGTGATGATCCGCGTGTGGCTTTCAGGAAGAGACGATACCGGCACGGCTTCGCTGGGCTTCTGACCGGAAATGCCTACCGAGTAGATGTATAGATTTCGATCTTCTTTGGGCTTACCGTTTTTCGCGTCCGAACTGTCGTCATTCGTGAATGCGACTGAGATGTTCCGTTTTCCAGCCTTGAGTTTCATCATGACTTGATAGTCATCACGCGTCTCCGGAGTTGCCTTGACATCGATCTCGCGCACCTTCTTACCATCCACTGAAATCAAAACGCGAGGTCCAACGTTGCCAACTCTTGATCCGCCTAAAAGCATGTTGAGATAGTAAGTCCCTGACCAAGGAACCGTCTCATCCCATTTGATGTCGGCGTTGGCCCAAAGAGTAATCTCAGACGCCTTCGCGGCACCACCCGACTTTGGCTTGAGCTGGTCCAGCTTATAGAAGTTCTCGAACATCGGTCCTGGCTCGGGAGCAATGATCGCTTTACGAGTGATATCCTCTGCGGCCTTCAAATACTTTTCCATTAGCAACGGTGGTAATGTTAGAACGTCGCCGATATTGTCGAACCCATAGCCGACGTCATCCCCGGGGAAGTCCATCGCGGGTTCGTAATCAACGCCGAACAAGTCGCGAATCGTGTTGCGATATTCGAACTTATTTAGCCGCCGAATCGTGATACTTCCAGGGTTGGGAGTCTTACCGCATTCAACATCGTTTATTGCCAAGTTGATCCAGTCGATCAATTGCTTCCGTTTAACATCGTCCAGCGGTTCTGCTTCTGCGGGAGGCATATCCTTGATAGCCAAACGGACCGCAATTTTTTCCCAAGTCGCTCGCTCCTTCATGACCATCTTTGCAGACTTGAAATGAGTCAACGACAATCCGCCGTCCGCTTCCGAGCCGCTGTGACACTCGATACAAGCCGCTTTCAGAATCGGGATTACGCCCGTGGTGAACTCGGCATTCCGTTTATCCCAGTCGACAGCCCAGAGCGGTGCAGCCCAAAAAAGGTAGATCGGAAGGAACAGCCATGTTTTCATCATCTGAGTCGTGTCGATTTCTTTCACTCTAATCTATCTTTGGAACCGTAAGCCTTGCGGAAATGCGTAGTGACTTTGGTAAGATCAAAAACTGCGATACTACTTTACTAAGCTACTTTTTAAGAGCTACTTCCAATTATAGCCCTAAAACTCAAGGAACAATCGATTATGTCCCAGTGCAGCCTAGAGCAACTTACTATCGGCAAATGTACTCCCTGCGAAGGCGGTATCGATGCGATTTCTCTCGCCGATGCCGAAAAGCAGATGGCGGTCCTGGATGGTTGGAAAATCGCATCCGACGGAAAGTCGATTTCCAAGTCGTGGAACCGCAAAAACTTCGTGAAATCACTCGATTTCTGCAATGCGATTGGACAGCTGGCCGAAGTAGAGCAGCACCATCCAGATCTCCATTTAACGGGTTATCGGCATGTAGAGGTTGTCCTAACAACCCATGCAATCGGTGGATTGAGCTTAAACGATTTTATTCTCGCGGCAAAAATCGATTCGCTATGATCCCATCGACTACTGGACAGCTGTCGCTTAAGGCCGGTGCATTAGGCTTACAAGAACGTAAAATATTCAAAAATCTATCGCGATGATGAGCTTTATTTAAAATTTGATTTGTAATGATCGGGGGGCTCCGCTTGCAAGTTTCCCGAAAACCTACGCGTCATGCTTGAAATCCATTTTATTTAGTCCACTTCATATCCATCTGCACATCACCCTCCCATGTTGTTCTGCTATGTGTATCGCGAATGAGTGTTGGGGAAACAAACATACGATTGACGAGCATAAAAAGCTGAAGCAAATCGGCTGGCGTTCTACGAGCTTGATCGTCAAATGGAAGCTTTTAATCTGCCGCTCATTTAGAAACATGCGAAGCGGTAGCAAACTTCGGCGGCAGTGAACTTAGTCGACTTATCGGGTAGCAGGATTGATCTCAAAGCGAGTATAATCAACAGATTGAATCGAATGCGGGTCGAGGCGCAACACGGCACCAGTAATCATGTACTTTATGGACCTTTCAATCAAAGTCGCTAGTCGATTTGGATTACCGATTGATATCGGTTTCAGTACCATCGCAGCGCTACGCCGATACGTCATGGTTATCCTTGGAATTGCGTGGATCGGATGTGTGCCTTTCAGCGATACACATGCTCAAGATCCTAACCAACAATCGGTTTCAGCTCTCATTGAAAAGATCCAAAGTGATTCTTATGCGTCGAGAGAGATTGCTTATCAGTTGCTTCTGCCGCGACCAGATGAGGCTATTGCTCCGATTGAAGCTGCACTTTCAAAAGTAGATCACGATGCCGCAAATCGCTTGATCCGTTTGCTGGGGACTTGGGCAACACGACCCGATTCGGGAAATGGTATTCAGGCGTGGGAAGCCCTGCAACGACTTTCCTCAGGTGGCGTTACCAGCAATTCTCAGCTCGCTCGTTACCATTCCACCGCAATAGCACTTGAACAATCCGAGGTCGCCTCCAAAAAACTTAAGGGACTTTCGGCCTTTATCGGTACTGAAATGATCCAGGTTGTAACTGCTGCCAAGTACGACCTCTGCATACTCCGCATCGATGATACTTTTCGAGGCACCGCAGAGGATCTGTTAGCAACGAGATGGTTATTGGAGCCTGTCCTGGTTCGCCTGGATGGAAAACGAATTGATCGTAGTTGGCTGGAAAAGATTGTCGATATGCCTAACGTCAAAACGGTCCAACTGAAACACACATCGCTCACCGCTCAGGACCTTCAACTTCTCAGTAAGTTAAAGACTCTTGATACGCTTGAAATACTCTACATGCCGCTGGACGACTCGGCGATTGAGACCATTGGTACGCTGCCCATCTGGGGAAGCTTGCGAATCTTTGGGACACAAATTTCACCCGCTTCGTTACCAAAATTGGAGTCTCTTTTAGAGGGAACCCAAGTCGTATTCGGATTGGGAGGATTCCTCGGGATCCAAAGCAACGCGATGACGCTTGAAGTCAGTCAAGTCACCCCTGGCAGCGGCGCTGACAAGGGTGGCATGACGGTTGGTGATCGCATCCTTTCGATTGACGGGAAGCTTTTACAGAACTTCGAGCAGCTACGGAAAGAGCTCGCCAAATCACCCGCAGGTGGCCGCGTGAATATTGAGGTGCGTCGATATAAACGCGAGATTGTTGAAGACCGTATGACAGTCGTCCCCGTCGATGTCATGCTTCCGATAATCCTCGGTGAGCAATAAAACAACAGTGACAGACAATTCTAGTACTTCAAATCCCAGTACGTCGAATCCCAGCACGTCAAACCTCAGTACGCCCAAACAACGCAAGTGGTTGACTTCGATTCGATCCGCCCTTCTGGAATGGTTTGCGACTTCCCAGCGTGAACTTCCTTGGCGACAAACGACTGATCCTTATGCAATTTGGATTAGCGAGATCATGCTCCAACAGACGCAAGTCGCGACGGTGCTTCCTTATTACTTCCGATTCCTTGGACGCTTCCCAACGGTTCAGGAACTCGCCAGCGCCGATGAAGTGGAGTTGATGCGTTACTGGGAAGGGCTGGGATACTATCGTCGAGCACGACAAATGCACGCCGCTTCGAAGCAAATCATCGAAGCACACAACGGAGTTTTTCCGACCTATTTCGAAGAAGTTCTCGCACTCCCCGGCATCGGTCGCTATACGGCAGGTGCTATCTGTTCCTTTGCTTACGATGCATCGACACCAATCGTCGAAGCTAACACGCAACGTCTGTATGCTCGACTGCTTCAATGGGATAAACCGCTCACAGAACGCCAATCGCAAGACCGATTATGGGAGTTTGCCGCTGCCATATTACCTGAAACAAGTGGCTCGCGACAAGTAAACTACGCAGCGATGGAACTAGGATCTCTCGTGTGCAGGCCCCAACCCGATTGCCCTCGATGCCCAGTTGTTGGCCTGTGCCCTACCGCCCGTAATGGATTGCAAACATCGATCCCAGCACCGAAAGTAAAAACAGTTTACTCAGATCGATTCGAGGTTGCGTTACTAATCCGCGATCATGATTGTGAAAATGAAGATCGAAACAAACACAGCGATGCGCCGAAGTACATCATACGTCAATGCGGTCCTAACGAATGGTGGACTGGTCTTTGGGATTTCCCAAGAATTGAAATTTCAGCCGAGGACTTTGAAGAACTCGATCGACCACTGCTTGTAAGTTCCATTCGAGAAAAAAGTTCACAAAATAATAAAAACTCGACGCGAAAAGATCAACTCGCCCCGGCTTTTCAAAAAATAAACGAATCGCTTCTCAATCGATTCGGTATAGCGATCCAAATCCAAGGTGGCGCACTTCGAACGATTAAACACAGTGTCACTCGCTATCGAATTCAGCTTCGCGTTTGTAATGCACGGTTGATGGGACCATTCACGAGCGACTTACCCGGTTTCAGATGGGCAGCGCTCGAAGAAATACACGCCCTTCCACTTTCAGCCAGCGCGAGAAAAGTCTTTCAAGGTCTCCAATGATCCGGAAATTGGCTTTGCATCGAGTACGAGCAGAAGTTGGAAATTATTGGCGTTGCTTACCACTTGCAATGTGTAGGTTGTTAGAATCAAGTACGGCGACGATTGTTTCCAAACATCGCTATCGCCACCTTCCAGCGTCCAGTACTGACTACTGACTACTGACTACTTCCCCCCATTTCAGGAGACTCTCTTCATGCGATCCTTAACAGCATTTCTCGTTTCAAGCATCTTGTTTGTTCCTGTGACGATGGCGGAAGACATGTCGCCAACTTTGGGAAAGAAAGGGAAGGAATTGCTGATCGAAAAATTTGAAGGGAACGATATTCCAAAAGGATGGACTAAGAACGTTGGAATGATGAAGATTCAGGATGGGGCGCTTCGAATTAGTGAGCTCGCTTCCGATAAGCATGTCGGAGCATTCCGCAAAGCGTTGCCCATCCAAGACATGGCTATTCAAATCGACTTTATGCTCGACGGAGCAAAGACATTCAATGTTGGCTTCGACCCAGTTGCTGGCGAACTGAAAAAGAAAGGTCACCTCTACAGCGTTGTGATTAACAGTGATCGTTGGTCCATTTCCGAGAGCAATGACAAAGCCAATCCCGAATCGAAAGCGATTTTACATGCGAAAGGAACTATTCAATTGAATCCGGGTAAATGGTACACGCTGATGATTGAGAACAAGGGAGAAAACGTGGTGGCAACGATCGCAGGACAAGGGGCTTTGAAGGCAAAGGCGAACGACTTCAAGGTGAAAAAGCCTGGACTAATAGTTCGAGCAGGCGGCCCTGATACGGCCGGTGTGCTTATTGATAATATTCAAGTCTTTGAGTTGGAGTGAATCGCCATAGGTATGCGATAATTAATGCGATTCCTGCTCCAGCCAGACAATCTGATGGATAGTGGGCACCGGAATAAACCCGCTGCCAAATCGCCATGAGTGCAAGCGTCGCAAACAACCATTTGCCACGCGGGTAAATCATCGTCAGTGCAATCGCAAGGGCCACGGTCGTTGCGGAGTGCCCCGATGGGAAAGATAACTCGGCGGATCTTCTGCCGATTCCTGTAAAAGCGGGAAGCCATGTGGAGTATATGTCTATTATCTCGACACCCGAATTCGGACGTAGTCGAGGCAAAAAATACTTAGCAATGTTTGCAAGAACTCCGACCACCAAAACGTAGGCGGCTACGTTCCAGAGTCTCTTTCGATTGTTGATGTCAACACATAGCAAAACTAAAAAAATGGTGATAACGCCGCTGCCGTGAGCGAACGCCTCGGAGAGCTGGATTGTCTTTTCTAAATCGCCCGAGAAGTTTTTTTGTCGTGCCCAAATTGATGCTTGGAGGTCTAACTGCCGAAGCGATGGAATGGCTGAAACCGATACGACGGCGAACATACCAAGAAAAGCACCCGCCAGCATCCGCTTGTCGCGAGGGTTGCGAATCGAAGTTGATGTTGATTCAGAATTGATAAGATTCATCACAGGCTGGTTCTAGGAAATGTCTTCGATTTGAAAAGTTTCTTGATACAACGCATCGAAGAAATCAGGAACGCTTCCAAGAACATCTAGTCCGCCCAGCAACTCTGATTCATGCATCCAGTGGACTTCGGATACTTCGTCAGGGAATGGAACGGGCACATCCGAGACACTGCGAGTCAAATGCATCCACTCCAGTTTTGTTCCCCAACGCGTCACCGACGACCACAAATGTCGATGAACAACGACAGGCAGATGAAGCTCTTCCATCATTTCGCGAACAATGGCTTGCTCGAACGATTCGCCCGGCTCGATGTGTCCACCTGGGAAGCAGAGCAATCCCGGCGCGCGAACCTTCATCGAGCGTCGAATGACTAGATACAAACCACCTTCTCGGATCACACCAACCACTCCATGCTTCGTGGTTGAAACGGTATGATTGTTCATTGAGGAAACTTCCCGATACTTGCTTGAATAGCCCTATGAATTCGACGCCAAACCCCTCAAACAACTTGCCAAACGAACTGCAGGTTGTTGACTCGTCTCGCAGTGTTGAATCGTCTCGCAGCCAAGCGAAACTCCTGCGAGAGTACGCGATTGAGGTCGTCCGCGTCCTAACGAGTCGCAATTATATCGCTTATTTTGCCGGCGGCTGTGTTCGAGACGAGATAATGGGGGAGACTCCCTCTGACTATGACGTGGCAACCAACGCGACTCCGGAGCAAGTTCAGCAAATCTTCGGCAAACAGAGAAGCCTGATGATTGGCGACGCGTTTGGTGTTGTCTGCGTCCACCAACGCCGCAGCGGGCAATCTCTTCAAGTCGAGGTGGCTACCTTTCGTAGCGACGGTTCCTACATCGACGGACGGCGGCCCGACTCGGTTGTTTTCACTAGTCCTGAGCTTGATGCCCAAAGACGAGACTTCACGATTAATGGGGTTTTCTATGATCCAATCATCGAAAAAACGATTGATTTCGTTCAAGGCCAAGAGGATATCGCTTCGAGAATCATTCGGGCAATCGGCGATCCATTTCATCGATTCGCTGAGGATCGTCTGAGACTATTACGGGCGGTTCGATTCACTTCGCGTTTCGGATTTTCGCTCGACCAGGCGACTTGGCAAGCGATCTGTGCCATGGCCGATCGAATTGTCGAAGTCAGCCCTGAACGCATCGCAACCGAGATGCGGAAAATGCTGTCATTTCGCAGTGGTCGCCGTCAAGCGGTTGAATTGCTTCACCAATCGGGACTTCTTCGTGCGATCTTGCACGAAGCGGCTGCAGTTCTCGATCGGTCGGACGCGATTCGACTTCAGTCGCTTTCTCGAATCGAACGGCTTCCGACTAACAATTGGATCGTCGCTTTGGTCGCTTTACTTTGGGACGATCTTCAAAGCAACAAAATCGAAGCGGCTTCTTTTTCTAATACTATCAAGGATCGGTGGCGGCTCTCGAACGAAGAAGAACTTGAGTTCCGTTTTGTAGTAACTGCTCAGCAATGGCTTCTTCGAACTGACAATGCGCCGTGGTCGCAAGTGCAACCGCTGCTGCTTTCGCCGCACATCGAATCGGCGATTTGCTTGACTGACCTTTTACTGAATGAATCTGAAAGCGATGAGTCAGCAGTGAAACTGGCTATCGATCATCTTCGCAAAACGCTCTCGCAAGAAATTGCAATTTGGAATCCGGCGCCACTGATCGATGGTCGACTGCTGATTGAGCTGAAAGTTCCAATCGGCCCAGAGTATGCGAAGCTTATCAGGCTGGGGCGTGTGGCCCAATTAGATGGACTGATCCATAACGACCAAGATGCTCGTCAATGGTTGCAGACAACCCTAACGAACAAGTTGCCTCTTGTTCCTGACGATTCTGACATCGACTGATTATTGCACAAGAATCGACACTCAGGGATCGACTACGAATTCAAAAAAATCGACTATAGTAAAATCAATAACGCTACCAAATTTCTTTCGCATACGTCAGATGTTTAATCGCCCGCGTGTTACCAACATCGTCTAGCTATCGCGTGCCATTCGGATTGCACGATCCGTTGGACCATCGACATCGACCCGTCTAAACTTGATGCTGCTTTTGTTAAGTTCGCACATGTGTCTACAAACGCATTGAACTGAAACTCACTCGATGAAATCAACTTCAGTTTCAGTGCAAGCTCCATATGACTCGGATCATCGAGCGATTGAATGATCTCACCGCCAATTGCCTCAAGCAACGACTCGTCTCGGACTTGGCGAATCCAGTATTTCGAGTTCCAGTAGTCCCCTTCCAGTCGGTGTACGATTGCATGGAGAAATGCGGCTGTCCCGCGTTTCCCATCCTGGACAATATCGTGAGCTCGATCGATCAAGCCGAGTCTTAGCCATAGCACAGCTTCGGTTTCGCTTCCAACAAGGTCAGGATGCTGCATGAGTAGATCACGCAAACTGCCTTCGAATACTGATTTCTCGACAGCAACGATGGGCCAATCCGTATTGATTGACGCAAGCCATGCTTGAACACTTGGCTTGACTTGTTGAATCTTTGTTTTCATTATTCGTCTTTAAAAGATTGAGGGACTCTCGCTAAGCTATCTGGCCAAGCGGCACATTTGGAAGAACCGAAGGTCGCGTCGGTAACAATCTGACGGCAGTTGGCGAGCCGATCACGGTTTGCGTATTCATAGACAAAGGCTTGCACGCGGTCACCGCTTTCGAGTGTTACTTCTACGACCGTGCGCAGATATTCGTTATCGTGTCGATCGAGTTCAAAGCCCTCGACTTGGTCCAGCACTTGAAGTGTCTTTAAAATATGTTCTCGAGCAATTGTCCAGACTTCGCCTATAACGCAGTCATCGGGTGAATCGCTCGGGTTCGAAAGTATGACAGCCGGATATGGCCCAAGGTCAAACAGTTTAGCTTGAATACATCCAACACGAACATGGAGCGGCGGATAGGGCCATGCGCCTTCGCGTAAAAACCCTCGCTTCAACGATCCATAGACAAAGAAAGATTGAATATCCATATGCGACATTCTAGTCGAAGAGACCTTTCTTAAAACGGGGAGAATTGATCTGGCGTTAAGCAGCCAAATTTCCTATAAAATTCGGATTTCGCGTCGAAAGCGTGCTTATCTTTGCACGAAACTCGGCAAACTACCCACCCCACTTTGTCTACGATAAACGTATTTGATTCGGAGAAAATTTCATGAGTATTGTCAGTGAGTTCAAGGCCTTTGCGATGCGTGGAAATGTGATCGACTTGGCAGTCGGCGTGGTCATCGGCGGGGCGTTTGGAAAGATCGTCACGTCGCTTGTGGGTGATTTGATCATGCCGCCACTCAACTTATTGACCGCAAAATCGGGTGTCAACTTTAAGGACCTTTCGTACAAATCCGAGTTTTTGCTTCCTGTGGTGGATAAAGACGGCAAGACGGTCCTGATGGCCGATGGTGTCACTGCGGCGACTGAAACCAAGGAAGTTCCCATCCTCAATTACGGAAATTTCCTCCAAAACATCGTCGACTTTTTAATCGTTGCAGTAGCGATTTTTTTGGCCGTCCGCTTAATTAATTCGCTTAAAAAGCCTGCCGAGAATGCTCCACCGCCGGCACCTCCTGAGGATGTCCTGTTGCTGCGAGAGATCCGCGATGCGTTAGCAAAGAGTACACCTCGACGGATTGAATAGAATCCGATTAACGATGTAGCTTGACTCAGCCGGACGCTTTCGTCATAGAATAGGTGTGTTGCTGGCGTTGATTTTTCGCCGACAGGTAGCCTGCCAGAGTACCCCTCCATGACGGACCCGGCTGATAAAGACCTTGATTTCTCTATCGCAGATGAGCACATTGCGAAGCGCCCGTCCAAACCGATCGCACGCGTGCTGGCTGGGAACGTGCCATTTGAGACCTCGTTAAGGTCTGGGGTAGATGCTTCGGAAGTCTCGGAGTCGGACGAGACCGTTCAGTATCTTGGAAATGTACCCGCAGTTTCCCTTTCAAACCCGGGGCGTGTTGTCGCAGTTGATAGAGAGTCGTCTGTCACAACCCAGCCTCTTCCATATCGTTTCGGCGATTACATCTTGGACCAAGTTTTGGGACGAGGGGGCATGGGGGTGGTTTACTTGGCGCATCAAGTCAACCTAGATCGTCGTGTTGCGATCAAGATGATTCGCTCTGGGTGTTTAGCTGGCGAGAACGAGATTCACCGCTTCTACGCCGAAGCGCGAAGTGCTGCGCGTTTAGATCATGTAAACATCGTAACGGTACATCAGTGTGGTGAGATCGATGGTCACCATTACTTCAGTATGGACTATATCCCCGGGACCGATCTTGCACGCAGGATCAAAGAAGGCCCAATGTCCGCGATGGCTGCCGCAAGATACGTCCGCGATATCGCACGGGCCATCGCATACGCGCACTCTCAAGGAATTGTCCACCGCGATCTGAAGCCAGCGAACGTGCTGATAAACGAGAAAGATGAAGTCGTCATCACCGATTTTGGTTTAGCAAAAATCATCGACTCCGAAGGGGGTTTGACTCAGAGCGGTGCAGCTTTAGGAACGCCAAGCTACATGTCTCCCGAGCAAGCCGATGGGGACACGGCCGCTCAAGGTCAGACTACAGACGTTTATTCGATCGGCGCAATTCTGTTCGCATTGCTGACCGGCAAACCTCCGTTTCATGGTGCCACTGCCGTTCAAACCATTATGGATGTGATCCATAAGCCGGCCCCGGACACGGTTCTACTTCGTCCTGATGTTCCGCTGGACTTGGATACGATCGTCGCGAAGTGTCTCGACAAAAAGCCGGCGAATCGCTATCCGACTGCCGAATCGCTTGCTGAAGAACTTAATCGCTTTCTTCGTGGAGAGCCTATCCACTCGCGTCCCATTTCGTTCATCTATCGTTCGATGCGATGGCTTGCCAATGTGCCATTGATTGCAGCGTTGATCGGGCAGCGAAACATCGAAGCGACCGCCGCTCATCGTCGCGTTCAGTATGCAATCATCGCGATGTTTTTTCTGTTCCCGCTTTTGTTGTTTGGGTCCTACTCGTTTCAAAAGCGCTGGGTTGATCGGCACTTGCCTTCCAAAATGCGAATCGCTGCAGGAGTACCCGAGGGCGTTTATCACCGTGTAGCGACCGAACTAGCAGAGCGGCTTGATAAAACGCTTGGTGTTAAATTGGAGATCGAAGATACCGATGGTTCGAACGACAATCTTATGAGGTTGCTCAGCATGCAAGCTGAACTCGCGATGCTGCAGGCGACATCGGTTCGTAGCGACAAGGTAGCCGTGGTCGCACCGCTTTATTACGAAGCGGTACACGTTGTCGCACGCACTGATCGCAGCATCAACGAGATCAAGGACTTGGCTGGTCATCGCGTTGCAGTCGGATTAAAAGACTCCGGGACAAATTCCGCCGCGACCTTTGTTCTCGATGCCTACGGAATCGGGAGCGAATCTTTTCAGCCCGTCATGGTCGATTGGACAAAGTTAGACTCGGACCCGACAATCGACGCGGCATTTCTCGTCATGAAATCGGGACATCCGCGAATTCGCGCATTACTCGAGTCTGAGCAATTCCATCTGCTTCCAATCTCCGATGCGCAGTCACTATCCCTGACCGAGCCGACTTATAAATCACTAGAACTAAACGCGAAAGACTATGAAGTTTTAGGCGAGAAGCGAATCGAAACTCTCGCGACTACCGCCTTCTTGGCAACGTCCATCAATGCGCCAAGCCGTCTCGTGACCGAATGTTTGAAGGCCCTATATTCGGCAGAATCTGACTTCGAAGGGCTTATTCCACCAAAAAGAGCCGCGAATTGGGTCGGTCTGCCGTTTCATCCGGCGTCGCGCGCTTACTACCGAACTATTCTAGAACAGTAGCTGCAAGTCCGTCTCGGGTTGGAAAACGGACAACCGAGCCGATAACGCCAGGCCAATGCCGCCGACTTTCGACATATCAGCCGGCAGGCGTTAGCCTCCGGTTGGCGACTATGCAAGAGAAACCGGACGCTAACGCGTTCCGGCTGATCGATCAAAAACACCGCAAAACAACGCATTACTAAATTATCTAAGCGAGAAAGTCTCCGACGCCAGGCGGCTGATAGAATAGAATTCACACGAGCATTCAACAATGTCTTATCGACTCATGAATAATATTTTCCACTTCGTATCTTGTTCATATGCTCTTATCTGCTTGTGTTCAACGCTTGCCTTTGCAGACGACAGCGCGACGGCTGAAAAGCCGATCAAGGATTCGCGTTCGAAGAAGATTGTTCTAGAACCTGTTGCAGATGCAAGCACCGAGGTGTGGGCGCATCGCAAGATGAATATGCGTTTTGGGATGGAGTTCCACTCGGAAGAGAACTATTGCACTAAGCTCAAAGCCACCGTTCCATTTGCACGAGATTGGCCTGAGCAGACAGTAACTGTGCTTGGTAACCAATTGCCCAACCAAGCGACCTACGAGTTTCGTGAGTTGAACTCGGGTGCAATTCAGGCTTTGATCAACGTGGACGCACTCGCACCCAATCAGCAACTGGATGTGATCATCAGTGTGGAAATTGAAAAGGCATTTATCAAGGCACCGAAAGATCCAAGCGTTTTGGTTTATCCTAAGAAAACGTTGAAGGATAAAGAAGTCGCTTGGTATCTCGGTGATAGTCCATTCATTGAAACGAAATCACGTCAGGTTCGTGACATCGCCGGTGAGATTCGCGACACCAACCCATCTAACGCGTGGGCTCATGTGGAAGCGATCTACGATTGGGTGCGGACCAACATTGAATATCGCAACGGTCCCATCCGATCGACGAAAGAAGCGTTAAAAGATCGTTATGGTGACTGCGAAGAGATGACCGGCGTGTTCGTTGCGTTATGCCGCGCGTCGAATATTCCTGCTCGATGTGTTTGGATCCCAGAGCACTGCTACCCTGAATTTTATCTCGAAGATGCAAATGGATTTGGGCATTGGTTTCCCGCTCAAGTCGCAGGCGATCGCCAATTCGGTCAAATGAATGAATATCGTCCCATCCTTCAAAAAGGAGACCGCTTCAAAATCCCCGAACAGACAGGTATGCAACGCTACATCGCAGAAACTTTTAGCTGCAAGCAACGCCCAACCGGCCCGACTGCTCCGAGGATTGTCAGCGTACGTGACCTTGGAGAGCTGATGTCCGAGCTTGAAAAACTTAAGGCAAGCACCGAGCCTAAAGCAGCCAACGCAGTCAACTCAAGCATGCCAACAAGCGAAGCAAACGCGAAGGAATCAACCGAAGATTCTCTTAAATAAAGTGGTAGTCTCAATAACACGGCGTTACATCAAGGTTAATTGCGATTGGCTACTCCTTTGGACTGCTGTGGCTTGGCAGAGCTTTGGGGCGAACGATGTCGCGTAAAGGAAATGCTCGCGTGATGGAGAGTTGCCCGGTTTAAGCAGTCTGATTAAGTTGACTGCCGATTGACTTGCCAAAGCTCCGACAAGTCGGAGCACTCCAAATGGATCGCTGTAGCGTTTTGCAGATTTATGTCCAACGTCTTAACCAGAGCTCGAGCATCAGCAAATTCCACAGCCGGTAGCCTTCGTTGGTTCGCTCCGATAAGTGAGAATCGATTAGCCGTTTAATAGCTTCGGGCCGGACGTACTCGTGGCAACGTGTGTCGGTACCTAGCAGCATATTTGCCGTCTTCTCTCGCAATGGGCCGCGGAACCATGATGCGATTGGGATTCCAAAACCCATTTTGGGGCGGTCCCAAATTTCGGGTGGTATCAGGTCATAGAAAGCGTCTCTCAGAAGTCGCTTACCACGTCGCCACCGATATTTTAAGTGGGATGGAAGCGAGGCAGCAAACTCAACTAGTCGATAGTCTAGAAACGGCTGACGAGCCTCCAGGCTGTTTCCCATCGACGCGATGTCTACTTTCGTCATTAAGTCGCACGGCAAATAAGTCTGCATGTCGGCAATCGAGGCTCGCGAAATCAAATCGCGATCTGGCGTTTTATTCCAAGCTTGCTCCAAAAACGAGAACGGATCACAATCCGGCAGCTGCTCGACGAACGACTCCTGATACATGTCTGAACGCGTCGCCTCGTTAAAAATCTGTAGCCATCGCATGTATCTTCTTGCCGGCGGTTCTCCCAAGGCTTCTCCGAATCGTTTGACGCGTCGAATAAAAGAGCGACGGTTATTGGATTCTTTCCAGCGTTGCACAATGGAGCTTTGCAAAAGCGGATGCAGCGGCATAAATTTTCGGACTTTCTCGCTTAGGTGCAACGCTTTGTAACGCTCATAGCCTGCGAAAAGCTCATCGCCACCATCGCCACTCAATGCGACCGTGACTTGCGTGCGAGTTTGTTCGCATAGATACCAAGTAGGGACCGCAGAGGAATCACTGAAGGGTTCGTCGAAGTGATAAGCGAGCGTATCCAGAACAGAAAGAGCATCGGGAGTTACTTCGAATCGACGATGTTCGGTACCGATGTAGGAAGCTACTTTTTGAGCGTAACTTGTTTCGTCAAAATCAGCATCTGAAAACCCGATCGCAAATGTTTTAATCGGTGTTTGCAATTGCTTTTGAGCAATCGCAACAATAAGCGACGAATCGATACCGCCTGAAAGAAATGCGCCTAGGGGAACATCGCTCCGAAGTCGCAAAGACACTGCATCAGTGGCAAGCTCGCGAACTTCCTCAATTGCTTGCGATTTCGTCTTTGCCTCTTCGCGGTTCCAGTCAATCGACCAATAAGACTTGGTTTGAAAGTCTTCTCCTTTATAAACACCGACATGGCCAGGCGGCATTTTTTTTACCGACTGATAGATTGACCAAGGATGGGGAATGTATTGATACGTAAAATACATATCCAACGCAGTTGGGTCTATTTTTCGCGACAGGTTCGGGATTTCGCAGAGCGATTTGAGCTCGCTGGCGAATGCCAGTCGGCCATTCTCTACGGAATAGTAGAGTGGTTTCTTTCCCATTCGATCACGAGCTAAAACTAACTGCTGGCGATTGCTATCCCAGATCGCAATAGAAAACATTCCGTTTAGTTTTGTAAAGCATTCGATCCCCATCTCTTCATATAAATGGACGATCGTTTCGGTGTCGCTCGCGGTCGTGAATTTGTGCCCGGCACCTTCCAGTCGATGCCGTAATTCACGATAGTTGTAGATCTCTCCATTGAAGACAATCTGAATCGATCCGTCTTCATTTCCCAGAGGTTGATGACCACCCGCCAAATCGATAATCGAAAGCCTTCGAAAACCGAGTGCGACTCCCGCTGCCGATTCGCTTCGCGATTGCCAATAAGTCCCTTCATCGTTTGGGCCACGATGAATGAGCGAATCGGTCATCCGTCGAAGCGTACTTCGATCGATTGCCGTGTCGTCACGATACCAGACAGCTCCTGTTATGCCGCACATAGTCGCTCCTTAATATATGGAACGCACGTCGATTTGGCTGAAGTTGTTAAGGCGTTCACGGAGTCGGTAGTGTCTTTCCTTCGCGGAGTGGCTGCATCAGTGATATACTCACAAGTATACCTAGGTTCGATGAAAACCACAGTCGCCAGCGGTATGGACGTAGGGTTAGTCAATTATTCAAAATACTGACTGAGTGAGCGCTAGCTCCGGGTTGCTATGAGAAAATCCGGGGCTAGCGCCCACGGCTAATTGCCCAGCATGAAAAACTGACTTGCCCTGGTTATGGACGAATAGTGTGTACAATAACCACTCTGCTTTGGTGGTTGGCTTGGGTTTTTAAGATTTCATTTTTGAGGAAGTACTCTTCTATGCAATATGGTTTGCAACTCTCACAAACCGAATTCGCTTCGGCTTTCGGCGTTTCGTTTTGGGTTCGTTCGGTATTTGGGTTTTTCATAGCCTTCGGTGGGCTGCTTGCAGTCACGTTTGCGGCAGATCCTGCGTCGCCGCCCGGGCAGGACTTTTTTATCGGTGGCTATGGCAAGGGAATCTATGTATCCAAGTATCATTCAGCAGACGGGTCCATGGATCCCCCAACACTGGCCTGCGAAGTGGTGAATCCTTCTTATCTGTGTCAGCATCCGAAGATGCCCGTGATTTACGCGGTTCGCGAGATGAATCGCGGGAAAAATTTGCCAGGCCAGTCTACTATCTTCGCCTTTCGCTGGAACGCCGAGAGTCGGAAGCTTGAGCAGCTTAGCGAGACCGAAATCGATGGCGATGGTCCTTGCTATGTCGCGGTGGACGAAGAAGGCATGTTTGCATTCGTCGCCAATTACTCAAGTGGCTCTGCGGTATCTTATGCAATCGGTAGCGATGGAAGCATTAAGAACCAACTCGATCATGTGCAGCATCCAACCATCGAACAAGCGGGCGTTACGAAGAAGCCGCGTGGACATTGCATCCAGATGGATCCAACAAATCGATGGACTCTAGTAGCCGATCTCGGGTTGGATCGTGTCTTTGTTTATCGATTTGACGTTGATCATGGAAAGCTGATGCGGAATCCAAGTTATGAAGGTCTTCAAACGAAACCCGGCGCAGGCCCTCGGCAGATCGCCTTTCATCCTAATGGAAAGTTTCTCTTTGTGATTAACGAGTTGAATTCGACATTGACTGCTGCATCATGGAATGCCGAAACGGGAATGCTGAAAGAGCTCTCAACCGTCCCAACTCTTCCGGCGGACTTCCAAGAGAAAAACAGCACTGCTGCTGTTCACGTAAGTCGCGATGGTAAAACTGTCTATGGAAGCAATCGCGGGCACGATTCGATCGCCATCTATCGCTTCGACGATCAATCCGGTGCGTTGAAATTGCTTGGACATCAATCTACCGAAGGAAAAACGCCTCGTGATTTTAAGCTGACTCCCGATGGTCGCTTCTTACTCGCCGAGAATCAAAACAGCGATTCCATTGTGGCGTTGGCGATCGATGAGAAAACGGGAATGCTGACTCCAACTGGAAAGCGAATCGAAGTTCCTAAGCCATCGTGCATCGAGTTCTTGAAGACTACCCCGTAGCAAATGTCGGAAGACATCTGAAGACTTCAGGTTTCGCTTGTATTTCCACCGACTTCGGAATTCTTACGAATTCCGCTACTGGATAATTCAATCTCGGCAAAGCATTAAACCTGCGAAAGAACTTTGGGAGTTGTTTTGAGCTCATCTAGCGCATCGTCATCTGAACCAACAGCGTCTGCCGAATTAGATGCGGCTTCACAAATTGAACAAGCCATCAAGATTGCCGTGGGGGCTCATTCCGGGCAACGCGACAAAGCGGGTGCGGCTTACATCCTTCATGTTCTCCGAGTCATGCTTGCACTGGATGATCCGATCGCGATGCAAGCGGCCGCGCTTCACGACGTTGTCGAAGATACACCTACAACCGTTGAGGATCTATTGCTTGGTGGCGTTGATCCGAGAGCGTGCGAAGCGGTGCGATTGCTCACGCACGACAGTCAGGATTCGCATCCGGTTCTATACGCTGAATACGTGATACGAATCAGTGCTGACCCGATTGCGAAAGCAGTGAAGCTGTCGGACTTGCACGACAACTATCGTTTAGATCGAGTTGCTATGCGATCCTTGCATCAAGCCGCGGATCTTCTTCGGATCCAAAAGTACATCCTGAGTTATCAGTACTTGAGCGATCAGATCGCAGCGGATGAATATCGTTTGCGAATGAGCTTGCTCGCGTAATCAATGCCAGCGAAGTTCGCATTGGCTCCGCTGCGACAAAACTTCGTATTGCTCGTTGAAAATCTTCTCGCCAAACGACCTGGCAACCCAGGCAGGTTTTAACGATTGCAAAGATTTTGCGCATTAAGCAAAAGTTCCCGATCGATTGTTGCCGATAGACAGGGGTGGATGGAATGAACTTTCTGTCTACGCAGAGTTTGCTGACAAATGCCATTCTGAAATTGAGATTGCTATCAAAAGCTGGCTCGATAGTCGGAGTGCGTTCACCCCCACTGAGAACGGATGCTTTAACGTGAATCGCTCACTAACCCTACTAGTCGCCTTGGTCGCGATTGCGAGTCAATGGCTCACACTTCCCATTCAGGCAGACGAACCGACGCCAGCAAGTCGACAGTCGACTCGCAATGTTGCCAGTCGCGAAGGGAAGTCTTCGCAGGCAGTTGGTTCGGGAGTGAATCGAAGGGCGAGCCAGCAAGTGGCGGCTCCTAAAAACAACCAGAACCAAGTTAGGCAAGCTTCGGCGACCTCACGACGGCCTTCGGGCAGTGGTGTCGCTCAAGCCAACCACATAATCAGCATTCAAAAATCAGATCCGATGATGGACTCTGGCGAATATATCGTCGACGAGGGAAGTCCGATGATCGAAGGTGCTGCTTCGTGCGACTCGTGCGGAGTAGGAAGCTGCGATGGATCGACTTGCGGATCACCTGCTCGAACCAATTGGGGATATGACTTATGCAATCCAGGCCGAGGTAGCAAACAGCTTGTTCTGTGCTTACCGAGCCACGGTTGGGTGCAGATGGACTACCTTATGATGAGGCAGCGAGGAATGAATATTCCGCCACTTTTGACAAGCCAGCCAAATGCCACTGCCGCGCCGTCGCTCATCTTGGGCAACGAAGATATCATGGACGGACGACTCAACGGAGGGCGGCTTCGATTCGGATGGTGGTTCGCTAACAATCCAAACCTCAGTATTGAAGGCGAATATCTTGGAATTGGCAAAAGTGAATTCGCTTTTGAAAGGGCTGCTGTTGGCACGCCGATACTCGCTCGTCCCTTTTTCAATACACAAACAGGTAACGAAGATGCCCAACTAATCTCCAACACAGGCTTGAGTGGACGTTTCAACGTTACTGGAATTTCCCAGTTCGATGGAGCGGCAGTACGCTTCAAGCGATTATTATGTTGCAGCAGCGCTTGCGGTTTCTCGCCAATATCCTGCGGACCAGTTCCAACGCAATCGAGAATCGACGCAACACTCGGATGGAGATTCTTTCAACTCAAAGAAGGTTTGAACATCAGCGAATCGTTAACAGAGACAGGAGCGAATCGCAGCTATCTTATCAATGACTCGTTTGAAACACGTAATCAGTTCAATGGCGTCGAGTTGGGTGTCCAGTGGCAAGGGCGTCGCGGCTACTGGTCTTGCGATAGCTTGATGCGATTGAGCCTTGGAAACAATCTTCAAACAGTAGAAATCGATGGGTCGACGTTGATCAACAACCAAACGCCAGCCGGTCCAGCAGGTGGCTTCTTGGCTCAACGATCCAACATTGGAACCTATACTGCCGAGACTTTCGCAGTGGTTCCCGAGTTGGGAATAAATCTTGGCTATCAATTGACACCACGTTGGCGAGCCAATGCCGGATACAACTTTATCTACTGGAGCAGCGTAGCTCGCCCAGGCGACCAAATCGATACAGATTTAAATCCGAACCAGATTCCACCAACTACAACCGGTACAAGTATCATAAATCGACCAAGTTTCACTCTGACACAGTCCGACTATTGGATACAGGGCGTCAACTTGGGACTTGAGTACCATTGGTAAATACGAGTCTCAGTAAACGCGGCGTGTTAATAAAGCGACAAGCCTGAGGAAAGACCGAATCTCCTTTGGTCTCCAGATCGACGAAAATGTTTAGCTACAGACAGCTAAGTTCAACATCGTCGAGTTTCAAAAAATCAAAATGAGACAGCGATATACTGATCCGATTGCTGTTACTACGAATAACGACTGCACACTCTGAAGGATGACGACGATGGCCAATCTGTGGAACCGATTGTTTAGCTCCCAACTCTTTAGCAACCTTGGTTCTAGCAAGAAGGCACGTCGACGCCTTGGTTCTCACACGCGTCGGGCGTTGCGAATGGAGTCGCTTGAACGCCGCAGCTTGATGGCAGCTAACGTCACTGGGATTGCCTTCACAGACGTCAACGATAACGGGACGTTAGATGTGTCGGACCCGAGACTCGGTGGTATTACCGTCTCGCTGTTCCGCGATGGGGGCGACGGCATCTTCAATAACGGTACCGGTGACGATGTTGCTAGCGGTGTAACAGTAACCACAGCCAGTGGTTTGAACCAGGGGCGTTATTCGTTTAACACCGTTAATACTATCGGTACTTATTTCGTCGTACAAACTACCCCGGTAGGCCAAGTTCAGCGACCGACGCAACGCGTTCAAACAGTTGTGGTCAACAGTGTTACGGATGCTGTCAATCTTTCGATCGATGATTTTAACTCTCCAACAACGACCTTTGCAGCCGACGCGTCCGGAACCAATCCGAATTTTAATACGACTACCGGTTTAGGGAACGTCGTGGGTGGGGTTCGCGATCTTTACGCGACAGCGGTTGCGGGAATACTGAACGTTGCGGTCGACGGTGGTGACAGTAACGCGCTTGATTTACAGCCAAGTTTGACAGGTGATGGCACTTTCACCATCACTTACGATGGCGATGGAACGAATGCGGCTAACGCACTGGGAACCCAGCTCGGTACCGGAACCAATAATTTTGATTTAACTCAAGCCGGAACGGCAACTTCGTTCCGATTGCTAGTGAACACAGAAGCTCCTAACTCCACGCTAACCTTGCGAGTAAGCGGTGTCGGCGGCACTTCTGTCACAGCTCCAATCGCGATTGTTGACGGTGCTGGGCTTCAAACTTTAAATATTCCGTTTACTTCACTCGTAGGTACTGCAGACTTAACCCAAATTGGTGCAATTCAATTCGACATCAACCAGGATGATGGTGTCGATACGCAGATCGATAACTTCGGTCTTTTTGGACCTATCGTTTTCGAACGAAACATTGCTAACCTGAACCCGATGACAATCGGCAATCAGCTTTTCCTGGATCGCAATAACAACGGTCTCTTGGATGGCACCGATTCAGGAATTGGTGGAGTTTCGCTGCGGCTCTATACGGACACGAACGCTAACGGCATTCTCGATCCCGCTGAAGTAACGGCCCAACCGTCACCACCTACGACGACATCCGCAACCTCTGGAACAATTGGTCAGTACACCTTTGGCAGTCTTCTACCTGGCAGCTATGTGGTGTTGGTTCCCGACAGTCAATTTCTAGCGGCAGCTCCATTATTCAATCATTCGGTAAGTCCAATCCCGGGCGCGCCGCCAGCGAATAATGGTAATACGGGTACCGTTTTAACCGGAGTCGGGATTGTTTCTGCAGTCACGCTGGTCGCGAACTCAGCCCCCGTGAACGACGGAGACTCCGATGCAAACACGAATCTATCAAGAGACTTCGGCTTTGTATCGGCTCCGCTTTCGATTACGAAGACGGCGAGTCCAACTGCGGTTCGTACTGGTGATTTGATAACTTACACGCTTACTGTAACTAACAATGGTCCTTCTCTATCGACCAGTACCGTGATCAGCGATCCATTGCCGACAGGCTTAAGTAACGCATCCGGAACGTATACGATTACGAATCCATCTGCGACTGGTGGAACAGCCTCCGTCGTTAGTTCAACGGTGACAGCGAACGTTGGCACTCTTGCGGTTGGACAGATCGCTACGGTAACAATTATCGCGACTGTCGGAGCTGGATACACGGGTACGACAGCTAATACGGCAACCGCCGACAATGCCGAAAGTGCGCCAGTAACTGGCAACAACACGACACCATTAGTTCCAAACATAGACCTGGGTATTACGAAAACGATTGTCGGCGGCGCTACGACAGTTGGCGTTGGTGGTGCTCTGACCTATCGGCTAACACTGACCAATAGCAGTGCCGTTACCGTAACCAATATTCGCGTCGACGATAATCTTCCAGACAACTTCTTACAGGGTACACTTCCAGCGGGTGTAACCACGGGAACAGCACCCGCCGACCTGATTTGGACAATTGCGACCATTGCTCCGAACGCGACGGCTACCGTTGACATTCCGATAACAGTTCAAAACACGGCAACTGTTGGAGTTGCCACCAATACGGCAACCATTCGGACCGATTTGCTCACAAACTTCAACGAGACGGGGCCACTACCGAACATCGCAACGGTTCCGATAACCGTCGAGCCGCGATTCGATCTTCTGGTCACCAAAGATGACGGTCAAACTTCAGTTACGACTGGGAATTTGATAACCTACTCTTTGGCGGTCAACAATAGCGGACCAAGTGCGGCGACTAACGTTGCTGTCAATGACGTATTGCCTGCACAGCTTCAGTTCGTATCTGCAAACATTGGTGGCACGGCATTCGGTACAGTCGCTGGGCAAACATTCTCCGGTACGATTCCGACTATTGCTTCGGGAACCACAACGACAGTCGCGTTGATTGCTCGAGTCTTAGCTAATGCGACCGGAACATCGATCGCCAATACGGTTACTATTACGCCTGCCAACCCAGCTTTTGAAACAGGTTCACGGCCTAATACGGCTACTGATACAAATACTCTTGTGCGAGTTGTCACGCTTAACATTGCTAAGACGGGTCCCTCTAACGCTGTTGCAGGTGGGGCCAACTTCACCTATTCAATCACGGCATTTAACGCTGGATCGGCCGACGCGCCGAACGTACTGTTTTCAGATCCACTTCCAACTGGAATTACCTTTGTCAGCGGATCATTCGCATTGAATGATGTTACGAACCGAACTGGAACTGTGACTTTCAACTCGACGAACAACCGTCTTGAAGCAAACCTTGGAACTTTGCTTGCCGGTGGAAGCGCAACGGTAAACCGTGCATTGATTACTTTGACTGTTAACGCAGCAGCGACAGCCACCGCGGGATCGGTTACCAACACCGGAACTCTGACCAGCCCCGATAACACTGTTGGCGTGACCAGCTCGGCAAACACAACGGTTGATCGCACATTTGATGTTACAGTCACCAAGACAGTCAACACGACTACGGTTGCATCAAGCCAACCTCTGGTTTATACGATTATCGTAACGAACTCCGGACCTTCCACTGCGACTAACGTTGGTGTTTCGGATGTTCTTCCCAGCAACGTTACGTTTGTATCGGCCACAAGCTCCTCAGGTTCCTTTACGAACAGCAATGGAACAGTTACCGGAACAATTGCCTCTCTATCCAGTGGCAGTCAAGCAACAATCACCTTAACTGCCACAGTAAACAACAACACACCCAATGCGACTGTGATCACCAACCCAGTTACTGTCACTGCAGCGGGCGAATCAAATACCAATAATAACTCTGCAAGTGCCTCCGCGACAGTTCTCAACGTCGCAAGCCTTCGAGGTCTTGTTTACAATGACGTCAACAATAATGGCATCTTCGATAGCGGAGATACCGGGATTCCGAATGTTGCGATCAGAGTAAGCGGTACTGCTGCAGTAACGAACGCAGTCGTCACCCGAGACACGACGACCAATTCGAATGGAGAGTACGTGTTTATAGATCTGCCGCTGGGAATCTACACACTCACACAAACGCAACCATCGAACTTTACAAGCGTTGCAACGAATCCTGGAACGATCAATGGAACGGTCACGGGAACCGGTGCACCTAACGTAATCTCCAACATCAACCTGACGGCGAATTCGGTCGCAAACAACTTTGGTGAGTCGCTAATCATCAGTAAGCGATTACTGTTGGCAAGTGCGAACAATGTTGTTGTCGGCACGAACGCTAGTGCACGTTCAACGAACGCGTTCCGCCGGTAGAGTAGTCCTGCTGAGGGGTGACCGCCCAGGTACCAGATGGTAAAAGGCTTTCCGGATCTTTGCGGAGTAAATTCTTCTAAAAGTCCGGATGCCTACGTTACCTAGCAGATATTCTTGATTATGATGCGGTTTGACGTGCTTCGTCATTCCCTCTCTCTAACTGAAATCAGCCCGCCATGCATGGTCCCAATACGGTCGAAGACGAGGATTCGCTCGTAGTCGCTCGGAGAACGGCAATCGGTCTTAGACTACTCGCAGTTTATGGCTCGTGCTATGCGGCATTCATTTTCATCTGCGCTTTCTTTGTGAATCAGTTAGCGACCTGGGAGTGGATTGCAATACCGATGTCGATTTGGTTCGGCATGGGGTTGATGTTGGGCGCGATCATTCTCGCATTCCTCTACGGTCGGTTGTGTCGCTGATGATCTACGAATCCAATTTTTTGGCGATCTGTGTCTTTGTTTCAATCGTCGCATTAACCCTGGGATTGAGTTTCTATTTAGGTGCCAAAGCAAAATCAAGCGAAGGCTTTTTTGCTGCTGGAGGAAATATTCCGTGGTTCGTCAATGGAATCGCTTTTGCCGGAGATTATCTTTCCGCAGCATCCTTTCTCGGCATCTGCGGGATGATCGCATTTTTTGGTTACGATGGGTTTCTGTATTCGATCGGGTATTTGGCTGGCTGGGTGGTTGCATTGCTTGTCATTGCAGAACCTCTCAAGCGAATGGGGAAGTACACCTTTGCCGATGCACTCGATAGCCGCTTTGGTTCCAAAGGTATCAAACTAGTTGCATCGTTGAGCACACTTTTGGTAAGCATTTTTTACTTGATCCCTCAAATGGTGGGTGCTGGTGCGTTAGTTAAACCGCTACTCGGTTTGCCCTACTCAGTAGGCGTGGTCATGGTCGGTGGCATCGTCACTTTAATTGTTTGCACCGCGGGCATGGTGAGCACAACCTATGTTCAATTCATTAAAGGTGGTTTGCTGGTTGTCTTCTCGTTGATACTCACCGTGATGATTCTCAATCGCGGATTAGAAGTCCGAGAACCGATGTCTGCACTCGAGTCGAATCCAGACAACATTTCAGATGTGATGGTTGTTCAGTCTCGAGATGGGGCTCGCTGGATCGATGGCAAGCCCCAGGGGACTCAGCCGGGAGAGCATGACTTACGCTCGGTTGGACGCGTCGCAGAACTCCCCAAGCAGTACCAGTCTTCGAAGCAGACCGGGCCCCTCGGACCGCTCGAATATCTGCGAGTTCTCTCACAATCGAAAATCGAAGTATGGACCGAAACGAAAAGCACGGTCGATGGCTTCGCAACGAGAACGTTCGCCCCGAAAATCGCAGAAGGTCGTGAGTTGTTACAGCCGGGTAACCATCCGACATTCAAAGGTATTCGCGGCGATCGATGGATCGAAAAGCTGGACTTTATTTCGCTGATGCTCGCGCTCTTTGGTGGCACAGCATCGCTGCCGCACATCTTGATTCGCTATTATACCGTCAAGGATCAAGCTTCAGCTCGCAAGAGTACAATCGTCGGTATTGCCGCGATCGGTTTCTTCTATGTTTTAACCTTATATATAGGTCTCGGTGCGATGGTCAGCGGTGCTCTTGACGTTACCGATCCGAACATGGCAGCTCCACTCCTTGCAAAATCATTTGGATCATGGCTCTTCGCCGCAATATCGGCGATCGCATTTACAACCGTCTTAGGTACGGTCAGCGGATTGATCATCGCGTCCAGCGGAACAATTGCCCACGATTTGGTTGGCAGCGTCATGGGGATCGAACTCTCTGGAGATAAGCAAGTTCGCATTGCCAAGATCGCCTCAGTCGCCGTTGGCGTGATCGCGATCTTGCTCGGACTCCTGTTTGAAGGGATGAACGTCGCATTTTTGGTCGGCTGGGCATTTTGTATTGCCGCCTCTGCCAATCTCCCTTCGCTGGTGATGCTACTATTCTGGAAAGGCACCACCAAGCAAGGGGTAATCGTCGGAGTGTTGGTCGGTTTGTTCAGTTCGCTCGGGTGGATTCTTTTATGTGCAGACACCTATGCGAAGGTCTACGGTCTTCCAGCAAGTGATGCATGGATCCAACTGAGTCAACCAGGACTCTTCACGATTCCACTGGGCTTCCTGACCGTTTGGATCACCTCACTGGCAACGTCAACATCGAAAACGAACAAGCAAACTGCTTCTGCCTAATCGGTTGTCCTATCCAATCGTGTTCGCGTTTTTTGAATCGCCCATGTCGCGAACTTGGTCCAGTAGAAGATCGCAGTTATCGCGGAGAGTGACCATTTGGTCCGCGCTCAACTGCTGCCCAATTCGACTGGCGAAATGAAGCATCGCGATTCCAATGATCGCCAGGATCGGGACGACGCTCATCCAAGTAGATTGCTTCATCAGCGACACGGCATAGACATAAACCATCGCAAAAAACGCGGTGAATGTCAGAGCCATATAGATCACCCAAACAAATGTCCAAACGTCCTGTCTGGGTGCAAAACGGGCATAGATCCGAGTCCCGCATCCGCCATCGTGATCAACCAGCAAAGAGAGATTCGGCGACCAGAACCGAATCTCGTCCTTAGGAACGTGCAACTCGGTATACCGTTCGAATGACGAGCTAATTGGCTTCCAGAAATCTTGCTTGAGTATCAAGCGGATTCGCCTGTCAGCTTCATCGCGGTCCAGCGGCAAATGAATTTCAAACGTGGGTCGAAGAGCGGTTAACGGCAAGGTAGCACTCTCTCCTCCCGAAAAAATTGCCCCGAAATAATTACTCAGTACACAGCGGGCATCTCAGATAGCGAAATGCTTACCTCGTAACGTTGTCCATCACGGAGAATGATTGCTGGGACTGAGCTACCTGTCGGCGTAAGTCCTACGGTCTGAACGAGATGCCCGTCATTATCGATCGAGCTTCCATTGAATTCAAGTATCAGATCGCCCGGGCGGATTCCAGCTTGTTCTGCTGGCGATCCCGGCTTGACGGCCTTGACCAGCGCACCCATTGTCTGATTCAAGCCAATCTGTTTCGCTTTGTTGGAGTCGAACTGATTGTCCATTACCACTCCGAGATAGCCTCTCTGAAGTTGACCGTTGGAGACAAGCTGTTTTGCTACTTGCGAGACAAGATTGATCGGTATTGAAAATCCAATCCCCTCGTTGCCACCGGAGTTGCTCGCGATTGCGGTGTTGATTCCAATAACCTCACCACGCATGTTCAGCAGTGGGCCACCGCTATTGCCTGGGTTGATCGCGGTATCCGTTTGAAAAAAATCTTGAATGTCGATAGATCGAGTTCCAAGCTCCAAGTTTCTCCGACCTTTAGCACTGATGATTCCAGATGTAACGCTATGCGAGAGACCGAAAGGACTTCCGATCGCGAATACTGAGTCACCGATTTCGATCGCTGAGCTATCACCCAGTCGAGCTGGCAACAGCCCGCGACCAGTCACCTGCAATAGGGCCGTGTCGGTCGATGCATCTGAAAGAACACGCTTCACCGGCAACCTAACTTTGTCGTTTGTTTCTACTTTAATCGCGTTCATGGCTGCTGAATAAATCACGTGCCGATTCGTCACGACATAGATATCGCCGAGGATCGACATCAAGACGCCCGCACCGGCTTCTTCAACTCGCTTCGATTCGGCACGACCAATGGCGAGGGAATTTTCTCCCTTGGTCTCCTTGATGGCTTCGATATGCACGATCGATGGCGAGACAACTTTTACCACTCTGCGTAGTAGACTCTGCTGCAATTGGAGTCGTTCTACGTCTTCAGCGATTTGAGCAAACTCGGCATCGCGACGATCGATGGCTGCAATCTCACTTGGCAAGATAGTCGTTCGGACGGGCTTTCCAAAGTCACGAGGCTGCTGTGCCTCCGACCGACCTACGCAGCAGACGCTTATAATCAGACTCAGAACGGCGATTCGTCGATAAGTCCATTTTCGCGAAGTGCTACGCATGTAAAAAACTCGACGTTGTTCTTAGAGTCAGATTCGTAGTGGCTTTACTCGATGACCATTGCTTGGTTGTCCATTAACGGGGACACCGACCCTGCAACTATTCGGTTATATCTCCTATCAAAATTGATATCGCTTGCTATCTGACCTGCTGCAACAAGGTTTCGGTTCATGCCGAAGATAAGCCTTATCAATTGCAGTTTTTTTCGCAGTTCAGCTAAAGTATTGTTGTCTGCGCCTCTTTAATTTGTGATACGGACTACCATTGCTCGAGAAGAGCGATGGTGATTCTCGTTCGTCGCGAACAAAATGACTCACAGACATTACAATCGACAATCAAATTCGGACTATGCTGATGAAACCTGAGCCAATGGCGCTAGCGACGGGTACCGATACAGCTACGACCTACCAGATAGCACCCGAGGCAAGCTCCAACGGCTCAGAAAAATGCGCTGATCATCCGCTCACATTCGGCCCCTTTCATCGGGCCACAACCAACTACATATGGAAAGCTTAATTAGCTAATGACCGCTTGCACAATCAACCGTCCCGCACAAACGCTGTGTCGCGAGGCGGCACAAAATTCGAAAACACTTCGCATTCTTTCTCACGAACTCGATTGCGGAGCTACCGTACTCGATTTTGGTGTGCAATCGCCCGGAGGAATCGTCGCAGGTCTGCTGCTGTCTCGTGTGTGCATGGCGGATCTCGCTCAGGTAATACTCGCTCCTTGTGATATCAGCATCGGCCCCTATCCATTGGTTCAGGTCATTTCCGATGATCCAGTGCGTGCATGCATGGCAGCTCAGTATGCTGGTTGGCCCGTTCAGAAGGATAAGTTCTTCGCGATGGGATCGGGCCCGATGCGAGCTCGTCGCGGTAAGGAGCATGTCTTAAAAAGTCTTGCTCTCGAAGAACAGGACTCTTTAGCGGTAGGGGTTCTCGAGTGCGATGCGATACCGAGCGATTCTATCTGTGAGATGATCGCTGAGGAGTGCTCGATCGCACCGGTGGACCTCACTCTCTGTGTGGCACCAACACGATCGATCGCGGGGGTCCTTCAAGTTGTCGCCAGAAGCGTGGAGACAAGTTTGCATAAGCTCTTTGAACTCGGCTTTGATTTGAATCAGATTCATTCTGCACATGGAACCGCTCCGACTCCCCCTCCTGCCAAAAGTTTCGCGGAAGGGATCGGGAGAACCAATGACGCGATTCTTTATGGAGGCCGCGTAACACTGTGGGTTCATGCTGACGACGAATCCATCGAACGGGTTGCAAGTCGGGTCCCAAGTGGAACGTCGAAGGACTGGGGCAGACCGTTTGCCGAAACATTTAAAGATTACGGTTTCGACTTCTACAAAGTAGATCCTGGTCTCTTCAGTCCCGCTCAGATTCAAATCCACAATCTAAAGTCGGGACGCTCATGGTGCTGTGGCGAGCTCCGTCCCGACGTTTTGGAGAAGTCTTTTCGGTCTTGATCTCTCGTCGACCAGCTGACCGTAGTTCCTTCAAAAAGTGCACTGATCAACACAAGCTAGAATTCAACCGCTTCACCGAAACCGTTCTGCTCAGGGAGGACGTAGCGAGGACTATGGCGTCGCAGTTGCGGAAGCCGCGCGGGCGACTCAATGAAAGGTTGTCCAAGAAGCAGTTGTTCGTCAAAACGATAGGTCGAGTAGGGCAAAGGTCGCGGAGTACCACAATTACATCGTTCGAGCTCTTTTGTCAGGTCGAGAAATCGGTCTTCGACAAGTCGGCGATAAGTCCGCAGCCCATGATCGTTGGCCGCGAATCGATCAACGCAGATGACTTGATTGAGCCGTTGCTGAATGCGTTGATACTCACCGAGCATACCTAAGATAAGATGACCAGGGGCTCCTTGCTGAATCGCTGCGTAGATGTTGCACGCCGTTTCGTTCTGGGCGGTCGCTAAAAAAGCGATCGGGGTTCTTGGAAAGAGCCGTTCGGATCGATTTCGCATATCTCGCGTCACATCGCGCAGCGCGATCGCTTCGCCAACGGTCCGCCCCCATGGATTACTTGCGTGAGCCGGTGACAATCCGCACAGCGAGGCTCCAATCAACCAAGCGACAACAACTACAGCAAGTGAACTCGAACTCAATCTCCGAAAAGGTAAACTACACATAAGACGCGACCCAAAAGCAACAAGAGACTCAAAGCGCAAATGAAACCGATACGTGACCACCAAACAAATCGAGTGCCACTGCTCGAGAAATATTGCTTGGTAAGGTACGCAGGCCACATAACACGGGTCGTTTAGCGACAATCAAGCTTTCATGTCGCATTCGATTTGAATTCAGTGTGTCGATTTGAATACAACTGAATCACTCTTGTTGTAATCGTGTGCCGTTTGCTATGAACTTCTATGGTTAGAGAAGTTTCTCTGCCTTAAATTCTATTTAGGTATCCTCCGATGTTCTCAGCATTCAACACGCTCTCATTTCGATCCTCGCGGCTTAGAGTCGGAGCAATGTCGTTAATGATCGGATTGGGGACGATGGAAAGTGACCTTCTTGGTCAGTCCGTCTCGGAAGGGGTGGGAATCGCCGGAACTGACGTGAATACGGCGACAGAGATGCTGGACTTGAACTCGGTCGAGCTCCGCGTGCAGCTGCAAAACGGCCTGCGTGTTTTCCTTCCCGAGCAGCAAGAGTTTTTGGACCGAGTTCTACTGGCGGTGGACAATGGCCAATTACCAAGGGCGATGGTGAATATGGTCTATGTCTGGTCCCAACGCCGCAATAAGAAGGTCCCGTTCCCCTACTTTGAGTTCGCGATGAGAACTTTGGCCGAACGTCGCGGCGTAACGCTATAGACTTTCACGGTAGGCTTTTGCTGAGTGTGTCGCCAGGGGTGGGCAGATTTACGAACCGTGCAAATTAGCCGATACCCGATGAGACTTTCTAGCTTAGAAATCCGGCATTTCTGAATTGTCGTACTCGATCGGATTGCAGTCGATTCGAGTACGAGTACCATTACATTGAGTTCGAGTACGAACTAACGGAATTGTTAAGGTTGAAAGTCTCCGATAAGCCTGGTTTCTATGCGGCAACCGGAGCTATCGCTCGACGGCTAATTGCCCAAAGCGAAACAATGATTAGCCCTACGAGAGTCTCTCTGTGGCTGTAGCGTTGTTACTCGCTGCACTACACTAAGTTCTGGTTATCCTTGGACTCAGGGTCTCTCCTCCGAAGCGAACTATTGACGTTTGGCTTCCAGGCCCTGCACTGATTTCTCTGTTGGAGTATGCATGTTGTTTAGCGATCCCGTACGCAGTCCCTATGACTGGGAGTTTTATTTTTTAGGCTTTCCAGTTCGTGTCGCGTGGACCTTTTGGATCTTCTCGGCTGTCTTTGGATACGATTGGGCTCGTGGATTAGACGAGTTCTACTTCCAGAACGAACTTGTTACTCCTGGAGTCGGCGTTCTGCTGGCCATTTGGATCGGTGTAAGTTTTGTTTCGATCCTAATTCATGAACTCGGGCATACCCTTGCCATGCGATACTATGGGATCAGCTCCCATATTGTGCTTCATCACATGGGCGGATTAGCGATTCCCGATGGTGCGGGTGGTTTTCGCCGGTCACGACTGACTCACTGGAACCAAATCGTGATCTCCGCAGCAGGCCCCGCATTGCAACTACTTCTGGGCTTTAGCGTCGCCGCAATCGCCTTTTTCATTGGTCATCCCATGGGTCAGCTTGATTGGATATTGGGAAGTCTCGGCGTACCATTACCGATGTCCGAACCATTTTCCAACGCAGCTTGGACGGGCCTGATCGATGCGGCGATCTTTACGAGCGTCTTTTGGGCACTCTTGAATTTGTTACCAGTCCTTCCTCTGGATGGTGGACGCATCGTCCAAAGTGCTATCGGATGGTATCAACGTAGCAGCGGATTCGAAGAGGCAACAAAAGTGAGCATCGTCGTCTGTGTTGCGATCGTCTTCGGAGCTCTTCGAATGCATGAAAGCATGCTCGCGTTTTTCTTCATGGCGATTGGAATCATCAACTTTCAAAACCTTCAAAGCGGAACGCGCGAACTCTAAATCATTGCAATGGTTGATTCGAAACGCCCATCGGGCACTCATAAGGAAAAAATTCCGAAATTTTTTTCAACTTAGTTCGTGTTCTTTTTACACTAAGTGTGCTGCCCATCAAAGGTACACATTCAAGCAGCATCCAAAGAGCATGATTTCGCAAACCAACGTTTGCTTATGATGAAAACCCAATGAATTTTATGATATTCATCAACAACCATTGTTAATCTAGTTTTACGAGTCACTCTGGCATGATTACCATTTCCGAACATGTCGGCACGTCGAGCTGATCGACACGGAAATGAACTGTGGAAAAAACGTTAATCTACGGTGGAAAAATTGTCGAAAACATGTTGCATTCATCAGCACGATTCGTACAACTATCTGCATGAATGTAGTACCTGAAGGTTGATACGTTCAAGACTGTTAACGATGTCGACAAACAGCAGGATGCGAAATGAATTCGAGTCTTGCTACGAGTTGTTATCCGAGACTGGTTTCGAGGGATCGACTAGAGGGATTTAACTTTGGGTTACCCGCATAGAGGATTGCGAATCACTGCTTCGATTCGAATGTTCTGGGTGACCTTGTTTTCGAACATCGGAGGAGAAATCCGTGGCCAAGAAAAAAGCTGGAGCAACTAAGACCGCCGCCGCCCCTAAGAAGGCTGCTACTAAGAAGAAGGCTGCTAAGAAGGCAGCAAAGAAGGCTGTAAAGAAGACAGCAACTAAGAAGGCTTCCAAGAAGAAGGCTGCTAAGAAGAAGGCTGCTACCAAGGGAGCTTAGTCTCACTGGTACCGACGCGTTAGTCGCAATCTGCGAGTAACGAAATCCAAAAAATCACACTTCGCCGTGAATTAACTCCTTTAATGGGTCTAATTCAACGGCGATTTGTGTATTATGACCCGGTACTTGCTGCCGCGCGTGCGGTGCCCTGCGGATAGAGATTTGCCGATGCCAGAATGCGTTTTGCGGCTTGTTTAAGTTGCCAAAATCGAAATTGCGAAAATCCAGCAACCTGGGAAAACAGATGTGGCGGGCGACAGTGAAGCGTTGCGAGCGATACGGCAGCCCCCCCCCAATAGGTTTTGTACTTCTCGTCGCCACGAAGCGTGTCATAGTAGTGTACGCCACGTTCGATTGCGTTCTGGATCGAAGCAATCATTAAAAGATGCCCTGGTTCAAGCTTCATCGCCGCCGGGTCTAAACCAGACTGATACATGAAAAGAGTGTCATTTCCTTTGAGGACCAGGTGTGTCGCGACGGTTTTGCCCTCGACTTCACACCAGTCGATCCTCGCTAAGCCGCGCTTTGACAAGAGTTCTACTGCCTCGGTCAAAAAATTCTCGAAGTTAGCATTAGAAAAACATCCCGGCTGGTCCAGCATGACTCGTCTGGCTTGATGAAGTCGCTGAAGCTCACTAAGCCTGGTGAGAATGTTGCTGCCTTGATCGGTATTTGTTTGAGTGGATTCAAACCGCGTCGTACTTTGCTGATCAGTACTCCGCTGATCAGTGCTGTGCCAGCTTACGCTTCCAGATCGCAACTTGGAAACGAGCTTTTTCCCTTTGCGTTTCGCAGAGTCACCGAGACTTCTTAAGTACTCATCCATGCTATTGGGAAGCTTCAACCGAAAACTGCTTGTGATCGGCTGTAACCAGTTTTGGAATCCCTTGCTTTTTGTACTGCGACAGAACTCATCTAGCCACGGAGCGTCTGCTTCAACCCCTTCGATGCTGATGCACGCACTTTGGGTTGCCGAATGCTTCTTGCAAAAGCTTGTGAGATACTCTGTGACAGCGATCGAAACATCTTGTTCACGACCTTCTTGAGAAAGAATGCGGATGTAATCCGAGCAGACCTCGCCCGAACCCAACGAGCGAATCGCTACGCTCCCGAATTCTCTCTCCAAGTAGAACGGAGCAATGCCAACAACCTGGCCATCGGTGTCTTGGCACTGAAGCACCATGAGTTGGTTACTCTCCCCGAAAGCTCTCCACCACGACAGAAGCCACTCCGGAGAGTGCATCGGATTCTTGCTGGCGAGCATTTGCCAAGCCTCAGCGGCGGCCCAAGCGGAATCGAGTGTGTCTAGACAGGTAACTTTCATACTTGAATCCTAGGACGCACTGGATCGCAAGAATCAGGTGACGTTATATAAAACAGCGATTCTAGAAATACGTTTCTGACGTCAGTTAGGGTTGAAGCGATTTTTCGGGCCACGCGGCTATGGAGCAGTCGGCGGCCGCACTGCGAAAAGTCGTTTTCGACAAAGCTGAGAAAACTTTTTCCGAGTGACCTAACGTGTCAATCGGATCGACGATTGATAGCTTGTGGTCGAAAACAACCACAAGCACGAAATCGGTTCAATCACACTGAAGAAACACGACCTAAGGGAAAATCAAAGCCATGGCAAAATTCTATGTTCAAAGCGGGACCCTGAAAGCAATTGTCGACAGTGCAGATGCGCAGCGAGCAGCACTCTGGGCGGTTCATCAAGCGATGCAGCAGATCGCCCCCATCGAAGACTCATCCGGTCACAACCGAGATCGCTCCCATGTCGATTGCTTCTCAACTTCAGCACAGCCGAACTTTATCTCACTCGGCGATACCATTCTGCTGAGCGAAATTGGCTTTGACCATGACGATCACTTATCGGTCGACACGTTCGAAGCGTTTCGCGAGTGGCACTCGCTCTGGCATGCGCTCGAAAAGTTAGATTCGCTCATGTAGACTTTGTAAGGATCGTTTTTCTAAGCCGAAGCTGCTGCGACTTTTTGCTTGAATGTGATCTAATAAACCGATCGTGAAACTTTTTTACACCGACCACTTCGATCTTCCACTTCCTGACGGGCATCGATTTCCGATGGCCAAGTATCGACGACTGAGACAATCGGTCGTCGATAACCCGCTTCATGAGCGTGACATTATGCTGGTCCCTTCTGCAGCGACACCTGAACAACTTTGCTTGGCTCATGATCGGCAGTACGTCCATCGTGTGTTGGCTGGTAAGCTAACCGATGCGGAGATTAAACGCATTGGCTTTCCGTGGTCAGAAAGAATGGTCGAGCGTTCAAGAAGAAGCAGCGGAGCAACCCTTGCTGCGGCGAGGGTTGCACTGCGCGAAGGAGTCAGCGCAAACCTAGCCGGCGGCACTCATCACGCGATGCGTGCGACCGGCGAGGGCTACTGCGTCTTCAACGATGCGGCTGTTGCAATTCGCACTCTAATTCGCGAGCAAGCCATTCGGAACGCCGCTGTTGTCGACTGCGATGTTCATCAAGGAAATGGCACAGCGGATATTCTTGGAAGCGATCCGAACGTATTCACGTTTTCTATCCACGGAGAAAAAAACTTCCCACTCCGAAAGATGCCAAGCAATCTCGATATTGACCTCCCTGACGGAACGGGTGACGAAGATTACTTATCAGCACTCGCAACAGGACTTCAAACCACGCTTGCTGCAGGACCTTACGATTTAGTTATCTATCTGGCCGGTGCCGATCCCTACGAAGGAGACCGTTTGGGCAGATTGAATCTCACCAAAGAAGGGCTTCGCCGGCGAGACGCGTTGGTCTTGGAGACACTGCGTTCGCTCCAAACGCCGGTAGCGATCGCAATGGCTGGCGGATATGCACCCAACATTCAGGACATCGTCGACATCCATTCAGCCACACTGTTAATCGCGAGCCAGATGCAACGCGATTGGTCAACTCAAATGAACCCCTCTACAAATTTGTAGCGGAGACAATGGCTGTCATGGTATTTGTTTGGCCTGGCGAAAGCGAGATTGCGCATTCGCCGACATTAGCCGATTCAATACACAACATTTCTTTCCACTCATCATCACCAAAGTCGGGCATCCGAGCACTTTTAGCTATCCACGGATTCCACACGATAGTCGAAAGCGAATTTTGCTTTTCGACGACGATGGCTCGATCAAAACCAGGATCACGCAAGATGCACGTTGCAGCAGTATTTTGATAGACGCGATCTAGCTCCGCTGAAAACCGAATCGCTTTACCCTCAGCGGTTGTCGGTGTCGTACCTCCAACTTTATCGATGTAGTTACTCGACTCGAGCCCTTCGATACTGACAGCGTGAATGTCGCTTACTGAGAGATACGTGTGGAGAGCTGCTTCAAAACGCTGGCTGTCGCTTGCATCGTCAGGTAGAGAAACTTTCAACTCCATCGTAAGCTTCTCACCGACCGTTACAGCGAACGTAACTGAAAATCCATCGATAGCAGTCCCCAGACAAACGGTCATACTTTTGTCGGAATTGGAAACAGCCGAAAGAAAATCCCACGTTCGAATTCTGGCAGACCCATGAGCAGGTGCTTTTGGATCGGATGCATGTGCACCAAACCATGGGAAACAAATTGGCACGCCTCCACGAATCGGTTTTGATTCTTCAAAGAGCGACTTGGCACTCATCCAAAGAACCGGCCGCGCCCCTGAAGGCTGATAAGCCGCCACGTGAGCCCCCTGCAAGTAAATTTCAGCCGTAGCAAGTGGCGTATCGATCACCGCTTTGACTAAGCCCCCTTCGGTGCTCTCGAATCTTAAACCTTGAACAGAAAACTTTTCTTGTAAGCTAGTAATCATCATTCGGGAATTCTATGAGTAGTAGGTACCATTAAATCATTCGCACCTGAGTTAGCAGAGTCATTTGATCACCCAGTCGTTCAATCCGAGTCAAAACTCGCGGTGATGTTTTGACATGAGTATCGAAACTGTCGGAAGCGGCGTGACTATACCAAAATAAAATCGATAGTGCGGTGCATAACTGATCAAGTAATCGAATCATCACTATATGTTTGGTTTGCTGTTTCAGGGCGTATCAGCTGACGAAACCCGTTACAGAGGTTCGGGCCCGATGACCTTGACCGATTGCGTTTGTAGGGCTTGGGACTTGGGGACATGCACAAAAGTTGGGCTGAGCCAAGTTGCGGCGTTTGAGTCTGAATAGGGTGTTTGAAACATCACTTCGAATGCAGGGCAACAACATTGCCCTTTGTGTCCGGAACTCTGCTACCCAACCGAGTTCACTAAATGGTGGTATTAGGACAAACAGTGTCGCCTTCTGAAGCCTGGACTTGATCTATCGGTTCTTTGATTTCATTCGTTGGCAACCTAATGCAAGTTACCGGAATGTGCGCCCGGGCAGCACAATATTCAAAAAGTTTCGCAAGAACCTTAAAAAAAATTGCAACTTCTTTTGCTATTCTTTAGACTCAAGCGAATGCGATTTTGCACTATTTTGACTTGCCTTTCGTTGTATTGGAGTTGGCTATGAAGCGTCAATTGAAGAAGGGTTTCACGCTTGTGGAATTGCTGGTGGTCATTGCGATCATCGGGATTTTGGCCGGCTTGCTTTTGCCGGCGATTCAGCAAGCTCGAGAAGCTGCTCGCCGAATGTCTTGCAGCAGTAATATTCGTCAGTTTGGCATTGCCTTACTGAACTACGAATACACGTACAAGCTTCTTCCCGCATATGCAGCTGGTTTTGGATATCCAAACCCACGGTCTGGAATGACCGAAATTGGGTTGGCTCCTCACGTGGCTACATTGCGGTCCAACGGTGACGCCTATCGGATGGCCGGAGACTTTTCGGGATTGGTCGGGATGCTTCCGATGATGGAGCAACAATCGCTTTATAACAAGATCGACTCGGGCTTTCGGCAACGAGTGGGTGCGAGCGCGACCGCAGAGAATTTGGGGCCTTATGGGCAAATCGTTGGAACAACGGAGTGGCGAGCCGTATGGGAGGCGAATTACAGCCCAACACGGACGCAAATCGGCTTTTTCCGATGCCCTTCCGATCCGGGAAGAATGAACCCAAGCTCTGCAACAGCGGCTGCAAGAACTAATTATGCCTTCAATATGGGGGACGGAATCGTCGGAATCATGAGCACCAGCCTAGACCAAGACAACACACGCGGACCTTTTCCGCGAGCATTCCAGTTATCGTTGGCTTCAGTGACCGATGGCACCTCCAATACGATCATGTTTGGCGAAATCTCGACGATCAATGGAGGCACCGCGTCGTCCATCGGCGGTAATGGTTCTCCGGCACAGAATCCGCAGATACAAGGTCGAGCAATTATCGGGATTCCTAATGAGACGGCAGCTGGATTTTCCGGTAGCGGAATCAACCAGGCTTCGGTAAGTGTTTCATTATGCAGGCCAACGACTCGTGGCGGAACCTACCCAACTCCAAGTACGGGGGCAACTTTGTTTTCGAGCACTGCGGGAATCTCCTGGATGCGTAGCGTACACGGGCGAACAAGCTTCCAAACAATTATCGGCCCCAACGGAGCATCTTGTATCAATATTGGTTCTGCAACCATTAATCACGATGACCTATCGTCTGCAATACGGACAGCAGGTAGCTACCACTTTGGTGGTGCTCACGTCGTGACTTTCGATAACTCGGTCAAGTTTATTCCGAACGAAATTGATACCACTAATACGGCACCGGGTGCTGCGGCGGCTGACTACTATGCACCCGGACGACAAAGCGGAACCGGTCAGACCAGGAACTGGAACAGCCCCTCTCCGTTTGGCGTTTGGGGCGCGATGGGAACACGCGGCGCAGGAGACGATGTCGGTGCAATGCCGGGAGCTTGATATTTAAGCCTTTTTGTCCATCGAGGCATTATTGCCAGCGATTGCCTAAGTTACGGTAAACTCGTAGTACGAAGGTTGAAGACTTTTTGAGGTAAGTCGTTTTAGTAATCGTGAGTCCGGTGTATTTGACTTAGCAAGGCCCGGACGATGCACGGAGTAATGGACTGCTTGTAAGTGCGGATGTTATATTTCGATTCAGAACAGGGAACTGATGAACACCATTCGAACTCGGGAACGACTTTGTCATCAGATGGCTTTCGTTTCCACGTTGACTTTGTTTTTCCTCGTACAGCGGGAACCACTGGATGGTCAAGAGCTTCCCGTTCGACGTCTGCAAATGGGCGTGGCCGAAGTCGACATCACACCCCGACTCGGAACCCCGATGGCGGGTTACTATTCGCCGCGAGGAGCCGATGGAGTGCATGATCCGTTGATGGCCAAAGCGATGGTGCTAAATGACGGCACCACAAAACTGGCGTTGGTGTCATTGGACATCATCAAAACCACTCCAAAGATGGTGGGCGACGCGAGAGAATTGATCGCAAGTCGCGCGGGGATACCAGCGGATGCCGTATTGATCGCGGCGACTCACTCACACACCGGCCCGATCATCATTAATGATTCAAAACGCGAAAATGACTTTGGAGGCTCTTCGTCGCAGGCGCAAGAGTTTGCAACGAGACTTCCCGAATGGATCGCACAATCGGTTGAAGCCGCAGCCAAGAGCGTTGAACCGATCGACCTTTCGCTCACCACGGGGCATTGCAAAGGTGTCGCATTCAATCGCCGCTTTCATTTGAGAAATGGTGCTGTTGGTTGGAATCCAGGTAAACTCAACCCGTTGATCGTACGGGCTGCGGGGCCGGTCGATGAAGATTTGCCGATTTTGTTGTTCACTAGAATCGATGGAAAGCGCAAAGCGGGTCTTATCAACTACAGCATCCATCTCGACACCGTGGGTGGTACCCAAGTATCCGCAGATATCCCAGGCGACCTGGCACGGATATTGAAGGAGACCGTGAATGCCGATTTCTTCTCGCTGTACTTTACGGCATGCTGTGGTGACGTGAACCATATCGATGTTAGTCGCGGCGGTGCGCAAAAAGGACATACAGAAGCGGCTCGCATTGCAACGATCCTGGCGGCTTCAACGCTAACATCGCTGGAGCTTACGAAACCCGTTCAGTCGGTTCGGCTAGCACATCGTTCGCGTCGAATTCAATTGCCAACCTATCGCGTTAGATTGTGGCAGCGCGTGAATTGCTCGAGCGAAAATCAAAAAACGTCAAACCAACTCCCACTTTTCGAGAAGTCGTTGCGGCTTATCGTGCAATTGATATCGCCGACCATCAACATCAACCGTGGGAAGTCGAAGTACAGGTTTTCTCGATTGGAAATCAGGCGGCCATTGTTAGCTTACCCGGAGAGATTTTCGTCGAACTTGGCCTGACCATCCGTCAAGGCTCCCCTTTCCCTCTGACAGCCATCGCGGAACTTGCCAATGGCAGCGTCGGATACATTCCCAACCGAGTTGCCTATCCGCAAGGCGAGTACGAAGTGATCAGCGCTCGCTGCGCAGAAGGTTCCGGAGAAATGCTGGTAGACGCGGCTCTGGAGATGCTTGATGAACTCTATCAAGACCAGGTAAACAAACAATAATGTCGCGAATTTACGTCAGCGTTCATTTGCGTAATTCGTGGGCAATAGTCTGAACAAGTTTTTGGGAAAACCGCCCGAAACTTCCGACTAACGAGAAATAATCAAGCAAAAGCTTGCTTTAATCGACTCCCGTCGCTTTGTAATTTCCCGGTGAAATCGGCCTGTACTCAAGAATTTTGGAACTTTTCGGGAGCCTTCTTCATCCGAACCCATGACGAGACACACGGAAGGGTCTCAAAATTGGTATCTTCGGAACGGAATCTCACATTTCGAAATCACAATCACGTATGTACACTCCAGACGAAAGAACCGAAGAATTGCTGAATGGCTATTTGGACGGCTGTTTGTCTGCCTCGGAAGAGCAAGAGGTCCGAGCGTTGCTCGATTCGGATCACTTAGTACGGCAACATTTCGATTCGCTGAAAGGTTTGCAATCCGGTTTGCGTCAGATGCTGCAATCCCCGGAAACTCAGCATTCGTACCAATCGAGTGCTCGCCGACGCCAATCGACCAAAGACTTGCTGCAGAGCGTGTTAACCGAAGCCGGGAAACGCGTCGCCTCGGACCCCGCTCATGCAGGTGCGACGTGGGCTCGTACGAGCGAAGCAACTCCCGTAACGACAAATCGAGCAGCCGCTCAAACGACAATTCCACGGAATGACAATCGATGGATCTGGGCTATGGCCGGATTGGCTGCATCTCTGATTCTCGTTGGTGGCTGGTTGATTCAAAGCCAATTTGTAAACGATTTGGACAACGTGCCGCAGGGACTGATAGCCCAAAGTCATACCAATTCGGATGCGTCAAGCAACTCTGTTGAAAGTATTCCAGCAGAAGTCAATACTTCTGCACAACCGCGTGACCGAGTCGAATCAATCGCAAACTCAACTCCTGATGCGAATGCTACGGGGCCGAACTCTGTCGCAATGAATGTGCTTGGCCAAAGCGATCCAGCGCGGGCTAATCCAGAAACAAAAACGAGTTCGTCTACAATGAATTCATCGGATGCGAATTCCTCCATTGCGAATTCCTCAGGAGCCAGCCCACGCGGTCCAACCAGCTCGGGTCGCGAGTCAATCCCCGCACTTCCAAGCAATAGTTTTGTTAAACCCGACTCTCAACCAACAGCCGAACAAATCGCTGCACTGGAGAACGCCCTCAAGGGTTCTGTAAATCTTTCTTACTTATTGGTTGTGGACATATCGCTTCAAGACAACGAAGACTCACGAGAGATACTGGATCAAATTCTCACACGATACGATATCCCCTCTGCTGTCGACTTGAATGTCGAAGAGAGAACGCTGAAGAAGCTGGCCGATTCGCGTTTTATCGCGAGTGGTAAAGTGGTCCTACCTGACGCCAAACCGCGTGCGACTTTGGACAATGCTGAAGACGAACCCAAAGCGGGACTGATGTTTGTAAAGGCCCGCGGAGAACGGTTGGATGCAGCAATCATTGAGATCATGCAACGAGTCGACACGTTTCCTGAATTCTCGATGGACATGGCATTTGATGCACCCGCTCAGGCGCTCGCATCTGAGTTGCAATTCATTCAAGAGGCTTCTCTTCCGAAAAACGCTCCTGTTGCAAAATCGAGTATCGCTTCGATGCTTTCTAGCCGGTCCAACGCAGACAATTCTGTCACTCGTTTTCAAGCTCCACAGCGACGTGGACTTCCACTTGCCCCGGAAAAACGATTGAGCGGAAAAGGCCCTAATGGACTTGGCGCCGAGATGATGAATCCCATCTCTTGTGCGATCTTAATCTTGCGAGAAGCGAAATAACTGCAGTTTACTTGGCTAACTGAAGCCTCCAAAGCCGAAGATTCCCTGCCTGGTATAAAAGCTCTCTGTTGAACTTGGACTCGCTTGCAGTTGCGATTGTCCATGGTTGGCTCGTTCTGGCTAAAAGCCAAGCACTTTTCTTCTCGTAATTCATTCGTTCAAAGTTCGCTTCGATTGTCGATTCCCAATGTGACATTGAATTCGCTAACACAGCTATTGGATCGGGAGCGACTAGACCATTCGCGATTGAAAGCGCTTCGATTGGAAATGCAAAGTATCGTTTTCGCGGTACTGCAGAAGTATCGATAGTCTGCTGGTCCTCGGTCTCAATCAAAAGTGGAGCTAAGAAAACAACATCATCCGCTTGTTTGTTTTGCTGTAGCACTTCAAAGGCTTTGTCCCAGTCCTCAACGCGTTGCCAGGCAACCCATTCGCCGCGTCCCCAAAGCGGCCAACTTCCTTGAAGCCATCCTTGAACTCCCATCGTAAGAAGTCCAACTGCGATAATCCATCGAACATTGTTTAACTTCTTCAGCAGGAGTATCCCCGCAATCCAAATCGCTGGATATGTTCCAATCAAGTAGCGAGAATGGATCAGCGGTGCCCACCCGAAGTAGCAAAGCGACCAGTGAGCGACCATGCAGATAAATGCGAGCCAAACGACAATCTGCAAAAGCGATGATTCTTCGGTCGCAATCATTCGATCGGACCATCGAAACCTGCTTGCCAGTCCAACGAATACTGCGGTCATAACAACCCATGCAAACCACGGCGAGATCCGCAAAAGGGTGAAGAGATCTGAGCTACCCGCAAAGTATGCCCATTGCGATGATGATTTACTAAGCCATGATAGATGCAAAAGCCCTGGCGTCATTACGAGCGTGAGAACGAATCCTTCGTAGAAAATCAATCGCCTGCTGGTTACGTTTCGATAGTGAGCAACCGAACGTAAGAGAAAGCTTGCTGCGACAACAACGATGGCAGTATAATGCAAGTAGAATGCAGCAACACCGTACAACAACCATCGCCACGAACTACCAACCGTGGGAGTTGTTTTGGTGATCATCAACCCGCATGCGACGGCAACCCAAACATATGGCCGAGCCTCCGTCGCGTAGAAGCCCCCAGTCCGGTCGCTCATCAACCACAGTCCACCGACAAAGAAAATCGCTATTAGCCTACCTCGAGCCCCGTTCGAAGTTGACTCAGAACGACACCAGCACGATGAGATTTGAATCGACATCAACCAAGCCAAGAGACCCCAACCGATAAGCGAAAATGATCGCAAAATCAGTCCTAAGGAACTCATCGAATCTAGGCCAAAGATTCGAAGCGGCAATTGAACAACTTCGACATATGCCTTCAACAAGTAGAAGTATAACGGCGATTGATTTCCGGCAGCGGACCGTGTCACAACTTCTTCCCAATCACCCTGAATTGACCAGAGCGTATGAAGCTCGTCTATCCACAATGGCTCACGTATCGTAACAGCCGACCAAGCAACAATCGAAGCTACAAACACCAAGCGAATGAAAAGAAGTGAACTTATCAGCACCGGCAAGATCTTTTTCCCGGTCTCTTGTTGGCCGCGTTGCTGATGGTCTTGGACACGACTTAACTGGTGATTAGACTGTTTGCCGTGCGATTTCACGAAGCGCTTTCGGTAATGGAAAGTGAACTTCCTCTTTCCTCACGATGTCTTCGCGTAACGTCGCAGAGTAATGAGACTGTAACCAATGGATTGTGCTTTGGACAACCGATTCCGGGGCGCTTGCTCCCGCAGTGATGAATACTTTTTGATCTTGGAAGAACCACTCTGTCTTAAGATCATCAGGTCCATCGATCAAGTAAGCCGGCTTTCCAAATTCTTTTGCAAGCTCGCACAGACGTTGACTGTTACTACTGTTTTGGCTTCCGAGAACGAGTACCAGATCACTTGCTTGGCAAAGTAGCTTAACCGCTTCTTGCCTGTTTTGGGTTGCGTAACATATATCTTCTTTGTGCGGCCCAAGTATCCACGGGAATCGCCCCTTGAGTCGAGCGATAATGCGGTTAGCATCATCCACGCTAAGTGTTGTTTGCGTTAGATAAGCAAGTTTGGTGGACTCATCAAAAGACAACTTGTCGACATCGTTACAATCTTCGACCAGTATGATTGCCTCCGGAGCCTCACCCATGGTTCCGATGACTTCGTCGTGCCCCTCGTGACCGATGAGGACGATAGTGAAGTGTTCCTTCGCAAACTTGATCGCTTCCAAATGAACCTTAGTCACCAACGGACATGTTGCATCGATCGCAAGGAGCCGGCGGGCCTTGGCTTGGTTTCGAATGGCAGGCGAAACACCATGGGCAGAAAAGAGAACGGTTGAATCCTTTGGGACTTCGTCGAGCGAGTTAATGAAAACTGCACCGCGATTGCTGAACAAATTCACGACATACTGATTGTGAACTATTTCGTGGTACACGTAGATCGGGGGCCCAAAATGCTTCAAAGCCAATTCCAGACTTTCGACCGCCATGTTTACACCCGCACAGAAGCCACGGGGCGATGCGAGAACAATTTCCATGTAGCGTTTACCTGGGTTTAAAGTGGATCAAATAACGATAGCCCGTGGCTATTTCAAATTCACCGCTGGCGAGTCCCCGTCGCACTAAATCCGTACGAGAATCGATGAACTCCGACAGCCACGATAGCGAACCGTCGACATCATTGTATGATAGCTTGCAAGCAGCAAGTCGCAACGCAAGATTCCCGGACTTCAACCATCATCGCATCCCGAAATCGCTAGTGAAAAATCATCCCTATTTAGAAGCCGATTTGGCCATATTTGGACCTGAATCCCAGGCTTTTGAAGTCATGACGCTTGCCCAAGCCAGCGATTATTGCCGTCGACTTGCAGTTTCTCACTACGAGAATTTTTCGATTGCCAGTTGGCTCCTTCCCCGAGCAATTCGTCCTCACTTTCATCATATTTATGCCTACTGCCGCTGGTCGGATGACTTGGCGGATGAATCGCCGAATCAGACTGAAGCTTTGAAACGACTCGATTGGTGGCAATCGGAACTCGATCGCTGCTTTTCGGGAGAGGCAAGCCATCCGGTATTTGTTGCTTTACAATCTACACTTGCAGAACATCGATTGGATCAGAAACCGTTTAACGATCTGTTGTCTGCCTTTCGTCAAGATCAAGTCGTAAACCGCTATGATACCGATGAACAACTGAAGGACTACTGTCGACGAAGCGCGAATCCTGTTGGCCGCATTGTCTTGCAATTAGCCAATGTTGACTCCGAACAGTGTTTGGCTTGGAGCGATTCTATTTGTACAAGCCTTCAGCTTGTTAACTTCGCGCAAGACATGAGTCGCGACGCGGCAATCGATAGGATTTATCTACCACGATCCCGGTGGGCAAGTCACGGAATCGACGAAAAGATGATCCTAGATGCCGTAGCAACCGAACCACTTTGCAAGTCGGTTCTGAGCTGGATCGATGATCTCCGATTGGGATTCACTTCCGGATGGGAGTTGACGAATCACGTTCCTGGTTGGCTCAGTCGTGACATACGACTTTTCGCAAGTGGCGGACTTGCCATCGCCGACGCGATTACTGCCAAGTCCGGTGACGTTTGGAGTCAACGGATTGAAGTCAGCAAGTCCTCAAAAGTTTGGTTACTTTTGCGAGCTATGATGACGCGAAAGCCGCCTCGTATAAAACGATTCGGCAATGTCGCTAATGGAAAACGGATCGTTTCAGGCGGATCGCAATATGCATAACGCCCTCCAAGTTTCCTATCAGAATTGTGAACGCATTGCACGTACGAGCGGAAGTAACTTCTATCGCTCGTTCTCATTACTGAGGCCTCAGAAGCGACAAGCCATGCTTGCACTTTATGCCTATGCACGAGTCATCGACGACTTAGGTGATAGCCCGAAATCGCTTAACACGAAACTTAGTAACAGCGAGCATGGTTTTGATTCTATCTCGCTACACAAATGGATTGATAACCTGGTTAGCAATTCGACTAAGAGCAACTGCGTGAATCATCATTCAATACCTGGCGAACTCTCGAAAATTCAATTGGCACTGAATGATGCGGTTGCAAACTTTGATATACCGCTCGATCGATTGCACGAAATGGTTGAAGGTGTTGCGATGGATCAGGTAGAGCATGTGCGTATCTTGGATAGTTTTGCATTCGATCGGTACTGCTATCTTGTCGCATCGTCGGTCGGGCTGGCCTGTCTGTCGATCTGGCGAGGTGATGTTACTAAATTCAAAGATGCGGCGATTGACTGCGGGTTTGCGTTTCAGCTGACGAATATTATTCGCGATGTTGCGGAAGATGCGAAGCAAGATCGCATTTACTTTCCTACCGAGCTACTTGAAAGCAATCAGATTGATCAAGCCGCGTGGATCAATTGTGCTCCAAACGGAAACTGGGAAGCGATGCTTCGATCGCAGATTGATAGAGCTAAAGCTCTTTACAGCTCGGGTTGGAGAATACATCCTTCGTTGGATAGCGATGGACAAAGAATGTTTTCACTGATGTGGCATACGTACTATCGTTTGCTTCTAAAAATCGAATCAAATATCGGAAGCATTTGGACTCGTCGGACGCGACTCGGGCGACTGGAAAAGCTTCAGCTCTACTTTCAACATGCAATCACTCCGAGTTATTTTCGATTCAATCAAGATGCAACCAATGAAAACGCGTCTGTGCAAGAGGCTGAGTCGAAATGAGGCCCGATACAGTCCATCCCAGTCCTTCTGTGATCATCGTCGGTGGTGGGTTGGCAGGGATGTCAGCCGCAATCGGACTGCAACAAAAAGGATTTCGAGTACGCATACTTGAATCGCGACGACGACTTGGAGGTCGTGTCGGCTCGTTTGAAGACGCCGTCTCTGGGAAGAGCTTGGACTACTGCCAGCATGTTGGGATGGCATGCTGTACGAATCTTGTTTGGTTCTTGCGAGAACTAAACATCGATTCATTTTGGAACCGCGAACGAGTACTTCATTTTTTCTCTTCCACCGGTAAACATCTACCCGTACAAGCTTCAGTACTACCCGCCCCGTTGCACCTGTCAGGACTGCTTCGCCGATGGCCAGGAATCTCTCATCGTGATCGAGTCCAAATCGCATGGGGACTTTGGAAGCTCATGCGTCAAAAAGCCGTTGAGAGTTTGGACGAACAACTAGCAATCGAATGGCTGCGAAGTATCGGTCAACGAGAAGAAGTTATCACTCGATTTTGGTCCACTATTTTGGTAAGTGCACTCGGTGACCAGATAGACCGTGTCACACTTGGAGCCACTCGAAAAGTCTTGATCGATGGCTTTGCTGCGAATCGCGAAGCGTATAACTTGTTAGTACCAAGACAACCACTGAGCGAAATCATCGGCGAACACGGCGGCCAATCGCTGGAAGCTCTTGGAATTCAAATTGACTGTGGAGTAACGATTGACTATTGCACGTGGACGGAAGAACGTTGCCAATCAGTTGTGTCACGGGAAGGAACGCAATTCACTGCAGATCATTTTGTATTCGCCGTCCCCTGGCATCGAATCTCGCGGTTGATCGAAGAACATTGCGAAGTCGATTCGGTATCCAAACTGCAGTCAGCCCCCATCACCGGTGTTCATACGTGGTGGGACCGATCATGGCTTGAGCCGCCTCACGCAATTTTGGTTGACCGTTTGTGCCAATGGGTTTTCAAGGAACCAATTGAAAGCAAAGCGTTGCACCGAAGTGGCATTGAGCCAGACGCCGATCATAATGAGCATTACTACCAGATTGTGATCAGCGGCTCACGCGATCTACCAAAAGGCGATTCCAATCGAATTCTCGAATTAGTCGCATCGGACCTGGCAGCGGTTTTTCCGGAAGCTGCACGAGCAAAGCTTCTTAGAGGGCGTGTCGTTACCGATCCAAATTCGGTGTTTTCGATATCGCCCGGGCATCAAAAGTCACGGCTTGCGGCGGACCATTTTGCAAGAAACAATCTTTGGCTAGCGGGCGATTGGACCGATACCCAGTGGCCAGCAACGATGGAGGGCGCAATCCGATCGGGCATGATCGCGGCCAATCGTTTGGGCAATTCTTCGATCAATGCACCATCGCTTCACGTCTCAGACTTACCTAAAGGTTGGTTGTCGCGATGGCTGATTGCATAGAAAATCGAAGGTTTTTCAAAGCATTCAAATAAGTCGATGCCGATCCGAGTAGACCATTCTGGAAAAATACATTTCACCGTATCCGACGGTCGCTAAACACCGTGTTCAGCGAAGATGGCTTCGAGCCAACGTCGTTCATCTTCCAAATCGACAAGAAGCGATTCGTACTGACGGTCTCCGCTATCGGCGACTTCATCAATCGGCAATCTTACAAAGCCCAATAATGATGATTTCTCGACAATATCGATCGCTTCCTGATCGATGTTTGATGAAGCGAATGCCTCAAACGATGCAGCAAGCGAATCAACCAACATTTCAACTCTGGCACCAGCGTTTACCATCACGTTTGGAATCGCTTGAACGTCCATCGCAATGCCGCTGCCGATATCCACGTTTGATTCACTAGCCTGCGCTGCGTCGGTCATGCTACTTACCATCTCCACCGACATAAGTTCTTCGACGGCAAAGCTGCGAACACTCAAGAGTTGGTTGTTTACAAAAGTCCGTGCATCGGAGAAACCACGAGCAATTCGCGACCATTGCGTGTCGTGGTAGCCGGAGAAATCGCTACCGATGAGAATCGAATTACCGTCCGTTGCATAAACAGCGGCGATGTCGCGCCCGCCCGCAGAGGAAACGGCTTCTACGTTTTCAAAAAAGCGAGTATACGAAAAGAAGTTCGGACCGACGATCGATGCTACGTCGCCGCTTGTGTTGAACGTATCCACCGAAGCCGAATCGTATAGCGTTGCTGAATCGTTTCCACCCGCGTTGGAATAGGCATAGACCCGTTCGACACCAGAAGCGTAGTTGAAAAAGCGGTCGCCAGACATGCTGGTGAATTGAGGACGCACACTCAAGCGGTCATCGGCGACCGAGTCATAAAAATACGCACTGTCTTGACCTGCTTGAGTCGCATCGACGTAGATGCTTTGAACATCATTGACCTGCAATCGATACCCAGTGCCGGTCAATTCGGCAAAACGAGGTTTTGCCGTTAATGCATCATCACCGTCGGTGCCAACTAAGTACGCCCGATCGAACCCACCACCGCCAGTAAACTCAATCTGCTCGGAGTTCGCAATCGACATCTTTATCGAAGTATTCTCGATGGTACCGCGACCAGACGTAAAGTCAACTTTCTCCGATGTCGCACCACCGATAACGCGAAGGAGATCATCACCCCCTTGAAGATCGACCTGGATACTGCCGATCAAGCCGGGATTAAAGTTATATGTCTTTCCACCGACTTCAATTCGAACACCATTGGATATGTCGATCTGATAACGGTCGGAGTTGCTTGTTCCGAGAATCTGCAGGTCCGATCCATTCCGGACAATTCCAAACTGCGAAGCGTTCGCGTCGGGCCCGTTGCTACTTTCACCAGGACCTGGAGACGCGTTAGGCGGGTTGAATTGCCACTGCAATTGATAGGGACCAATTTGATCCGAGTCACTTATCCCGATCGCATAACTTTGACCAGCTACAACGGAAAAACTAGTACCAGATGAACTCGCTGGAGAGCCTGAAAGCGGCGACGACTGACCATTGGACCACAAGGTCCAAGATGAATCTTGTAGCCGCGTCGACTCTGAATTTAATGTCACAGTGCCACTACTCTGAGCTGTGAAACGATACATATCGCGCTCACCAACCGTATTAATCCATCCATCGGTTGTCATTCGATTTTGGAGGGTCAAAGCCGAAGCTGAACTCCAATCATCGCCTGCTTGATCTGCTGGAATCAGATTTGCGATCGCACGTCCAAGATTCAGTCGATCGTAGGATGCGTTGGTCGCGCTATCGAACACACTATCGGATGTTTCCATCAACCAATTGTAGATCCCTGCCGGAGATATCGATGACCATCCAGCCAGTTGCATCGCTTCGCGGACGAGCACAGAAGCTCCCGCGACATACGGTGCGGCCATGCTCGTTCCCGACGATAGAGCCCAATCGTTAATGACCCCGTCGGTACCAAGAAAGTGATCAGGAACCGTGCTAAGAATCGATCGACCTGGAGCAGCTATTGCGCGATCATGACGTTGGCTGAAGTCGCTCAACATATCATTTGAATCAACTGACGAAACAGGAATCACCAGCGAACTGGACGCGGGGTAACTAAGACCTGGTATATTATATTGCTTGAAAGAATTACCGGCGGAGGCAACAACAACGATTCCGTCGTTACGTAGTGCTTGGAGTTCATCTTCTAACGATGCCCAAGCCGGAATCGTGCTTCCATTCCAAGTTGAACCCAAGGAGAGGTTTACCGTCGTGATTGGAAACTCAAACTTGTTTTTGTTTTGATGAACCCACTGGAGCGCGTTCTCCACCCACGAAAGCTGACCTTTACCGGCATCGTCAAAAACTCGCAATGCAACAAGGTCAACACCGGATGCGACTCCGGACCTGGTCGAATCACTGGCTCCGATGATTCCAGCCACGTGTGTTCCATGATACCCTGCTGGTCGGTCGTCATATGGATTCGAATCTGATTCGGCGAAATCCCATCCACCCACTACTCGATAGCCCGAACCGAAACCTCCACCCAGGGCGACGTGGTCCCAAGCGATACCGCTATCGATTACCGCTACCGTTTGACCCGTACCGGTCAGTCCAAATCTCTGCTGCGCATCAACCCAACCTGTTTGTTGATGCGCGGCAGATGCAAGCTGAAAGACATTCGAATTGTCTGCAATGGGTGATGGAAGGTTAGACGTATCATTGGTGAGGACGTGTGACGATATGTTCGTCGAAGAAGGATTCACCGGGACCGGCCCGTAGATCGGAACTTCTCCAATATCTTCTTGCAAATCATAATGCAACATATCGAGCATCGGGATCGCAGACATGACTAAACGATCTTCGCAACGTTGCAGCGACGGCACGAACTCTCCCCAAGGCGACGGAACGTCCGATTCTTGCTGGAAAAGAGAATGACTCATACCTAGTTTATTTTCGGCGGACTATATGTTTTGAGGGCTGACGCACCATTGAGAACAAGGCAAGGCTAGAACGTGATCCCAGACCCCGCCGACGCCATCGGAATGCATATTGAGTAAAAACCTAGAATTGTATGACTGAATAATCGATACAACCGCGAAGACTAGGTAAATCGTGAGGGCGGGGACCACATTTTTGTTTTTACAGGTGGTCACTGGTCGAACTAAATCGTTAACGTGGTCGGCCTTACGGCTAAACCATCTTTAGCGTTTCCGTTCACTGTCCTCTCGCTCGAAGATTCGATTATGGCGAAGCTATCTTGGATTCAAAGAACGTACTGGAAGAGCCTTTCAAAACCGGTTCAATTGCGACCGTTGTTTCACTATCTTCTTGACCATCCGATCGGTTCTATCCTAGAAATCGGGATGGGAAATGGTAACCGGATCGAGCAGATTCTCTCAATGTTTACCTTGCAGGACGGTAAAACGCAACTTCGCTATGCGGGTGTCGATTTATTCGAATCCGGCACCCAAGTAGACGATCACATGCGGCTCAAAGATGCGCATCGAATGCTTGCAGAAAGGAACGTAAGGGCTAACTTGGTTCCGGGAGATGCAACATCTGCACTTAGAAGAATTGTTCATTCGACGTTGCCAAGCGACCTGATTATTGTTGATGAAGGTTGGGGAGAGGATTCGTCAGTAGGGCAGTCGCTGATCGAATGGCTTCCGAAACTTGTTCATGACAATACGGTTGTCTTTGCAAGAAAGAATCAACAAGAGCCTCTGCAAGTTGTATCGATAGTGCCGATTCAAGCAGGGCGCAAGGCTGCCTAGGGGTGCCTACCGCAATGCCAGGTCCGACGACACTGCTGTAGACCAATGTATTGAGCCTCGGGCGCCAGCCGAGTTCAAACGACTAACCATTCGCTTGAGTAAAAAAGTCCAACATCGTGGCTAGCGCCTGCGGCTCAATAAGACAGCACGCGCATTCTCGAACATGCGTCGATTGAAATGGTCGCAAGGGAAATTGAATCTTCTGCCGCTGACTTAGAAAAATTTCGAAAACAACTCAAGTCACGATCCGTATGCGTCGATGTTACGGAAAGTATCACTCGCTTTTGTGGCAGCCTCGATATTGGTTTGCCATTAGTCGGTTATGAGCTAGTGTTCAATTGTGCCCGTTCTGGCATGGATGCCTAAGTTTCCGTGTAGCGTCCGATTCGACTGGATAGTCGAATTATGGATGCTCTACTAAGGTCATCCAAAATCTATGCGTTCTAAACCAATCGTCCTTTTGGCCGTTGCTCTCGGCTGCGGTGGGGTGGCGGCGTTTGCTGCGTCACAAGTAGTCCAGGACCGGCCTTCCCAAGCTATCGAGACGGTCGACATCCTTGTAGCCGCCAACGATATTGCCGTTAACACACGAATTTCACCAGAACGATTTGTTCTAGAAAAATGGCCTCGTGATCGGCTTCCCGTTGGATTCGTTCAGGACCCCAAGTTAGTGGAAGGCAAATTCACGAACCAGCGTTTGTTTCAGGGCGAACCTCTACTCGAGCGAAAGATCAATACTTCTCGCGAAAGCGTGGCTCAAACGATTCCTGTCGGCTATCGAGTATTCGATTTCGCTGTTGATAAGGATCGGGGTGCAACGGGTTACATTCAGCCAGGAGATCGCGTTGACGTTCACGGATTCTTCGACAAGGGAGGCAAATTGCTTGAAAGCAAGAGCATTCTCGTGATAGAAAACGTTGAAGTTTTCATGGTCGATGGGATTGCAGTGCGAGGTGAAGAGACCGAAAAGTTAAAGCAAGCTTCGGTGATTCAGCTATTGATACGGTCTAGCCAGTTTGAGGCCTTGAACACGGCAGAAAACCTTGGAAAGCTAAAGTTATCGTTAACTCCGCCACAAGCGGATGAAAAGGATAAGGACAAAACCGATAACGGTGAACAGTTCTTAGAATGGGCAAGGTCTGCGGTGGTCGAGGCAGCACCTCCTACGACTGTTGCCGTGCCGCAATATGCGATGGAACCAGTCCAAACACGAGCGGCAAAAAAGATGGTTGTCATCTCGCCTGCCGGTACGGAAACTTATGAGTGGGATCGAGATGGCGACTTACCATTAAAAGTGAGTGGTGACTCCATAGCGAACGCCCAATCGTTCGCAGGGACTTCCAATTCGAGAGCATCTGGCGACACGCCTTACGATTCGCCTAACCCGCAAAGTTCCTCAACGGGAATGATTTGGGATGGAATGCAATGGACTTGGGGAGGAACGGGATTCAAGCCTACGTATCCGAGTGCCGATGACGATAATACGGGAAAAGAGAATAATTCGGCGAGCAAATCGACACCGTAGTTATTGGCAATCAACACCCTAACTGAATTTCCGAACGGACTACAAGAAACGCGGTATTCGTCAACGCCAAGGATGGCTTAGACATTTACCGTTTCCGGATCGGCTAACACGCAGACTCACAAGGACGTGGTTCTAATGTCGAAATCGAAATGCGTTGCAATCAGCAGGTACATCCCTTGGGCTGTCGTTGTTTTGCTCTCTACTATGCCAAGCCCTTCGGAAACTCACGGGCAGCAAAATGCGGAGAATCTGTTGCCACCGACGGTAGGCATGTTCGTTGTGACAAAGTCTAATGAACAGCTTCAACTGGTTGTCAACACGTCTCAAATGGTTTCGCTCGGCGAAGACATCGACCGCGCTGTAGTCGACAATGACGCAGTGCTGGGAGTTCGGCCTATGGGTCGCAAAGAGCTTTTGATTTCTGCAAAAGCGACGGGTATAGCGAGAGTTGATTTGTATGCACCCAATAATAAGGTTTTCACCGTTCAAGTCGTTGTTCTAGGCGACGCACGCGAGCTTGAAGCGATCTTGCGATCTGAATTTCCGATGTCTGCTCTGGTCGTTCGACCTATTCAAAATGCCGTCATTTTAAGCGGTCAAGTCAACGCAGATGAGCACGTTGATCAAGCAGTTGCAATTGCAGAGCAATATTACCCGACGGTTATTAACCGAATTCAAGTACTTGGTGTGCACACAATTATGTTGCATACAAAGGTAATGGAAGTTTCTAGAACAAAATTGCGATCTTTGGGTGTCGACTGGGCTCTCGACGGAAGCAACGCATCATTCCAGCAGGCGGTCGCGGGAACGCTCGGTGTGCCTGATCCAACCACTGGAGCCCGACCTGTCGGTGGCGATAACTTCCGATTCGCTATCTTTGATAACGACACAACATTCATTGCATCGATCAAAGCATTGCAAGAGCGAAATCTGGTGAAAATCATGGCCGATCCAACGGTGGTTGCGATCGATGGACGACCGGCTAGCTTCAACTCGGGCGGTGAGTTTCCAATCTTGGTCCCTCAGGGACTTGGACAGGTTGGCGTTGAGTTTCGCGAGTTCGGAACACGATTAGACTTTGTCGCAAAGGTTCGTGGCGATGGACGCATTTGGTTAGAAGTTCGACCAACAATCAGCGAAATCGACGCAGCCCGCTCAGTAACTTTCCAAGGCACGACGGTTCCCGGACTCCGATCGCGATTTGTTGACACGGCTGTCGAGCTACAAGCTGGTCAGACGCTCGCACTCGCAGGACTTCTTCAATCGCGAACCGAATCTCAATCTTTGGGCATACCAGGGTTGTGTGATTTGCCACTATTTGGAGCCCTGTTCCGAAGCAACCGCGAAATTCAAAACGAGGTAGAACTGTTGATAACCGTAACGCCCGACTTTGCTGGAGCGATGGATCCATCTCAAGTTCCTCCAGGCGGTCCTGGTTACAACTCACAGAGCCCGTCCGATAAGGAGCTTTATTGGAGAGGTTACATAGAAACTCCAAATCCATGTAACCCATCGATGCCCGGAAGCGGCGGCCCAGGAAGTTGCGGTCCTGGCGGCTTCAGCGAACCTCAAACTCTTCCATCTCCGGCAGAAATGTATAACAAGTCCGCACCATCATTTCCACCTCAAGGATTTTCGCAAACCGGAACCAGGGTTCCGCCAAACGGTGCCGCTCCTGCTGGATACCGAGTTACCTACCAAGGTAGCGCCGGAAGCTTAAAGCAACCGAACCGATAACTTGCATCCCATTCGTTACTGAGACCTTATTCGGTATTCGCCTTAACAATACAAGTGCATCATGAGCAATGTTATTCGTCTAGCTTTAGTAGATCCTCACGATGATTCTCGCGAGTCACTCAAATCAATGTTGATTGGTATGGATATCGTTTGGCTCGAAGCAGAGTGCAGCCGATATGAATTTTTTCAGGATGTTGTTTCGCAAACCAATCCTGACGTGGGTGTGATCAACCTGGATGGCAACCCCGAAAAAGCCATCGCCTTGATCGAAAGGATCCGCGTTTCTACGCCTGATTGCGTTCTTCTTGCGTTATCGAAAAACACTGACGGACCAACTATTCTTCGAACCATTCGTGCGGGTGTCTGTGAGTTCCTTACGCTTCCTATCGAAGTGGAGGAAGTTCATAGCGCTCTGAACCGAATTCAAGAAGCAAAATTTGGTTCTGGCGACTCTCGTGTTCGAACTTGCAAGATGATCGCCATTGCAGGAGCCACCGGTGGTGTGGGATGTACATCGATTGCTGTCAACATCGGATGCAACTTGGCAAGCAACCCCGAGAACTCCGTCGCCCTTGTCGATCTTGATCTCGCACTCGGTGATGCCGATGTGTTCCTAGATTCGATACCCGACTACAGTCTCCTCGATGTGACCGAGAACGTAGCCCGGCTCGACTTTCAACTGCTTCGTAAAAGTCTTACCAAGCATTCCTCGGGACTCTACTTGTTGCCCCGACCAGTCCAGTTGCAAGAACTAACGGCGATTAATCCAGAGAGCCTTCGCCGAGTCATAGGTCTTCTTCGTGCATCTTTCACGCACGTTGTGATCGATACTTCAAAGTCGTTCAGTGCGGTTGATCTCACGGCAATGGAATTGGTCAACGAAGTCGCGTTGATTGTCCAGCTAGACCTGCCATGCCTTCGTAACATGGTTCGATTGCTGATGAGCTTTCAAGAGATGGACAACATTCGCGATAAGGTAAAAGTTGTCGTGAATCGGATGGGACTTGAGAGTGGCCAAATCAGCTTGAAGAAAGCTCGCGAAACGATAGGACGCGATGTTTTTCATCAAATTCCGAACGATTACCGAACGATGATCGAAATGCGGAACAACGGTGTACCGTTGATCGAGCAAGCTCCTAAAGCACCGATAACTCAATCGATCATGCAATTGACGGACATGCTTGTTGGAAATGTCACCGAACCAATAGAAGCAGATGGCCAACCAAGCAAAGCTAAATCGGTTGCTGGAGCAGCTGGATGGTTGAATTTCTGGCAAGGGAAACCTGGCGCTAAACCCGCAGCAAAGGCGACAACATAATAGATCCCGTTATAATGATTGGTGTAAAACCCGATCCGAGTAACAAGGCTCAAAGTGAACTATCTCGCTCATGCGTATCGATTTTTGGATAATCCCTACTTCGTAGCGGGCGTCGCACTTCCAGACTGGCTAAGTGTCGTCGGAAGGCAATATCGAGCTCGTTCCAACGCTGCAAAAATCGCTTTAGCTGATCTCCTCCGTCAAGTTGACACTCTTGCAAAAGATGTAGATCGCGCGCTGGTCGGTGATTTTCTAAATGGCGTTATTCAGCATCATGTTGATGACGATGCCTTTCACCAGAACGAGACGTTTATCCTGACCAGTGCAAAACTCTCGATTGCACTGCGAGCCATTCATGGTCCCGATAGCTCGATCCGATCGGGATTTCTCGGGCATATCGTCGTTGAACTTTTGCTAGACGATACGCTTAGCCGATCGGACCAAAACTTGCTTCGAGAGTACTATCGAGTCGTCGATAGTTTAGATCGAAAACTGGTTTGTAAAGCTGCGACTCTTGCCGTCGGAAAAGATGTCGTCGGCCTGGACACATGGATTGACCGATTTGTAAAAGAGCGGTTCTTAGAAGACTACTCAGATGACCGACGGTTGCTTCGACGACTGAACCAAATCATGAAGCGTGTCGGATTAGAACAGCTAGGAGATGAAACGCTCGCCTGGCTGGCATTCTGTCGCGAAGAAGTAAACCGCCTTTCGAGCGAACTGTTGCCCAAGTAAATTAGTCTTACGTTCAGCGAATAGGTGTTTTGCCAAGTAACCTTCGAAGCATTCCAATTTGGCCAGAATGAATCGATTCGTGAAGTGGACAAAACATCAAGGCGCCTAAACGGAGCGGATGAACCGCATAAGGCATGTCGGTAGGCTCGCCAAGCGAACTGGCCGGCAACGAAGCTGATTCGAGCATCGCTTGCTGGTGAATTTTATCCAGGATATTGAGAAGGTCCTCTGGGAGAACGCCTGTTGCCTCAGCCGAAACTGCCGACGTTCCGCGACTGAATTTTTTGCGAAGCCAACCCGGCATTAGCTCCAGGTCCCCTTCAGCACGACCTCGCTGCCGAAACAGCATCAACCCGTATTCGGCCACAGCCAAATGCCCGACTTGCCACGCAAGATGCGTTGGAATCCCCGCTGGTTGTTCGTACCATGCTTCGAAAGGAATATCCGACACCATGGTGAGTGTATACTCTCGGGCAAATCGCATTTGCCCCACCGCTGCGTCGCGCTGGAATAGAATCTCGTTGTCGCTTAACATGCTTCTTGAAACCTTGCCGTTGCTTAGGAATCACCCTGTAATGTTTAAAACGTAATCTCTACGCGATTTAAACCCAGTTTGTAACCCCATCGCCCGAATAAACAATCCATGACGGAACAATCTCTCAATTCGGAACTGTTGCAATCCACAGTTCATCAATACCCGTGGCTAGGCGAAAGCATCGATCGGCTTCGCGAAGTTGGGCACGACTACTGGAGTCGCGGATGGTCGCGTGGAACCAGTAGTAACTACAGCGTTGTCTTCGATAGGAATCCCTTCCGGCTTTTGGTTACCGCTTCGGGAAAAGACAAAGGACACCTCGGCAGAAACGATTTTGTTATCGTTGATCAAGATGGTAACTTGACCCCCACAGATCAAGCGAAATCAAGTGCCGAGACACTCTTGCATTGCTCCGCAGTCCTTCACCAAAACGCAGGAGCCGTTCTTCACACGCATAGTGTTTGGGCGACGATTTTGTCGCAACACTACTCGGCTTTGAAAGGGATTTGGATCGAAGGATTTGAAATGCTCAAGGGTTTAGAAGGAATCTCCACCCACGAAAGCAAAATTTGGCTACCCATATTCGACAATACGCAAGATATCCCAGCCCTTCGTAAGGAAGTGGAAGCCTACTGGTTGAAAAATCCTTCCACCCGATGTTGGGGGTACCTGATTCGACAACATGGGATGTATTGCTGGGGATCTGACCTTTCTCAGGCGATTCGCCATATGGAAGTGCTTGAGTTTTTATTAGAATGTCTAGGTAGAAGGATGAGCGTCTTGTAGTTTCGGTAACCCAAATTTAACGGACACCTACAATGGAAGTTCAGGATGAGTACGTCGAAATAGCGGGCCAACAACCTAAGCGAGGCCACACTCCTCTTGGGGCCATCTTTCTGTTAGGAACGGTGCTAATCTCCGGAGCCTTTGTAGTTTTTGGAAGAGGAATGCTGCAGAGCCATTTTCTTTCACAAGAATTGGAGCAATCCAGAAGGACCGTAGTCGTTGACTACGATGGCAATGTAACGAACGAGCCAAGCTTTGAAGCCAGTTCCTTAAGTAATAGATGAGAATCCACAGCTTTATGCAGGACCTCAACAAGTAAGCCTTTAATCAGATTAGTGGAATGTAATGCGTGTCGGTGAAGTCGTAAAACTAGCGTACGATCGAAATTATGGATTTATCCGCGCGGATAACTTTCGTGATGATATTTTCTTCCACTTCTCGACAGTCGTTGGCTCCAATCCAGAACGATGGTTCCTCGGTCAAGAAGTCGAGTTCGATTTGAACGAAGTACGCCGACTGGAACTTGGTGAGCTGAAGGCAGAAAAAGTACAAGCCGCATCACGCCCGTTATCCCACAAGCTGGATGAGACTCAGCAAGTTGGTATGACCCCAGTACACCATCCTCGCGCGAAACGACGCAAACCTCTCTGGCGTGAGAAGTCAGCAAATGGCGATCAAGCCCCGACGCCATCCGATGACTCAGACGTGAGCACGAAACCCAGCGAAGCGAACTAGCGCTTCGTTGAGTTAATAAGCGGGACGTCGTACTTCGTAGCAGATGTCGTAAGACTTCTGCGTCTTCTAGCTTATCCATAGACATCCGAACTCTTACGAATTCGGATAATCTAATATCTAGACTGGACCAATCAATTGATCGGTCTTACAAGAACCCGTCTTGCACTCTAAATACTCGACTCTTCTTCACCGTCAGTAAGGTTCTCTTTGAAGCGATAGCCGACGCCGCGAACAGTTTCGATCACGTCAGCTTTGCCTTCCATCTTGCGCCGAAGAGCACGAATATGGACATCGATCGTTCGCTCTAATACTAACGTGTCTTCGCCTAAGGCCGCATCTATCAACTCAGATCGTTCGAAAGCGCGTCCTGGTTGTCGAATCAATGTATCGAGCAGGCGAAACTCGCTCTTGGTTAGATCCATCAATTCGCCGTGTATCATGACTCGATGACGCATCCGATCAACAACGACTCCCAATCGCGAAACCAAATCGAGTTGCGGATCTGGTACAGATGATTTGCGTCGCTGCAAAGCTTTTATACGCTCTAATAGAACGCGAATGCTAAATGGCTTTACAACGTAGTCATCTGCACCGACGGAAAAGCCAATCAGTTGATCGGACTCTTCGCTCTTGGCCGTCAGCATCAATATCAATACATTCTTCGTATCAGGGTTAGCTCGCAGCCTTTTACAAACCTCAATACCGTCAATTACCGGGAGCATGACGTCCAAGAGTATGATGTCCGGTTGCTTGACTTGAGCTTGATTCAATCCATCGCGGCCGTCATGTGCCCTGGAGACATCATAAGCTGCCTTCTGCATGTTGTACTCAAGGATCTCTGACAAGGAGCGGTCGTCCTCGATGATTAGAACTTTAGTCTTTGCCATTCGTAGATCGATCTTCTAAGGTTCTTCTGTGCCTGACAATGATCCCGCTGATCATGTACACGACTTCTTCTGCAATATTGGTTGCGTGGTCAGCAATCTGTTCAATGTGTCGCGATGCGGAGAAGCAATGGAGGACGGTAGAAATGCTCTCTGGATGACGCTTCATGATCTCGACGAGCTGATCGATGACCTTCACGTTCATCGCATCGACTCTGTCATCAGCACTGATGACTTGGTAAGCGTGATCCATATCTTGGTTCACAAACGCATCCAGACTTTGCCGCACCATGGATGCAGCCATACCCGCCATCTGATGCAGATCAACTGGAATATGGAAATCAGGAAATGGGCTCACACTGTGAGCTCGCTGTGCAATGTTACAAGCGAGATCGGCCATTCGCTCCAGGTCGTTATTGATCTTCATCATGGTGGTCACTCGACGCAGGTCGGCAGCCACCGGTTGGTGTAGAGCGAGCATCTTTAAACACTCCTCTTCAATTCGAACCTCATTTTGATCAATATCTTCGTCACGCTCTATCATTTCCAAAGCTAAAGCATCATTGCGTTCAACCAAGGCTTTGACGGCCAAACCGATCATCTCCTCGACCTGGCCCGAGAGCCGCAGAAGTGAGTGAAAAGCTTCGCTAAGGTCCTGGCTTAAATGACGCGACATGAATGCTCCGAGTGCGCAAAAGGGTTCGTCGATCGGCAAAAATGGACAACGGAAAGCCAAACACAAGGCTCGCCCGCCGCTACAAATCATTTTGCTCGATCGCCCCCTTGTTTCCAAGGAGCAAATCTTAGCCATCTTCAATTAAGAAGCGATGAAGAAATAATGAAGACTAAGTGTGATTTCCTACGATCTCACTGCGATAGAAGCTCTTCTTAAGCTTGCAGACGAAGCTTTGCACGAGCTTGAGATACCGCTCGATCCTTCAGAGCAAATGTCTCAGGCGACGAAGAGACTATCGCCAGGGCCTTTTCAAGGTCCGATGACGCTTGTGCTTTGTCAATCGACTCTGGCTTTAGCATACGGTCAGTGAGAACATACACGGCTTCTCGTCGAACTTGCACAAACCCGCCGTCGACATAGTGGGAAGTCTCCGACGATCCCTGCTTGACCTTCATAATCCCGAAGCCCAACCGACCTACCATCGGCGCGCGGCCAGGCAAAATCCCAATTTCACCGTCGTACAATGGCACTGTGAGCGAATCTGCCTGGAGGTCTAGCTCAGTCTTCTCAGGAGTGACAACAACACAGCGAATAGTGGCCATAGTAAAAATCAAACAATCAAAAACAAATTATTGAAACAGTGCTGCAAAAGCCTTTGGTTGGGCGAACCAACATCGAAGGCTGACGCCAGAGCAAAGGCTTTTCTATTTCTTTGCGGCCTTGGCCGCTTGTGCGATCGCTTGGGCTTCCGCTTGCTCGATCGTTCCGACGTACATGAATGCCGACTCAGGCAAATGATCCCACTTACCATCGCAAAGCTCTTCGAAGCTGCGAATGGTATCTGCCATCGAAGTAATCTCACCCTTCTTGCCGGTGAAAACTTCTGCGACCAAGAACGGTTGCGATAGGAAGCGTTCGATTCGTCGAGCTCGGTGTACGATCAACTTGTCCGATTCGCTCAACTCGTCAACACCCAAAATCGCGATGATGTCTTGAAGTTCTCTGTATCGCTGAAGCGTCTTTTGAACACGTCGAGCGATCGCGTAATGTCGCTCGCCCACGATCGCTGGATCCAAGATCCGAGAGTTCGACGCAAGTGGATCAATCGCAGGGTAGATCCCCTTTTCCGAGATCGATCGCTCCAAGTAGATGAACGCGTCCAACTGACCAAAAGCAGTGGCTGGAGCAGGGTCGGTCGGATCGTCAGCAGGAACGTAAACAGCTTGTACCGATGTGATCGCACCCTTCTTTGTCGAAGTGATTCGCTCTTGAAGCGCACCCATCTCGGTAGCAAGAGTCGGTTGATATCCCACCGCAGAAGGCATACGCCCAAGGAGTGCGGATACTTCAGAACCAGCTTGTGAGAATCGGAAAATGTTATCTACGAAAAGAAGCGTATCTTTTCCTGTACTGTCACGGAAATACTCAGCCATCGTCAAAGCCGAAAGAGCAACTCGAAGACGCGACCCTGGTGGCTCGTTCATTTGACCGAACACCATGCATGTTTGCTCGATAACCTTGCGACCCGTTTGACCGATTTCGGTTTCTTGCATTTCAAGCCACAAGTCGGTTCCTTCTCGAGTTCTCTCGCCCACGCCAGCGAAGACCGAGAAACCACCGTGGGTGCTCGCGACCCGAGCGATCAACTCTTGAAGAATAACAGTTTTCCCAAGTCCTGCACCACCGAAGAGACCGGCTTTACCACCCCGAACGAACGGTGTGAGCAAGTCGATAACTTTGATACCGGTTTCGAAAACTTCCGTGTTCGTCGACAACTCGGAAACCTTAGGAGCTTGTCGGTGAATCGGCCAGTACTCGTCCGCCTGAACGTCCCCACGCTGGTCGATAGGTTGACCAAGCACATTGAAGACGCGTCCTAAAGTTCCTTGTCCGACAGGAACCGAGATCGCTTTGCCTGTGTCAATAACTTCTTGGCCTCGCATCAAACCGTCAGTGCTTCCAAGAGCAACGCAACGAACGCGTCCGCCGCCAAGGTGTGTCTGCACTTCACCGGTTAGGTTCAGCGTGAAGCCTTTATTTTGGCTGTTCAGAGTCACCGCATTGTAGATTGGCGGAATGCTGTCTTCAGGAAATTCGACGTCGAAAGTGGATCCGATAACTTGGGTGACTCGACCTGTTTTGTTTGCTGTTGAATACATTTGCGATCGTCAGATTGGAAAGAATGAGTTGAATATAAAAGCTTGATAGTTTGTTAAAAGCGGTCGTATAGCCACACGTTATCCGAGTGCTTCCACGCCACCGATGATTTCCATAATCTCTTGAGTGATTTTCGATTGCCTTGCGCGATTGAAAGTTCGCGAAAGTTGCTTGATGATGTCACCAGCGTTTTCGGTAGCGCTCTTCATCGCGATCATTCTCGCAATTTGTTCGCTAACAGCCGCATCGAGGAAGCACTTGAAAACGCGGGCTCGGAATGCTGCCGGAACGACTTCTTCAAGGATGCTCTCAGCCGATGGTAAGAACTCGTAATCGTCCTTGAGCTTGGAAGCTCCAGAAGCGACATCGGTTACAGCACTAGCATTTACTTTCTTCGAATCGATCGCCAAACTTGAAATCGGTAGAAGTGTTTCGACAACTGCGACTTGCTTGGAGACAGTCAAAAACTTGGTGTAAACGACATCCACGCGATCGATTTTTCCGGTGATGAATCTCTCCATCAAATCGTCGGCAATCTTGGCGACTTCATCGAAGGCAGGTGCGTCATCAAACTGAGTGAATGTCTTCTCAAGGGGAATGCCGCGGAACTTAAGAGCAGATATGCCCCTTTTTCCGCTAACGCTCATTGGTGAGCTACCAATCGTTTCTGCGATCTCGTTACGACGTTGAAGAGCCAGTCGCAACACCGACCCGTTATAACCTCCGCAAAGACCGCGATTGCTCGTGAGCAAAAGCATCTCAGCAGCTTTCACGGTCTCACGAGATTGTAAAAGCGGATGCGAGACCTCAGTCCCTGATTTTGCAAGATCCTGAACAATCGCAGTGATTAAATTAGTGTAGTCACTCGCAGCCGATGCACGGTCCATCGCCTTCTTGAAGCGAGCGGTCGCGATCAACTCCATCGTTCGCGTAATCTTGCGAATGTTTTTGATGGACTTGCGGCGTTTATCGAGTAATCGAATATTGGCCATGGGTTGAACCTACTTCTTGAATCCAGCCTTGAAAGCCAAAATAGTCGATTTGATTGCTTCTTCCACTTCGGAAGTGAGATCTCCAACTTGTGTAATCTTGTCAGCAAGACCCGGAGCGCGGTCCTTGAGGTGATTTTGCAAACCTGCCTCAAAGTCACGTACCTTGTCCACAGGAATGTCATCCAGGTATCCGCGTGTTGCGGCATACAGGCTGACGATCTGCTCGGCTGCCGACATCGGTTGGTATTGCTGTTGCTTGAGCAATTCCACCATTCGATAACCACGATCGAGTTTGGATTGCGTAGCTGGATCAAGTTCGGTACCGAGCTGTGCGAATGCCTCCAACTCACGGAACGAAGCCAAGTCCAATCGCAAACCACCGGCGACCTTCTTCATCGCCTTGATCTGTGCTGCACCACCCACGCGAGATACCGAAATACCGACGTTCATCGCCGGACGAATACCAGCGAAGAACAAGTCTGGTTGCAAGTAAATCTGGCCATCCGTGATCGAAATCACGTTAGTGGGAATGTAAGCCGAAACTTCACCTTCGAGAGTTTCGATGATCGGTAAGCTAGTTAACGATCCGCTTCCCAGCTCCTTTGAAAGCTTAGCAGATCGCTCAAGCAATCGACTGTGACAATAGAAAACGTCTCCAGGGAACGCTTCGCGTCCTGGTGGGCGTCGCATGAGAAGACTCAATTGACGGTAAGCGACTGCTTGCTTACTCAAATCATCATAAACAATCAAAGCGTGTCCGCCGTTGAACATGTAGTGCTCGGCCATCGCTGTTCCCGCGTACGGAGCGATGTATTGGAGCGGAGCTGGTGCCGAAGCACCTGCTACGATAACAGTCGTATAATCGAGTGCACCGTGCTTGCGAAGAGCATCGATAACCAACGCAACCGATGAATCCTTTTGACCGATCGCAACGTAAAAGCACTTCACGCCGGTGTTCTTTTGGTTGATGATCGCATCGAGAGCGACTGCTGTCTTACCGGTCTTTCGGTCACCGATGATCAATTCCCGCTGACCGCGACCGATTGGAGTCATCGCATCCACGGCTTTGATACCGGTTTGCATTGGCTCGTGAACCGGATGACGCTCGGCAACACCTGTCGCAATGATTTCAACAGGTCGCGTTTGGGTGGTGTTAACTGGGCCTTTTCCGTCGAGTGGATTTCCAAGTGGATCGAGAACTCGACCGAGCACTGCGTCACCGACTGGAACCGACAACAACTTACCGAGCGAGCGAACTTCATCGCCTTCTTTGATCGTCAGATAGTCGCCGAGAATGATAACCCCAACGGAGTTTTCTTCGAGGTTGAACGCTAGTCCAGTTACTCCCGAAGGGAACTCGACCATCTCACCAGCCATGATGTTCGAAAGCCCGTAGACCCGAGCGATCCCGTCACCGACTTCAAGAACAGTTCCTACTTCGCGGACATCGACGGTGCTTCCGAATTGCTGGATTTCAGCTTGGATGACCGATGCAATTTCGTCTGAGTTAAATTTCATAATGAGGATGCGTGGCTTTAGGCAATGCCGCCTGTTAAAAGTGAACTGTAAAAAATGAGTTGGCGATGCTTATCAGGGCATCAAAAATCTGATTTACAAAAAGTTTGTTTTCTTATTCTTTAGGAAGCAAGGCTTCCCAAACGATCACGAATTGCTTGCTCGGCCTTTGCAACCGTAGTGTTTCGCAAGTTCTTCAGTTGCCCATCGACGCTTCCATCGTAGACCACGTCCCCAACACGAATCACCAATCCACCCAAGATGGATGAATCGACCTTGTTAGAAACAGACACGGGTGCATTGAACTTCAACGAAAGCGACGTTCGAATGGTTTCCATCGCAACGGCTTCAAGCGGCTCGGCAGTCGTCAGCAAAATCTGTAGTCGACCCGTAGCAGCATCTCGCATAACTCCGACCGACTTCTCAATCGATCGCAGCATTCCGAGTCGACGACGTCGAGCAACGACTTTCAAAAAGTTCATCAAAGTCGGTGAGACTCTCGCTCCGAAAATTCGGTCAAGCATCGCAACCTTCGACTCTACATCGATACGTGGGTTTGAAAAAATCGCCTCCAAGCCTGGTTGCTGATTCAAGACATCAGCTACCACCGTTCGCAATTCATCAACCACTTGGTCGATCGTTCCAACGCTGCCTGCAGCGGCCAGTAACGCCTTTGCATAAACTTGCCCTACATGCAACGATTCGTCATCGAAGACTGTATCAATTTTGATCATTTCAGCCGTCATAATTTAGTTCCGGTTTGGAAGCTTGTTGAGAGCTTCATTGATCAAGTATTGATGATCGGTCCCATTCAACTCTCGACCCACAACGCGACGGGCTAGCGAGAACGCGAGATCGGTACTCTTACCGGCCAAATCAGACAATGCAGCCTGCTTAGCCGATTCAATATCCGACAGAGCGCGGTCTCGTTGACGGGTCGCTTCTTCTTGAGCTGCAGCCAAAATTCGCTGACCAGCGGCTTCTGAATCCTTGCGAGCTTGCGTTAACAGGTCCTGAGCTTGAGTCGTTGCCGAAGCGAGCTTGGATTCATATTCCTTAAGCTTTGCTGCGCCATCTTCAGCCGCTTTCTTCGCCTCCGCAATCTGATTTGCAATGGTTGTCTCGCGTTTGGCAAGCCCCTCGGCGATTGGCTTCCAAGCAACCGCATACAGAACAGCCAGCAGAAGCCCGAAAACAATTAGCGAGAAGAGAGCTCCGTCAGAACGAAACTCCATCGGGTTGCCTTGCATCGGACCCGCATGATCGTGCGTTGGATCGTGATGACCGGCCGCCCCATGCGCGTCCCCGTGTACTTCATCTGCTGCGTTTGCAACAACGGCGGCCGCGTTCGTTTTGGCATCTTCTGCGCGAGCAAAACTCACACAGGAGATTCCGATTAAAGCGACCGAAAGAAGCCAAGCAGAAACAGATCCTGTTCTGCTAGAACCTAATAATGTTCCTAGAGCCATGACAATTGTTCTTCAAAGATTGGACGATTGCGAACATTCAATAAAACAATAAACAGAACTTTGTGAGCAACAGGCGATCAAGCTTGTCGACACGAACAGTTTCCGTTCGCGAGCAGAAGTCGGACAACGGCTTAAGCAAATGGGTTCTGAAGCAGCCCAACGATGATCGCAAACAGAGTTGCACCTTCGATCAGAGCGGCAGCAAGAATCATATTGATTTGGATTGCTCCAGCGGCTTCTGGTTGACGAGCGATCGCCTCAACAGCACCCTTGGCCAAAAGACCGATACCAATACCAGCACCGAGAACAGCGAGACCTGCACCGATGGCACCAGGAATCTGAGTTCCGCCTTCTGCTGCCGAAGCAGTCGTTGCCATTGCGAACATCAAACCCAAAGCCATAACGCTAGTACGAACGATTGAAAACACTTTAGCTAACTCTCCTTCAACCGATTTCAACCGGTCGACACAAGTAAAACGAAACCAAACTAGCAGACCACCTGACAAGGAAAACCTGCGAACCATATCAATCTGCAAACCACACCTAGTGGTGATGCATCGAGCTCCCGATGAACATCGCCGCCAGGAACGTAAAAACTGCCGCTTGCAAAAAAGCGACAAACAATTCAAGAATACTTAGAGCAGTCATCCCGAGCGCCGAAGCACCTGCAAGAGCGGTCCATGCACCAGTACTCATCGCATAGGCATGAACACCGACCGCCAGCCCCATAATACCAAGCAACACCGCGTGCCCGGCAACCATATTCGCGAGTAGCCGAATTGCAAGAATCGTGTGCTTAATAAACAACGACGCGAACTCGATCACCCACAGGAGAGGGACCACCCAGAACGACAAATACCAAGGCAAACCCAACTGCGGACAAATATTCTTTAAGTAACCTACCGCACCAAAAGCTCTTAACCCCATCACCACTCCGACCACAAACACGATTAAAGCGAGTGCACCCGTGGTAGCAACAGCAGCGGTCGGTGAACCCACCCAGGGAACCATTCCCGCGAGGTTCAAACCAAATATAAAGACAAAGAAAGTCCACAAAAGCGGCATAAACCGATCTGCATCGTGCTCCCCCATTGCGGGAACTACGACTTGATTTCGCACGAACAGCAAAACCCCTTCGACCGCGTTCCAAAGCTTACCCTTAGGAGGCTGACCGCTGGCAATCTTGATCGCTACCCATCGCAAGAGAATGACCAAGAGAATCGCAACGACCACCTGGATAATCATGTACTTGGAAATCGCAAAACCTGAACTTGGTTCGTAAGCGTTTTTCAGTGTCCCGAAAGGCTGTGGAATCAGAACTTTGCCGTCGAGAGACGAGTTGTAATGTGCGAGCTTTTCTGGAGACCACTTGGCCGAAGCTTCTTCGGACTTGTACTTCGCAATGAACTCTTCTGTGTCCACTTTTGCTTTTAGCTCTTGCCATTTTGCGGCTCCCGATTCGGTAGAAATCGCATCATAGAACCAAGCAAATGGCTCGTCACCGCCACGCTCAGCCAAATAGGACTTCACTGGATCAACGGCTTCTGGATGATTTTTTGAAGCCCACTTGGCGGCTCGAGCAACTAACTGCGATTTTGTATCATCCAGAAACGCATCGAGCGGCCATCCGGCGTGCTTGTGGCCCTTACCAGCATGGATCCAGGTCTGCCATTGCTCTTCAAGCGAAGCGAGCGTCTGCTCTGGCACTTCCAGCTCGGTAAGGCCGCCAATGAGCGTTTTCGCCTCGAATTTTTGATAATCCGCATCTAGCCTTACCAGCCAATCCGGGAACTCTCCTGCCGATTCGCGATTGCTACGCCAAAGCATCTTCGGAACTTCGAAGTAGTAGGCGTCTTTGATGTGGAGGATAATATCGGACATGCCGCGCTCTATCGCTGTCTAGTATCTTGACTGATGTTACGGATCGATAAGGCGGATTCTAATACGACGAACGGAAAATAACAGCCCAGCAGGCTAGCTGCGAAAGATTTGTCTAGCGGCCATTTTGTCGCAGCAGCGCCCAGGATAGCGACCGCAACGACTCCGAACCGCCAAAGAACAGTCAGAATTGGCATCGCCGCAGCATTTTCCCGACCAAACCTAGTGTATCGCAACGAAAGCGGCACAGCGGCCCCCAAAGCGCCCCAAAATACCCCCAATATCAAATCGAAAGTGGAAATAGGCAAACCTACCGCAGCAGTCCAAGGCAGCAACAAGAGGCCAACCACCCAACACGCTAGAGCCACCATCGCGACGGCTCCGAAATCAAATGCAAGCGAGCCGAACTTTTTCCCAGACGGTTTGTTAATGTCGCTTCCCATAAAGACGTCTGAATAAATGTAAGTCGCAAAGGTCTCGTAAAACTGAATACTACACCGAATATCCAAGTAGATGTTTCAACGTGATCAAAGTAGCTTATGCGACATCAGATCGGTTGCTTCGAACATGTTTTGGATGTGAAGTTACGAATGCGGGGGAGGGATACCCGCGAACTGCCCTGCTCGTGCATACCTGCAATCGCCTTCTTTTGGCCCGCGAATACCTCAGGTGATCGCGGATTAATGCGAGCCTGAGATGCTTAGGACAAGTTCGTAATCATCGATTTTTTCACGTAGATCCGCGATATCTGTCGGCGGCTGTAAAAACACAGGAAACATAACCGGTTACAAATGTAAAAATCTTGCGGACGCAAAAATTCCACAGTGTGCCAGGTTACGATACGCAATGTTGCTGACGACGACTTTCGCAGGTATTCCGAAAACGAGCCTTATTTGGCCTTCTTTTGACCGCCGGGAACGATTGAAGTTACCGGCTCGTTCAAAAGCAATGGGTTACCAAATACGGTTTGTTGATCTCCCTGTTGTTTCATCCAAGCGTCAAGCTCAGAACGCAATGCCGCTAAGCGAGTCTTTTGGTCTGGATTCGATGCGAGGTTGTTGCATTCATAAGGATCTAATTGAAGATCATAGAGTTCCTCGGATGGGTGCTCAATGTAGCGATGGACAATTGCTTTTGCGAATGGATCTTTCTCTGAAGCACTCAGCCAAGATTGCCAATACTCCCGGCCGCTTGGTCCTTCGGAACGAGAGATGTGAGTGTGCTGCTGGAACTCCGGATGGAGATTTCGAATGTACTTCCAATCGCGTGTCCGGACGCATCGAATTGGAAAAACGTTGAAATCGCCATCACCACTTTGGGTGCTAAAAATCTGCTCGCGGTGGTCGCTTTTGGAACCTAGAAGCACACCAGCAAAAGATTTACCGTCGATCCCCTCTGGAACTTTTCCGCCGGCGAGCTCAATGAATGTTGGAAGTAAATCTGGCAAACAAATCATTGCATCGCTTTTGGCCCCCGGTTTGATATGGCCAGGCCATTCCGCAATAAATGGAATACGTATTCCAGCGTCATAAAGCGTCCACTTACCGAATGGCCAAGGCCCGCCATGATCCGCTGTAAAGACGAGCAATATTTCGCCGGCAACTTTCTCGCGAACGAGAGTTCGCACTTCACCGAAAAGAGTGTCCGCTTTGGTAACATCGGTGTAGTACTTTGCCCGCATTTCGCGGGTTTCTTTCGTATCAACGTGCGTAGGTGGCAGCGAGATCTTTGTCGGGTCATACTGGCTTGTATCGCTCCAAGGGGTATGTGGATGGCGTGTGCCTACAAACAAGCAAAGCGGCTTTGTTGCATCTCGATCGGAAAGAAACTTTGCAATGGATTGTGTATCGGAAAATCCTTGATTAGGCCCTTCGATATAATCAAAGCCGTGATCTTTTGCAAAGACGTTGTGGGCTACTTTACCGATTGCTGCAACTTCATAACCTAGCGTTCTCAGAATGGGTGGCAACGAATCTACGTCAGAACGTTTTGCACGATGATTGGGTTCCGCACCGTTGCGAGCTGGCCAGAGGCCAGTTAGCATTGCTGTTCGGCTTGGTCCACAGGATGGCGATGCAACAAATGCATGTGAGAACGTCATTCCGTTAGAAGCGAGGCGTTTTGTGTTTGGTGTCAACACGTCTGCGGAATCATAAACCTCGGAGTCCAACTGGCCGTGGTCGTCAGCGATGAAGACAACGAAATTTGGTTTGCTTTTTTCGTTGCTCCAAGCTTCGACAGTACCGCAAACGGCATTCGAAATTATGCAAATGAGGGATAGAGTGAGTGATTTCATTATTTGAGTCGCATTAAAGTAATAGTTTTCAGGCAATAGAATTATTGCTCGAAGGGACACCCATATTCACGCAGGAACAACCGGGAGACTAGGTGTGCGGCACCTGTTTATAGACCGGATCCGGTTTACAAGATTGTACAGGACCACCGGACATAAGAACGCAACAACTAATACACGCATGCCGATCTCGACCCAGTATTCATTTAACCGTTTGGATCGCGATGATGTTCGTTTGACTCGGCGAGCGCCAGCATCGCTGGGCGGACGCGAGGAGTTCACCCAATGACGCTATGCGCCTGGCTTGATCGGCTGTTTGTTATCGGGATGGTTTGAAGGCTGGGGCATCCGCTTTTCCGTCGGCTAGCACAAAGGCTAACAGATCAAGTATCTGCTCTTTGTCCAATGTGTTCAGAAGAGCAACTGGCATGACTGATACTTGGGATGGCTCGCGTGCGACGATGGACTTGCGAGAAATCTTCTGTTCTTTTGCATCTACGGCTCCCGATTGTATCGTGATGGAATCGCCATCTTCTGCAACGATATTGCCACTAACAAACACGTCATCCTCCAGTTCAAAATTGAACTTTCGATACTTGTCCTCGATGTTGCGAGAGGGTTCCAATATCTCTTGCAATATGGCCTTGGCATCGCCTTTATATTTGGCGAGCGTATCGATTGTCTTTGGTCCTACCGTTGGGTTCGCTGGGGTAGTATGGTGCATTGCGTGAGCCTTACCATGGCTAGCGTCCATACTCGGAGCAGACGATTGATGACATTGCGCGCACCCAAGCGTATTGAATAAGAGTTGTCCGCGGAAATAATTACGATTCAGTGCAACGCGACCCAGATCTTTCTCAAGGTCGGCTAGCTTCCATTCAGTGATCTTGGTTTCCACGGGAGGATTCTTGAGCAGGAATTCCTTGAGGTCGTTGGTTACATAAAGAACGCCACGCATTACTAAGTGGTGTCCGGGGAACGAACAAATATAAGGGTAAGCACCCTCGGTCGATGGAGCCGTAAACTCGATGACTTCCGACTGGCCATTGTCGACAAGTTTACTCGCCCAAAGAATATCTGTGCTTTCTGGCACGTAGCCAACGGAGAAGCCACCAGCTCCAAGTGCAATTGCCTTCAAGCCGACATCGTCTGCCGTTCCAGGCTTGACGAGCAAGATGTTGTGCGGCATAAAGTCAACATTTGCAAACGTCAGCTTGACTTTCTTGCCTGGTTTCACGGTGAGTTCTTTGACGTCGTACATCATGCGTTCGCGGATTGTTCCAATTCGAATCGTAGTCAATTCCGGTGTGTCGCTTAGGATGCCGGACTTTTCAGCAGCGGCTTCTTTTTCGGCAGCGATCACGCCACCTCGCATGGTGCTTTCGACGTTGAACCACAAATGCTTCACAGTGTTTGCTGCGATCCTTGCGTGGGGTTCCGGTGACTTCAATAGATCGTTGAGTAGGTCAATGTTTTTGACGTTGTGCTGTTGGTGCAACCAAAGTGCTTCGAGCAAATGGTGAGCGTCTTCTTGTTTGTTCCTGTCAAATTGTTTGGTCCAACCGTTGGCGGCTGCGATGACTTCTTTCGAGTCGCGTTCGCTGAGCTCAACACGTGTGCGATGTCGAATGCTGTCGACAGGCGACTTTAGGTTTTCGAGCAACGATTGAATGGGTTGACCGTCTATGGCGACGGGAGTCTGCAAAGGTCGTCCCACTGCAGTCATGCGGTAGATGCGACCGTGTGAATGGTCGCGGTTGGGGTCACGCACGTTGTGCTGCATGTGGCCGATGATGGCATTGTGCCAATCGGCAAAATACAACGACCCATCCGGAGCAAAAACAGCATCCGATGGACGGAAGTTTTTATCGCCGCTCATGAGCAAACCACGCGACTTGTCGACGGTTGTTGTACCATCGGCGTTAATCGTGGTAACGGTTAGATCATCACCAGCGGGTTCGCCCCAAACGGCGCCGTTTTCCGCGTTGCGATCGAGGTCATAGTGCTTGATACCGAGGAACCCGATAACGTTACAGATCAGGAAGTCCCCTTGCATCGACTCGGGGAAATGAGTGCTGCTGACTACTTCACTCGCACATACTGGTCGAACTTCTTTCTTGAGCAGTTCGTGCATCTTGAAACCGTTGCCATCGGGGCGAACTTGATAAGCTCGACCGCCGGTTCCGTCGGTGGCGTAGTGGTAGCCCCAGTAATCAAACGATGTGCCGTGCGGATTAGGCGAATTGAGAGCGTGCATTGAAATGGTGAATCGCCGAGGATCGAACCGATACATTGCAGACGCTTCAGTCCGTAAGGATGGGCCCCAAGGATGTTCGTGATTGTGTTGCATGAAGACACCGCTCTGCCAATAAATCGCTCCATCCGGTCCGTAGATAAGATTATTCGCCGCGTGGTGAGTGTCAGATGAATCGAGTCCCTGTAACAAATTGATGCGCACATCTGCAACATCGTCGCCATCGGTATCTTTCAGGAATAGCAGCTCTGGAGTGCAGGTGACTATGACCCCACCGTTCCAAAATTCAAAGCCCAGCGGATTTTGAACTCGAGCGAATTCGGTGACTCGATCTGCTTTACCATCGTGATTGTCGTCCGTCAAAATAAGCAGGGCATCATTCATTTCTTTGAGCGGTTCCCACTTGGGATACGTCGGCCACACCGCTGCCCACAAACGTCCTTTCGTATCAAACTGAAGCTGAACGGGGTTTACCATTTGAGGAAATTTGGATTCGTCGGCAAACAGGGTGACCTCGAATCCTTTCGCAACGGCCATATGCTTTATGCCTTCTTCGCCGCTGATGTAGTTTAAAGTTCCTTCCTTCATGGCGTTGGAGCTTTTGCTGCCACCGCCAACATTGGAAATAACTTCAATCGGCTTGGGGACATTGCTATCGTCGGCCTTGGCCTCTTTTCCGTTTGCTGCGGCCCAAACAATCGGATCGCGATTGAGGGTCATGACATCGAGCATAGAAAGCTCGTGCTGCAGAACAACCGCGTTGGACTGGTCATTGGTGAAAGTCAAAGTAGATCGACCTCCCCAAACGTCGTTGCCATCGCGAGCTCGATAACGATTGTTCCAGTGATTGTCCTTATCGAGTACTGCCTTACGCAGTGGCTCCATCGACGAAGATGTGTTCACGGGATGACCTGCAAGTGCCGTGGCGATAACTTCCGCGATTTGACGATTGCCTTCTTCGGTTAGATGGACGCCGTTGATTGTTAAAGGCGTTTTCGCTTGTTTGTATAGGTCCAATGATGGATGAAACAGATCGACGTATGCGACGCCGGCTTGATTGGCGGCGGCTTCGGTTGCTTTGGTGTACGCTTCTAGCTGAATGTTGTGTGCTTTTCCATCAGGCACATTCGGGTTGCGAGTATCTTCGTGAGCGATGGGGCTAAACAAAACGATACGTGGGAAGGTCTTTCCGTTCGCTTTTGAACCGCGTGTCTTTTTCACGAAGTCGACTAGCTTCTTTTGATACTCGCCTGCTTTTTCGACGCCATCATACGATTCGTTGTAGCCAAAAAACGCGAAGACAACGTCCGCCTTGACATGCTGCAGGTACTCGGTCATCGAAGTAGCACCCTTGCTGCGCGGGAACGAGTCGGGACGGTCGCCGCTTGCACTCATGTTGCGGAAACGAACTTGTTTGTCACGAAGCGTGGTTTGCAACAGAGTCTCCATCCAACCATCGTGCTGCATACGATCGGGCAAAGCGTTTCCTAGGATTGCGACAACATCGTCTTTCGCAAATGCAAATGGGGCTGGGTCGCGATAGTCAGCAGGTACGTCCGCAAGTGGAGGCTCATTGGTAGGAGCAGGCTCCTTTTTGTTGTCGGCCTTCTTCACATCTTTCTTGGCGATATTTTCGTCGCGATTGATCGCTTTTCCTGGTTGCCGATCGTAGGTCAAAAAGTTTTGTTTCCCTACGTTGGTGATATCGATTTCGACAACTTCAGCCGCGGGAACATTCTCAGTTCGAAAGACTTCCTTGCGATCGTTATCCAAGAGAGTTAACGTGAACCCGGTGAGTCGACTTTCATATCCTTTACGATTCCAGATACAAATCTTTTCAATGGTGTGCGTTCCCTGAAGATCAACTTCCCACCATGGATTTGCTGTCCCTCCATTATTGGTATGCGTCTGACCGCCCTTGTTATAATCAGCACTTTTGTTCCCGTCAGTTGCTCTTGACGCGACTGCCGTAGCGAGCGTGCTGGACTGAGTTGATTTACCGGCCGGTGCTAAATTCTTACCAGCACTGAAAATCTCGACTTCAGCAAGCGTCAGAATGCGTTTCTCGCCAGGCAGTTCGATACGAATGAATCGAGCGGGCTTGTTGTTGCCGGAAGAAGTGCTCTTTGCAGCCGGCTCCAATTTGGGCTTATTGCTTTGCGGTTTCTTCTCTTTCGTAACTGTTTTTTTCACATTACGATTTGCTGGTATCGGAGACTCGAAACCGGCGTACATCTCAGGCTTGATTCCACGAGCGTACCCTTCGTTTGAAAATGTGTTTGGATTGAATGGTCCGACAAATGCGATGTTGGCGTCTGGTTTGATGGATGCCTCCATACCCAATGCCCAGTAGCAACCGTTGACCAGCATCCGTCGATAGCCGTCGTTCAAAAGATCCTCTGGCGTGCCGTAGAGAGTGGTAAAGACGCGACCGATTTTTCCTGATTCGGACTTGTATGTGCGAGTCCATTCGGAAGGCATCGGGGGCTTGGTCGAGTCTGCAACTGAATCGGGTGTCATTCCATTGAGCGGCTGAGCCATCGTCAAAACTTCACCATCGATAGGCTTACCAACGTATCCACCTGCTTGCACCCAGATGTCTTTCACACCAGCGAGAATTGGATGCGATTTCTTATCGTCTTTGATCGTGATGCGAGTGCTTTGTACATGATTCGTTCCATAGTGTCCGACCCAAGTTTGTCCGAGCACTTGATGTCCGAAGCCGAGTTCGTAGCCGTTTGCTTTGGAGTCAAAGGAGTACTTCGAGAACGTATCCTTGCCATTCATCTTGAACGCATGAGTCGAAGTGCGAAGTCCGACTACCGGGCCGCCGCGACGGAGGTAGTCGTCAAAGTGTTTCATCTGCTCGGATGGGAAGCTTTGAAATCGCAAGAATACTACTGCGAGATCTGCTGAGTCCAGAGCCTTCATTCCCGGCATGTTCGAGTTGCCAGCCACGATCTGGCCATTTGCAGGATCGATGTTGAAGAGGACTGTGCACTTGAACCCGTGATGCTTGGCCAAGATGCGTGCAAGTTCGGGCAACGTTTCTTCCGAACGGTACTCGTGATCTCCGGCCAGGAAAACGATGTGCTTCCCTTTACCCGGCCCCTCGGCACCTTCGAAACTAAGTGGTTTTTCGTGAGTTACTGGCCCCTGGCCGGGCGAGGTTTGAACGAACAAAGAGACAATCGCAAGGAAAGCGAACAGCAATCGGTTGGTCATGGTTTTACGTGCTAGGTGGGGTTTAAGGCGAGAGTATCGTGCGTAAATCGCGAAAACGGAGCCCCTGATTCTAACCAAACATTCCCGTTAGGCGAGCGGCAACTTGAAAAGTACCTGAAAAGCCCAACGCGTTTAGCGACCTGTCGTACACAGAATCGAAAACTATTGATCGAGTACTGGTTGTAATTGGGGGGGTAGACCTCGTTATTTAGTGGACTTGAAAAGCCATCCCTTCAGTTCCTCGCAAGCATGAAAGCCACGAAAATGTAGCGAGAAAAGTCGCTCGACTTTGCAATATCTTGTTCGTCGGCTTATTCCACACCGTGCCCTGTCGCACTACCTGCATCAGGATTCTTGCTTTTCAGCGATGTTAAATAGGCAATTAGATCTCGCAGTTCGCGACGTGACATATACTTCATAAGATCCGCAGGCATCGATGATTGGCCCTTCTTAACACCTTCAATCGAATCTTGTTCGATAACAATAACTTCATTGGTTGCTGTTATTAACGTCAGTTTGTCGTCGTCTTGAGCCTTGACGATGCCCGAGATGACCTGGCCTGCATCTGTTTGAACAATCATCGTTTCAAATCCCTGTGCGATTGTCGCGTTCGGATCGACGATTGCTTCCAATAGGTATTCCCTATTCTTGGAAATTCCAATACCAGAAAGCACCGGGCCGACTTCGCCTCCCTTGTCTCCAACGCGGTGACAACGCACGCAAGATAGCTGGCTTCGGTTGAGAAACAGATCCTTGCCGTTAGCCACATTACCACCGACCATTGCATCCATGAATTGCTTAGTGATGGTGCTACTGCTCTCGAACTTCACGGCTTTATCACTTGTGGGCTTATCATTGCCGACCGGTCTATACGATTCGAGCTTCGACGTGAGTTGCTTCATCAGGTCCGCATCGACGCGACCTTCTGCAGCTTCGCGAAGGTTTAGCAAGGTATCCAAAGGAAGGTTACCCGCGAGCCATCGATCAACTCCATCACGAATCACCTGCGTTGCAGTAGGGCTTTTAATTGTGGCTAAAGTATCCCACGCTGATTGTCGCTCGAACATAACCTTGGAAAGAGTTTGCTTGCTGAGAGCAACAATACTTTGCTCCGGAGCAACCGCGACGAGTTGCCTGATTGCTTCTACGCGTACCTCTGGAGACGCATCGGTGCTTAAATCAACCAACATAGATGACGCTTTGTCGCTGTCGAGTTTTACAAGCCAACGAATAGCAGACGATCGGTCTTTCCCTGGCGCATTTTTGTCGGCCATCAGCAGTGCAAGAGCCGGGATGATGGACTTGTTATCAAGCGCCGCACCCACCTCAAGTGTTTTAGTGCGAATTGATGAGTCCAAATCTACTTGCTTGAGCAACCCTTCTACAATCTTTGCAAAAGCAGCCGATACCACTGTCACATCGCGACTTGAAAGAGGGCTATAACGATTCATCACGCGATCTAAAGGCTTGGGGTCCGACCAATTTTGAAGCATCTCAAGTGCTTCCAAACGCATTGCTTTGGAACGCGTCGAATCTGCCGCAAAGACAGCAACGGCGTCTGCGTTTTCAGGATTGCCCAATCGGAAATTAGCATTCAGAGCACGCGACACGAATGCTGGGTCGCTTGAATAGCGGCTTAAGGACTTGGCGAGTTCTGGCATCCCATTATGCAGCGCGACCACGTCGTTGATAGCTCGGGCGGCTTCTAGAGCAACACGCTCGGATGCGTCTTGGAGGAATAGAGTAATCTCGGATGCTTCCATGCGACGCAGCGCTACGACGGCTGCTAGACGAAGTGCTTCGGAAGCATCGTTGCTTAATGCAGAGATCGACTTTGCATCTGCTTGCCCTGCTAAGGCCATAATACAGGCGTGCCGAACGATTGGGTCTTCATTCGCATTCGTCTTCAACGCTTCACGAATCGCATCGGTGATTCCTTTTGTGTGAAGCTGACCCGCAGCGATAGCACCTGCTGCAAGAATTCGCATGTCCGCTCCAACGAGTGAGTCGTGAATCCATTGATTCATCGCTCCAAGCTCACCACTTAATTCACCTTGCTCAACCATCCGATGACTTTCCCCAAGTACCTTCAAAGCAGCAACTGTAACTTCCGATGGAAGGCTTGTCGCTTTGTTGTCGGAACCGCTGGTGGAAGCTGGCTTCAGTTTCAAGATGGCTTGAACGGCAGCGCTGGACGACTGCTTGTTTCGAGCAAGTTGTCCAAGCCCCCATACCGCATGAACTCGCGCGAGCTCGCTCTGCGAGGAATCCGTAGCAACTCTTTCGAGTGCAGAGATCGACTTTCGCGAAGCAAGTTCCCACTGCGATTCCGATCGAACGCGTCGATCCAAATGGCCCAGCAAGCTGACGAGCTTCTCTTCGGCGAGCTCTTGAAAACCTTTGTTGAGAAGGCTCTTGGTTTCGATGGCTGTTGGCTGCTTTAATCCAATGGCATCGAAGAATCGATAGACACGGCCTTTGCCTTCACCGTTCCATCCGTTGACCCAGTCAGTAACGTACATGCTTCCATCGGGACCAAAATCAATATCCGTTGCAAGCATGTTCCAGATCGGCTGTTCACTCGCTGCGATCTCAAAGAATGCGCCCTTAGCTTTGTTTTTGATTGTGCGAATGCCACTGTTGGAAGCACCACCTCGGAAGTCAACCAAGAAGAAGTTCTCTTTGAAGGAATCGTTCAAACCGGTCCCAGGATAATAAACAAGTCCTGAAGGACCGTCAGCGAAATTGGCAATCGGCGGAACGATGTAAGCGGCTGTTGTTTTGCTGTCGTATGGATGCCAAATTTTTTCACGATTGAAAGGCCCGCGATCGGAGATGTATTGGTACATCATACGCCAACCCGTATCGCCACCATGAACGACATAAACCCATCGCGCTTTGTCACCACTATCGGAGTTGTTGTCGCCAGTAAACAGATTTCCAAAGTCGTCAAAAGCCAACTCTTGCGGATTGCGTAGTCCCGTTGCGAAGATCTCTAGATTGGAGCCATCCAGCTCACAACGAAATACGGCTCCACTTTCAGGATTCGCTAACAAGCCATTCGGCGTTTGAACATGGTAGCCTCTGTCACCGATTGAAAAATAAACCCGTCCGTCAGGCCCCATCACCAACCCGTGCATGTCGTGACCACGGAACGCAACGCGAACTCCGAAGCCATTGGCGAGTACAACGCGATCATCGGATACGCCCGAACCTGTTGAGTCTTTCAAAAGCCATAACTTCGGAATGTTCGTGTAGTAAACGTCATTTCCGCGAACCAGTACACCTGCACCGGTACCATCTTCAAGTCTATTAAAACCTGATGCAAAAACATTAGATCGATCTACCTTCCCATCGCCATCTTCATCGATTAGCAATCGAATGCGGTCATCCTGTTCTTCATAGGATGCCGCTTTATCACCGAGCAATTCTCGGTGGTAAGCAATCCGATCTTCGACAGTCATTGCTTTCAAGTCAGCCATCAACCATGTGTTATCATGTTTACGATTATCCGTTACGCCTTGCTCCTGTCGGAAGGACTCGCATACAAAAACGCGTCCGCGATTGTCTACCGTTAAGACAACTGGATTAGCGACGTCTGGTTCAGCAGCGAACACCTCACAAGTCCATTCCGAAGGGACTTTAAAAGTCCCGATCTGCGTTACCGCTTCACTCGAAGCTTCTGCAATCTTTGGTTCCAAAGGCCTCTTGGTTTGTCCGACATCCGCTGCATGAGCAACTGAAATGCAACCAAGAACAACAGTCGCTAACGACGCGACCCAGAGGCGAACAAAATGAAAAGGCCTTGCGTGAAAGAGCATCATAGATCGAATCATTAAAAAAGATTGCAGGAGGTAGATGGTAGATGGTAGATGTAGAAACGAACCCTCTGCTACCTAAACATCAGAGCAGATACCAAGCCCCTGAGTTTAGTTGCCTACTATTAACGCAACAACGTCAAAAACTTGATGATTCCAACGCGAAGCTTAGTTTCGCCCCACTCTCGCAAGCGACGGATCCGGCTCGTCCCGCTGCGTCGCAAAGACTTGGTATGCCATTTCGCGGTCTAACCCGCCAGACCTACTGGAGCAGCACCCAATGCCACCTAGTTTCGACAAATCAGTCGGCAGGCGTTAGCCTCCGGTTGACGACTATGCCAGAGAAACCGGACGCTAATGCGTTCCGGCCAATGGATCAGCAAACCGATTACATAGAAAGCAGATTGCGTTGGGGCAACGCCTTTCGGCTAATGTACGATTTGGTAAATTGTTTCTGAACAACTTTCTTTTGATTAACAAAGTGAGGATTCAAACGTGGCTAAAAGTGAACAGCAACGTCAAAAAAGTTGGCGAAAAAGAAGTCGAAGGACCGCCAAAGCGACAAGCTAGCCGCCCAGCGTCGCCAACAGAGAATCTCCTTGTCCGGCAGAATGGTGGCTGCTGCGAAATCTCCGATTCACTGCTGCTATATCTCCGCTGCGTGCGTTGATGGAAGTGGAATGGGACCAGTTGCAATCATACGTGCATTGCCTTCTGGCCCGTTCGCGACGGTCATCTTCTTAATCGATTCGTTCTGCCTTGGTGTGAAGAATGTGATCGTCACGATTCGTACAAAGCTCGAGCTAGATGAACTGCTTGAAGGTCTGCAAAAACATAACAAGATGGAGCCAGTTACTGCCGGGGTCGCGTGTGGATACGTCGAAGCTGCACTTGCCTACGCCGCGGCGCTCGGATTTCAACCCCACGACGACTACCGAAAAGCCAAACCTATCTGGGGAACGATCGATCCCGAATCCATTCCAGAACACTATCAATTCGGATAACACGGAAAGCCTCATTTTATGGCTGGTCCTGGCGATGATGAAGCAAAACAACAAATGGTCTACAGAACATTAATGCAAACCGTAGGCGAAAAGAATTTTTACTTCACTATCGCTGCTCACCAACGCAATAACTTTTCTGACTTGCAATCAACAGATGGTTTGCAGGTCACCAACGAACTGGACGACGAATATGGGGATGAATATCTTGACGATGATCAAGATGAAATGACGTTCGAAGGATCCGTAGCGCAACAGCTAAACGATCGTGAATGATCACGTCGCAGAGTAAGCGAGCTACACTCGGACCGATCGTTTCGAAAAATGGTTCGGCAATCTTTTTTAAAGATTGTTTATACGGGACCAGACGTGTCACTCCCAAAGATACATTGGATCTTCGAGATGAAATTCAGTTTATCGCATGGAGTACGCGACAAATGCCTAAACACTATGCCCATACGAAGGGTTCTGACCCAGTAAACTGGGAGCCGCTTGACGAACATTTGTGCCTAGTCGCCGAATACGCGGAGCGGTTCGCCGCCAAGTTTGACGCGGCGGCTTGGGGAAAAATGCTTGGCCTATGGCACGACCTTGGAAAGTATTCGAAAGAATTTCAAGCGTACCTTGCTAAATCTGGGAATCCAGATATTCACCAATCAGAGGTCCTTGGTCGTGTAGATCACTCGACCGCCGGCGCTGTCCACGCGACAAAACAACTTGGAGAGAGCGCAAGGTACCGTTTGAAGGCATCGAAATCATCGAAGCTTTTTAAACGGCTTCAAAAGTAAATCTTTTAGATTCACCGGTGATCGGACTGGTGAATCGGACCTTCCAACGCGAAGACTTGCCATCGATGACCGTCTCTAATTCACCTTCAGTGGCATCTACTAACTGTGTCTGACTAATATTGCGAAATCTGATCCGAGGTGACCAATTTCGTATCGTTTACCCTGAACGTACAAATTAAGTTCAACCTCTGCTGAAAAAATTCCACTTCGATTTGCAATCATGATATTACCTATCTTGGAAGATCGAGTCGAACAGTTCCGTTTAAATCGGAATGTGGAGTTTGAAGATTGTCTAGGCGCTGACACCTAAAGTACTGTATTTGTTTTCAAATCTCCATCCCAAGAGCTACGACTTGCGGTTAAACTCCATCATCGTGAAACTGCGTATTATCGTGAATTGAGTATTTACTATCGTTTACAAGACTTGAATATCACACATGTTGCCGGGCATCGTATTCCAATCATGACGGGCAGTGACGATGAGCTACTCGCAATTGAAATGACCATCGTTAGCCCTCCATTTTGTCTTGATTTTGGTGGAGCCTACCTGAATCGACCTCCGGATTATTCGGCTGAAGTTTTGGAAGACTGGCGCGAAATGAAGTCGGAAGCTTTTGAGGATAACTGGCCGAAAGTGGAATCCATCTTGGCGGAGTTCCGTTCCTTCGGTGTTTACATTGCTGACGTCAATCCTGGAAACATCCGCTTCTGAGCATCTTCATTATCGGTTTTTGGGTAACGCTTCGAGAATGGATAGAGGCAACAATGTACACCGATGATCAGCTTGTTCCGATCTCCGCTCTACAGCATTCGTTCTTCTATCCAAGACAGTGCGCGCTGTTACATGTCGAACGCGTTTGGAGCGAGAACATGCACACCGCAAAGGGACAGCATATGCATGTCCGCATTAGTTCCAGGGTCGGGAGGTCGCGGCTCATACGAGCCGCTTGGCTTGAAACTGCTTTTGGCGGGGACAAGTGTGAACTCGATGACGATATGAGCTTTCGGTGTTCTTTGAATTTGAAAATTTGTCGCAGTTTGGAATTTTTTTGGGTGGGTTTTGACGCTGGGGGAAATGGGGCGAAGGTGGAATTGTGTGGGGTTTTACTGGGTTTTCAGCGAGGGATTGGCTGAGTTTTACTGCCCAAATGGGATGGGTAAAGGTTGCTGAATGGTTGCTTTCGGGCTTTTGGCTTGATAGTTGCTTCTATGTGTTTCGTTGGCTGTGGAAACGGCAAAACTAGTATCACATGGAGAGTAGGAAAAGATGTTAACTAAAGTAAAACGTGAGAATGAGTTGGATTTCGTTGAGCTATTGCATGTCCGTGAGACGTCTCGAAGATTGAGAAGCAAATGGACGCCTGCCGAGATGGCCGAGCGGAAGGCGATGGCTCGGAAGCTTCAATTGGACCTTATCGGATTAATGGGACTTGATAATCCCGAAAGTCAGGCTCCACGAAAAGCAAAATGAGGTTGACCGTTTTGTTATCAAACAACCGAGCGATTTTATTCCTTGATAGTCCATTACGACTTACAACGGCGGAACTATTGATACTTTCGCTTGAGAGTCCGCTATGACTTTTTGCTTGGGCATTCGTGTTCGTAACGGGCTGGTCGCTTTGGCCGACACTAAGATCGTCAAGGGTGAAGAGAAGCTCACCAAGTCGAAGATCTCGCTCACCCACAGCGGTGGCCGCCAATGGTGGTTGATGACTTCTGGATTGCGGTCTGTTCGCGACAAAACGGTGACGTATCTGGAGCAAAAGCTCCAGTACGATCATGCGCCTGCTCAAAATTTGTTTGCGATTGCGAACCTATTTGGAGAGCAGCTTCGTAAGGTACGCCTTGAAGATGAGACGGCGCTTCAGAGCGGCAATCTTCAATTTAATCTGCATGCGATTATCGGCGGGCAGTTAGAGCACGATGCTGCGCCGAAGATGTATTACATTTATCCAGAGGGCAATTGGATCGAATGCAATGAGGATTCTCCTTACTTTATCATTGGTCGAACGCACTACGCTAAGCCCATCCTTGATCGGCTGTTGCGGTTTGATACGGATACAAAGCAAGCGGCCGCACTCGCCTTTTTGGGCTTTGATGCAACGCGTGCTTGTGTGACCGATGTGGGGTATCCGATCGATATGATACTTCATCAGTCACATAACAACGTGATCTACCAGAGATTTGAGGCGACTGATTTGATTCAAGTGTCTCAGTGGTGGAATCAAACGCTTAGAAATGCATTACAGCAATTCCCAATGGATTGCTTTCAGAGTCTGTTTTCTTACCCTAACGATGAGAGTTTGGGCTCGTCTCAGAGTTCGTAGTTTTTATCGCGGGAGGGCCAGATTATGAAGAATATCGATGTCTGTTGTGAATTGCAGTATGTGGTAAAAACGCCTACGACGATTCTATTTAATCTTTCTGTTGCGACTACCGAATACCAAAGCATTGTGAGTGAGAGTCTTTGGTTAACTCCTTACATGGTTGCAGAGCAGTTGCAGGTTGGTGCTGCAAACAATCGTGTCCAGCGAGTCTATGTTGAACCGGGGCTCTTCAGCATTCAGTATTCCGCGAATGTAAATCTCGGGGCCGAAATTCACTGCCCGGAAACTCTTTCGGAGAAGCCATATGCGTGCATTCCTGCCGTCGTTCTCCCCTATCTCAATCCAAGTCGATATTGCCAGTCAGACTTGCTCGCCAATTTTGCGATGAGCGAATTTGGCACCGAACCACATGGGTATCGTCGAGTGCAAGCGATTTGCGATTGGACCTACCAACATTTGGCTTACGTTTCGGGTTCGACTGATTCTGAAACCACTGCTCGCGATGTCTTGGTACAGCGGCAGGGTGTTTGTCGTGACTTCGCGCACCTTGCGATTTCGCTTTGTCGTGGACTTGGGATCCCGGCAAGATATGTTTCGGGCTACGCGATCGATCTTGAGCCGCCCGACTTTCACGGTTTCTTTGAGGCCTACTTGGGAGAGCGGTGGTATCTGTTCGATGCAACCAGGCTTGCACCCGTAGAGGGTTTGATTCGCATTGCAACAGGCGTTGATGCATCCGAGGTCCCATTTGCGACTCTGATAGGGACCACAGAGCTCAAGTCGAAAGTCGTTTGGGCCAGGTTGTCTAACGCAAATCAGGCATTGCAAGTGCCTGCCAAAGAGTCCGCAGTTTCTACTGCTTAGGTGCCAGTGCACGGCTGGAATCGATTTACTCCAATCCAATCGTTCACTGTATCAGTTGAAGTCACTGCTCATATTGCGTGAGAGGTTAGTCCAATAAAAAAGCACCCGTAACATTTTGCATTACGGGTGCCTCTATAAATGGTTTGATTGCAAGTGGCTCTTTGTGCTGCCCGCGTCCTTGAGGGATGCTGCGGCATTTTGGAACCAAGCTCTACAACAGCTACGCTTCGATTTCAGCGAATACCGGTGCGGTTGATTCGCCGATCAGTTCTGGCTTGCGTGTGTATGTTGGGAGGCCAGCAGTGCTGAGGACAGCATCGATACTGTCTTGAGCAAGCGATACGATTGCGTCTCGCGTCATACCTGCCACGACCGACATGTGTCCATAAGCAGCCATCGGACCATCGTAACCCATTTTCGAAAGCTGGGTCACGATTCCAACGTTATCAACAACACCTTGTGCTGCAGGCATAATTCTTTGAGTGATGCTTGCAGTCGCGAAGTCGATACCTTCGGAGGCGTCTGCTAATCGCAGTCCAAGAATTCGGTTTACAGGAACGCTTGCCAGTTGTGCAATCGTTCCGCCGCCGACAGTCCAATTCCATGTGTCGATTGTCAAACCAACGTTGCTGGCCGAACATGCTTTGAATAATGCCAGGTAGCCTTCGGCGTCTTTGACGAACGCAAACTGCTTGCCTTCGCGGTTTTCGATAGCTGCTGAGAAGTACAATCCAACGCGAATGCTATGTTGTCCCGCAACTTCGGCGATTTGGTCGATTCGCTTGCGTACAACTTCGAAGAACTCGTGGTAGGGCAAGCGATCGGTTGCAGCAGGAACGCGTAAATTTCCGATTGTTGCGCCAGCTTTACCCGCGATTTCTGCAGCCACGACGAACGATGCGAGTGCCTTTGCGAAGGCAGCGTCATCGGCATCGAGATCAACCGTAATTTCAAAGCTCCCGATTTGCATCTTCGCACTTTCGAGGTACTTAGCAGCTCGCTCGAACGAGGCGCGTTGCGTTCGCTTGACTAAGTCCCCGAGATCGATATCCAATCCCTTGAAGCCATAAGTCATGGCCAGTTCAATTAACTCACTCTGACGACCTGAAACGCCCAAAACAGAAGCGTTGAGATTTTTAAACATACCTTGTTGGTCTCCTACTGACATCAAATTGACAACACACATAGCCTTGCCTCCGCAAGGGGCGGGGATTATCGCATAATCGTTTTTTACTTCCTAGGTCTAAAACGATTTATTGCCAAAGCTTGTTTCGGGGCAAAAGTCGTATGTCATGCGGTGTTGCTGACGCGGCGGCATCAAGGTTAGGCCAAACATGTTGCAACGGACAGGGCGAGCCCGATCCGTCGCGTGGGCGTGGAGCTATCGAGCTAGCTCAGTAAAGCGAGCTTCGCGAACGACAGTGACTTTGATTTCACCGGGATAGGTCAATTGCTGTTCGAAGGCTTGAGCGATATCACGGCAGATTTTGGCTGCTGCGGCATCGTCGGTATCCTTGGAGCTTGCGATGACGCGTAGCTCGCGGCCCGCCTGGATTGCAAACGCCTGTTCAACTCCTGGGAAGCCACGGGCGATCGATTCCAGCTCTTCCATGCGTTTGATGTATCGCTCCAACGACTCGCGTCTAGCGCCAGGTCGCGAGGCACTACAAGCGTCGGCGGTCGCAACCAATAGCGTGTACGGGAACTCGGTTGTTAGTTGATCATGATGCCCAAGAGCTGCATGCACGACCATTTCGTTTTCACCGCTTCGCTTAAGGATGTCGGCTCCGATTTTTGGGTGACCGCCTTCGAGCTCATGGTCGGCTGCTTTGCCGATATCGTGCAGGAGTCCACAGCGACGGGCTAGCATCGGATTGAGCCCGATCATCTCTGCCATCAATCCCGATAGAAAAGCAACCTCGACACTGTGTCGCAAAACGTTCTGCGAGTAACTGGTTCGGAAGTGAAGCCGACCGAGCATCTCAATCACGCGATCATTGACGCCGCCAATATTGACTTCGCTGGCTGCTTCTTCGCCTTTGCGTTTGATGAACTGTGTGATCTCTTTTTCAGTTGCCGCGACGAGCTCTTCAATCCGCGTGGGGTGGATGCGGCCATCGGTGATGAGCTTTGCGAGTGACTGACGAGCGATTTCACGACGCACGGGATCGAATCCGCTGACGATAACAACGCCTGGTGTATCGTCGATGATAACGTCGGTGCCGGTAGCTTTTTCAAACGCACGAATGTTACGACCTTCACGGCCAATGATTCGGCCCTTCATATCGTCGTTGGGAATATCCACCGTACTGGTCGTCGTCTCGGCTGTATGAGCGGAAGCGTAACGTTGCATCGCTGTGAGCAAGATATCTTTTGCTTTTTGATCGACCGTTTCCGAGATGCGTTTCTCATGAGCCAAGATGACGTTTCCAGCCTCGCTCTGAAGTTCGACTTCTAGATTCTTTAAGAGCTGGCTGGAGGCTTCTTCCTTAGAAAGTCCTGAGATTCGCTGCAATTCCGAGGTAAGTTTGGTGACAAGTCGCTTGTACTCTTCGTTCTTGCGATTGGCATCTTCCATGCGGTCGGAGAGCTTGCGTTGGTTTCCTTCGACCAGTTTTTCTTGTCTTCGAAGATCGTCGGTATTCTTGATGATCATTTCTTCACGGCGCTCGGCTGCTTGCTCGCGTTGCCGGACGTCTTCGCGTTGCTTTTGAATTTCGACGTCGAATTTCGATTGCAGTTGAAGCAAGCGTTCCTTCTTATCAAGCTCAGCTTGCTTGACCAAATTTTCCGAGTCGAGTTTCGCTTGTTCTCGAAGTCGGTTGGCTTGAGTCTTTGCGTCGCGTCCCTGAAGCTGATTCAGTAGATAAAGAACAGCAGCACCGATGATCACCCCGATTGCTATTGCGACGACAGTACTGGTAGATCCTCCCGCGTTGCTAGCGACTTCCGAGACTGCTTTTTGCGCTGTCGCAGTCGATTCAGGTGATTGAGCCAAAAGCAAATGGAGTTGGTGAACGGAAACTTGGTGAACGGAAACGAAGTCGCTTTGCGTTCCGAGAATAAGTGTCGGAACAAGTTTGGGAAATTGGGCCGCGAAAGTCGCGGGCATCAAGAGTGTGAGAATCAATGAAACGTTCCTTGAAGTTTGATGGAACGCAGTCCGAAAATTTTTCGGCTAGGAAACGGTAGGTCTCAGATTGGATCTTGGAGACAACGACATTTCTGGAGAGACAGGGCGAAATGATCGGCAACTTTTTCGCGATCGCTGCAATAACAGGCTCGAACGATGCGGTCTGGTGATACGAATCACCATCTGGACCGGTGGTCTCACATGCTACAGTCGGCAGGCTGTCAAATTGAGTATTTGCAGACTGTGTGTTGGCAACTGCTGAAGCGTGCTGGCGCGACTGGACCATCCACAAGCACCATAGCGATGCGAGCGATAGCAAAATCAAGATTGCGGTCAGCATGTAGAGCATTCTGAATCGAGACGCGAAAAGGGAGTACTAGGTCTCCAACCTTAATTTCTGGGGCCCAATTCATTCTCTAGACGCCGCTGTGATGAGGGCGTTTGGAGGGCTGAGAAGGGTCGTTTCCACTGCGGTTGGGGGCAAATTGAAAAATCAAAAGTTGCCTTAGCCGAAGGCGTGTTTAGTATCCTTTGGCTGCGACAATCCACCGTATCGTAACCAATAGATGCCGCAGTCCGCAACCAAGCTTTCCAAGATGGCCCTTACAAATGGCAAATGATCGATACAATCTGGGAAATTGCGAGCATAACCCTCGCAGGCCCAGCTACAAACGCAGCTACATGTTCAAAGGGCGGATCACGTTTTCACCTCGACAAGGCACAATACGATGGATTTTACTGCCGAAATCAGCTCGGGAGTCGCACCAAGCTGGCGGCACCGCCACTTATTAGGTGTGGAAGACTTGACGGGCGAAGAGATCACGCTTGTCTTGGATTTGGCGGAAGCCCTTCAAAAAGCGACCGATGCGGGACGGACCAAACTCAGCCTGCTCAAGGGACGGACGATCGCCAATTTGTTTTTTGAGAACAGCACTCGGACGCGGAACAGTTTTTCACTTGCCGCCAAACGGCTCGGAGCTGACACGGTAGAATTCTCTTCCAGCGGGTCGAGCGTATCCAAAGGGGAGACCTTTATCGATACGGCAAAAACGATCGAAGCGATGGGAGTCGACGCGGTCGTTGTGCGTCACGCAACACCGGGGACGCCACATCTCCTGTCGCGACATCTCGAAGGATCTATTGTCAACGCCGGGGATGGTCCTCACGAGCATCCGACGCAAGGGCTGCTAGATCTTTGCACCATTCGCCAGCAACGAGGCAGCTTAAAGGGGCTCACTGTTGCTCTCGTTGGCGATATCGCGCACAGCCGAACGGCACGCTCTAATATTTGGGGCTTACTGAAACTGGGAGCCAAGCCGATCGTTTGTGGACCAGCAACCTTAGTATCGAAACGATGGGAGCAAATGGGAGTCGAAGTCGCTCATAGCTTGGATGCAATTCTTCCTCGATGCGATGTGTTGAACCTGCTCCGTATTCAATTCGAGCGGCAGTCGACTCGGCCTTTTCCATCGGTGCATGAATACGCGTTGCTATACGCGATGACTAACGAACGCATGCTTCGAAGCAAGCAAGACATTTTGATTATGGCCCCAGGCCCCATCAATCGCGGAGTAGAATTGACACCCGAAGTTGCTGACGGTCCGCACTCGGTCATCCTGAAACAAGTCACCAACGGAATCGCTATTCGAATGGCGGTCTTATGGCTGCTTCTAGGGCAGAAAGAAAACGGGTTGTAGGATGAAATCACGAATCACACTTAACCAACAAGCCGCCGAAAATCACTGGCTGATCGAAAACGTTCGTTGGATTGATCCCAAAGCCGGCACCGATCGCATTGGGAGGTTGCATATTGTCGATGGTGCCATCGGTGGTACGGACACACTGGATGATGATCTCCCGAAAGACATCAACCGGTATGATGGAACGGGCTTGATTGGCGGACCGGGATGGATCGATCTGGCGACGGAACTGGGCGAGCCCGGACGTGAAGAGGACGAAACACTCGAGACTGGACTCAAATCCGCGCTTGCCGGTGGCTTTACGAGTGTGGTTTCGTCTGCGAACACACTACCCGCGATTGATACTCCCGCAAGCGTACAATTCATTCAACAAAAGGCAGCGAGAACAGCACTTGCCAAGGTCCACGTACTGGGATGTGTGAGCAAGGGACGCGGCGGTGAAGAACTTGCTGAAATCGGATCGCTCGTTGAAGCCGGCGTGGTCGCTTTGAGTGATGCGCCGAGCCCGATCAATAGTAATGCACTGCTGAAACGTGCTCTTGAGTACTGCTCGATGTTCGACAAGGTCATTTTGGATCATCCCGAGGTAACCTCGCTTTCGTATCGCGGCGTTATGCACGAAGATATGACGCAATTGATACTTGGACTCGCTCCGATGCCTGCTGAGTCCGAGGATCTGGCAACATCCCGCGACATTCGTTTAGTTGAAGCCACTGGCGGGCGGTTGCACTTGCTAGGTATTTCCACCGCAGGCAGTGTCGAGCTCTGTCGACGCGCTAAATCACGCGAGGAACCGCTGACGGTGGGGATCTCCATCGCTAATCTTCACTGTATTGATGAGCAGCTTCGGTCGTTTGATTCCAATTGCAAAATCAATCCACCGATGCGATCGCAGATGCACGTTGATGCGTGTCGCGAAGGATTAGCCGATGGCACCATAGATATCATTTCGACTGGTCATAGACCGTGTTCGTTAGAAAAGAAGATGCAAGAGTTGGACGCAGCTCCGTTCGGAATGGTGGGACTTGAGACGGCTGTCGGGCAGATCATGACGCACGTTGTCCAACCTGGACTGCTCAATTGGATTGGGGTCTTTCAGAAAATGAGTTCGCGACCAGCCTCACTACTGAAGATCCCGGGTGGCTCGCTCGCAACAGGCCAGCCAGCGGATCTAGTTCTTATCAATCCCATCGATCGATGGACCGTAGATGCTCCGCGTATGATGACGAAAGCTTATAACACGCCGTTGCACGGAACTGATTTAACAGGTCGAGCTGTAGCCACCTTCGTGAACGGCCAGCTAAAGTTCCAGGCAACATGAGGCGAGTGATTGCATGCACCTAGCTGCGTCTCTCCGCACACTTGGGAGGGCTTAGGAAACCTGAGCCGTTTGCGCTAGCCAGGTTAATGGATGTTCCTGCGCAAGCGGTGGTTAGTCAATTGAACTCGGCTATCGCCTTTTGAAGTTGCGTTTTTTAGTGCCGAAGGCACGATAGCTTCCTGCCGGTGACGGAAGTCACCGGAACAACCTTCAATTGAAGTCCCAAGCCGTGAAGGACCGGTACTTTTTCCTCGCTGTCGCCCCTCCGGGGCTTGGAGCTATCAACATTACAACACCGGGGATTTCCATCCCCGGCATGAGGCTGTCACCCCTATCGGGGTTAAATAGCGCAACTTCAAAACTATCGCCTGAGGCTCAGGAAAAATGCACTTTTCATCACCGAAGCCATTGTATGAATTAAGTCTCGGAGAGTCTTGGATACGTGTTACTTCTTGTGGAATCCATATTCAGCATTGTTTGAATCGAAGTCGGCGTCGGTAAGTCCCACGTTAAACTTGATATCTTGATACGTGTATTCTTCTAAGACTTCAGGTTGCTGTCCGGGAGCCTTTGGCCAAGTGTAGGCTGCATAACGAACAGGAATACGATATTCGTTGTCTAAGAAGACTTGAGCAATGTGGAAATCGTAAGGCCCTACTTTGTCTGGGTGTTCAACTTGAATGACTGTGCAAGCGCGTCCGCTCACTTTTGCACCTTCTAAGAACTGAACGTTGCACTCGCCGTGCCGCTTGTCGCGTTCGCCGCGTTCGATCAGCTTTGCAACCAAATTTTCAAGACCAATTTCGGTGACTGGGTATCGCTGACCTTGCATTGCGAGCCAACCGGTCGGCTCAAGCGTGTGTGTTCCGAGCATTCGCTTCATTCCACCTTCGTGAACCAAGAACTTTCCTTGGTTCTGATTTTCCACGAAGACAACTTCGCGACCTTTGACTGTCGCTGGCTTCAGGAACGCGACGTAGGCACTGAATGGAACTGCGATCTGTCCGTTGTTCATCTTACGATTTCGGATCTTGATGAACATGTACTCGTGCTCGCCGAGTGTCTCCTCGATTCGCTCCCGCTTTACCAGTTTCGCGGTGTAATCGTTGATGCTGCCTTGGACGATAGCGAGGCTTTGGTGGGCTATTGCGATAGCCGGATCAAGCGAATGTGGAACGGGAGCCGCAGGTTGAATCGGTTGATTTTTTGAAACACGGTAAACCGGTTCGTTCAAGCCTCGCTCGGCAGACTGCTGCCCTTGGGTCGCAGCGGCCGGAGCTGGCGTCATCTGCTCGGTTGTTTGTCCGCAGATGAACGAAGCGTGAAATCCCGATAGGAGCGCGACTCCTGCTACAGCGACAAAGCGATTCAAACTAATCTTCATGACAAAAACAGTCCCATCCGTAGGTACGTGGTGTCGATTCGCAAAAGCTGATTGCAGAAGTATCCACCATCTAGCTCTCGTTATCGCACTTCAATGCTGCTAAACCTGATTTCAAAAACTGTACGATGAAAATCCATTTCTACCCGCTTAACCGTTAGTTATGCCTGACAATTGTTGCCGCTAGAGTCATCCTAGGCCTTACGGTGGCCTGATGACAATGCCGTTTTTCCTGAGCCGTAGGCGCTAGCCTCGGGTGCTATCTTGCAAACTGTGGCAATGTCAACACCCGTGGCTAGCGCCATCGGCTCAGTTTTTAATCAGGCCAGCCTTACGGTCCAGAGGGTTCATCAACTGATTGGCCGGTTGTTCCGAAGTAATCTTTGAGTGGCTTTGCGTTCGGGATATCGTTAGGCCACTTGGACCAGATCACCGTCCGTTCTTGAAGCTTTTCCATCAGCTTCTCTTGAGCCTGTTGCTTGCGAAATTCAATGAGACTTTCGCGGATTTCATCCTGTGCATCTTCAAACGGGACCGTTCGTTCGGACTCGCGGTCCAAGACTTCCACAATATGAAAACCATCATCGTCTTCGAAAATCTGGCTTAATCGTCGCAGCGGAATCTCGAAGACGACTTCATCGATCTGGGTGCTTTTAAGTGAACCCTTCGCAGTCCAATCGTAACGGCCACCATCGACTGCGTGACTACCGTGTGACTTTTGTCTTGCAACGGCTTCGAAGTTACCACCAGTCAATGCTTCGTTACCCATTTCGACAATCATTTTCCAAGCTTCATCGCGGTTACCTGTCTTCGAAAACTGGGCGGTCAAGATTCGGAATTTAGCTTTCGCAGGACGCTTCCAATCGGCGATTTTTTCTTCATATCGATCACGCATTTCAATTGCGTTGATCTCAAACGATTTTGGAATATGCTTTTTCAGAGCCTCTTGAGCCATCATCGAATCTTTGAACGTGTTCAGCTGCATTGCCAGCGAGCTACCCTCGTCGCGAAGAACTCGATCCAGTTCGACTGGTGTATCGACTTTCTGTTGTGCGAGCATGCGAGGGAGCATCATTTCGTGAAACGCAGACGTCATGCGTTTGTCGATTTGCTGGTGGGCTGCTTTTCTTTCTTCCAGCGACTTCCCTGTCAACTGCTCGCCGACAAAATACTGGGCGAGCATTTTCGTCTGAGCCAATTTTGCGAGTGCTTGACGCAAGTATTTTTCGCGAAGCTCTAAAAACTTTGTTTCCGGAAGCTTCTCTTTGGCTTCGATCAACATCGGATCTACCACCGAGAAAAGATCTGCTGCGAGGATCGGTTCTTCACCAACGATGGCAACAAGCTCGCCCGCGGGAAATGCCTCGGCAGCCAGAGTCGTCGATTCCGATGTTGATGGAGCCGTAAGCGCGGTAGGAGTCTGATTGCTTTCTAGTACTCGCTGGTTGCTTACTGGAACAAAGGGTTGACCTGGCGAGAAAGGGGCACTGCCAGTGATCGGAGATGTCGTTTGGCTAGGTCTTGCGGCGGCTGTGCTGGAATCAGCTCCACTGCCAAACGCAATCGGAGCATTGTTCGGTACGGCGGATGACATGCCAGGCGTTCTGTCTGTTCGCTGCGTTGAGTATCGAATCAATCCATCGGAAATGTTCTGTCGCACCTGGTTTTGAGAAGTCCTATTCGTTCCGGAAGTCGTTTCCGCTGCGGTTGAGCCAGGTTGAAAGTATATGGGAGTGTTCGCTTGAACGTCAGGACGCATGCCATATTGTTGGCCCAACGAAGAATCGCTGAACTGAAAAACAGTCCAAGCGAAAGCCACCCAAGCAAGCCCATTTCGGTAATCACCGAGCGGGTTCTTCATCGTTGTAAAGTGCTGAAAAATCACTTTTATAGCTACTCAGTAAAGTTGGATGAATAAATCCACCGATGGACACAAAACAGTTGAATCCACCTGGACTTATAGAAATGGCGAGGCCAAGGCAGCAAGACGTCTTTGCGAAGATTTTCCGGAAGGGTTGCTTAACTTTGAATCCGTCCCGCAGGTTTTTCGGACTTCTGGATTGCTTGTCAAACGCAAGCTATCGACATGTGCGATGAAATTAATGCTTTGAGTAAGCCCATAATCCGGTACTTTGTGCTTATTGGATTTGGAAGTAACTGAATCCATAAGAATTCAGATGTCGATGAAAACGATTTCAAAAGCTGGATACTGCAGATGTCCCACGAAATCTACTATGAGGACAAACCCCAATTTTTAAGTTGGACAAAGCACCAGAGGGGCTTAGGCTGGGCTGCTAAAAGTTCGGTGTTGCCCCAGAATTCGATTGCGATGGTTTTGTATCTAACAAGATTCTCGCTCGTGCAATATCACATTTTCGCGAGATTTCTTACGCGCGCAAAAGCGACGGATCGGGCTTGTCCCGTCACGTCGCAAAGGTTTTGCTGGCTACCTCGCGACTTAGCCCGCCAAAGCTTTGCGGTCGTCACCTTTTTGGTCGTCGGGCCCGAGGCCCTCGACCGCGTGAGCGCGCGTGGGGGCCCTGCGTTGTAGCACACCAAACCTATTGCGAAACGTGGGCACGAGGCCCAGTTTCGCGTCGAGGGTGAATCACATTCAAAAAGGAACAAAAACAACATGTCGAAAGGCCGTGTCCATAACGAATTTTTAGCAGCCCAGGCTCAGGTTTTTACTGATGGTATAATAAATCGAACTAAGCTGGATTCCTTGCCCGAATACGGCTGAACTTCCGTTTGATTACCTTTGTTAGGTTCCTGATTGGCGAACTGTCACCATGACTTTGCAACCCACCATTTCCTCCGATGAAATATCACCTCTTGAAAGGGTTTTGGAACCAATAGAAGAGTTTGCCATCCAGATCAACGCGACAAGCATCATGCTAGTCGACGATTCGGTGGTGCTTCGCGATCGACTGATGGAAGCCTTTCAAGAGCGTGGCTTTCGGGTTTCGGTGGCTAGCAATTGCGACGCTGCGGTTGAAATCTTCCGCCAAAATCCTACGGAGCTGGCGGTTGTCGATCTTCGCATGCCAGGTAGGACTGGGCTGACTCTCATTCCCGAGTTAAAAGCCATCTCGCCTGCGGTGAAGATTGTCATCCTGTCGGGATTCGGAAGCATGGCAACAGCAATCGATGCGATTCGTTTGGGAGCCACCAATTTTATTCCCAAGCCCGCAGATGTCGACGATATTTTGCTGGCCTTTGTGCGCGGCGACTCGGAAGTGCAAGTTACCGACGAGCCGGATGACCTACAAGCGCCCACCCTGGCGCAAGCCGAATGGGAGCACATCCACCGAATACTTGCCGATTGCAATAACAACATATCAGAAGCAGCGCGTCGACTTGGTATCCATCGCCGAAGCCTACAGCGAAAGCTCCGCAAGCGTGCGCCGTAATTGACGCGCATCAGGCCGTTCTTTGGAGTGCGGTGACTTGTCACCGCTTTTGGGGCGAATGAAGTCTTGCCTCAGGTATATCGCACTGAGCAAGAAAAAGACACTTAAGAGTGCAAGCGAACGCTCTCAATTTCGACAAACGTTTGCATTCGATGAAGCGGTTGTAGTCGACACGCGAGCCTAACCCCCCAGTGTGATAGACAGCTCACGCACTTCACACTGGACGGGTTTCTCGAGATCGAGAAACCCTTGATCGGTCCAAAAGCTCCGACAAGTCGGAGCACTACAAAGAGCCTGGGCCTAGCCAAGGATTCCTAGCGGATAGGCCGAGGCACCAGACGCATAGAAATTACGGATATTCGGCAAGATCGTCGGCAAATCACTGTTAGGGACGCCGAACCAAAGAGCCAATTCCGCGTTGTAAGCGTCAACCGAAGTAGTTGGAATCAAGCGACCCCGACCGAGATCGATCGATTGGGTCGAACTAGGGAACTGAGGAGTGAGCAGTGATGTTGGATAGTTACCAAAAACCTTTCCACCCTTCACTGAGCCGCCCATTACGAAGTGGTTACCGCCCCAAGCATGGTCTGTACCGGTGCTGTTTGGATTAAGGGTCCGTGCGAAGTCCGAGACGCTGAAGGTAACAACATCGTTGCTAACGCCCATGGCGACGGTCGCGTCATAGAACGCTTTGAGAGCTCTACTCATACCAGGCAGCGCCGAAGACATCGCGGAGGTAATGTTGTCGTGCATGTCCCAGCCACCGACATTAATAAAGAATATCTGCCGATTTTGACTGAATCCAGGTATCGCGCCGCGAGCCGACCTAGCTTGAATCACTCTAGCAACCATATTCAAGTTAGCGGCCAAGCCCTTCATGGTGCTATTAATCGTTGTGCTTGAAGCGATTGCGTCGAAAGCCGTTTGCGGATTCGGTTGCCCCGAGGCGGCTACCAGAGCCCCTGGAGTAACACCGCCCACGGGCGTCGTAGTGTTGGTCGCGTCAAAAAACATGTCCGCAACATCAATGCTGGCTCTCTTCTTCAGGGCCAACGTTCTTTGGAGCAAGTTGCTGTAAAGTTGTCCGGTCGCTGTATCCGCCGTGGGGAACATCGCGCCTGTAAGACCGGCGTTCTGTTCCGTAAGGGTTCCGCTACGCTTATTACCTGGCCCGACTCCGTTCGCCACACGGCTATGAATCCGGTCCGCGGCTGACATACTGGTCGTCCAAAGAGAGTCAGCGTCCGTGTAGAAACGGTAACCACCTGGCTGTGTCGCTCCGGTCGATCCGACGACATAGGGAAGAACGGTCGTACCGGTTTGGAAAAGGTTGTTCGACCCGAGAGCAATATTCATGGAAACACGGCTCTGCGGATTCTGCACCGAGTTGAGGAGGTCCGCCATGCGTCCGGCCCATCCAGTCGCTTGAGAACGAGACTGAGGTACGGACGTTTGCCAATGTTGCTGTAAATCAGCGTGCGAAAACAGACCGAGCGGACGATTAGTTAGATTATTGTAATCTGCCGTACTGTTTATTGGACGAATCAAGCTACCGACGTTCGCAATGAATGCGAGGTCGCCCTGATTGTAGAGCGTCTGAAACTCGGGCATCAGACCGTTGATTCCATAACGCTTACTAGCCGTGTTGGTGATATCGGAATTGATTGGGAGCAAATTGGGGTTTGAAGCGGTCACCGTCGTTGCAGTGGACCCCGAAGGTGGACTCGCTTTCGGTCGGGCTGCGAACAGTCGAACCGAGTTATATGCAGCCCACTCCGCATCCTCATAGGGAGCTAGCATATCGAACGAGTCGATCGCACCGTTCAGGAAAATACATACCAACGCTTTGTATCCAGACGTTGAAGTATTTCCTGCATTGGCACACGCCGCACCAGTGAGCTGTAAACTTATGAGTTGCGACAGAAGGGAAGTTGAACCAAGTGCTGCGCAGCCGCCGCCGGACAACTTCATGAATGCTCTTCGTTGAGCGATAGGGTCATTACTGGAATACAATTCTTGCGATAATCTTCTCGAAGCCATAATAGGAACTCTCACATAAACAAAATGATTTTTATTGACGGAATAAAGTAAACAAAGGTCAAGATTCTAAGCGGACGGTTTAGAATCGGATCAGGTAGAACGGTGAATTCATCACCGTCACCATCGCTCCGTTTACGCGATCCATTCGATTTGTCGCAGATGCTCCTGTAGGCACCTCGGCGAGAATCGCATTCGAAAGACTTGTCTTGAATGCCTCGGTCATGGTGCCGTTGCATAACACGTTATCCAGATGTCGAATCAACGACGCAGGATCTGTTGTTGCAGCAAGAGTCTCTTCGGCACTCATGTCCAGATTGATGGTTGCAGTTTGGCCTACGTTCGAAGGGTTTGTCAAAGTTACAGTGTATCGACGCGGATTATTTGTGATGTCAGTCCGAGTCCGATTATGCCACGAGTTTGCAACCACGGCATCCACAATCTGGAACTCCGGAGCAAACAGATCTCGACTCGCAGGTCCCGGAGGTCCACGCTCTGGAATATTAGTTGACCCTGCCGTTGTTGTAAGGCCAGCGACAGTCGGGTTCGTACTAGCGCTTGGTTGGTGATTGGGCAAATAGAAGTTGAAGACCGACGGAGCTTGAAAAGGAGATTGCCCCCAAGTTGCCGGGGATTGCGGGAGCATGAATCGACCACTGGTAGGCGCCGTCGACGCAGGTGTCCCATATCTTCGCATGAAGCTCGCGTATTGAATAACTGGTTCGACCAGTTTGCAGTATTCCGTTCCAGCGGTTGAAACGCTCAATCGAAGCGGGCTAGTGCGACGAGTCATTTGGATGGAAGCCCACGCGTCGTTGTCAGTCAGGATTGCTTTTAGGACCGCTTTCAAGTCCCCCTTCACGCCGGCGCCGTTGTTGTTGAACACACGAGCGACTCTCGAGATGTAACCCTTCGACGGGTTCGACATCACAAACCGCTGAATCAGGAGGTTGCTAATGAACGGAGCAACGTTCGGGTGGGCGAAACAGTTATCCACGGCCGCTCTGATACCTGCGGTCGCGTCGGCGTTTCCAGGGACGGTTTTGCCGTTCAGCAATAGTTTTGAGCCGGTATCGTGCGCGGCACTAACAACTCTCATTGTATTCACGTAGTCCCGGAATCCACCCGTGGCGGACGTGTTTGAGGTGTTGGATGCGAACCCCATTCCGGTGAACGCTCTTGCGAATTCCTGGATGGTATCGTTTTCGTATGTCGCAATTGACTGGTTGTTGACATCCAGCTTGTGACTACCGTCAAGGTTGAGTTCGTATAGCCCGATAGAAAAAAGCTGCATGATTTCGCGAGCGTAGTTCTCGTCTGGGACTGTTCCGGTCGTTGCGTTCGCTTTTTGATTTCCGAGCGAACTCAGCATCAAGCCCATTTGCGGATGAAATGTGGCCCCTTGCAGAACATCTCGGTAGTTGGTGTTCAATCGGGTAAGCAGCATGTCGTAGTATGAGCTCAACCCGAGCCAGTACGCAGGTTGCTGGTAAGGACTTGTTGAAAGCTCTGTAAAGATCGGATTGAAGTTCGAGTCATTGATGCCCGGTGCGCTTACAACGCAAATTTGAATCAGCGCCCACGCAAGTCGTTGTTTCAATTGATCGGGCGCGGTGATCGAATTGTGCCACCAAGCATGGCTTCGATAACGCGTAATGCCGCCGACCTGAGCCGACGTGTCAGCGACCGTATTGCCGCTTGAATCGGTTCTTGTAAACCCATCAGCGATCATCATTGAATTGATAGTTGGCATCTGCAAGGTCGGAGGCAACGCAAACTGGGCGTCAATCCAATCGGTGCAAGCTTTGTTGATGCCTTTTGTTTGCATGTCGTTGGCGAGCGCGGTCACCGTGGCATTGGTCGCACCAAAGGTCGCTCGATTAAGAAATTGTTGAGCTCGTAATTCGAGCATCAGCCGCGTCTGGGCAGCGGTCGAGCTAACGGGGAAATCTCCGGCTCTTGATGATCCCTGCGGGACAGCAATAAGAGCCAAACTGAGCAAGAAAACGACCAAGCCGTACCGCATAGACCACCTCAGATTTAAGAAAAGCTTGCTGAAGAACCTTTGTAACGGGGTAATAAACCCCTATGTTTCAACACTTAGGGGCGATTGTAGGCTCGCTAAGTGACGCAGTCAACATATCAAAAAAAGATTTCCCAGGAGCGGTATCGGTGTTCTGGACTCGTAAATATAGGCCGAAGGGTAAATTCTGCAACTTTGTGAAAATCCTCCAGATCCTAGGGGATCCTACTTGCAAAAACCACCTAACCGGATCAGACTACCGCCAGAGCTCGTTCTTTTCACTTTGATGACGTCTTGTGTTCTCCTCATTTTCATTGATTGAGATTCCCCTCATGAAATCCGTTTCTCTTCTCCGATGGGCATATAACCGGGCTATTTTTCGAGCACTTTTGGTTGGGACCTGCACCGTAAATGCAAGCTCAGTTTTTGCTCAGCAGACCTACTACTGGGACACAAATCCGAATACGGCCACCGCAGGTAACAATGTTCGTGAAGGGGGGGCTGGTACATGGAATAATACAACGGCGAACTTTACGAGAAGCATTACTGACGCCGCAGCTACCAATCACAACGTTTGGAGCAGTGCTGCGACTCCGATTGGGGTTGGGACGTTGGGGACAGATCGTGTGATTTTCGGTGGAAACGCAGGTGGAATAGTTCAGTTGGATGCATTTGCTTCGGGGGCGCAGTTACCGGCGTCGACAAGTGCCGGTGTTAATAGTTTGTCCTTCGAAACCGACGGATACACTCTGCAAGGAAGTAACGTCCTGCTTCTCTATGGTACGAACCCAGACATATCTGTTAATTCAAGCTTGACGGCTACCATCAACAACGTTTTAGACGACCGCATTGGTGGCATCAGTGACCTAACCAAGTCTGGTGCAGGAGTTTTGGTGCTAGGCGGTGCCAATGCCTACACGGGTGTCACAACGATCAACGGTGGCGTGTTGAGTGTCTCGAGCATGTTGGTTACGGCCGGTACCAGCAGTGGGCTCGGAGTGTCGTCGTCCAACATCGTTCTGAACGGCGGGGCTTTGCGATACACTGGCGCAGCGGTTAATAGCATTCGTACCTTTACAGTGGGGACCAGCGGTGGCACCTTGGAAGCCAGCGGTTCGGGAGCCCTGAATCTAACATCGACTGGTGCAATCGGTCTTAGCGGTACAAATACTGCACGTACGTTTACACTTACGGGTACCAACACAGGCAACAACATCTACGCAGGAAGTTTGGTCGATAACGGTACTGGAGCGACTTCGGTAACCAAGTCAGGAACGGGCGTTTGGATTCTCAGTAATGCAAACACGTACGCCGGTGTCACGACCATTGAAGGCGGAGTGCTCAGCATCTCCAACTTGGCCGACGGTGGCCTAGCCAGTGGTATCGGAGATTCAACGAATGCTGCAGCTAATGTCGTCTTGAATGGTGGTACCTTGCGATACACCGGAGCAGCAACAAGTAGCAATCGTGCGTTCACTGTGGGTACAAATGGTGGCACTATCGAGGCGAACGGTACGGGAGCCTTGAATCTCAACTCGACCAGTGCGACTGGCCTCAGCGGTACAAACACGGCTCGCACGCTAACCCTTTCCGGAACGAGCAATGGTAGCAACACTTATGCTGCAGCGCTGGGCGATAATGGTACAGGTGCGACGTCGCTCACCAAGTCCGGGACGGGGCTTTGGGTTGTCAGTGGTGCAAGCACTTACACCGGCATTACCACGGTCAGCAGCGGCGTGTTGAGAGTATCGACCTTGGCCAACGGTGGCGTCAGTAGTAGCGTTGGGGCTTCTAGTAACGCTGCACCAAATTTGGTTCTCAATGGTGGTACCTTGCAGTACACGGGAGCGGCGGTCAGTAGCGATCGTGCGTTCACCTTAGGAACCACCGGCACTATCGATGCAAGTGGTAGTGGAGCTTTGAATCTTACTTCTACCGGTGCCACTGCTTTCAGTGGTACTACCGCTCGCACCCTGACCCTAACCGGCACAAGTACCGCCAACAACACATACGCGGGGGTCTTGGGAAACGGCACTGGTGGCACATCGCTCACGAAGACGGGAGCAGGAACATGGATTCTTAGCGGTGCCAACACCTACACGGGAACTACTGCCGTCAATCGCGGTACCCTGACGCTCAATACGAGCACTGGCTCGATGGGTGCTAGCCCGATCAGCATGGGCGGAGGCACATTCAATTTAGATAACACTGGTGCTGGTGCGGCACTTACCGAAAGCCTCGGTTCGCTCACGTTCAGTAGCGGAGACTCCACTGCAAGCATTACACGTACGGCAGCGTCAGATCAAGCTGTTAATTTTGGTTCGCTGGGAACACGCGGAGCTGGTGCGACGGGCAATTTCGTGAATGCTGGTGGCACAAATGGAGGCAGCAATGGTTTCAATCTAACTGGAAGGGCCGCAGGTTTCATCGATCAAGGGACATTCTTCGGTGGTAGTAGCTACGCGTGGATGAACGCAGCGGGAACTTTTGTTCGAGGGATCAACTATGGAACCGATGGAGGAACCAGCAACACGACAACAAGTGTGGCGGCACTACCGGCTGGAGCGAACGCACAGGTTTCGGGCGCAGGCATTGTAACTCTGCAAACCGCTGCCACGCTCAACACGCTTCAGATTGCAAACGCTAATAATTTTACGCTTGCAGCCGGTGCAACACTAACGGTGAATGGTATCCTCAAGTCCGGCAACGCGGCAGGGGGCTCCATTACTGGAGGTACAGGGATAACTCCTAGTAACAACGCTGAACTGGTTGTTCGTACGGACCTGGCGAGTGATTCGCTTACGATTGCAACTCCGATTCTGGCCACCGGCTCAAACGCTCTGACCAAATCCGGAGCGGGGACACTCACTTTGACTGGCACCAACACTTACAATGGCAGGACAGTGATCAACGCGGGCGTTCTCAGCGTTTCTAATTTGGCCAACGGCGGCACGAACAGCGGTCTTGGGGTTTCAAGTAACGCTTCGTCCAACCTTATTCTCAACGGCGGTGCGTTGCGATATGTAGGAGCGGCGGTCAGTAGCGATCGTGCCTTTACATTAGGAATTACAGGTGGGACTCTGGATGCCAGCGGTACTGGAGCCTTGAATCTCACCTCCACTGCTGCGACTACTCTTAGCGGCACTAACACAGCACGAGCGCTGACCCTCGCTGGAACAAACACTGGCAACAATATCTATGCCGGGATCTTGGGGGATAACGGGACGGGCACTTCAACGATTATCAAAGAGGGGACGGGAACATGGGTTCTCAGCGGCGCAAATACGTATACCGGAGTCACGGCGATCAATAACGGAGTGCTCAGTATTAGTAGTAATGCAAACCTGGGTGCCCAGGCAACGGGTGCGGCAATCAACTTGAACGGCGGAACGCTCCGAGCAACCACGACCTTGGGGCTGTGGAACACCAATGCAGGCGTTAATGATCGAAACGTTGTGTTGAGCGCGGGTGGCGGCTCGTTTGATGTTGCGGTGCAGAACGAAACGCTTACCGTCGCTGGTACGATTACCGGTACTGGAGGGCTTACCAAAACGGGGCTTGGCGTGCTCGAGATTCGTCAAGCATCCTACAGTGGTCCAACCAACGTGAACGCTGGTATTCTGTCTTTTGGAGCTACGATTGATCCAGCTCTGTCAGCATTCACTGTTGCTGCCAACGGTACTTTAGATATCACCGGATTTTCGAACACGATTGGCTCTCTAGCCGGTGGCGGTACTGTAACGAATTCAGGTGGAATCGCAACGTTATCTGTTGGTGCTCTACCAGGTAACAGTACGTTTTCTGGAAAGCTAACAAACGAGGCAAGCGGATTAAGTTTGAACAAGATCGGATCTGGCACGCTCACTTTGACCGGTGCGGACAACAACTACACGGGTACGACAACGATCAGTGCTGGTACGCTTGCTTTGACCGGAACCGGTGCCTTGCCCGCATCGACGCAACTAACCGTAGCCAGTGCGACATCTACCTTTGACATATCTGGCATTTCAGGCACGACTTCGACGGTTGCCACGTTATCGGGTGTGAGCGGTTCATCGGTTGCCCTCGGTGGTAAGAGTTTAATGATGTCGTCGGGGATTTCCTCAGGTGAGTTTACATATGCTGGTACCGCTAGCGGTACAGGTGGACTTACGAAGGAAGGGCCGAGTATCCAGATCTTCACGGGTGCAAGTACATTCTCGGGACCAACCTTGATTACCGGGGGAGCCATTCTGGCAAATAACCTTAGCGGCTCAGCACTTGGTACAAGCAACGTGACAGTCAATGCCATTGGCAGCTTCGACCCTCTCTTGGATCCAGTGACTTTTGGTGGTACGGGATCAGTAAGCGGTATAGTTACCCTTGCAAACGGTGGGACGCTAGCACCTGGTGCATCCGTCGGTACCCTGCGTGTCGGCGGAGCGAACGGTCTTGGGAACCTAAACATCGAATTCGATTCATCGTTGGGAATTTTTGATCGATTGAATGTCACAGGCGCACTTAATTTAGACAACTTTGCTCTGAATTTCACGGATCTAGCTTTAGTTCCCGGTACGCTTACAAGCCAGAATTATGTTTTCGCAACCTATGGTTCTTTAAGCGGAACCACACGCACGTTTTCAAGTATCGCCGGGACTCCAAACGGCTACTTGGTTAACTATGCTTTCAACGGAAACAATGTTGCTCTCGTAGCCGTACCAGAACCCGGCTCACTCGCTCTGATCGTAGTGGCTGGTTTAAGCGGTGTTTGGTATCGACGCAAGCGACAACAAGTGCCAGTTGATGTGGCCGGCTAACGTGATCGCTAACGCGAGGGCGTAATGACCCATTGGTACGACAGGCTATTCCTTCGGAACGATGGTCCTATGCGAAGAGCGATGTGTATCTGCCCAACGCTTGCCTACGTGGATCTGATTAACTGTTTGTTTTGGAGTGCTCGGTAGCACTCTGGAAGATCAAAGTAGGATAAAACGTTTGGCAAGATGCTGACCAAAGGTGCTTGATAGTATTCCGTCTGTGCGATGGTGCTGAATGAGTCAAGCGACTGCTTCAAGGTGATCTGATTTACAACATTCGATAGCAGTCCTGCGAAGGTCGCAGGTAGTGTTCCGCGACCTCGAGCTGCCAAGTGAACTTGTTGGTAGCCAGCCGACTCCATCCATTGCAAAACACGCAGCACGTCCCATGTCTTCTGACCCAGCAGCGGTCGATCGAGCATCAAACCGTGAATTGCATAAAAGTACTCGCTCCCATAAGGCTTGAGGAACGACTTGGGGCCGCATGTATCGGGCTGCGATTCGCCGCACCCGCGTAGATCACAAGCAAAGAGGTCCATCGACTTTTCTTTCGCCCATTCTCTCAACATCTTCTCGCTGCGAAGTTCTTCATCGCTTGATAAATCTGCCAAGTAAAGAATTGCTTGAGAGGTACCTGGGCGCGGCCGTGAGTAGCGTTGCTCTGAAGTTAATTGATAGACAATTGCTTCAATTCCTGGCTCGGTGACAACCGCGTAACCTATCGCATACTTGGTTGGATAATCACGAACTTGCTTGTGTTGCCAAATTCGGTATTCGGGCGTTGTAGCTGGAATTGGGGGGAGCTTCAGGACGTATCTGACGGCGTCGCCAAGCTCGTCCTCTGATAAAGCTCGTCGCTGCGATGATAACTTCGCTGCTTTGGCTGCGGTTGCTTGGAATACAGTCGTGGTTCCTTTCATCGCTGCGACTTGACCGGTTGGCGAACACCATAAGTCTTCGTCTTTCTCGATCGTCAAGCGTGGCTCACGAACTGGAATTAAGGTTGTGTTTGTAGTGAGAACGCCACCGAGAGTCGGTTGTCGATCGGATTCCTTCAGCACGGTTTGTGTTGCGTTGTGAAACCAACTGTACATGGCTTCGCGATTCTCTTGCGAATAGCCGTGTGTTGTTGGGCCAATAAATAGTGCAATGTTTTGTTCTAAGCCGAGAAGCCCATAAAGCTTCTTCAATTTCTGATAGGCTTGTTCAGCGCCTCGAACATCAAAGTAGTCTTGTTCCTTGGCAAGAATAATGATTGGCTTGGGAGCAAGTGCTGCAAGAAAATCGCAGTGGTCCAATCCAAGAGCCAACGCACGAGGCGGACACTGCTCTGTATCGGCAGGTAGCTCGTTCTCGAGATTGTTACGAAAGGATGTCACAAAACACGCCGGGGCCGCCATGCTCCATCGACTGTCCAAACCACACATCCAAGTGGTCGTCGTTCCACCACCGGAGTTTCCGGTAACGCCGATTTGCTTGGGATCTACTTCGCCGCGTGTGAGCAGATAGTCCAGTGCACGAATCCCATCCCAAGCCATCCAGGAACCTAAAAAATCGCCAACCAAAAACTGTTGGTTGCCTGCGTGAAGGTGCTCGTTGACACCTGCTCCAAGCTCGGACTTTACTTGGTCTTTCGTGTATTGAATTCGTTCGCCTTGCCCAATTGGATCAAAAATCAAACAAACGTGTCCGAGACGCACAAGGCCTTGAGCAAACGATTGATAAGCTTCCGCTGCTTTCCCATTGAACGAATGTCCGCACGTTCCGACAACGGCCGGATAAGGACCTGATCCAATAGTGGGTATGTATAGGTTCGCGGTTACGGGAAAGTTTGGTCGGCTGTCAAAGATGACTTTCTCGATGCGATAACCATCACGTTCTAGAGTTCCGGTCACGCGAGCGTTCAGCGGTGTGCGTTCGGGCTCCGGGCCGAAACACTGGCGAATCTTACGCTGAACATCGGACACATAACGCAGCGCATCTTCCTTGCTCTGAAGACTATCGATTGCTTGCGTGTGACGAACTGCGGCGGCTTGCACTTGGTCAACATACCAGTCATGAAGCATGCGCGGGTAACGATTCATTGGGGTCAAGGCATCGTCCCCAAGAGCAAATGGCATTGAATCCTTAAATAACCAAACCCCGCAGAGCCTGGCTGACGTAGAAGCTACCCAGGTACGACGATCGCAAGGGCTCGGGGAACATTTGTTATCACTTGTTTTCATAGATTTACCAACTAGCTTGTTCGGATTGGATTGGAGGTCTCGCTTGCTTCGTGCTATTCTATATATCCGGATCCTCTACCACTAAGGGGTTTTGAAGGCCGATTATTTCACATTTTTGAAGATTGCCTTTATGACAGACCGTAAGCTAGATTCGGAGATTCTTTCGTTTAAACGCTGGATGCTCTTACCGTTCACGATCTTCCGACGCTTTATTCATGCTTTGCTGTCACTTGGCGGTGATAGCAATAGTCGAGGAAAGAATCGTCAGATATCGATTGAATGCTTTGAATCTCGATCCATGATGGCTGCGGTTACGTTTGCAGGAACTGGTCTAACAGGGCAATACTATGACAACGCGGATTTGAGCAATCTCAAGGTCACTCGCGTCGATCCGACAGTCGATTTTTCGTGGGGCGCTTCATCCCCGGACGCATCCATTGGTGTCGACACATTTTCTGTTCGTTGGGCGGGCCAGATCGAAGCTCGCTTTACAGAGACCTACACGTTTTATGTCAACGCCGACGATGGAGCAAAGCTTTGGATCAACGGGCAATTGTTGGTCAATCGATTTGATACTGTCCCCGTCGCCAATGCATCGGGGGCAATCTCTCTCATTGCAGGTCGCAAATACGACGTTCGGGTTGAATACTTTGACCAAACAGCTGCTGCTTCTGTACGTCTGGAGTGGTCTAGTGCGAGTCAACCAAGACAAATCATTCCGACATCGCAACTATTTCCTACAGAGCTCGGTTCGATTAGCCGCGAGGTATTTGCCGGAATCAACGGAAGCACGATCGCTTCATTGACTTCTGCTTCCGCATTCCCCAACAGTCCGACGAGCTACGATTCGATCGCGAGCTTTCAATCTCCGAGCAACTTCGGCGACCAATATGGAGAGCGGCTTCGCGGATTTCTTTTGCCACCCGTGTCGGGCTTTTATACCTTTGCCATCGCAGGCGATCTGAGTTCGGAGTTATGGTTAAGCAATTCTGATGACGTGAGTTTAAAACAACGCATCGCCTTTTCCACTACTTCCACAGACCCGCTGAATTGGACACAGAATGCTTCACAAACTTCTACGCCAATCTTTTTAAGCGTCGGGCAGAAGTACTACATCGAAGCATTGCACAAAGAAGACACAGGAAGTGATCACCTGGCCGTTGGATGGACACGACCTGGAAGCTCGATTACGGAGATCATTCCTGGTGAATTCCTTTTGCCAATACTTGCGAAAGTAAGTCTCTTTTCCGAGTCTCCTTCAACGGCTGAAGGTGGGGGTACTCCAGCTAACTTTACAGTAGTTCGATCTGGAGCACCGCTCAATCAAGCCCTTACCGTCCGTTACACGACTCGAGGTACGGCAACGAACGGCGTTGATTACACGACTCTCCCCGGTTCGATCACGATTCCTGCAGGACAATCGTCAGCGACGTTGAATATTCACCCCCTATCGGACGCTATTGTCGAAGGAACCGAATCGATCATCATTGAGTTGCAGGATGGAACTGGATACGAAGTCGACAACATCAGTCAACGCACCGGAAATGGTTCGCTGCAAGACGACGTGGCTGCTCCTGCGGGCGGGTTATCGATGATCGCAGGATCAACTCTTGCCAATTTCACAAATCGTTTTGGCGGAACGTTTACGACAGTTTCAGATCCCGTTCAAGGAAGTGTAATTCAAGCTGCAATCACGACTCAACCGGCGTCGCAGTTTAGTGCCCAGATGCGTCAGCCCACTACTGCTCCGCTTGCAGTTGGCGACGTGATACTTGCCGAGTTTTATGTGCGTGCGTTGAATACACCCGGAAATATCACCGTGGTTTTGGAGCTTGGTACTGCTCCAAATACCAAAGCACTATCCAATGGAATGATCGTCCCGACGTCTTGGATGAAAGTACAAATACCCTTCGTATCGACGGAAGCTTTTGCGACGGGAACAGCAAACTTTGCATTCGTTCTCGGGCAACAAGTACAAACGATTCAGTTCTCAAATGTTCGATTAATCAATTACGGTCCTGATCCCAATATCTTGCCCGCAAATGGACTTTCGCTTAGCAACATTGGTGGAACTTATGGAACGATGGAAACGATAGCCGTTGCTGGTCAACCTTTTACATCGGCTCGACGCATCACCACGATAACTCCGCCGGCTAACAATGAAGCCTGGCGATTACAGGGAGTCGTTCGAAATACTGCCGCAATCGCGATTAATGAGACGGTGACCTATTCGTTTCGACTTCGTGCGAATAGCGGGACAACACCCCGAGTCCAAGTCAATCTTCAGGAGGCCTTCGGAACGTTCGTAACATTGCAGACGCGGACGTTGAATCCTTCAACGACTTGGTCAAGTGTGTACACCTATACCTTTACGAGTACAACGCGGGCGTATGCGGCGAACGAACTTCAGTTTGTATTCAATTTAGGATATCCAAATCAATCGATCGAGATTGGGGACATCACTTGGGCGAAGGCAGGTGGCACGTCCTTCTCTAGCCTTCCTCAACGTCTGCCTGCAGCAAGCTATGGAGGAAGATCCGGGACCAGTTCTTGGCGTGATTCAGCCGACACACGAATCGATACCATGCGGACCGCAGATCTGAACATCACTGTCATGGACGCTTCGGGACAGATGGTCAACGACGCATTGGTGACTGTGAGGCAGCAAAAGCAAGCCTTCAAATTTGGAACCGCAGTGAATGGCTCTACGGGCTTGCTTTCGAATACAAACGACGTTGAATCTCAACAGTACCAAGCTCTCGTCAAGCGACTTTTTAATACTGCGGTTATTGAGAACGATCTGAAATGGCCGCAATTTATTTCAAACCGCCAACGTGGAATAGACGCAGCGAACTGGGTAGTCAACAACGGACTTTACTTGCGCGGCCATAACGTGGTTTGGCCAAGTAGAAAGTTCATGCCTGCGAGCGTATGGACTCAGTATGACTCAACGCTTGCAAGCAGTGGCGCGGCTGCCGCGGCGACGGGACTTCGCAATACCATCAATGCTCGAATTATCGATGCTGCAAGTACGTTCAAGGGAATTGCTGGTGAATGGGATATTGTGAACGAACCATTTGCCAATAAAGATGTCATGACAATTCTTGGTAATGACGAAGTCCTGGCTTGGTATCAGCTCTTTCGCCAGCAAGACCCGACGGCATTACGGGTTTTGAACGATTACGATATCTTCGCAAGCAATGGTGGTAATACTGCTCACCGAACAAATTATGAGTACTGGCTCGGGCGTCTCAAAGCCGCCAACTTACTTGAAGGGATGGGCGAACAAAGTCATTATCGCGAAGGCAATTTCACGGACATTGCGACTTTGGGGAATCTTCTTCAGTATTACAACTCGACGTTTAATCTTCCGATTGCGATAACAGAATTTGACGTCAACACGAAAGACGAACAGCTTCAAGCAGACTACCTTCGCGACTATATGAAGATGTCGTTTAGTCAAAGCGGCGTGAACCAGTTTTTGCACTGGGGTTTCTGGTCCAAGAGTCATTGGCTTCCTGACGCGGCTCTTTATCGAGACGACTTTAGCATCAAGCCAAACGGCCAAGCGTATGAAGATTTAGTCTTTGGCGATTGGTGGACTGATACTCGCGGTACAACGCGGTTGGGAGCTTATGTGCCTCGAGTGTTCCAGGGCGACTACGATGTCATCGTTACTCGCGGAAGCCAAACATTCACGGCGAAAGCTACTGTCGGCGCGAATGGTAGCACGTTGAATATCACCTTACCGGGACTCGTCGTCACTTTGCCCTCTCAACCGCTTCGCGAAGGCGGTCCAGGACAAAATGTAGGTGTGGCCCTTACAGTAGCACCATCCGCCAATGTAACCGTCACGTTAGCATCCAACAGCAATTGGATCTCCTCTGTAAGCACGCTTACCTTTACAACTGCCAACTGGAATGTCCCGCAGAGCATCTTGTTGACTGCGGTCAACGATCAAGTCGCAGAAGGGGATCATGTTGTTCAGGCGTCATTGTCTTCCAGTAGCACCGACCCGCAATACAATCTGGCGAATGCGACCCTGGTTTCCATCGCAATACGTGATCCCTTTTCCACCATTGTTTCTCGCAATGTTTACTATCGAAGTTCTTTCTTCGATACTACGGCTAATTCTCAGAGTGCGATCGATCCAACTAAGTCAGCGCTGTTGCCCGGTGGAACAGCGTCGATCGCTAACTACACAAACTACTCGCGTGGCATTAACGGAATCATCGTCGATCTGACCAATGCAGCGAGTTTAGCAGCCATTGATTCCATGCAGCGAGTTTAGCAGCCATTGATTCCAGTAGTTTTCAATTGGCAGCATGGAGTAGTTTCCCTGATGCCACTCCTAACTTTGTTACGGTTAATCCTTCGGTTACCGTAACGACCATTGCTGGTGGCGGGCAAGGGGGTTCGGACCGGGTTAAACTATCAATACCTGATCGTGCGATAGAGAACTCATGGCTTCGAGTTACGATTCTTGCTAATCCTCTTACCACAGGTTTAGCGGCGAACGATGTATTTTACTTTGGTAACGCTCGCTTCGACGTGAACCCAAGTGCCCCTGCGTTTTCCTCGCAAGTGTCTATCAACGTATTGGATACGAACCAAGTACGTGCCCAAAACGGAGTTAACTCTGGCGTTGTAAGCAACGCGTTCGACGTGGACCGGTCAGGGGCGGTAAACGTTTTGGATACGAATGCCACTCGAGCAGCTAACGGCGTAAATAGCCTTCGATTCTTTACTGCCCCAGTTGGCACACCTGGAAGCTTGCTTCTAGCACGAACATCTACGTTTGCTGCTCCTGCAGTTTTATCGCCCAAAGCAAGCAGGAAATCCCTGTTAGAGGCCACAGATATCTACTTCTCACAACTCTAATCGCATCCTGTTCTAGTCTATTTCTCATCTCAAATGAACACACCATTTCGGCTTCCTTTCTCCAAATCACTTTCGAAAACGCGATTTCAGTCTAAAGCAAAAAGGGCAACGCGACCTCTGGCTGTCGAGACGTTAGAGCAACGTTCGCTTATGGCCGTTGATTTGACGAGCAATCTCGTTGGGCATTGGCCTATGAACGCTACAAGTGGAACCGTTGCGGTCGATCTCGCGGGTGGTGACGACCCTGGTACGCTTAGTGGTGGGACGACATGGACATCATCGGGTAAGGTCCATGGCGGATTGGTCTTAAATGGAAGCACAGGTGTTGTCAGCGTCGCGCACACATCGGCGTTTGGAGTCGTCACCAGTAACGTCACGCTTGCAGCATGGATCAAGACGACCGCTGCTGGTGGAACTGTTATGAGCAAGGGACCTCTTACTGGTGATCACATCGCGCTTCAAGTCGTGGGAGGTAAGGCCCGCTTTCAATTTAATCCTGGTGGCGGCCCCTTTGGTGTGACAGGGACGAGAACCGTCAATGATGGTCAGTGGCACCATATCGTGGGTATTCGTACTGGTCTTCAATCTTGTGCTCTATATGTCGATGGTGTTCTCGATGGGACGTTTATTGGAACGGGGGCGTTTAACTCGGTTGACTTAACGACACCACTTCAGATCGGAACCGCTGGAACTGGAACTTTCTTTAACGGAACCGTCGATGATATTCGTTTCTATGCGCGTGCGTTGACCGCCGAGGATGCTGGGGGATTGTTTGTACTGGGTAGCCATCCCGTAAGCGTGAACGACCGATATGTTATCTTTTCGCAGTCCACGAATATCTCAGCCAGTAACGGAGTTTTAAGTAACGATGGAAGACGAGACGAGACACCTGTAACGGCGTCTGTCGTGACTGCTCCGACTCATGGCGCTTTAACGCTCAACAGCGATGGGTCATTCCTCTATGTTCCTCAGTCGGGCTTTTCGGGACTTGATAGTTTTACTTACCGAGCGAGCGATGACGTTGTCGATCCCGCTGCTGCAACTGTCTTTATCCAAGTTGTTAGCCTTGCCGAATGGACAACGATTGGTTCAAGAGTCTTCTCTTCGGCTATGGAGAATGCAACCACAATTTCCGCGTCCAGCGTCAACACGATTGTTGCATTGATGAACGCAGATGGGAGCTTCAGCGATCTCACTTATACAGCGAACAGTACTACGGGTGCAAACGCGATTAAAACATCGGGTACTCGATTGTCAACGATGTCCAGAGCCTATCAAGCGGTGGGTGGACCGAAGTATTTGGATGCCGCACTAAAACAAAAAATCATCGATGGGTACACCTATTTAGCGAATACGGCGCCCAATTCGCTCGCTTTTCCGAATTGGTACGACACCAAGATTGGCGTAGGTCTTGCGCTTTGGCAAGGTCTTATCGCCATGAGAAACGATTTGAGTAGCACGCTTATTAATAACCTAATCACAAAGTACTACGACATTGCAACCGTTTGGGATTTGAAAGATTTAACGGGGAAGAATGGCGGCGCCAATCTCACCGACCGGGCGATGATTGCCGTAGTAGCAGCCGTTCTGCGAAACGATTTATCAGATATGTCGGATGTTATATCGCTAGTAACGGACGATCTTAATTCACAAGGATTCGCTGGTTCTGGACTTCAACCCGATTCCAGCTTGTCACAACACACCAGTTACGCGAGTGGCGCTTCGTATCGAGGTGGGGTCCATCCGAATGAACAAGTGCAGCTCTACTCCTCTAGTTATGGCCAAGTGTATGCTACTGACTTGTCCCGCATGCTTCCATGGTTCCATGGCACGTCGTTCGCGTTTGATGCAGCCACTGAAGCTGCCGCAGTCGGGTACCTCCTTGATGGGCAAGCTTGGCTTATTCGAAACAAGACCTCGGAGCCTACCACTAGCGGTCGAGCTATCTCGAATAAAGGGGCGACACTCAATGGGCTTGCGAATAACATTTCTGCAGCAGCAACTCGAATTCAACCGCTTGGGATCAGAACGACAGAATTGCAATCGCTTGTATCACGGATTGCAACTGGCTCCACGAGTACAAACTTTTTAAGTGGCAACAAATCGTTTTACACTACCGATACGATGATTCAGCAGCGACAGGGCTTTATGGCTTCGGTTCGCATGATTTCGCAACGCACCATTCGCCCTGAAACGTTGACGCTTCCCGGTGGATCAATCTCGGAAGGGGCGAAGAACTTCTTCCTCGCTGATGGAGTTACTACGCTATACGAAAGCGGTTCTGAATATGGAACAACATCCGGTCAAGAGATTTTCCCAGCATGGAATTGGACACGACTTCCTGGAACCACACTTGAGCAGCTAACCGATGCAGAGTTGATTTCGCTGAGCAACGCAAACACGGGTGCGAGCGGCGGGCCTGGAAACATTGGAACGGGACTCTTCGTTGGTAGCGTTTCAAATGGGATTTATGGTGCGGCTGCGATGGACTACGGACGGTCGCAAGGGAGTGTCACTGCCAAGAAATCATATTTCTACTTCGACGAAGGTTATGTTGCACTTGGTACTGCTATCAACGCACCTACTGCCACGAAGCCCGTGTATACGAGCTTGAATCAGGTTCTTCAAAATGGATCAGTGACTGCCAAAGCTTCCGATGGAACGCTGCAGACATTTGGAATAGGAACGACACAGAACTTGGTCAATCCAAAATGGGTCTTACACAACGGGGTTGGCTACGCGTTCCTAGGAAACAACGGTAATGTGACTGCACAATTACAATCGCAAACCGGGACTTGGGAATCAATAGGAACTGCTACGGGAACCGTGACCCAAAACGTATTTAGCACATGGGTTGACCATGGCTCGAATCCACAAAATGGTAGCTATGCTTACGCCGTGTTGCCTGGCAAAAACACTGCGTCTCTTGATAGCTATTTGGCGTCGTCACCCCTTTCAGTACTAAGCAACACTTCCTCCATTCAAGCAGTTCGCAACAACGTTTCCAGTGTCACACAAATCGCTTTCTATCAAGCTGGATCGATAACGATCGCAAGTGGATTGACGATCGCAGTCGACAAACCGGGCATGGTGCAAATTCGAGAGTTATCTGGAAAGAATATTGAACTCACCGCATCCGACCCCACCCAGTCCAGCACACAACTCAAGGTTACGATCTCCCGACGACTTTCCGGAGCAAACACACTTTGGAATTCCAGCACGGGAAACTCCGAAGTCACTTTGACGCTTCCCAGCGGCACAAACAACATCAACGCAGGTCAAAGCATTACGAGCAATCTCACGTTCGTCGCGACTCCGGCCACCATTGTTTCTCGCAATGTTTACTATCGAAGTTCTTTCTTCGATACTACAGCGAATTCACAGAGTGCGATCGATCCAACTAAGTCAGCGCTGTTGCCCGGTGGAACAGCGTCGATCGCTAACTACACAAACTACTCGCGTGGCATTAACGGAATCATCGTCGATCTGACCAATGCAGCGAGTTTAGCAGCCATTGATTCC
>JAPLNI010000029.1 GCA_026692865.1 Planctomycetota bacterium
TCGTCCACGTGCTTCGCCACGTTTGGGAAGAGCTCGCTAACGGGAAGTCCACTCTGACCGTGCTGATGAAACTTCCACGGAGACTTAAGCAAGTTACCCTGAGCAGCAAAGAGGACTTTGGGCAAATCGAATGGTGGTGGTTTGCCGTCGTCACGATCTAAGAGCGGCTTTGGATCAAACGTATCAACGTGAGACGGACCGCCTTTCATGAATAGAAAAACAATCCGTTTAGCACTAGCGGGAAAATGAGGTTCTTTGGCAGGTGCGAGGTTCTCTACTTCAGGCTTGTCGGACGCTTTTGATTCCTTTTGCAGCATAGCGCTGAGTGCGAGGTAACCAAAACCTGCCGCAGAATCTCTCAAGAGAGTTCGTCGCGAAGAAAGTGAGCCAATAGGTGAACTAAAAGGTTTGCAATTCATCCAACTATCTCAAATAGAAAAATTCGTTCGAGGAGAAAAGACTCTGACAAACCAAAGTCCACGCTTGCCTTTGGTTGGCTTGTAGATCATCCGCTGTTCGATCGACAGAATCATTGTTGCTGACGTCTGAAATGAATCGAGCAATCTCTGCAATTTCGAAATCGGTTGGGTCTCGCGAGAGCGTCTTGCGAAAGGCGATTTCGAGCCGCCCCGGAACGTCTTGAGATGCAGCGATAAGCTCAGCGGCCATCTCGTTTGAAGCGTCCAGCATTAAATCGGAGTTCATCATAAAAAGTGACTGAGGAGCAACGGTCGTTACGTTGCGATGGCCAGTTGGCATGGTTGGATCAGGAAAGTCAAATTGCTCAAAAAGGCTGTACAGATTGTTTCTGATAATCGGCAAGTAAATTGATCGTCTTGGACTGTCGTAAGTGGTTCGATCACATGAAGTATGATCGAACACAAACTGTCGATTTCTTAAAGGCAATGTCTTGCCACCGACGGAACGATCCAAAAGCCCAGCGATCAATAAGATTGAGTCTCGAATCTGCTCAGCGTCCAACCGTACCATAGGAAAATGCGACAGCAGTCGATTCTCAGGGTCGATTATTCGATGCTCCGAGCTCGCGTCTGATGCTACCGACATCTGATAGGTACGCGAAGCCAGAATCAAACGGTGGAGTTTTTTCACGGACCAATCGGATTGGATTAGATAGCTTGCGAGCCAGTCAAGGAGTTCTGGATGCGTCGGTCGTTCTCCTACGACGCCAAAGTTTTCAGTCGTTCTCACAATCGCGTTACCAAAGTGCCAGCCCCAGATGCGATTCACGCATACTCGAGCGGTCAAAGGATGAGATGATTGTGACATCCATTGAGCTAACTCTAATCGGCCACTTTGATTCTTAGGAAGTGAATCTTGCGGCGTTGATCCACACATCACTTCGGGGAATCCGCGAGCCACATTACTACCCAGGTTCCGATGGCTTCCGCGAATGTGAATCGGGATCTTCTCGAGCGTTGTTCCCTCGCAAACAGCCATAGCAGCCGAAAGATCCGGCGAGTGGCTCTCTAGAATTCGAGCTTCGTCTGCAAGTCGATAGTATTCATTCAGCGTTTCATCATCGAATGCCGAAGCTGGCTTCGCAGGGACTGCAAGAAATCCTGCTACGTCAAACAAAGCTTCTCGAGCTGATTCCAACAACGCATCGTTCAGCTTTACCGTCGACTTCGCATCCGTAGCGGCCGCGGCTTTCGCTTCTTCGGCAGCCTTGATCGCGGCTTCAAAAAGCGGTCGATAGTGCAATGCAATACCAGCGGAGTCGTGATGCGTGGCCAGTTCATGCCACATCGAAAAGAAAGGAGACTCGCGATTAAAATCGAGGTGCTTTCGGCAGTGATGCAAAATGCGTGGATGTAATCCGAGCGGATGTGCAACCTCAGAGATCTCCTGAAGCGAGCTCGTTGGAGAAATGTAACTGGCTGCGACGAGATATTCTGTCGCCTTCGACCTCGCTGCAATCCGCAACTTGTTGATCGCTTCGGATTTGAACGAGTTCGCAGCCCGCTGTTTTTTAGCGATCTCATCATCGATCGATTTGATCTTTGCCTGCTCGTCAGCGTTGGCAAAGACCTCTTCATTCCAGTAGCGGATTCCTTCCTTGCCTTTGTCACGAAAAGTCTTCGTGCTCTTAAATATCGCTGCTAAGCGATAGTAGTCGCTTTGCTTGACCGGATCGAACTTATGATCATGGCACCTTGCACAACCTAGGGTCATACCCAAAAACACTTTTCCTAAAGTGTCGATTTGCTCATCAATCGTATCCATCAAAAGTTTTTCAGGATCACGTTCGGCAAGAACTTTAGCACCTAAGACGAGAAAGCCCGTAGCGGTTCGTGTCTCTTGATTCGCGTCGGGTAACAGATCGCCCGCGATTTGCTCTATCAAGAATTGATTGAACGGTTTATCGCGGTTGAACGAATCGACGACATAGTCTCGATATCTCCACGCGTTTCCCAAAGCCACGTTTTCGTCCAGCCCATTGGAGTCGGCATAGCGAGCAACGTCCAACCAGTGTCGCCCCCAACGAATTCCATAGTCGGGTGAATCGAGTAATCGATCTACCACTCGTGAATACGCATCCGGAGAATCATCCGCGATAAACGCGTCGACTTCTGCGGGCGTTGGCGGTAGTCCTATGAGGTCGAAAGTCACACGTCGAATAAGGCTGCGTCTACTTGCAGCCTTCGACGGTTTCAATCCCGCTTGCTCGAGCTTGCTTAGAACGAATGCGTCGATAGGATTATTGAGCCAGGAAGGATCTTTCGTGGTTGGTACCGAAGGGTTTTCAACAGGCTGCATCGACCAGAACTTCAAGCCTTCCTCGATCGACATTCCCGCCGGTTTAGATTGAGCCCGTTGATTCTCCTCCGTGACCGCATCTTCTGCGTTATTCGAATTAGTCTCGGCCCAGGCAGGATAGACTCCTCCCTGACTGACCCATCGCTCGAGCGTTTCAACATTCTCCGATGAAAGTCGATTCTTGGGCGGCATCTGGAGATCGTGATTTTTATATCGAACGGCATCAATTAATAAGCTAGAGTCTGGTCGACCTGGTTCGATAATAGCCCCCGAGTCACCGCCCGCGTTAAGCGACGATTTTGAATCCAGTCGAAGCCCTCCTTTGGACTCGTTCCCAGCATGGCATTCAAAGCAATTATCAACCAGAATCGGGCGGATGTGCTTTTCAAAGAACTCGACTTGATCTTTCGAGTCGCCCGAGCTCCTTTCGATTGGCTTGTCTGCTGCAAATCCAATTCGATCCGCAAACAAAAGAGATACAACAAGCAGGAAAATATAAACAATCCGCCAACGCGTGTGCGAATTCTGCGGCTCCACATTGCAGCTTGACTTATGGGTTTTTGAGTCCGAAGCGTATCCCAAAGTCATGGTCTTCGTAATCTCTATCGAGGTGGGAATGCAAAAGCATTTCGAGATTGTTACGGGCAGGCAACTTCAGCATGACCGACAGCACTCGTCATGTCAACAGTTCTGCAACGTTAGTAAATGAGTTCGCCTTATCTGAGATTTGCTAGAAATCCTAAGTGATTAGGCGAATGAATTCGATGGGCTTTTTCCGATTGTTGATAAAGAACACTATATCAACAATTCGACGCTAACTTTCGGTGAGTTAGTTGAGCCCCACTAAGTCGAGTAATTTCAGGGCGTTGGTGGTTGGTGCTACCCCGGGATAGAGTTGGTAGTCGAAGCGCATTTGCGACTTGCCATCTTGTTCGATAAAGTGCTCGCGGAAATGGATGATCTGGCTCTTGTTGGTAAAGCCGTCCATGTCTGCCAGTTGAAGGTCGTGGGTGCTGACCATGAGTAGAGGTTCGAACCGGAGTAGCTTTTGGATGATATGACTGACTGCGATTTGCCGTTCGCGCGAGTTGGTTCCTTGCAATATTTCATCCAGGATAACAAGTGACCGACGATTTAAATCCGTTTTGTTGGTCGCGACATAGTCGACCACTTTTTTCAATCGCAGGAGTTCGGCCATGAAGAACGAAACGCCATCGGCTAGCGAATCTCGAACGCGAATGCTCGTTGCCAACTCAAGTGGTTGACAAGCAAATGAAGTCGCACAAACGGGGGCGCCAATTCGTGATAGCGCAATGTTGACACCCAGAGTTCGCATGAGTGTGCTCTTCCCAGCCATATTGGAGCCCGTGATCAGAAGCACCGGATGACTCTCCTGAATTGTTAGGTCGTTGCAGACACGTGATTCATCTTGCAGCAGTGGATGCCCCACGGAGTTTGCCTGAGACAGAATACCAGAGGGAGTGTCGGTGAGCGGGAACGTCCAATTTGGATACTCTTCGGCAATCGAAACTGCCGAAAGAATCGCTTCAAGATTTCCGATACTCGTCAGCCAGTTTTGCACGTCGTCAGCATGACGCACTCGCCATCGATCTAGCCAATTGATGATCCGGAAATCCCACAAGATGACCAACTGAAGGATCAGAAACGGAATGTACAAAAGTGGTTGCAATCTCATGCCAGCAAGACTCATCGGCCAACCAAGCTTATGCAAAGCCGCAATCGCTGCACGACTGTTGTTGCTGTCGGCCAAGGATACGAAAAGCTCTTTGAGCAGTTCGGAGTTGGGATGTGCAGCGTTGAACGCGATCTTCAGCTCTTTACAGACTGCCTCTAAATCACGATGCGAGTCGAGACTTTTGAACACGTTGTGGATCGGACCAACGAAGCCGATTACGAGTGTAAGATTGATTAGAGCACCAATCACCATCAACGCAAAACCAACGAGTAATTGAATCCCAGTCGCATTGATATCCGCGGCCAGTATCGCCACTCCGAATAGAAGACAAATCGGACCCGCGATAGAAAGCGATCGAAGCCAGGAAGGTTGATGAAATGGCTGAGAAACCCAAGTCGCGAAGTTCTCGAGCGATCCCGATGTCGCTCCAAGGGTCCATAGATGAAGAAGAGTTTTTCGACGCGGTTCCTGCATCGGAAGCAGTTCCATGGACGCCTCTTGCCGCTTCTTCAACGTGGATGCATCGGCAAAGCTGGTCAATTGCTCGGCTAATGTTTCGATGCCCGTTTTAGTTCCGGCGAGCGATACCCAACGAATAAGGCTGCGACCTTTGATGAGATCCAAGTCTTCGGCCGTGTCGATGACTGTTTGGTCAAGCCCTGGTAGATCGATCTCAGGAAGCTTCTCCCAGTCTCGGAGCATACGAGCTAAAAGACGACGATATAGCTGCGTCTCGATTTGGATACGACGCAAACGTTCGTTGAGGACTTCATGAAAGTAAGCGACCAAGATAAAGCCCGCTGCGAAGGCGAATCCGACAGCAACGACTGAACTTGAATTGGTTATCCGAAGGTAACCGGCACCGAGAAAGCCAGCCGCGACGAGAAAAAGAATCGTTCGCAGCGCGATCAATCGTCGCCAAGTTTGCTGGCACGCGTGCAGTCGAATTTGACTATCGTCGAATAGTTTTTGATAACGACTGCTGGCTGTTTCAGTGGCTTGATTTCGAAATTCTGAATTATTCAAACGCTATGCTGCTTTGGAATTGCGGTGCGGAAGGTTTAAGTTGAACAGCCCGAAGATTTCCTTCTGAGTCAATCCCAGACTCTTCGGCTGGCCAGTTTCGGCAAATAGAGTATTGATGAGAGCCCGCTTTTCTTCAAGCACATTATGAATTCGCTGTTCGATCGTGTTCATTGCCATCATCCGACTTACGGTCACTGTCCCTTTAACACCCAATCGATGGGCACGGTTGATAGCTTGGTCTTCGACTGCCGGATTCCACCAGCGATCGAACAAAAATACGTAATGGCAAAACTGAAGATTCAGGCCGACTGCCCCTGCTCCATAGCTCATTAAAATCACAGTGTGCTTCGGATCGTTCTTGAAACGCTCGATCACCGAATCGCGTTGACGCGACGGTATACGCCCGTGGTAATGCAGTGGCGAGAAGCGATCGAGCTTTGTAGAGATCTTATCAAGCGTATCGACCCATTGACTGAACACAATTGCTTTCTGGCCACTCGCAGCGACTTCCTCTAAGTCCGCTTCCAATCGTTCAAGTTTGCAACTTGCTCCCGTTATGGGATCAAAATTGCAAATTTGTTTGAGTCGTAGTACAAGTTCGAATACGTGTTGGATCGTGATCTCGTCGCCCATCTCGGTCAGTCCAATGACACCTTCTTCTTCGGCGATTTTATAAGTTGAAATTTGTTCGCTCGTGAGATCCAGCTCAGCATCACGAAACATCTTCGGAGGCATCTCTGTGAGCACTTTATCTTTGGTGCGGCGTAGAATGTAGTCGCGAGATGCTTGGCTCATCGCTTTGAGCGGCATGTCATTGTTCAAGTAACCCGGTGAGAGGAATTCGAAGATGCTGACCAAATCATCTGTCGAGTTCTCGATGGGTGTTCCGGTCAACGCCCAAGATCGCGTTCTTGAAATGCTTCGAACGATCTCGCTGGTAGTACTGTTCCGGTTTTTGATGCGTTGTGCTTCGTCCAAAACGACCAAGTCAAAGTGGAGTTGCGGCGTCGCATTCACCGTTCCATCGTCGGCTTCCGATAGGTTGCTTTCTAGTAGCGATCGGTCTCGCATCATCAGTTCGTAGTTTGCAATCTTGACAGGTGCTTGCGGATGATTCCAGACCCAAGCTCGCTTTGTTTGATCACCTTCAATGACAGCCACCGGAACCTCGGGCGCCCATTGACGGAACTCGCGAACCCAGTTGGTCACAAGCGGCTTCGGACAGATTAACAATACAGATTGCAATTCACCTGACAGCAAAAGCATGCGGATCGTGGTGATCGCTTGCATGGTTTTTCCTAGCCCCATCTCATCAGCGAGAATAGCTGCGGCTCGTGAGAAAAGAAACGCAACACCTTCGAATTGATACGGGAAGGGCTGAAAGGGGAACGTCAGTTTTGCCGACTGAATTAAAGTCTCCAGCGGTGGTTGCAAGACGTAATAAAGTCGGTCTTCCAACTTGACCAAGTCGCCAGGTGGTCGCATCCGTGTGAGCTTGGGACGCGACTTAGGCTTTGCCGCAAGATCGCTCGATACATCTTCCGCGTCGTTGACATGGCTGCTCGAGGAAGCGTCTGCCGAAGGCGAGGAGCTCGGCTCTTTTGGAGTCGCCTTTGCAACCGTCCACGCCGGTGACTCCGGAAAAGTGAACCCGATTGTTTTTGGGAGTTGTGCTCCGAGGGTCAGGGCAAGCGTTCGAACTTCTTTTGTCGTGAACAACGAATCGGATAGCGAATCACAAAGATCCACCGTGAGGCCTGCCTGTAAATTACCATTCGAAAACTGACATATGTTCGAATCCGTATTGTGATCGGATTGCAATGGCATTGTGAATGCCGCCAGATCGAATGGTTGGATTGTTGAAATTTCTTCCGGGTTCGGACTCGGATAACGATCAAGAGTTTGCTCAGTGGTTGATTCCGTAACCGATTTAGTTTCGACGTCAAACATATTTGGCATCTCGATCGAGCGATTCAAACTAAGCAGCTTTCGCAGCAGGATTGGCTTCGAACAAAGCTTCTGTGATTCGTCCGAATGGTTCCATCAAGTCGATTTGGGGAGCGAGCTTTTTCCAAGTGGTTGCGATGATCTGCCCATCTTCGAGAAAGGCTTCAGGAACCTGAACCACCGTGTCGTCGACTCGATTGGAGCGGTAGCTACGGTTTGAACTCGAGACAGGAATCACCAGTGCTGATTGCTCGTTGTCTTTCGATTCAGTTTCAATCCAACCGATCGGTATGGAAATGAAATGCCTTACGGAGAGTACCGCGCTCGTGTCGGTGAAGATCGAGACTGGCTTCGACTTCGACTTTGCAAGTAGTGCTCGAGCAATCTGTTCGCCACAAACGAAATCATCGAGAGTTGGTCCATAGAGTATCGATTGAGCGCGGTTTGGTTTAACTGGAAGTGTGCAATGGAACTCGAGAGGCCTAGCAAGCGAGTTCACTACCAGTAGTCCGCCAAAGTATCCATGCTCTGGATGAAGCCGAACGGTAACAAAACCAAAACAGTTACCCTTATCGATTTCAGCGGGATTGTCACTCATCAAAAGAAACACGCCTCGAGTTAAGGTGGTGATCACAAGTCCGTAGAGATGTGATCGGTTGATGAAGGATCTAGCTCGATGACGATCGTTGTAGACTGGATTCGTTTCGCAACCGGAACAGATTAACAATCTAAAATGCGTCACAATTGGAACAGACGCAACAATCGATACAAATTACATTTTCTAAAAGCCTATTCTTTCCTAGGAAGGGGTGACTATACTAGAGCCAGCATACGACTATCCTTGATACCCGCACAATTGGTTGCATATCTCATGGCTCAAGAAAACTCGCAATACTCACCTATCTTTCGAATTGATGTTTCTGCAGAACCTACCACTGGTGCAATGAATCAGGGCGATGCAGGGCTTGCAATGGTTGCTCTGATGCGACAAATGATCGCAAATCAAGAACGCCAAAACCAGATGCTGGAACAACTGGTTCAGAATCAGCTTGGAGCACAAAAACAAAGGACTAACGAGCTACAGCAATGGAAAGATGCAAACCCGCGTCTTGCTCGTGCTTGCAGGAACGCGGCGGAAACTCTTGCGAAAGTCCAAACCAGTTTTCTGGAAGGAATTACGGATGAAATCGCTGACAACGAAGAAAACCTTACCGATGGTGACTTTGTCCTGAACGAATTCATCGATCGTTTCGGCCCACGAATGGCTCATCTCAACGGAGTCCTTCAAGTGCTAGCTCAACTCGGAAGCGGAACACCGAACCCCATGCATGGGTAGTTAATTAGACTGCTGGTTGTAGTTTGCAACCGATTAGTTGAGGGGCGAGCGTCGATCGGGCTTGCCCTGAATTGTGGCTAGACGCAATAACTTTGGTGGGTTAACGCTTTTGCCTTATGACAGTCTCACAATGCGTTGATAGTCACGCTTTCCATCGAGAAGTCAGGCTACTGAACGAAATCGCAGGCTTCCCAACATTGCCGCTCCGAGCCCGAGAAGCATCAAGGTGCTCGGTTCTGGTACCGCACTGGCATTGATGAAGGCTTGAATCGCGATTGCGTCGTTACCCAGGTAACTGACTCCGGTTGCTGTTGGATTCGCAACGGTACCAAACAGCACACTGTTGACTCCTAGCAAAAGCGGAGAGCCGGCTCGCTCGATGAAAAACGGAGCTCCCGAGTCGCCGGGTTGCACGGCTGCTTCAAAGCCCGCGGGGTTACTTGCGTCGCGATTAAGATACAGAAGATCCAAGGTGCTATTAATGTCGGGTGCGAAGATATTTTCAATGTAACCTGTGATTAGATTTCGACCCACGGCGACATCTTGAGTAGGAATTCTTGCAGTCGGAGAGACCCCGAATACATACCCGTTTTCTCCTTGTAAAGATCCCGCAGCCACCAGATTCGGATCCGGACTTGGTGGAGGCCCAGAAAGGAACTCTGTTGCAAACGCGTAGTAAGAGATAGAAGCGTCAACAGGTGCATTCAATTGGCCCAGCCAAAGGTCTGTCGTTCCGATTCTTTGCGAACTCACCACGCTGTAACTGAACGGCGTGGTGCCAGGATTGTTGTTCGGATAAAAGAAAATCGGACTGTTGGGTATGTTGTGATTTGCTGAGATGACAATGTTCGGGCTTATCAAGGTTGCCCAAATGCCGTAGCCGTTAAACCCACCTCCGTTGGTTAGCCCAACGCCACTAAGATTCCGCCCGTTCAGCACAAATAACGGGTTATTCGCGAAGCGATCGTTCGAACTGGCGTCAAACCCTTGGATAAAAATATCTGCCGAGGTGTTCGATGCAAAAGAAGCGATGAGGCACAAAACCACGAAAATTCGACTAATGATTATTTGATTTCGCGAGGGGAGGCCTGTTTCTCTCGGAGCCGCTTGATCAATGCTGGACTTACTTTTCATGACACGTGTTCTCGGGAGGAGAGGGAATAGTGGCAGACCCTTCTCAGATTTTAGCTGTCCTGTGGCGAAAAGTCACGCATAGACCACTCGAAGCCAGCTCGATTTCCAACTAAACTTGGGACTTTCCAATACGCCCAGAAGTTACACTCTCGAATTAGTAAGTCTTATGAAAGCGATCGCCGTTCGTCCCGGACAACCCCACAGTGTTCATCAGCGAGAAATCGCGAAGCCTTCGTTGGACAAATATCCTCAAGGAAACGGGGTTTTAGTCAAAGTTTTAAAGGTTGGCGTCGACGCGACGGATCGTGAAATCAATGACGCTCTGTATGGCAACTCGCCGCCGGGAGACGACTATCTCGTTCTTGGGCACGAGTGCTTCGGAATCGTCGAAGAAGTCGGATCGAAGGTGACTCGAGTTAAAAAAGGGGACTATGTCACGGCAACCGTCAGACGTCCTGGCGGGTCGATCTACGACAAGATCGGTACCTACGACATGACCAGCGAAGAGACCTACTACGAGCGGGGCATCAATTTGCTGCACGGTTTCTTGACGGAGTATTTTGTCGAAACGGATGATTACATTGTGAAGGTGCCTCAAGGACTCAAGCACCTTCACGTGTTGATGGAACCGATGAGTTGTGCCGCGAAGGCTGTGCACCAGGCTTACGAAGCTCAACGACGAATGAAGGTCTGGTCCCCGAAGCGAGCTTTCGTGCTCGGGTCTGGACAAATCGGTTTGTTGTCGACATTGGTTCTGAAGCTTCGAGGCTTGGAAGTCTACACGCTCGCTCGAGCACCAGGACCGCACTTGAAGAGCGAGATTGTCGCCGGCATGGAAGCGACTTACATTTCGACGACAGAAACACCACTCATGGAACTGGTCAAGAAAGTAGGCAAGGCTGACTTGATTATCGATGCAACGGGCTCCTCCAAGATTGCCTTCGAAGCCATGCAAGCACTTGGGCACAACGGCGTTTTGGTTTGGACAAGTATCACCGGTGGCAAAAATGAAACATCGGTCCCATCGGATAAAGTCAACATCGAGTGGGTGCTCGGAAACAAACTCTTGGTTGGGTCGGTGAACGCCAATCGTGAGCATTTCGAAGCGGGCATCAAGGATCTCGCACTCGGCGAGATGATGTACCCAAATGTTCTCAAGAAGATTCTCACGAATCCGGTCGTCGGGTTAGACAACTACAAAGAGATGATGCGTTTACTCGTCGAAGATAATTCGGCACTCAAAGTCTATGTGGATGTTGCTAGCGAGTAGCAGTCCGGGATGATGATTTAGCCTCGGCTGTCGTCTGACAAGTTGTGGCAAAGTCGAAACCCGTGGCTAGCGCCATCGGCTCAGGCTTTATCAACGCGGTAGCAGCCTGTGCGATTGAATCGAGTTGTCATGACTTCGATGTCGGTTGAAAATCGGAGGGATAGCTGTCGCAGCAACTCATCTGCGTCAACTTGGTTGCTCAGGATGGCATACACCGTAGGTCCCCAACTAGTTTGACCGGTCGCTAAGACTCCTTGGGAGCGTATCCAATCGATAAGCGAAGCGACAACCTGATCGCGATAGATGCCACCCTGCACTTTCGCAAACACTCTTCCCGCGTCGCGACCATACTCGTAAAGTGCCGATCCAAATTGAGCCAGATCACCAGCGTTTAAAGCCGGAATGATTTCGTTTTGAATTTGCTCCCACATTGAATCGCGATATGGATTTGGAAACTGAGATTGACCAAAGTAGTCGTTCTCAACAACTCCACTGATGGTTGCTGTCGATAGAGGCTTGGCTAGGACAACACACCACTCTTGGGGTATGTCATAATGATCGATCTTTCGCTCGACACCCGAAGTCGCAACTCCATGATCTATGATGAATCCGCCTTGTCGATGACCGGCAAGTCCCACATAGGAACGTTTACCTCGTTGAGTAATCTTTGCAAGGTTCTCAGTGGACATCGGCGATTCGGTTTTGCTCCAATGCGATAGAAGACTCACCGTAGCACACGCGATCTGGGTTCCGCTGCCAAGTCCCGCATGCATTCGGGGTTGATTCTCCAAGCGAATTTGAATCGATGGTAACCCTGGGTTCCCGTTTGAAGTTATCCAGCGATTTAAAACCGATTCAATTCGAGATCGCCACGGTTCCTCGGCATCAATGTTACAAGTCCAAGGTTTGTTTGGGACGCTTGAGGGATTAATCTTCAAAGACAGTTGTGTCGATGGCTGCTCGATCATCGCTCCCAAGCCGCCGAAGAGTCGATCTTGGCCTGCACACACTTCGAGTAGTCCGAAGTGCAAGCGAGCGGGACTTTGAATAGCCACGCAATCACCCCAAGCGATTTCGCTAGGCAAGTCACAAGGGTTATTCTGCGAAGAAGACATGTTGTAAAGTCACGAATGTTTTGGGCTGTCGACGCGGTCGCGAGAACGTTCGTCAATGCAATCGACCAACAATTGAAAGGCCTCAGTTTCGCTTTCGCCAGCCGTTTTGTCGATAAGGATTCGTAATCGTTCGATTTCGGCCTGAATAAAATCGGGAGCGAGCATCCCAAGCCGGCTCGAGAGAATCGCTAATTCGACCACGGCATGTTTGGCTCGATTCCAACCAAAGAAAGGTCGTTCGTTGCCCGTCGATTCCACGTGGCATAACGCCACCGCCCGCGGCTGCGAAATGTCCCACAATTCGATCGAAAGGGAGTACCAGTGACAGGCTCCCAAAAGTATAAAACCTGCACCTTCAACAAATCGCGAGGGCGAACCGCTCGCTTGCCCGGTTACCGCTCTTGCAAGCAGCAACGCGTCATCGACAACATGAACGACGCAACGATTCGTACAATACAAATTCTGAAAGGTCTTCGAAGTTTGAAACGGCTTCAAAGTCCATTGCAAAAGATCATCAGAAACATGCGGCCCCATCGGTGAAACGTGCATCGTTCCATCTGGATTCTCCGTTGTAATAATCGCTTCGAGAATCACGAAGGAATTTTCATAGTAGAAACGAAATGTGAGGTGGAGTAATCGAGATTTTCGACGTTCAGCACCTTCGGCGGTGCATTATAGATAGATCTTACTCAATAGTACACACTACGCAAAATCTACGCCCGTTATCACAAACATTTAGTCTCACTATCATTGACCCAATCGTCCAATTGGGGCTAGCCTTTAAACATCGCAGGCTCGCATTAATCCGCGCTCAACTGCGTTATTCGCGGGCCAAAAGAGAGATCGGTTTGTTGTATCCATCGGGCTGTAATCAGCTTAATTGCCGGTAGGCTTCGTAGGCGGCTATTCCAACCGCGGTTGCGAGGTTCAAACTTCTGACTTTTCCGGGCATGGGAATCGAAAGTCTTTGCTCGGCGTACTTTTGGTGAATACTATCGGGTAATCCGGATGTCTCGCTTCCGAAGACTAGTGCGTCGTTGGAATTGAACTGGGCATCGGTGTAGGCGCGTGTTGCAAACTTGGTAAAAAACCACATCGCATCTGGTTGCAATTTCAGGCAAAGATCATCCCAGGATTCACAAATTTCGTAGTTAAGATGCTCCCAATAGTCCAAACCGGCCCGCTTCACTTGGGTCGAATCCAATCGGAAGCCCATCGGCCGTACCAGCCAAAGCTTCATGTTCAAAGCCACACAAGTCCGGCCAATATTGCCAGTATTTTGCGGGATTTCCGGTTGGTAAAGTACAATGTTCATTGCTGCTTCAGGGGACCCTTCTGGGAGTGTATAATCGCTCGTCGCTACAGATGTAATGAATCGAATAGGATTCTAGCGTAGCAAAACGGCTCATTTTTTCGAGCTTTCCAACACGACCCGTACTCTCGAAACATAAACGCAAATTCCGTGAGCAAAATTCTAGTCACTTGTCCGGGTTGTCTTGCTCGATTCGAGGTTAGCGATAAGTACGCCGGTAAAAAAGGGCCTTGTCCGAAATGTAAGAAAGAAATCATTGTCCCCGACAAGCAGGATGAAGTCGTCATTCATGCCCCGGCTGACAGTGGACCCACCGATTCCAAGGGAGTCGCCGTCCTCAAGCCGATCAAGCGAACCGAGTTTGCCGTCGGCAAATTAATTTGGATAGCAGTCGCCGTCGGTGTCATTGCCACTTTGGGATTTGCCATTTCAATGCGGCTCTCGAACACCGTCCCATCCACCTTGCTGTTGGTGATCGGATCGATTCTGCTTGCTCCACCGATCGTCATGTTCGGCTACACATTCCTACGCGATGATGAGTTCGACGGCTACAGCGGTCAAGAATATTTGATTCGTACCGCGATTTGCTCCATTCTTTTTGCAGCAACTTGGCTGTTCTATTGGCAAATTTCTGCTTACTTCGAAAACAAAGTCATGGCCGACATTCCCACGGGTCAGATGGCTGTTTTCATGATCGTGATGATCGCTATCGGAACAGTTACATCATTAGCAACCTTCGAACTTGAAACGCCTCAAGCGGCCGCTCACTATCTAGCTTACTTCGTGGTTACCTTTTTGCTGTGTTGGATGATGCGAGTAGAACTAGCAGAACCAATCGCTGCACCGAAGAGCTTGAATGTTCCGAGAAGCACTCTTCAAAGTCCACCAGCAGTAAAGCCTGCGATAAATCCTTTACCCAGCAATACGACACCGAAGTGAACATAAGTCGCTTGGTGTCAGAGAGCGGGGCCTGATTAGAGATCCAGTATTTCTGCATTTTCGTACTCGTACTCGTACTCAGGCGTAAGCCGGTACTCGTACTCGATCGGATTGCGGTCGAAGCGAGCACGGGGGTAGGGTACGAGCACGAGCACGAGTACGAGTACGAAAATGCCCAGATGTTTTATTTCCAAACGGGACGCAACCTAGCGGTCGTTACTTGACGGCGAAGAAGACTTGTTGGCCGCCGAGTCCTCTTGCTGCATCGTAGACTCGGATGGCGACATCCATCGCGACGGAAGGGTCGGGATCGACAATAATCGGGACGTCTTGGCGTATTGAGAGAATCGATTTCATCCGCTCATTCAGCGATTCGAAATCGGCAACAGGTGCGCCATTGAGGCTGTATTGATAATCACTCTTCGCAGGGGCATCAGAGGGGCCGCGGGAGATGATTCGAACGATGCAGTCGTCAAGCTCTCGCACAATTTCGGGTGGAAGGGCGTTTTCATTTCCAGTGCCAATGATCGGTTTCGCCGCTTGAGAAACTCCTCCTGGCAGCAGTTGTTCGGGTTTATCGAAGCTGGATGTCGCTAAGAAAAACACCAACAACAGGAAGACGACATCGATCATTGGAGTCATCATGATCTCGGTCGATTGGCGTTGTCGCGCGGAAGAGTAGTCAGTTCGCATGATTTGGCTCCACGGTTCGACTAGCGACGCTTGAGCTGCTCCGATTCCGAGAACTACTGCGTCGAAGGTCCTCGTAAACAGAGAACACAACATCGCGGATATCTAAATTCGCACACGCCTTGAGCAGCGGGCTCACTTGCTCGTATGCGACCGACTTATCGGTGCGTATTCGAACCCGTAGCCCGCCTGGTGTGTTCGCGTTGCGTTGACCAATCGCATCGATGATGGTTGCCAGTGGTAATGGATTGCTTCCGAGGTGATACGATCCATCGGGTAAGACATGGACAGTTGTAGTTGGACGATCTGCGATGACTTGGCTTCCTAAAGCAGTATCAGACACAGGAAGGTCCAACGGAAGTCGGTGGTCTTGTTTGGCGATGTGGCTGCTCACCAAAAAAAAGATGATTAGCAGAAAAGTAACATCGATCATCGGAGTCATGTTGATCGATGTTCCTTGGGACCCGCGATAGGCTGGAAGCTTCATGTGTTTACATCCTGGCAAACTTAAAGTCGACTATTGCTTCATTCGCTCCATCGCATCATACATCAAGACGGCCGCTGTGACCGAGACGTTCAAGCTATCCACGGAACCTCGCATCGGAACGTTGATCCCTTGAATCGACGATTCTTGCCAGCGCTCGCCAAGCCCTTCGGCTTCACTCCCTAGGACAATCGCTGTGCGTGAAGTCCACGTAAATTTGGAGTAAGCAACGGAAGCTTCGACGCGAGCGGTTACGATTTGAAATTGATTCTGTTGAAGCCATGTTTGTGTCTCCAAAGCGGTCGAGACGGCGATGGGGAGTCGAAATACCGCCCCCTGACTTGCTCGGATCGCATTGCTGTTCCAAACATCACAAATGGGGTCCGACAAGATAACCCCAGCCACTCCAACGGCATCCGCCGTACGAACCATGGCTCCGAGATTTCCCGGTTTCTCAACGGAGTCAATCACCAAGACCAGCGAACAGTCGTTAGGTAAGATTCGGCTTAGATCGCAAGGCAGATGCTTGGCAACCGCAATGACGGGGCTGACGCGGTCTCCGTAAGAGAGCTTTTCCATCGCCGATCGGCTCGCAAGAGTTGTCACCGAGTCGATCTGGCTACGAAGACTTTCGTTGAGAGCAGGAAGATTTTGGTCTGCAAAAAGCTCAGCAATCGACTCGTAGCGTTCGTCCAAGTAGAGCTCAACAATCTCAACGCCACCCGCGAGCGCTTGATTGAGTTCTCGCAGATGTTCGATCAGCAGAAGTCCACGTTGGTCACGTTGGTCTCGATCGCGTAGTCGAAGGGTTTGCTTGATCCGTGGATTGTGTGGCGATGAAATGTTTTCAGTCATGTCGGTAGCTTACAGTTTCTCACGGATCTGACGAGCCGAGGTCGCGGGATCGGCTGCTTTCCAAATGGCACCGCTGACCGCGACGCGTCGAATCCCAGCTTTCGCGACGACTTCGACGTTCGCCAGATTGATGCCTCCGATCGCAAACGCAGGGATTTTGATCTGCTGCGACACCGATGTCAGCCACTCGGTTCCTTTGTACTGGTCGAAGCTTTTGGTGGTGGAAGGAAAGGTCGGGCCGCAGCCGATGTAGTCAGCCCCCGCTGCTTCTGCTTGGATCGCTTGTTCCAGAGAGTGAGTCGACACGCCGATCCACATCGATTGTGGCGCGATGCGACGAGCCTGTGTGATCGGCATGTCCTCTTGCCCCACGTGAACTCCGGCGGCTCCGATTGCCATCGCGATGTCCAGCCGATCATTGATCAGTATCTGTGTCTTGCCAGGATCAATCGCAGCCAGTGCGGCTTGACCGTACTCAATCACTTGTCGAGTATCACAATGCTTGTCGCGGATCTGAATCCAATCAACACCTGCTGACGAAACCGCAATCAGATTCTTAACAAACGATTCGAGAGGCAACTGGCAGTCGACTAAAAGATAAAGCTGAGCCTGCGAGCAAGCACGGCGTTTCGATTTCGTTAGCGACTCATCATGGGCAAGCATTTTCAAATCGATCGTCGCGAGCAAGTCATACGATTGATAGCGAAGCGATTCGAGTGCTTTGGCGAAATCAGGATCGACTACCTTACCATACTCCTCCAGGCAACGAAGCGATTGCTGGACTCGCTGCGAGGCGGCCACTACGACCGCTGCGATCGTTGGGCGATCAAATTCGGATGCAGTCGTTTGGGCGGTACCGACGTCACCTTGGGTGTCCCGCGATTGAAGTAGCATGCCTCGATCGATTCGTTTGCTTGCCTCTGCTAGCGAATGGCGAAACGTTTTCAGCCTCCCCGAAAGTTCTCCATCCTCCAAAATAAACCTTGCAAACTCCTCGATCGTTCGCAGCCCTTCGGTGGCTCGATTCAAATTAGCATCAAGGATTCGATAAATGGATGTCATGAACTTTTCTACTTCAAATTTTGCTAGCAATTGAAAACAGGATGAATTCTGGGAATGATCGGAAAAATCCGCAAGTTCTACCTACCTTATCATCGATAGTACTTTCAGTCCCGCAGAACGCAATTGCTACTAGAGCGACCGCTACTAGTGCATCCGCCAAGCTCGACATGCCACCAATGGATGTGAAGGATTGAAACGCTATGACTTGCTTCCTCAAAAAAACCCTGGCCTGCTTTATTCTATTGACCGGAACGCTAACGCAGACCGGTTGTATTGGACTAACGTCGGGAATTAACCTTGGGCCTTTTGCCATCCCGGTGCCTGTGAGCCCATTCTATCAAGATCAAGAAGAGCTCGAATTCCACATTCAGGAACGTTACGCTCGAGTGCCCATTATGGGACCTCTTGTTTCTGGTGGACCTGTCGTCGCACTCGATCCTCCAAGCGATGACGAAGTGATGCAAGCTCTTGAAAAGGCTCGTCCTGTTCGGGGCGGTGTTCCTTTGCTGAGCGAGAAGCAACGTAATCGAGTTCGCATCGTCAAAGAGAAGATCGCCGACTATATCGACCCACCAAGGTTCATTCCGCTAATCGGATTCGCACAGCTTCACCATGCTCACTACAAATGTACCGTGTACATGGAAGAAAGGCTGATCAACGGCTGGCCGGTTCCTTACACATTGGATGACAAGGAAGTTGTCGAAGTCCTTTACATCGACCATAACCACTTCCACATGTGCGGCGATCCTGACACCGGAGCTTCCAGCCCCTACTAGGTCTATCACCAGTCGTCACGCTATCGAGAAGACATTTGCTGTTCTTGATTTCCACTCATTGAGGCTACGCAATGCGATTTGATAATCAAACTGCATTGATCACGGGCGGGACACAGGGCATCGGAGCATCGATAGCCATCGCACTTGCTCGCGCCGGTGCTTCAGTCGTGATTCATGGTTTGAAACGCGACGCCGCAGCCGAAGCAACTCTTGCCGCGTGTGACAAGCACTGCTCCGATAATTCGAGCCAGTGTCATCTGGTTCTTGGCGATCTCATGGGTGATCTCAACGAATCGATCGCACCTCTTTGCGACCGCATCATGAGTTTAGTCGACTCGGTTGATCTGCTGGTAAACAACGCCGGTGCATTCATCGACGATCCGTTCTTGGATATGTCGATCGAAACGTTCGAGAAAACCTTTCGACTCAATGTCGCATCGGGGTACTTTATTACCCAGTTCTTTGCGAGACGATGGATCAATTCCCAAACGCGTGGTCGCGTTTTATTCACCGGCAGCATTAACGGATTCTTAGCGGAGCCCAACCACACCGCTTACGATGCTTCCAAAGGAGCAGTCGCCAGTATGGTGCGATCGTTGTGTGTGGCTCTTGCTCCTTACGATATACGAGTCAACTCCATCGCCCCCGGTCTGGTGCGAACTCCTTTGACAAATCAAGTACTGGATGTCGACCCTGCTGGGATCGCTTGGATGAAGCTTCATACGCCCAACAATCAAGTCCCAAGTGCTGACTCGTGTGCCGGAGCGGCTCTATTCTTGCTAAGCGATCTTGCCGAACATATTCATGGCCAAACTATTTTTGTCGACGGCGGAATGAGTGCTTGGCAGCAACCCGATCTTCCAACTGAACTACGATCTGCGATCATTCCACCTACGAACTAGCAACTGTTCGCGGCGACGCAACGACATGGTTTTGCTACAACAGGTGATAGCTGAACAATAAGAATTTTTACATGCATTTATTGAATTAGCGAACCGCCTTGAATATCAAACGAATTAAGAACGCCGCCGGTCGTCAGTCCCCCAACGGGTACACCGGCTCCCCAGATGATTCGCATGAAACGCGTGTAGTTGTTGGATGGTCTGGTCGTGCGCGTTTGATTGCAACTCTTTTAATCAGCTTGCATCTATTGGCGGTAGTTGCTGAGCCGCTACGATTTTTTTCACGCTCTCCCGAAAATTTTGCTGCAGCCGATACGGCTTTTTTGCGACGCACGCTCGGGCCTTATGTGGACGCGATGTACTTAAGTCACGGCTACTTTTTTTTCGCGCCTAACCCCGGACCAGCCCATTTGGTTGAGTGCCAAGTCACCCCCGATCGTGAACTTGCAAGCGGAAGCAACCCGGAAGCAGACAAAAGCAAATGGAAGATTTATCCCGACCGTAAAGATCAATGGCCGCGACTGTTATACCATCGCCACTTTATGCTATCCGAGTTCTATAACACACTCTTCGCGCCAACCGAGCTAGAAAACGTCACTGAAAGCGACCAGAGAATAGCCCAAAGAATAACAGACCAATGGCGTGAGGACCGGCGAATCTACGAATCACTTCAAGACTGTGTAAAACAGAACTTGATTAGCAAATATCCTGAACACAGCGTTGCACTGAAACGCATTCAGCATGAGCTCCCCAATCCAAGGACTATTTTCGTCGATCGATGGAAGCTAACGGATCCACGGCTCTACAATGAATTGCTCGAAGGCCCCGTAAAGGAGCCTTCAAACGGACAATCACCCAAACAAATGCCCTCAGAAACGAAGTTTCCTGCCGCATTCGACACGCCCGCCAACGTCGAGCAAATCGTCCCGCAAAAACAATTTGACGGTGATGCGAAAATACTTGACGAGAACAAAGAGCAGATTAAAGAGCCTCGTGTTGTTCCAAGTGAGATTGTTCCAAGTGAGATTGTTCCTAGTGGGAATCGAGGAGCCCGATGATTGGCAAGGAATTCTCGAAGTGTTGGAACAGCTTTTGGTTTGAACCAAGTGCGGCTACGACGTTGGCCATGATCCGTATCGCAACCGGAGCCATGCTTGCTTACATCCATATTGTTTGGTGTTTGCGTCTAGATGACTTTCTTGGACCGAATGCCTTTACGACCGGGGAGTTTGCTCAAAGCCTTCATCGTGGAGACTTTGCGTGGAGTTATTTATGGTACATCGATTCGGTACCATTGTTATGGGCGCACCAATTAGTAGCCATCGCTCTTTCTATACTTATGGCCATCGGTTTGTTTACACGATTTGTGATTCCAATTATCTGGTTTATGACGTTGATGGTGTGTCATCGAATGACGGGATTGCTTTTCGGCTTGGATCAGATTGTCATGATGGTCACGATGTACTTGATGGTTGCGAGGTCTGGCGATGAAATCAGCATGGATCGGTATCTCGATTTAGGGAAGGCACAAGCCTCGCCTGGACTTAACGCCAATATTCAGACTTCAAACTGGTCTACCTACAACACGATCGCGGCTCGGTTAATGCAGATCCATTTATGTGTTATTTATCTGTTTGGTGGGCTTGGGAAAATGCGGGGCGAGACTTGGTGGGATGGGTCAGCAATTTGGTTGTCTGCTGTTTCTTACGAATATCAATCGCTAGATTTGACGTGGATCGGGAACTATCCCGTGCTGATGGCACTTGCGGCTCACGTGACTCTTTTTTGGGAAACGTTTTATGTGTGCTTGGTTTGGCCGAAGATGACGCGTCCTTGGGTGCTGGCTACTGCCTTTGGTGTTCACGCCGGAATTGGTGTTTTTCTGGGAATGATCACATTCGGGTGGATGATGATCGTTGCAAACGCGGTGTTTATAGAACCGACAACAATGAAACGCTGGCTAGATTTTTTGAATGTCAAAGCTACGACCAGCCGTTGAACGTTGTAAGATTCGGGATACCTTTAACGCCATTAGCTTAGGATGGCTTTCGCTAAGATTATCTATACGGCGACTCAAAGAACTGCGCAGCGAACCCTGCGGCATAACGATCCAACGGATCTTGCGGCGCGAATCCAACGCGAGATTTTATTTGATTTGGTGTTCTCAGCAAGTTTCGGTTCGTTCAGCAACCGCACAATCTCGCGTGCATCTTCGAGAGGCGAACTCTCTTGATCAAGTCCTTGCCATTCAAATGGCATGGCCCTGAATGCGGACTCGCTTGATTCAAATTTATCATTCGATGCACAATCGGAATTGGGCGAGAACTGCGAAGACGATTGAAAATCGCAAGCTTGATCAGAAGTGGACGCATGCGAAAGCAATTTCGGTTCGGACTGCGTATCTAAAGTTGGCAGCTTGTCTGTAAGCAATGGCAATCGATCACTTGATTCAATATCGCGTGGTAATTCGTCCAGTTCGCGATAGACGATACAACTCAGTTGCACTCGATCGTAAAGTTGGCTTCGGAACCTTGGGTCTAATAGCCGGTAACCTGCCAAGGCTACTTTGGTCCGACGGTCCAACCCCTCATGCGTTCCTCTTGGCTTTACTTTCTTACGCAAGTCATTTGATGAAGCGGTCACCGAGTTTCGAATTTTGACAATGTCCGATTCGCCCCACGCCAAGCCCAGAAGTCGGTAGTCGCCGACTCGGGTAGATTGCTGATGAAATGGGTTGGGAGTTCTGCGTTTCACGATGCTTCGATTTTGAAAGACTTCGATTTCGGAAGTCGGGATAATTAAGTTGTCGGGATAATTAAGTTGGCAAGGAGTTTGATGTACCCAGATAGATATGCTTCAATAACCGTAGTCGAGTAATAAACCCCAACGCTAGTGGGGCGTTTCGCAATTGTTTTGCCACAATAAATAGACGGCATTTATTTCGCAAAAGTTCATTGTTTTTCTTGGGCGCCAGAGGTGGCTCTGAGTCGCACTAGCGCCGGATTCGCATCCCCAAGAATGAATCGCACGCCCATTTTGCGCCTCGCGTTTGCTTGTGAAACATCCCGAGAATCTTCGAAACATTTTCATATGAATAGGGAATATCCTGTTCGAAGTGAAAATTCTGCTTTGAGAGCATTGCACGGAAGGTGGTTTTTTGTACACTTATCGGCGTAATGTTGGATTTATTTCTAGCGTGACTCTCGAACGACTCACAAGTAGACACGACTCTCCGAAACGAGAAATGACTGAATCTCGGAGAGATGATACTACGCGTTTAAACACAAAGCCCACAGGTTCGATTTAGAACGATTGCGTAGTCCTAGGATACGAAAGCGAGTGCGGTATGTTGATGCAAGAAACCAAGAAACAACAAGACACGATAAATCAACTTGGGAAGCCGACTCTTCAGACCGCAATGAAGCAGTATTGGGGGTACGACAGTTTTCGCCCACTGCAACGAGAATCGATGGAATGCGGAATGAGTCATCAAGACAGCCTTGTGATTCTTCCGACGGGTGGTGGCAAGTCGTTGTGTTTCCAAGTCCCCGCAGTCTGTCATGACGGTCTGACGGTGGTCGTGTCTCCACTGATATCGTTAATGAAGGACCAAGTCGATACGCTTCGAGAGTGTGGTGTCGAAGCGGCACAGTTGAACAGTTCGATGTCAACAAGCGAGAAGCGTGAGATCGATATTGCGATTCGTGAGAATCGACTGAAGCTTTTATATGTCGCCCCCGAGCGACTCGCCACGGACGCGATGATCGCTTACTTGAAGCGTTGCAAAGTCTCCATGATCGCGATCGACGAGGCACACTGTATCAGTGCCTGGGGCCATGATTTTCGTCCCGAGTATCGTATGCTGGGAACGCTGAAGGAACATTTTCCTGGCATTGGTATTCATGCATATACTGCGACCGCTTCTGAAAAAGTTCGCGATGATATTGCGAGTCAACTACGGTTAGACAATGCTAAAGTTCTTGTCGGGAATTTTGATCGCCCCAATTTGACTTATCGAGTAGTTCCTTCCAAGAGTCGCTTTGAACAGGTTTGCAACTTGGTGTTAAGTCGTCCCGGTGAATCGGGCGTTGTTTACTGCATCTCGCGAAAGGAAGTGGATCGCGTTAATGTGGGGCTTCAAGGTTTAGGCGTTCGAGTGCTCCCCTATCACGCTGGGCTCGACGACATGGAGCGAAAGACTAATCAAGAAGCGTTCCTGCAAGATCGATGTGATGTCATTGTGGCAACGGTCGCCTTTGGTATGGGTATTGATAAGCCGGATGTACGCTACGTTATTCATGTAGGCGTTCCCAAGTCGCTTGAGCATTATCAACAGGAAAGCGGTCGCGCGGGGCGCGATGGATTGGAGGCGGATTGCACGCTGCTGTATAGTCCGGGTGATATTATCACTTGGAGCAAAATGCTTACCGGTAATGGCTCCTCACTGGAAACGCAAGAAAGCCAGTTGCGATCGCTCGACACAATTCGCGACTACTGCACGACTCCTACTTGCAGGCACCAATTATTGGTGCGTTACTTTGGTCAAGATCTTTCGAGCGATAATTGCGGTGCGTGCGATGTATGCTTGAATGAAGTCGACGTGATGGAAGATTCGCTGCGGATCTCGCAGATGATCGTCTCGTGTGTCGTGCGATTGAATCAACGTTACGGTGTCGACTATACAGCCAAAGTATTAACAGCATCCAGTGAACCTAGGATTACTCAACTGGGGCACGATAAATTGAGCACGCATGGATTGCTTAGTGAGTATCCAATCGCTGCGGTTAAAAGCTGGATGGACCAAGTTATCGCACAAGGCTTCTTGGCTCGAACCACTGAACAGTACTCGACAATAACGGTTACCACGTCAGGTAAGCGGCTACTCAAAGGAGATGCAACGGTTCGTCTTTCGCGACCGGTTGAATCGACAGCCAGCAAACGTACTAAGCCCAACGATTCCTGGGAAGGGATCGATAGGGGCGTTTTTGAGATGCTCCGAAACCTTCGAAGCCGATTGTCAACCGAGCGAAACGTGCCGGCGTTCGTAATCTTCGGTGACACGACTCTCCGCGAAATTGCACGAGTACGTCCGGGTACGCTTCAAGCTTTTTCGCAGCTCCCAGGAGTGGGGCAACGAAAGCTTCTCGATCTTGGACAAGCATTCATCGATGCAACAGTCGAGTATTGCAAGTCGCAAAAAATCGCAACCGATGTAATCGCTGCGCCTGTCAGAAATCAAGGAGCGCAGCCGGTTGCAAGCACATCTTCCGGCAGCAAGCAAGCAAATCTTACACCTTCATCGATCGCCACATTCTCGCTCTGGAAATCTGGCATGTCCATCGAGGCCGTATGTGAAAAGACATCGCGGGCTCGATCGACAGTTTGCGGCTACCTAGGCGATTACATTCAAACTCACGGTATCACTGACCCATCTCCTTGGGTATCTGCAGCCGAAATTGCCGAAGTCGAGTTGGCGATCGCTGCGACGCGGATCAATGATCGAATGCGCCCCCTATTCGACTATACCGAGGGAAAGATCTCCTTCGATTCAATTCGATTTGTATTGGGTTGCTACAACAACCGAATGCGCGAACAAGATGCGGGGAAGGGCAATCTTGCTGTTACAAATGATCAAGGAAATTCAATGTGAGCATCATTGAGTACAAGATTGATGGCCACCTCAAGCAGAGCGTAACAAGTGTCTTGGATGCTCACGCGTCGACGCGCCCGTGGATAGGCGGCGTCGAAGAATTGATGTCGAAGAATTAATCTGGCAATGCAACACGCTATCGCTGTATCGAGTTCTACTTCAAAAGCGATAGTGTCAAAAGAGTGTAACCAGTCACTAAGTTCGTATCGCCTTCAAGCCATCGCGGATCACTGTTCACCCACGAGCCATCTTCCTTTTGAGCATCGGCAAGCGTTGTCAGGATGTCGAGTTTCCATGACTTTGATCCATCAAGTGTCTCGAAAGTGTCGGTCCCGAGAGCACTCAGTGCTTTCGCCATCGTTTGGTAGTAGTAATACAAACCGGAAGTTCCCATTCCAGGGTTTGAGGTCAGCGAATAGTTCTGAGCGAGGAAGGTTTTCGCAGCTTGAACGCGAGGGTCGTCCTTGTTAACTCCAGCGTAGATCATGCTTTTGAGACCTGCATAGGTCATCGAAGCGTAGGATCGCAAGCCACCGTTCTCGGTCTTGCCGGCCATGCTATCTCCCCCTGCTGCCGGTGTGTAATAGAATCCACCGTCATCGACTTTGGCAGCGAATGGGGTTGAGTTATCGCCAGAAGCACGATTCTGACAGCGAGACACAAAGACAAGTGCCCGTTTGACTGCTTCGTCGTTCCCGTCGCGTCCAAGGCTATTGAGAGCGTCAAGCAGAAACGAAGTATTCGAAAGATCGGGTCGCGATTTACTTCCGTACCCTGCTCCACCGAAAGCAGTGTCGTCGGACTTGAGCCCTTCGCCTTCGTCCCATTGCATCTTTTTGATATAGGTTTCAGCACCCTTTAAGAGTTCGGTATAGCGACCATCTTTATTCGCTTTGACCAAAGCCATGATAGAAAGGCATGTTTCGTAGTTGCTATGCTTTGAATTCGGGGCGTAGATGCCGCCATCATTTTGGCGATAGCTTTCGAGATATTTCAGTGACTTGGCGACCATCGGGTCTTCTCGTGAGACATCCGCTGCAAGGAGTCCAGCGGTTACAAGAGCCGTAACACCTAAGCCGCTTTGCTTGCTGAAAGAACCGTCTTCAGCTTGTCCGCGGACACGAAGAAAGTCTACCGCTTTATCGATCATCGCCTGTCGATCAACGACTTTCGTTTTAGGCGCGGCCGCCTCTTGGGCAATAGTAGTCGGCATTTGCATCATCGTGCTCAGAGATGCAAAAACGAAAACCATCCGCAAACAATCAATCATCTTCATGTCAGTACTCCCTAGGCGTATTTTAAATTTGGGGTAGCTTGTAATCTGTATTTTTCAAGGACATCAGGTAGCCAAGTCTTTCCGCAGACTTGTAAAGCGAGCGGCGGATTTCAGCTTACCAACGTGGCATAGACTTCCAGCCTGTGATTAGACTGTTTACACAGGCTGGAAGCCTATGCCACTAGTAGTTTTTATCGTGTCGCTCGCTTAAAAAAGCTTTTCTTTGGACTGCTTGTTCCCGCATATAAATCAAACGCAGCATGGGCTAATCCTATACTGCAAATTCACGGAGGAAATGGCGATTAAAAATTGTCCACGAAGCGGTCGTTTAGAGCTTTCGGATGCGGATATTTCGCCACTGAACTTTGTAAGGGCCATCGGTTGGCTTGATCGAGTGGACTTGGAGGCCGATGAATCCTGATTCGGCCCCGATTGGGTCGGTGATGTCTTCGATCAAATTGCCATTGATCCATGTCTGTAGCCGCTTACCAGATGCACGGATGATGTATTGATTCCATTGGTCGTTCTTGAACTTGTCGTGCGGTTCATGGGTAGGACTCAACCAGCCGCGTCCGGTTGCTTCACCGTAGATGTATCCGGACACTTCCGTTGCGATCTCGATTTGCGGACCGAAGACGTGACCATTTTCGCGAGCCGGGTCGCTTGCCGAACGAGTTTGGATACCCGAGTTCAATTGCGGGTCGCATTTCACTTCGACGGCGAACTCGAAGTCACCATAGCTTTCCGCAGTGCAAAGAAACGAGTTCGGACTTTTGGTGTTTGTGGTGCCTTGGATCGTGTCATCGACGATCCGATAGTTTGCCCAGCCATTCTTTTGAATCCAGCCGGTGAGGTCCTTACCATTAAACAAAATAGTCCAGTCAGATGCGTTCAAATCGGGCATCACGACCGCTGTGTCGCCGGAGTTGCGTGTCACAACAGGTTTGGATTGCTCGGAGTTTAACTTGCGAGTCGCAGCGTTTTCTTGAGCAATCGCATTGAAATTCCCAAGGATTCCGATCGAGGCAACTGAATTCCAAAACACGAAGGACTGGAACGGCTTCCAAAAGGAGGCAATCTTAGCGGTGATACTCTTGGGAGAGGAATTGAAGAGCATGAGACAACGAACTCCGAGAAAGGACATCAACTGGGAATAGGCATTCGCCCGATAACGATCTAGTATACACAGTCAATGAGATGCCATGAAAGTTGAACCAGCAAAGCGAGCGGCTGAATGAAGCCTATGCCATATTGGTTCGCTGAAGTCCGCAACTCGCTTGATAGGCAATCCTCCAGCGTAATTAGTATGGATTTTTGAAACAGAAAGAGCTCACCGTTGTCTAATTTATCGTCGTCCAATTCATTTTTGGCTCGCGGCAATTTTCCGGCGACGCGACTTCGTAGGCTTCGTAGGAGTCCATGGATTCGCCGATTGGTTCAAGAGAATTCCTTGAGTGTCGACGATTTGATTTGGCCATTGTTTGTGTTGCCTGAAGGGTCAGCAGAAGATTCGATCCCGTCAATGCCCGGGGTTTCACGCATGTCGATCGAGTCGGCGGTTGCTCAAGCGGAAAGGGCAGTCTCCCTTGGCATCCCTGCAATTGCGCTATTTCCTGTCACTCCGCCTAAATTGAAATCACCCGATGGCGAGGAAGCAACAAACCCAGATAATTTGATCTGTCGCACGACGCGAGCGATTCGCCAAGTCGTTGGAGACCGCTTGGGCATCATCTGCGATGTGGCTCTCGATCCCTATACAACTCATGGTCAAGATGGCTTGATGCGCGATGGATATGTTGTGAATGATGAAACCGTTGAGGTCCTTTGCCAACAAGCGATCGTGCAAGCAAAGGCGGGCTGCGATATGTTGGCTCCTTCGGACATGATGGACGGACGCATCGGAGCGATTCGCCAATCGCTTGACGCGGCAGGTTTTCTCGATACCGCAATTCTCTCCTACGCAGCCAAATACGCGTCCGCATTCTACGGTCCTTTTCGTGACGCCGTGGGATCTGCAAAAAACTTAATTGGCGGTGATAAGAAAACTTATCAAATGCATCCATCCATGAGTGATGAAGCCATTCACGAAGTCGCACTGGACTTGCAAGAAGGTGCCGATATGGTGATGGTCAAGCCAGGCATGCCGTACTTGGACATTGTGCAGCGTATCCGAACAAGCTTCCAAGTTCCGGTGGTCGTTTACCAAGTATCAGGCGAGTATGCGATGCTGAAGGCGGCTTCAGAGCGAGGATGGCTTGATGAAAAGAGTGTCGTTTTGGAGAGCTTGCTAGGAATGAAACGAGCCGGAGCAACAGGCATTATCACTTATTACGCAGCGCAAGTCGCAGAGTGGCTGTAATGACATTTGTGTTTGTTAAGCTACCGCCGCGGTGATGACTAATTCGATGTGATAGTCAGGCGACGCTAATTGAGTATGAAGACATGCACGGCTAGGAGCGTGTCCCTCGGGAACCCAAGCATCCCACAGTTCATTGAAGCTTCCGAGATCACCTGGGTTGGGCAAGTAAATCGTCACCTGGAGTAGCCGTGTACGATCGCTGCCGACTGACTGCAATCTACGATCGACTTGATCAAAAACCATTTGGAATTGCGACTTGGGATCAACCGAGGGATCGTCGGGGACCTCGACAAAGTAAATGGTCCCCTGATGGACTACTGCATCCGCCCAGCGGCGGGTGACTCCGTAACGAACAATTGTGCGGTCATTTTTGAAGCTGCTCAAAGTGTCTGCCGGTGTTGAGATAAGGATTTGGGCCTGGAAATTGGAAACTTGGAACTCAGTTCGGAAAACTGGTGCGTCAACTTCCAGATAACCTTGTTCTAAAAATCCGGATCGTACAAGCTCTTCACCCGAACAAATGAATTAAAGTTAAGAAAAAAATCGCTATTCTCTGTGGGTAATTTCTTGCGAGAACAAACCGCAAAACCGGTATAGAAACTCTACGAATGGATTGCTACACTCGAACCTCCAACGAAGGACAGTCGACCGCCGTCAATACATGTCGGCCTTGACCAGGCTGACTTTGTCGGTTAGATAATCTGTTACGAAAAGGCTCCGTCGCCAAGTGGCTAAGGCAGCGGATTGCAAATCCGCCACCGTCGGTTCAAATCCGACCGGAGCCTCATAATGCAAAACCCCGTGTGAAGCAATGCTACACACGGGGTTCTGTGTTTTTGCGGCCTGTTGTCGGGTTCAAATTCGCAAGAAAAGGTCCGGGGTCACCTGCACGGGTTGCTAGGACTATTTTTTTGCTTTGCCGATCAACATTCGCGGGGGTGGCTTCCCTGGTTAATGTCCGCCTTTGTGTTTGTCTTTGGGGGCTTCGTCGCCGTGCCCGGAGGTAGCTGCGGGGACGTTTGCGCCTTCCATTGCTTTTGCGAGTTCGGCTTCTGTGGGTGGCTTTGCTGATTGTGATGAAACCATTCGCTTCATCATTTCTGCAGGTGCTTCGTAGGTCTCGTCCAAGAGGTAAATTTCGACTCGAGCATTGGCGTTCGGGTCTACTGATTGACCGACAAAGCGAGGCTCGGATCCGCCAGCTTGGCTGAGCCGCATTCGCTCCGGTTCAACACCTTGTTTTGACAGAAACTCGAAGACAACGAGCGATCGACGGTAAGAGATCATCAACGAGTCCAGCAGCGCATTCTCGCCTCGTGAAGTGTCATTCACTGCGTGACCGCGAACTTCGATTCGATGAGGCTTACCAACCAACTCGGGAAGAAGTTCCTTTAATCGCGATTCCCCTTCTGGTGAAAGGTTTACGGAATTGGGATCGAACTGGATCATCGTACCGATGTTAGACCGCTTACCCTCATCGGTCATCTTGGTTGCGCCGTAGATAGGCTGCTTTCCGCGAGTACGAGTTCGTTTGCCGCCTGATGAATCGTTCCTGCTCGGTAGGATGGACTGATTTGGATTTCCGGTTATCTGTTTACCCGATGGATTACGAAAATATTCAGAGACAGCTTCTTTTAGCTCTGGCTTTTGCGAGGTGAGCCACATAACCATAAAGAACGCCATCATCGCCGTAACGAAGTCCGCATAAGCAACTTTCCATGCACCACCTCCGCCCGCCATGATTGTATATCCTTAAAAGTTACTTGCTACGTTATCTTCCGAGCTCGGCAAAGAACTCATCCTGTCCAACACTCAACTCAATCTGATCGTGAGTTAGCCGCCAGTATCGATCGCCTTCATAAGCTTCTCCATCGTCTCTGCCTCTGGGCGAACATCACGACAGAGTCCTCGACGACCAGTCTCGATCGCCATCTTGGGTTGCATGCCGCCAAAGAAACCTTGCATTACCGTTGATAGCGTTCGGAAGTAAGCGCTTTCGGAATGGCCCAAGACCTCCATCTTTCCTGCGAGTGGCGCGAAAAATCCGTACGAAAGCAAAATCCCTAACATCGTTCCAACCAGAGCAGCACCGACGTGGTGACCGATCTCTTCCACCGGGCCATCGATGTGTGCCATCGTGACCACAATCCCAAGAACCGCCGCGACGATTCCGAAGCCAGGTAAACCGTCAGCCGTTTTCGTGAGTGCGACAACCGGCGCGTGATGCTGATCTTCCATCGCCTTGAGCTCTATCTCCAAAAGCGGCCCGATCTCTTCGCCCTTAACCGATCCGTCGATAATTGGACCAAACGCACCTTTGATAAATTCGGTTGCATGATGATCTGCAGCTAGCTTTGGATACTTGGAGAATATTGCACTACTATGTGGGTCGGAGATATGCGATTCCAGTGCGAGCATCCCATCTTTCCGAGCAACCCGAAAAAGCTCGTACAGCGCAGAAAATGATTCTTCATAAGCCGGGCGTTCGTAGGGAGACCCCTTCATCGTCTGCATGATTCCTTTCATCAAGTCGATTAGCACAGGAACTGGAGCCATGACGATCAAAGCACCAAACGACGCACCACCAATCACGAGTACTTCGTATGGTTGCCATAACGCCATGATGTGACCGCCGGATAATACGAATCCGGCTAGCACGCACCCTGTTACAACGACAAATCCGATAATCACAAACATGAGGCAGTCATCCTACGAAACCAACACGGTTCTCTTAACCATCTGTGGCAAGCTTGTGGGGGACCTTGCCACACAAACTCGCCCATGGCATATACCACTCGGATTGGACACCTCAAAATCGGACAAACCGATTTTCACCGAAAAGACGTCGTTACGTAGGACCTGATCAGATTAGTAGGATTAATCAGGATTTCTTGCCATCTCACGTATCGCTACGGCGATCTACAGCCTGAAATCGACAGCAGGTTATCCCCTATGCTGTAGCTAGCGCCTCATGCTTTGGCTGACCTAATGAAATCTGAGCCGATGGCGCTAGCCACGGGTTTTGATTTTGCCGCAATTTGCCAGATAGCACCCGAGGCGATGGCTCAGGGAAAATCCCTTGTTCATCACCCCAGGCTCAGGAGCAGGTTTATAGATGTGGAACAGATCGGCGGATTAGTTTCGAGAAGCGGTCTCCGGAAAATTCTGACAAAAAGTTGTAAAGCTTCTATTTTTCCTGAAGTTCAGATGTGGAATTCATCTTTACCCAGAATACCGGCGTCTGCTAGTTTACGAGGAGACCGAACTGAGTAGCACGCGGCAGGAATCGCGGTAGTCGCTGAAGTTCGAGGACATTGTCTGAAAAAATTGTAGGCCACGGAGGAGCCACTGATGCGACTAGTAAGCATAGATATCGACCCGCAAAACCGATCCAGCAGGATTCATCTTGGGCCATTTGTTGCGGGGCTGAACGCTGTTTGGGGTGCCCGAGGCGCTGGCAAAAGCACAATTACGCGGTTTGTTCGCGGGCTTTTGTACAACCGCCATCGCGACTCGAGCGGTAATGGCCAGGAAGCCGTCGATGGTTTAGTGGGTTCGCTTCAATGGGCCGACAGTGCGGGAACCTCACGCGTGGTTTCATCTGCAGATTGCCTAAGCGACCGCGACTACTGCCTCGATGGGCCTTATCATTTCGGTCGACAGAGTTCACTACGAACCGATGCGTCCTATCCGCACTCGCAAAGCTCCGAGCAACCATGGCATCGTATTGGAAGTGAAATCTACGACGCCGTGTTCTGCGGACGACTCGGAGAGACACTTCCCGAGCGTCTTTGGCAAGCGGCTCGCGAACTGGGAATTCATATTGCAACCGGGCATCAACATGATGAAACCTATCGTCGATTGAAGGCTGAGCAACACCGATTAGAACAACGACTACATCACCTGCGCGTCGATGACCGTGATCGCGCTTGGTGGGCTACCGAGCGTGATCGATTGGTATGCCGCGCAGAAGAAATTCGTTTGCACCCCGAGCGTCATTTGCTACCGGCTGCCGGTCGCGGGCCCTCTCTTGCCGCAGTTACATCCGGCGTCTACGGTGGTTACTCAAGCGTATCCGGTTCTCCTGCTTATCGCGATCTAGAATCGCAATTGGTTGCCCTGCGTGCCGAAGCCTCTGAATTAGACGCTCGCTTTGCTGATCTCTCGCGAGCAATTCTCGAACACCGCCGCAGCCCTGAGTCGACTGGTTACTCTTCGGGTTCTCCTACCATATCGGAAAGCCAACAGTCGAGCGGGCGTTACGTCCGTTCCAACGCTACCGAAAATGACCACTATGGTTCATGGGTTGGTTATTCTAAACACCGCGTTGCGCCGAAGCAGTTTTCTAGCAGTCTAGCCGATCTGCACCGTGAACAAGAAGTAGTAGCGGCTCGCAAATTGGAACTTGTTGCACTGATTGAAGAACTTCAAAGCAAGATGCATCTTGACCGCACAAAGCTTGGTCAGAATGCAACCGCTGCATGGGAATTGGAAGAGATTCAGCAGCGAGTTCTTTACGCTGAAGAAGTCCTGAAGAGCTGGGATCTCTACGAAACGACTCGTCGTCGACTGGCAGAGGTTCAACAACAATTGCGGGGCAATGGTCCCTACCACGATGCGACTCAAGGCGCATTCTTACAAACAGTCGAGCGATACGTTCGGGAGCTTTCCGCTGGTTCGCTTCGACATTTACCATCTTGGGCAATGGAAGCACTCCGCCGCGATCTTGGCTTCGCAGCCGGTCTTGCAAAGCAAGGTCGCCCTGAAAGCTATCGCGAAGTTTATCGTGATTATCGGCCTGATCTGAGTCGCATGGATCATGCGGTCCCGGCATCTCAATCGTCGGAACGTCAGTTGGTAGAGCTTGCAATTCGAATGGCGATTTGCGATTCGGCCGCTCATCGAATTGGACGTTTGCCATTAATTCTCGATGATGCACTCGATGGTTTCCACGGAGCCACGTTAGACCACTTGATCCGAGTCTTGATTGAGTTTGCTCGTGAGGGCCAGCAGGTTCTCTTGATGACTAGCGAATCAGAAGTCGCTCAGCGTGTTCGCGGTCACCATGGTTGGGTTGCTCAGCTGAATTCGCCGATCGTCAACGTAGCTGCTCCAACAGTGTCGACTGACTCCTTTATTCAACCAGCGCGAACTACGTTCGCACCCGCAGCTATCAACGCTCCAATGTATTACGATCCAGCATATGTCGATATCAATGCTCAGCTGTCGGCTGCCGCTGAATCATCTGCAGGAATTCTCTTTGAAGGTGCTTGGCAAGAACCTGCACCAACACAGTTCATACCGCAAAGTGTCTATCGACCCAGGGAGTATCCAACTGCAAGCGAAGATTCAGCGTGGTCTACGTCGCGCGTCGCTGTCGCTAGCACGAATGCCAATGCAACATTATTTCTCTCGCCTCGAAGTCCAATCGAAGATGCACCTAACATGATGATGCCATCCGCAAGAGGGCAAGCGTCACTTGCGACCGGACTTCGGTCGATGGGAATTCGATCCGTGGGTTCATTCCTGAATGTTGATCCAGTTGCGATTGCGAATAGCTTGGCAAGCTTGGGTGTGACCGCAGAAGAGATTGCCGACCGGCAGGCCGAGCAGAAACTCATGTGCACGATTCCAAACTTGCGTTCTTTCGACGCGAGAATTCTCGTCGGTTGCGGTGTACACGATGCAGCAGATCTCGCCGCAATTCCTCGAGGAAGACTGCTCAAGACAGTTGAAAGATTTCTAACAACTCCGCGAGGTCAAAACATACTTCGAAGCGGTAGCAATTTTGAGGTTTCTCGAATGACTACATGGCTTGCCTCGGCCGGTCGCACAGTGTCTCGTCATCGATTTAACAGTGAATCGACCCAACGACCAAGTAGCCGACGAAAGCGACTTCGCGCACTCAAACAGTCAGGCGAAAGACACTCGCCACAAATCGAACAACCAACACGAGAGCGAACACAAGAGCGACCATCTGAACGAACTCGAATCGTCAGTAGCGTTCCTGCCGCAAAGACAGTCGCGTCGAGCAAGAAATCAACACTTCAGTTCTATTTAGACTTAACCAGCCCGATTGTCGATGCGCCAAGCATTGGACCACGCGTTGCCGAGCAGCTAAACGCGATCGGAATTCAAACGGTAAATGACTTTCTTCGCGCCAATGCGACGACCGTTGCAATGCAGCTTGAAGAGAAGCGGATAACTGCTGCAACGATCGTGGACTGGCAGAATCAAGCCACGCTCGTTTGCCGTATCCCAAACCTTCGCGGGCACGATGCACAGCAGTTAGTCGCCGCCGGAATCACAACCGCCGAGCAACTTGCTTCTTCAAACGTCAGCTCCTTGGTCAATAAAGTGGTCACGTTTGCATCCAGCAAATTGGGTCAACGCGTGTTACGTGGCGCGGCTGCCGCAGACGAAGTAGAGGTCCGTGATTGGATCCGCTGGGCAACAAGCAGCCGAACCCTGCGTGCAGCGTAAATTGAGATTGATGTCCGCTCTAAATTTTTTGGTAGCTGAATTCGTAAGAATTCAGATGGAGATTGGGACACCAATAAAAACTGTAGTCTTCAGATGTCTTACGACATCTGCTACAAATACAAAATCAAGTTTTTAAGTTGGATGAAGCACTAGCTTCCATGGCGCATCATCATTTCTTGTTATCGATAACTTTGGCAATCACCCTGACTGTCGCGGTATCCAAGTCGCACATGGCTTGCGCGGGAGATGACTTTCTTGATTCATTTGACCAGATAAACCCAGATGCAGCCGAGCGTCCTCAGGAACCGGTCATTAATCTACCTGTGTCATTAGACAACTATCTCCAAGCCTCGAATCCAAGCTCGTTAGCGTCGGCATCGGATGAAGAATCACTCAGCAGAATGATTCGATGGTTGGTTCTTAAAAACTTGCCACCAAGCTACGAAGACAATCGAGGATGGGGGAAGCAGAAGGAAATCTACGATGGTTTTCGATTTCGCAACGAAGGGCTCAAAGTCGAAACCTATCGCAAATACAAAACCGTCAAGCACGGGACTTGGAAACGTTATCACCTGGAATTGGTCGATCCTCAATCCACGTTACAAATTCATCTAAAGGATTTGCGAAACCTTTCTAATAATCGCTTTGCATTTCATCTAACCTTGGAGACGCCATTGAAAGTGTTTGGGCGAATTAGCCAATGGCAGCGAGACGTGCAACTCATCAGCATCTCCACCAACGCATCCGTTGCCGTGCAAGTAGAAATCGACGCTGAATGCAGTGTCCAGATGAACCCACTTGTTTTTCCGCCCGACATGCAATTCTCACCAACCGTAACTAAGGCGACAGTGCGACTTACCAAAATGGAAGTCGATCGAATCAGTCAAATCCGAGGCGACATCGCCGAGGAGCTCGGCAAAGGTCTGCGAGGTTTCGTCGATGAATATCTTCGTGAATACGACGACAAGCTAGTCGCTAAGATGAATAAACAGCTCGACAAACAAAAGGACAAGCTGCGAGTCTCCACGATCGATTACCTGCCAAAGTTTATTCAGCCGACTTCGTCACCCTGATGCAGTTAACGCCACAAATTTTGGAGCATGTTAGCGTCGTGATTTATGTGCTGGCCCGTTTCGATTCAAACTTTGCGGCTTATCACTCTTCTCAGTGCGAGACAAAACGTGCTGGCTAGCACTTTCGAATGCCGGATTGTCCGGCTCCTAAGGGATATATCGAGATTAACGATTTTTCTGCTCAAGGTAGGCTTTGGAATCTTTCGATAGAACCGAGTGCGTAAGGTCAACGGCTTCATCCAAGGTAGAAATCCCGCTTGGGTAGACCTCGCATTTTGGTCCTCGCATTTTGGTCAATCGGACAGAGGAATCGTGTCAATGAAACATCCATATTATTTGCTTGCGTTCGGTATCTGCTTTTTCGGGACCACCGTTGGATGCGTTCAGACTCCTGGCGCCCGGACTTCGATTTGGCCAACCAAGCCAGTTGATGACCCTATAAAGATTGGCAGCACTTCGACAGTTGAGTCGATGGGAACAAAGCTCAGCAAGACTGCGACGGGCGTCAAAGGCCAATTCGCAACGATGGGCACTGCGATGACTTCCGCATTCGGTAAGACCAAGACGGCAGTCAAAGGGGCCTTCACGACAACGCCTGCTGACAGTTCTGGCACTGGTGCGACAGTCGACGCAACAACACTCACCAACAAGACGCCATCGCTTGGGCCTGAGATGTTCTTAATCCAAGGTCAAATGTATGAGGCACAAGGTCAGTTCGCAAAGGCAACCGACTTTTACAGCAAGGCATTAGAGGCGGAACCAAAAAATCTCCCCGCACTGATGGCGATGGCGCGGCTACAAGATCGCCAATCCGACACGGTGAAAGCCGTAGAGTTCTACAAGAAAGCGATCGAAGTTGCTCCCAACCAAGCCGAACTCTATGCCGAACTAGGTAATGTTTACTCGCGGACTGCACAGCTTTCGCTCGCCAAGGCAGAGTACATGAAAGCGATCAATCTCGACCCGAAAAGCAAATCGTACCGTTCGAATCTCGCTGGTGTGTTGATCGACGAAGGTCAAGCAGAGCTTGCTGAACAAGAAATCAGGCAAGTCGAAACGCCAGCGATGGCACAATATCAAATGGCTTATCTTCAAATGACTCGCCAGAATGTCCCAGTCGCTCGTCAGCACCTTAACAATGCGTTAGCCATCGACCCAAGCTTAAAGCCCGCTCGGGACATGCTCAACTCCATGGGGGTATCGCAACTTGCAGAGCAGGGTAGCAACTATCTACAGCAAGCAAATAATTACTACCAACAGGGCGGCCAAGTCATGCAGCAAGTCGGCCATCTCGGCACTAACTTGCAAAGCACATTCGCAACTCCTGCAAGCTATGGCACACCACAACCTCAGCAGTAGCCTGAGCCGATGGCGCTAGCCACGGGTTTCAATTTTGCCACAATTTGCAAGATAGAGCACCTTAGGCTACGGCTCAGGAAAAATGTTTAACATCACCCCAACAGTAACCCAAAGCATTAGCATTACACATGCCGCTATGTTAGCTGTTTGGCAAGTAAGTAATCAAATCTCGCATCCATGCATGCGTTGATTACTTCTGCGATGGTTCCGATTCGTCAGCCACTTCATCGACCGACTCTTTTGGCACGCGGACGATTGCCGTTAACGTGTCACCTTCGTCCATGCCCATGATCTTGACGCCTTGGGTGTTTCGACCGATGACGCTCACGTCCTTGGCGGCGACACGCTGAATCTTGCCACGAACGGTCATCATCATCAGTTCGTCTTCGTCCGTGACAGAAGTGATACCGATGACGCGTCCGTTTCGCTTGGTTGTCTTAATGTCGATCACACCTTTACCACCGCGGCGTTGTGCTCGATAACGATTCGATGAAGAAACATCATCAGACTCGTCCGCGGCATCTTCAGTTACTGCCTCCGGTGCATCGTCTTGTATCTCTACATCGATCGCATCAACGACGGTTCCGTCTTCGGTGACTTCCTCGTCACTGACTTCTAGATCCTTGCCAGCCAGCTCATCCCCCGGACCGAATGTCGTTCGCTTTCCGTAGCCGAATTCGCAAGCGGTGAGTAACGTTGCGGAAGGATCTGCGACGACCATTCCAACTACTTCGTCGCCACGCTTGAGCGAAATACCTTTGACACCTGACGTGTTTCGACCCATCGATCGGCATTGGCTTTCAGGGAATCGAATCGCCATACCGCCAGCAGTCGCAAGAACCAGCTGATCGTTTGGTTTTGTGATAACCACGTCGACCAACTCGTCTCCTTCACGAAGCTTGATGGCGATAATGCCACCTTTCTTCGGACGGCTGTACTGCTCTAGGGCGGTCTTCTTGACGACCCCCTTCTTGGTACACATGACAAGGAAGTGGCCCGGTAGATCGAAATCACGAACCGCAACGCAGTCCATGATTTTCTCTTCAGGTGTTAGGTTCAGCAGGTTCACTAGAGCGCGACCGCGGCTTTCGCGAGCCAATTGCGGAATCTCGTAAACCTTTTGCCAATAAACTTTTCCTTGGTTGGTAAAGAACAATAGGTAAGCGTGCGTGCTAGCCACGAAGAGGTGCTCAACTGGATCTTCCTCTTCCTTTTTGGTTCCGGAAATTCCCTTACCGCCACGCTTTTGCGAGCGATAGGTAGCTGATGAAACTCGTTTGATATAACCGCGGTGTGAGATGGTAACCACCATCGATTCTTCGGTGATCAAATCTTCGATGTTATAGTTGCCAAGCTCCTCGTCCGAAATCTCCGTGCGACGGTCATTTCCGAATCGCCGAGAAATGTCTTCCAGATCCGCCTTAATGATTGCATAGATTTTCGCGGTATCACCCAGGATCTCCAGATAGCCTTCGATCTCCTCGAGCAACGACGTGTGTTCAGCAACAAGCTTCTCTTGCTCAAGACCTGCTAATTGACCTAGGGTGAGTCGCAAGATCGCATCGGTTTGCACACTGGTCAGACGATAGATATCCGAAGCGCCGCGCTCGCGAGTAAAATCTGCAAAGCCGCGTTCACCCAATGCCCGCTCCATCATCGACGCGGGGCATTCGACCCCCATCAATTTTACTTTCGCTTCTTGCTGCGTGCGGCTTTGTCGAATCAACAAGATGATCCGATCGATATCGGCCATTGCCAGTAGCAGCCCCTCCACGACGTGCTTTCGCTTGCGAGCGCGGCTGAGAAGGAACTGAGTTCGACGTCGAATGACCGTAACGCGATGCCGAATAAACTCTTGAAGGATTTCTTTGATATTCAGCTCGCGCGGCTTTCCATCCACAAGTGCGAGGAAGATCATCGAAAAGGTATCTTGCAGCGGCGAGAATTGGTAAAGCTGATTCAAGACAATGTCAGCATCGTGACCTTGTTTGATATCGATCACCATCCGGACAGGTTCTTTTAAGTCGCTTTCATCGCGAATTCCAGAAATACCCTTGATACGATCCGATCGCACCAGCTCGGCAATCTTTTCGATGACTCGATCACGAAACTGCTGGAATGGAATCTCATGAATGATGATTCGCGAGCGGTTCTTGACTTCTTCGATCGACGCGCGCGCGCGAAGCACGATGGTCGAACGGCCTGTCATGTACGCTTGACGGATCCCGTAGCGTCCACAAATGATCCCACCAGTGGGAAAATCTGGGCCCGGGATGATTTGGCACAGCTCAAGTATCGAAACTTCTGGTTCGTCGATCACACGAATCAAAGCTTCACAGACTTCGCGAAGGTTATGTGGAGGAATGCTGGTCGCCATACCGACCGCAATACCTGTTGCGCCGTTGACAAGCAGATTCGGGAACTTCGAAGGAAGCACCACAGGCTCGGTTCGTGCTTCGTCATAGGTCGGTATAAAGTCGACCGTGTCTAGCTTTAGATCGTCAAGCATCATTGCCGAGGCGGGCGATAGACGCGCTTCGGTGTATCGCATAGCTGCCGCGGGTAGACCCGCGATCGACCCGAAGTTCCCTTGCTTGTCAATCAACAGGTGCCGCATGTTCCATTCTTGCGCCATCCGCACAAGCGTTGGGTAGATGACCGCTTCACCGTGTGGGTGATAATTACCTGACGTGTCACCGGAGATCTTCGCGCATTTGACTCGTTGAGCACCTGGGGTCAGGTTTAAGTCGTTCATCGCAACCAAGATTCGTCGTTGAGAAGGCTTCAATCCGTCTCGCACATCTGGAAGAGCACGGCTGACAATAACGCTCATTGCGTACGTCAAGTAGCTATTGCGAAGCTCGTCTTCGATCGGTAGCTCGATCAGCTTTCCAGCGCCCATGTCGTCCGGGTTGGTCGGCGGCAAATCACCACCAAAGTCGCCTCCTCCTCCCTCGTCACCGCTATCTGAGCCAGGAGGAAGAATACCGTCGAGATCGTCATCTTCTGGAGGTAAATTAGACAAGTGGGAGACCCTTCAAAACCGAACGAAAAAGCAGACCTTACGAACCCTCAATTTATAAGCGAAATTCAGCGATTCCACAACCGGGCATCCAACTGGAGACCGAGTTGTAAATCGTTCAAAAACAAGGAGTTACGACACCGAAAGCGGGTGGCGGATTCGCCAGCACGGGTGTCGAGAAGTGGATTGCCGGTTACAATCTTGTTATTGCTCCGTCGCTACCACCCGTCCGTTGATCAAGTTGCGATCGATTCCCGTAGAAAGTTCCGACCGAGAGTCGCTAGAGATGGACACATTATCACCAAGAACGTGAAACGCGTTGACAACAGGCAAGGCAAAATCGTCCTCTCCGCGAGGCCCTCGATAATGAATATCGCGGACAATGCTCATGGAGGTCATATTGGGATTTCCACCATGAACTGAAATCACAATCGGTCGCATTGCTGAGGCTTGTGCATCGACGAATTGGTCGCTCGTGTCTAGGCACGCGTATAGGTCCCACTCGGCAGAATTCACGAATCGGTTCTTGTGATCGAAGGAGGCAACTAACAATCGCCCATCCACGACGGCTACAAGCATGCGATTCATATTCGTATCTACATCACCGGATCGTCGGTTATAACAAATTGTTGTGCATATGCGTCGGGCCGGTTGGGAAGACGGTGCAACAACGCAGTGATGATCACTGAAATTCATATCAACCGACCGCAAGAATCCTCGACTCCAAATTCCGATTGTGATCGCCGGATTGACTGCTGGAGAGCCCTGAAACTCGAACGCAATTCCTATATCGTGAACGGGTGTAAACTCAAATGGTTCATCTGCGTTGATAGGTAGTTCGTCGAGAATCGGTGAGGGGGTTCGTTGGATTTGTGCGATTGTTCTTGGCCATAGACTTGTCGACTGATATGCAATAAATGGCGAGCGACCCGTTGATTGGCGAATAAATTCGATTGCTTCTGGCCAGTCGCTTACATGAATCGCAGATCGAAAAAAATCATAGGCAGATTTTTGGTGGCGATGACCATCGACGAACAAATCACCATCTGTTATCCGAATCGATTCACCAGGGAATCCAACAAGCCGCTTGATCTGCCGCGGCTTCTCGATTTCCTGCGACTTTAACTGTAACGGCTCGTCATTGAAGACAACTGTTTCGCCGCGACGCAATTTCGTAGACTCGTTGATGCGGTCGATCAACACCGATTGACCTGGGACTTGATTGAGCGAACCGATCGTTGTGAGAGGCTCGTTGCAGTGTGGGCATCGAAGCACGGAAACTCGGCGAGCTATTTCTTCGGCGAGTGAGAAAGGACGTTCGCACATGTCGCAGCTACCGTTGACGCGCGGTCCTTGTAGGGTCGGCTCCATCGAACTGCTTCCGATGATGGCGATCTGCGTAGTTGTCGTTTGGGAGCAACTGCTTAACGACACTACGATCACAAAAAGAAGCCCGCTTGAACAAAAGTACCGACGAAGCCTTTGGAGTGCTCCGACTCCGGCGGAGCTTTGGGGCGAGCGATGCTGCGAACCCAACAATACAGTCTTAGCGAGTAAATCTTTGCGAACGAGTCTGTTGGTGGAGGGAGCGGTTCTTGTGCCAAAGAATCGCTTGAAGAAATGGTGGAGGGAGCGGTTCTTGTGCCAAAGAATCGCTTGAAGAAAAGCTGGGACAAGTCGCAGCACTCCAAAGGGGTTGCGGATCTTTGGAGTGCTCCGACTCCGGCGGAGCTTTGGGGCGAGCGATGCTGCGAACCCAACAATACAGTCTTAGCGAGTAAATCTTTGCGAACGAGTCTGTTGGTGGAGGGAGCGGTTCTTGTGCCAAAGAATCGCTTGAAGAAAGTTAGACTTCTAAGAACAAACGAGTTGGATCTTCGATGACCTCTTTGATCGTCTTCAAAAACGTGACAGCTTCTCGACCATCGATGATTCGGTGATCGTAGGTGAGAGCGAGGTACATCATCGGGCGAATGACGACTTGTCCACTGACTGCTACGGGACGGTCATTGATCGCATGAAGACCAAGAATCGCGCTTTGCGGTGGGTTTACGATTGGCGTTGAAAGCATCGATCCATAGACACCGCCGTTACTGATAGTAAACGTGCCACCTTCAAGATCTTGCGGGACCAATTTATTTTCCATCGCTTTGCGAGAGTAGTCGCCGATCGATCGTTCTACTTCTGCAAACGACATCTTCTCGACGTTTCGCAATACAGGAACAACCAACCCTTTACCGCCACCGATCGCAATTCCGATGTCACAGTAGTTTTTGTAAACAACGTTGTTGCCACGGATCTCTGCATTCACCGATGGGAATCGTTTGAGTCCCTCACAAGCGGCCTTGGCGAAGAAAGACATGAACCCAAGCTTGACGCCATGCTTCTCTTGGAAGGCATCTCGATACTTGGTTCGAAGGTTCATGACGGGTTGCATGTCGACTTCGTTGAACGTCGTGAGCAACGCTGCTGTGTGTTGAGCTTGAACGAGTCGAGTTGCAATCGTGCGACGAATCATGCTCATCGCTTTGACTTCTTCAACGCGATCACCAGTAGCAGCAGGACTCGACGTCGCAAGAGCGGTCGTTGGGGCGGCGATCGGTTTTGGTACTTCCAAGACAGATGCGGCCATGGGGGCGACTGGTGCTGGCGCAACAGGAGCCGCAGCGTGTTGACCAGCGACATGAGCGAGGACGTCTTCCTTGAGCAGTCGTCCACCGGGGCCAGTCGCAGTTACTTGTGCCGCCGACAAATTGTTATCACCGAGAACTCTTGCGGCGGCCGGCATTACTCGACTGTCAGGACTTGATGAACTGCTCGCAGGTACAGATGGTACTGGTGTGGGGCTTGCGGCAGTAGCCGGTGCGTCGGCGGGCTCCATCATGCAGATAACGTCGCCAACGGTCGCGAATTCTTCGTTCTTCTTGATAATCTTGGTCAGTACACCCGAAACAGGAGCAGGAATCTGAACAGATGCCTTCTCGGTTTCCAAGTCGACGAGATCAGTCCCCGCTTGAACAAAATCGCCTTCGTTCTTGAGCCAACGGCTGATTTGAACTTCAGCGATGCTTTCGCCGACTGACGGAACAGTGACTTCGATCATGAATGACTCAGAAAACAGTGTAGAGATGTGTACCAGAATTGTTTAACTCAAAGGATATCCAATCGAAGCCAAAGTGTCATCCGCAGAGTGACTTTTTGGAGTGCTCAGACTTGTTGGAGCTTTAGGACTTATCTGTCGGTATGCGTTCTCAAAGACCAAAGTGAATCGAAAATCGTTCTATCAAGCCACGTCGCTCGCCCAATAGGTGGGCGATGAAGTCTTCGCTAAGGAGATTCTGCAAGTAAGTCTTTGCGAATAAGTCGTTCGGTGGAGTGAGTAGTGCTCGTGCCTGAGAATTGCTTTAGGAAAAGCTGTGACAAGTCCCAGCACTCCAAAGGCTAAACCGCCACCGCGCCGGCAATATGTGGATGGGGATCGTAGTCCACAAGCTGAAAATCTTCGTACTGAAAATCCAGGACACTTTCGCGTGGCTGAGAGAGTACCAGCCTGGGGAGCGGACGGGGCTCGCGAGTCAGTTGCAGTCGAGCCTGATCCAGGTGATTTTTGTACAAATGAACATCGCCAAGCGTATGGACGAATTCGCCCGGCTCAAGGCCGGTTGAAGCAGCCATCATGATTGTGAGCAATGCATATGACGCGATATTAAACGGAACCCCCAAAAACAGATCCGCGCTGCGTTGGTAGAGCTGGCAACTCAATCGCCCGTTGGCTACATAAAACTGAAAAAGCAGATGGCAAGGCGGAAGAGCCATTTGAGCCACATCCGCAACATTCCAAGCACTGACAATCAAGCGACGCGAATCTGGATTGCGTCGAATTTCCTGCTCGACGCTTTTGATTTGATCAATCGTCGATCCGTCAGGACAACTCCATGCCCGCCACTGTTTGCCATAAACAGGCCCCAGCTCGCCGTTCTCATCGGCCCACTCATCCCAAATCCGAACCTTATGTTCCTTGAGATATTGAATGTTCGTTTCGCCTCGAAGGAACCACAAAAGCTCGACTAAAATGCTCTTAAAGTGCAATTTCTTGGTCGTAATCATCGGAAATCCATCCGCCAGATCAAACCGCATTTGAGCCCCAAATCGACTCAGCGTTCCCGTCCCGGTTCGGTCCGTTTTTTCGGTCCCGTTTTCGAGGACTTCTCTTAGTAGATCTTCATACGGATTATTCATACAAACCAATTTAATAAATAGCGACCGATCCGTCGAACCCTCAAGAAATAGCGGAAGATCTGATTTCCACGATGTTGAATTGCTAAGAGTCGCGTCGTACTGGTCGGACAAATTATTCCTTGACAGTCGGTATATCTGTCCTTAGTATCGATCTGAATTACCCACCTTAACACGTCCCCATCCGGAATGCCTCAATGTTTTGCGAATATCGATTTGTGATTTGCCTGTTCATCTTCGGTCTTGGAAGCTTAGCAACTAGCAAGCAGACCAACGCTGACCTTTTTGGAGTCGGAATTAAGTCGAACGAGGTCTACTTGTTCAATCAGAATACGGGAGCGAGGACAGTCTTCAACACGCTCCCTACATCTATTACGACTTCGCGGTTCTTGACAGGAATTGCTGTGAATCCAAACTCGGGCCGAGTCTATGTGAGCAGCTTCGGAGACGGCGTTTTTACGTTTGACGGAACCACAGCGAATTCGACAGTTACACGTCTTCCAGGGACTTTTACCGGAGCGGGAACCACGACACTGTTCGCTGGAATCACGGTGAATCCTGTCAACGGAAACATTTACGTTGCGAATACCGATTTCAGCACCGCTTCGATACGCGTGTTTAACTCTGAAGGAATTGAGCAGGCGTCACTTCCTGGCGTTGGTACGGGAGGTTTGCTTTACCGAAACGTCGGCCCACAGGGGCAATTGTTAGTGGGATCGGGTCTGTTCGCTGGATCTCCTGGAGTTCAGGATATCGCTTCGATCGACCTACAAACGGGATTACCGGGAGGATTTGCAGTAAGTAATCTCGTGGTACCGATCAATCAGCTTGCTGCCGACGCAAGTGGAAACGTTTATGCAGGGACGACCGACACGGGCTTCCTCGGATCTAATAACGTTTATCGCTACAATTCGAGTGGAGATCTTACTGGCAATCCGTTGCAGACCATCACCACGGGGATTCTGCCCATTGTCCCGATAGCGGGTACTCCAAGTGATTTCACCTCTCCGGCGGGGCTGACTATTGACTCGGATGGAAACGTTTATGTTGGCGTGCAAGGAGATACTAAATTGTCTCCACTGAACGTTAGCCAGATGGCCGGTGGGACAGTGCTTAAGTATAGCTCGGCAGGAACTTTGCTTGGTGGCTTCAATGCTGGCGCAGTGTCGATTAATTCGCTGGCGATGCAAGTCACTTCTGTTCCGGAACCGAGCGCCCTGGCACTTGCTGCTATGACGATAGGTATGACTTACTTCTGTCGAAAAAGTCGCCGAAATGACGTTAGCTAAGAAGCCTTTTGGCGGACCTTGTGCGAGTCGACGCTTCCGTGCACGCATCCTAGGAAGTGTCGCGTTAAAGCGAGATGTTGGCAAAATCCTTGATTTGGCGTTACAATCTGGGGTCTCGACTCGCTTACTGTTGAGTTTCGGGTCCGTCAGGCCAACGTCTCAGGAAGTCTGATTCGGGCGTCAATCCCGTCTTAGCCAATGCACTCAGCATGACTATCACCTACCCATCCGCTCCAAGAATTCATCGCGGTTTCACGCTGATCGAGTTGCTGGTAGTAATAGGAATTATCGGTGTGTTGGCTTCGCTTCTGCTGCCAGCGATTCAGCAAGCACGCGAGGCGGCGCGACGCATGAAGTGCTCGTCAAATCTCAGGCAGCTCGGAATCGCCGCTGCAAATCACCACACCGCAATGAAGCGTTTTCCTCCCGGGACGGTTTCAAAGCAGTTCCCCTCGACTCCTTCACATCCGTGGACTTTCTATCGTTGGTCGACCTTGGCGATGCTTTCGCCTTATCTTGAGAATACGAACGCGTATAACGCATTGGATCTAACGCAGCCACTGTACAACACTTCTTATGGCGTGACTTTGGAAAACCAAAAGGGAGCGAAAATGTGGGTGTCCCTGTTCTTATGTCCAAGCGATCAACCGGTTCAGTTGAGGCCCACATTTGGACCCACCAATTACGCAGTCTGCGCGGGGAGCGGTGTGGACGGAGGTAGTCCAATCGACGCCGATGGTATGTTCTACGTGAATTCAGAAACGAGCTACTCTGATTTCTTGGACGGTAGCTCGAATACGGCCTTTATGTCCGAAAGTCTACTCGGTAGCACTGATAATCGTAACCGTGACCCAAAACGAAGTTACAAGTTTCACTTTGCGACTCCAATAACTGACACGGCTTGTCGTAATGCGTTTGCATGGAATGTCTCGGATCCTCGGGGCTTCGCATGGGTCAATGGCGAATTTCGATGTACGCTATATAATCACTATTATTCACCTAATTCCAAGCAACACGATTGCATCAGTCCGCGAATGCTCGGACTGCCCGAAACCCTTTTTACGCCCTATGGTTGGCGCGCAGCTCGGAGCGCCCATATTGGTGGGGTTAACGTGTTGATGGGTGATGGTGGAATGCGGTTCATCAGTGACAACATCGATGAAGACATCTGGCGAGCCACTGCCACTCGTAATGGAGGCGAGGTCGTGAGTGAATTGTAAGTGGGTGTCTGTGATGGCGCCGGTAGCGCTAGCTGGCGCGTCGCGTTCGCAGGAATTACTCCTGCTCCACCTATGTGCAACCATTTCACTCGAAGTTTTATGTCAACCGAATTTCAATCTATTGAAGCCGAAGTCGCTACCACGGCTAAACTGAGTCCCGTTCGGTCGCTTTCAAAGTTTCAGCTCACTTGTTTGCTAATATGCTTCTCGATCATTCCGCCAGCTTTTGTGGTTTCGATGGTGCTTTTCTTCCCGGCCTCGCCCGAATTGAAACTTGACGCAAAAGTTCGCTTTGACGTCACGGTTATTCGGCCTCGTAAAGATCCTGACAACCCGCGAATTCTACCGAGCGTTGTGATCAAGAATCCTACCGACGAAGTCTGGAACCGGATCGCGGTGAGCATCAATAAAGACTTTTTCTTCTACCGACCAGATTCGCTCGAGCCCCAGCAGGAGTTCTCCGTTCCCCTCGAGTTTTTCGTCACAAAAGGTGGAAACGTAGCATTTCAGCCAGGAAGTGAATGGGTCCATCGCGTAACCGTCTACGCCCAAGTGCCATCGGCCGCACGAGCCATCTCGGAGAACTACTTCAACCAAAGTGGAGAGCCAACGGAGGCTCCCCAAAAGAAACGTTGAATAGTGCGAGTGTTTCAGGTCGAATTTAAGCTTTTTTATTAGAGACAGCTTTGCAAGCGATGGTCTCGAGTTTTCCTAGCCATTGTTGGACTTGCGAGCCAATTCACGGCAAGAGTGTCTTTCCACGCGTCACGCGAGGGTAGTGCCCTTTGAAGTTGGGCGTTGTCCTTAACGCTATAGCGCAACTTCAAAACTAGCGGCTACGGCACAGGGGATCGAAGTAATTGGATCAACCCAGGGGCCTACCATCGGCAAGATACTGTCCAATTTCGGTTCAAATGGGTAACATCCGATGCTCTGAATTGGAAATCGCACAGACGGATTGAGCTAATATGAATGCCGACAACCACCTAAAAGAATCGCTGCCAGCGTTGACTGATAGAATCGTTGACTCTTACAGTCACGATAATCGCATTCATCATCTTGGGCATTGCCCACTCCCCAAGTACGAAGTAATCATCCAGATTATCGAGGACCTCAAGGATCTAATTTATCCTGGTTTTCGGCGTCGCGAGGGACTCCACATTGGGAACGTTTCGTATCATGTTGGGAACCTTATCGATACGCTGCATGAGAAGCTGGCCACGCAGATCGCGAGGGCTTTGCTCCATGCGGATCGGGTCTCTGGTAAAGCGGCTGTCGATTGCCAAGAACCTCGAAATTACGAAGCAATCGGGCAAAAAATTGCTTTCGACTTTTTGGAGAAGATCCCTGAGCTGCGCGAAGTACTTGCCACCGATGTCGAAGCCGCTTTCGTAGGTGACCCGTCCGTTACCAATCGTGACGAGATCGTTTTTTGCTTCCCTGGTTTAGAAGCCGTCACGATTTATCGACTAGCTCACGCGTTGACGAAATTCAAAGTCCCCTTCATTCCAAGAATGATGACCGAATGGGCTCATAAGCAAACAGGAATCGATATTCATCCCGGTGCGACGATTGCAAAGCATTTTTTCATTGATCACGGAACGGGCGTCGTTATCGGAGAGACCTGTGACATAGGCCAACATGTTCGCATTTATCAAGGCGTAACCTTGGGAGCGCTCAGTTTTGCAACAGACGAAGATGGGCAATTGATTCGAGGAACCAAAAGGCATCCGACTATCGAAGATCGAGTGATTATTTATGCGAATGCAACAATCCTGGGTGGAAAGACCATTGTCGGTCATGACAGCGTGATCGGTTCAAGTGTTTGGATTACTTCTACAGTGGCTCCCCACACAACCGTCGTCCTCGAAAAACCGAGATTAAAAATGCGAGGAGTCGTCACTGCTGATCCAGTTGAATTAGACTTTCAGATCTAATGCACTTTGGAGTGCTGGGGCTAGGCCCAGCTTTGGGGGCGAGTGAGGTGCCTTGATGGAAAGACTTTGTATTTGCATTGGTCCTTGAGATTGAACGTCCACAGATTAGTCTTAAAGCGGCGACGAGTCGCCGCACTCCAAAGTCCTTTTGACTGATTGCAGTTTTCAAAAATGGTATCGCAGGAAATCGCGACAATTCGCGTTCACCCCAAAGCTCACTCGGCAATTCTAGGTGGACATCCATGGGTTATTCGAGATTCGCTTACGATTCCGTCCGATCCTATTGAACTGGGTTCCCAAGTGATGCTGGTTTCCCCTGACGGGAAACCTATAGCCCGCGGTCTTTATCATCCCACCAGCCGAATTGCGGTACGAGTTTATTCCCGCGATGCTCGTCAAACCTTGGATGAAGCGTTTTTCCTTCAGCGACTCGATAGAGCTTTAAAGCTCCGCGAGCTCCCACTATTCAGTGATAAACGTTGTGCTGCTCGGCTAGTCTTCAGCGAAGGCGATTCACTCAGCGGGCTTATCGTGGATCGCTATGCATCGCATCTTGTGGTTCAGCAAACGGCAGCCGTTTTAACACCGTTTGTTCCAAAGATCATCGCTCATCTTCAACAGCGATACTCGCCCGAATCGATTCGATGGATGGTCGATGAAGGCGTAGCCAAGTTGGAAGGTATCGAGATGAAGAACGTGTGTGAACATGGTGTTGCACCGGAGTCACCGGTTCCTATCGTGGAGAACGGACTCGATTGGTATGTTGATTTGATAACTGGACAGAAAACAGGTTACTATCTCGATCAACGGGATAACAGAGCGGCTGTTGCGAAGTGGCTACCGCAAAATGCGAGCGTGCTCGATGTATGTTGCTACGAAGGAGGATTCGCGCTAACGATCGCTGCCCACCGACACGACTGCAGCGTGCTAGGGCTTGATGCCAGCTCACGAGCTATCGCCGCAGCCGAAGAAAATGCGAAACGGAATCAGATCACGAATGTAAATTTTCAAGAGGGGGACTTCATCAAAACATTGCAGAGCTGGAATTCAATCAACAGCGATGTTCGTGATGCGGCGGCTTCATCGGTCGAAACAGAATTAAACACAAGTTCAGCGATTCATGCCGCATCGGCGAAGTATGAATTTGACTGCGTAATCTTGGATCCGCCCAAGCTAGCTGGTTCTCGCGATTCGATCGACCGTGCGATGCGAGCTTATCATCGTCTCAATTTTCTAGCTGTTGGATTGCTGAAGCCGGGCGGTATCTTGGTAACTTGCAGTTGCTCTGGACGAGTTTCGCACGAAGACTTCCAATGGATGCTTCGCGGGGTAGCAAGACAATCACGGCGTTCCATTCAGATTCTGGAGCGGCGTGGGCCCGCTCCTGATCACCCTGTAAATGCCGCGTGCCCAGAATCCGATTACTTAAAATGCTATATTTGTTGTATCGGAGAAGTCGAATCGTCGCGGGTGGTGTAGTCTGGCCCGATGAAAATTGAGCCGCGAGCGCAAGCCGTGACAACCGTTTTTGGATTGAAACCGTGTCGCGGCTAGCTCTCGCGGTTCACTAATCAGCATTTCCACTAGGCCAAGTTTTATTGAAATCTTTTGAGGAGTTTTGAATGTCGGTTTCTGGTTTGTCGCATATGGTTTATTTCACGTTGCATGATGATTCGCCTAAGGCGGTCGATGCGTTAATCGCTTCGTGCCATAAGTATCTCAATCATCACACGGGAGTCGTATACTTCTCGGTTGGAAAGCTGAACAAGGAATTGGCTCGACCCGTGAACGACCATGGCTACCAAGTCGCATTGAATGTTGTGTTCGCGGATCGCGAGGCTCATGACGCTTACCAAATCGAACCGCGACATCTTGAGTTTATCGCAGAACAAAAGTCGAACTGGAAGCAAGTACGCGTCTTCGATTCAGACCTCATCTAGCGTTGGTTGTTCATAATAGTGTGTTGGCGAAACTCGCATGCGTTCGAATTCAATCAGTCAACTTTGAAGACGCATAAGCATGAATAACCCGTGGTGCAAAGAAAATGGAATGAGCAATCGCGAGCGGTTCAAACTACTCGGTTTACTTCTATGCATTCTTGCGATGGTTCCTGGTTGCGGAGGTTGCCGACGTGAAGCCTTAGATAAGGACTCGACGGCAACTGAAAAGAAGAAAGACAAAGTTGTCGATCGGCTCAAGGTCGACCGGCTTCGCGCTTTACCAGCCGCCTCTGGAAGTGATTTGCTTTTGCTTAAGCCCGGACATTGGTACGAGCTTCAGCAACCTGTCAAAGCGAACTTCGGTGATGAATCCATCGAGGTGTCTTGCAATATCGTCGACCAAGTTTTTCACCCGCTGTCGATGTTAGGGTTGCGAGAACCAATTGCGTTTGAACGTTCGATCGCTCTAGCACGCGGTCAAGAAAAACGACTCGATTATCAAGTCTTTGTCCCAAGCGTTCCACCACCTTTGGTCGATCTCGAATCCGCGGTGAAGCCGCAAGTCCGCGTGAACTATATGCCTCGAGGCGTTGGGGTTTCGTTGCGTGAAGAAGTTTATCCGATCACGGTGATTCCCGACTACCAGTTCTATCTGGTGGCTCTGTCGAAGGCGACTGACGCTTACCAATTCCTGGAAGGTTCCACCGCGTTGGTCTGGCCTAGTGAAGGGAAACTGGAAGACGAAAAGGTCTTTCCGATAAGGCTAGTTAGCATCGAGGAATCGCAAGCTTCGGCAAGCTTACCGACTCGCCTGAACACGTGGAGCTCGACCAGTCATCTGCTTTGGAACGACTGCGCTGCGACAGCTTTTACGGAGCAGCAAAAAGCAGCGATCGTAGATTGGTTGCACTTCGGCGGACAAATCATTGTCAACGGGCCAGAATCTCAATCAGCATTAGCTAACAGTTTTTTGTCGGATTATCTACCGATTGTTGAGCTAACCAAGGGATCTAATGCTGAGATCGATTGGGATGCGTTCAATAGCAAGTGGAGTATTTCAACGATTGTTGGTCAGCAGGGGACGCCGATCGTGATGCCGCAGGATCGTGATGTCCCCAGCATCAGCGGCAAACTGGTTCCTGGAGCTCGATGGGTTTCCGGTTGTGAAGGAATCGCAGCCGAACGCATGGTGGGTGCCGGACGAGTCGTCATGACTACGTTTCCTATCGCCGAGTCGACGTGGATTCGCTGGCCCAGCTACAGCAGCTTTATCAACGCGGTTCTGCTTGCCCGACCACCACGAATTTGGGCTCACGATTCTAATCAACTCGGTGATTTGGTTTTTGTGGAGCCATTTCGCGGCTTCGAGAAGGACCCGACTTTGACGAGCCGTTTTCGCTTGCTAGCGCGCGACCTAGGAGCGAGATCGGCAACGCTTGAACCACCATCGGATGCCTCGATAATCAATTCGTTGCGAGTGCCGGAGTCCCAGCTGAATGCAATTGCGGCTGAGGCTGAATTGGAAGCCGAGCTGAAGCGTATACGTAGCGGCGAACCAGGCACACGCCGTTCCATTGGCGAGTTATCATCGCAAGGCGGATTTACCAGACCCGCCGGACAAGTACTTCGACAAGCATCTGGCATCAATGTTCCAAGCATCTCAACAATCATAAAATTGTTGGCAGCTTATCTGGTGGTGCTGGTGCCGATCAATTGGATTGTGTTCTGGTTGATCGGACGAGTGGAGCTTGCTTGGATCGCGGCCCCTGTTATCGCTATTATTGGTGCCTTTGCGATTGCCCGAGCTGTACAATTAGACGTGGGCTTTTCACGATCGCAAACATCGATCTCAGTTGTCGAAGTGCCATCTGGATACTCGCGCGGATACTCAGCATCCTTCACTTCGCTTTACACTTCGCTGACAACAAACTATTCGGCTTTTAACTCCGAGAGCAATGGGATGGTCGTACCCATGTTGACTCGTGAAGAAAGGATGATGTCCTTTACTCGCGATACACCGATGATGACTTATCGATATGCGAGCGATCGGGGAGAGGGCTTAGAGTCGTTTCCGGTGCGGTCCAATTCGACAAGCTTTATTCGAGCCGAGCAACCATGCGAGATTGGTGGTGAAGTTACGTTGACTTGGAGCGGTAACAACTCGGATTCCATTCAAGTCGAGAACCGATCGAGTTTAAATTTTGCTCGCGCGGGTATTGTCGCGATGGACAACGATGGGCAGATGCGCAAGGGTTGGGTAGGCAATATCGATGGAGGAAATATTACCTCGGTGGCAGTTGATCTCGCTGCGGTTGCCAATGACTCGACAGAGCGCACTACAAATAGCAGGAAGGTTCGGGCTTTGTTTTTAGACGAATGGGAATTGGAGGCCGACAAAGCCGATCCCAAAATCGCGAAATCATTCGGCCAAAACAGAGACCCCAAAGATGGCGGCGACACGAACATCTATGTAAAGCCCTTGATCACCTCGCTTTTGACATCTCACTTTTGGCAACCCGGAGAAGCGATGATGGTCGGCATCTGCAACAAGGCCTTTAGTCCTATTGTGATCAACCCGCTTGCCCCTCAACGCCAAGAACAATCACTTTTTGTTGTCCATTTGTTTACCGAATCGATTGGCACCGCCTCGCCAGACATCAACATTCCAAAGAAATCGGCAGCTTCCGAGGAGGACTTGGATCCAGCAATTTTCTCCGAAGAATTGACGCCCGCGAAGTGAAAGAGTTCATGACGGAAGCGACAATATGAATAGTAGTTTGGGGCCATCGTCCCGAACGAACCTGAAAACGAAGGACGGACGGGACAGTGGTCCCATCCTACGATGTGCGGATACGGGTACACTTTAAGTCAGGTTGCACTTTGAGAAACTAGCATTTGACGATCGTCGACCTTAAAAACCTGAGCCGATGGCGCCAGCCGCGGGTGCCATCTTTCAAACTGTGGCAAAGTCGACACAGAAGGCTAGCGCCTACGGCTCTGTAGAATAGAAAAAGTGTTGGGAAAATTGTTGGGAGGAAAGCTTTGGCCATTTCGATCCGCGCAATGACGGTCGCATATCAACGAAAGCCTGTCCTTTGGGAAGTCAATCTGGACATTCCAACGGGGAAGCTTGTGGGCCTCGTTGGGCCCAACGGAGCTGGTAAGAGTACGCTCCTGAAAGCCATTCTGGGCATGGTCCCAACGATTGGTGGAAGCGTGTCGATCTTCGGTCTTGATTACCAAGATGTTCGTTCCCGCGTTGCTTACGTGCCACAGCGTAGTAGTGTCGACTGGGATTTTCCGGCGACAGTTCGTGACGTCGTGACAATGGGGACGTATGGATCTGCAGGTTGGTTTTGGCCGCTTACCAAACGCGAACGCAATCGAGCTCATGAAGCCATGGAACAAGTTGGAATTTTAGACTTGGCCAATCGCCCGATTAATCAACTCTCAGGTGGTCAACAGCAGCGCGCCTTTCTCGCGCGAGCACTTGCTCAGCAAGCAGATCTTTTTCTTATGGACGAACCCTTTGCGGCAGTAGATGCCGCGACCGAGCGAGCCATTGTGGATTGCTTGCGTCGCCTTCAAGAGCTTGGCAAGACGACCCTCGTTGTCCATCACGACTTGCATACGGTCCCTGAGTACTTCGACTACTTGGTCTTGCTGAACGTGCGGACCGTCGCAGTCGGGCCTATGGCAGAAACCTTTACCGACGAGAACCTTCAACGGACCTATGGAGGACGACTCACGATTTTAGACGAAGTCTCCGAGGCAATTCGAAGGCGCGAGGCGGCACGGCCATGATGTCAGTTGGGATATTGTTTGGGATGTTATTTGGAATTCATTGGGAGAGCCTTTCGTTTCACCTGCTCGGCATCGCAATGCTGCTTGAAAGCGAGGCGGTGGAAAGCTTTACTCCTTTAACATTTGATTACAACACACAAGTCGTTGTGGTCGGCACATCGCTTCTCGGCTTTGCAGGTGGCGCGATTGGTGTGCTATTGCTCCTTCGCAAGAGAGCTCTCATCGGTGACGCAATTGCGCATGCAACTCTTCCCGGGCTCGCGTTGGCTTTCTTCGTTGCAACAGCACTTCAAATAGATGGAAAGTCGCTTTGGGTTTTGTTACCTGGTGCAGCGATTACGGGACTAATAGGAGCAATGACCGTCGTTGCGATTCGTACGTTTTCGCCGATTAAAGAAGACGCCGCGATGGGGATAGTTTTGAGCGTTTTTTTCGGTGCGGGTATTGCGATGATGCGAATCATTCAGCAAATGCCCGATGGCTATGCAGCAGGCTTGGAAGGTTTCATTTTTGGTAAAACAGCCTCGATGCGTTTTCAAGATGCTTGGCTGATCGCGGTTAGTGGCGCGACAATTATTGGATTGCTCGTTCTCTTTCGGCGACAAGTAGAATTGATGTGCTTTGATGAGTCGTTAGCTCGCACACAAGGCTGGCCGGTAACCTTGGTAGATATTGGACTGATGGCAGCAACGACCACTATCGTCATTGTCGGATTACAAGCCGTGGGAATGATTCTGATCATCGCGATGCTTGTCATCCCAGCAGCGGCTGCACGTTTTTGGACTTGGCGATTATGGCCGACGATCGCGACCTCTTCGTTTATTGGTTGTATCGGTGCCGCTTCCGGAGCCATCATTAGCACGATGGCCCCACGAGTTCCTTCGGGAGCCGCAATCGTTATCGTGCTGGTAATTCTGTTTTCCTTCAGCGCCCTCTTCGGCCGAAAGAATGGAACGGTTTGGCGGTGGGCACGCCGTTACCAGCAGCGTCGTGAAACCGATCAACAGCATTTGCTGAGGTCAATATACGAATGGTTAGAGTTAAAAGGTTCGAAGCCTCACGACTTTGGTCAAACTCGATCAGAAAGCTTTCTCCTGAACGACTTAGAGTTTGTAAGAAACTGGTCTCCCTTGCGGCTAGCACGGACGGCAAATCGATTCCAACGCGATGGTCTTCTGCTTCAGTTGAGCCAAAATCGATGGGCGCTCACCGCTACTGGAATTCAGCAATGCGTCCGAGCGATTCGCCAACACCGTTTGCTTGAATTGTATTTCGCTCAGATTGCCAATTTGTCTCCCGAGGCGATCGATCGCGGTGCCGACTACAGCGAACATGCGCTTAACGATCAGATGCTTGCCGAACTCGAGCGGGATATTGCTGGTGCATCGATTGGTTATGCTGTTCCTGACAGCTTGCATCCGATTGGCAATGTCCAATCTTTGAATCATCAATCCCGAAACGAGGCAAATCCATAATGCAAACGCCTTGGATTACGATGGATTATTGGTTAGATGGCTGGATTGTTGTTATAGCGATTCTCGCAAGTGTTTCTGCAGCCATTCTTGGGAACTTCTTGGTGCTTCGACGGCTCAGTTTGCTAAGCGATGCGATTAGCCATAGCATTCTTCCCGGGCTCGCTGCTGCTTATTTGCTTACAGCTAATCGCTACTCTTGGACGGCTTTGATTGGAGCCATTGCGGTCGGTTTGATTACGGTTTGGTTGACTGAATTGATAGGCCAGTATGGTCGCGTTGACGAAGGGGCCTCAACGGGGATTGTCTTTACAGGCTTGTTCGCACTGGGTTTGATCATGATCGTACAAGCGGCCGATCGAGTTGACTTGGATCCAAATTGCGTGCTCTTCGGGGATATTGAATTGAGTCCGCTCGATTCTATTGTGACTTCGATAGGTGTCATCCCAAGATCTGCAATCGTTTTGACGGTTTGTCTGTTACTAAATACGTTGTTCGTTGTTTTGCTATTTCGTCTATTGCGAATCGCAACATTTGATCCGCAGCTAGCGACCAGTTTGGGCGTGAGTCCTCGCGTTCTGCACTATGCGTTGGCGACATTGGTTGCAATTACGAGCGTATGTAGCTTTGAAGCGGTCGGAAACGTGTTGGTTGTCACGATGTTTATTGTGCCGCCCACGATTGCTTTTCTGCTAGTCAATCGACTGCCTATGATGATTCTCGCCAGCGTGGGCGTTGCGGCTCTGGCAGCTGTCGTCGGGCATCTTTCTGCAGTCGCTGTTCCCCTAATGTTTGGTTACAAAAGCACAAGTACGGCTGCGATGATCAGTGTTGTGTCGGGAATATTCTTGGCACTCGCAATTCTGTTTAATGTAAAGACCGGAGTTATGGTCCAAGCGTTTCGACGTAATCAATTAGCTTGGTCCATTCTCCGGCAAGATATTCTGGCACTCCTGTTTCGTGATAGCGAACGAGGGCAAGCAGCACGAAGCTTACGAGACATCACCACGACCTTGTTGTCACAAAGCTGGATTACAGCGATGGCGTTGCGAGGGCTTGTGTGGCGTGGATACGTGACTCGCGTAAATGATCAGACAAGTTCTCAGGCATCAAGTTCTAGTAACAGCACTGTTGGCTACACACTATCCAACGATGGGCGTCGTCATGCTCAAAACCTTGTTCGCTCGCATCGACTTTGGGAGCAGTACCTTGCAACCACTGGAACGCAATTGGATCGTATTCATGCTCAGGCAGAAACACTTGAACACTTCACCAACCCAGCCTTGCGGCAACAGCTGGACTCCGAAACACAGCAGCCGCAATCAGATCCCCATGGAAAAGCGATTCCGCCTGAAGAAAAATAGATCAAAGGTAGACACTTCTCGCTGAACGGAAACCGAAAGTAGGTTCCGCTTGCCGAGCGGAATCCGAAAGTAGTTTCTGCCTTCTTAGCGGAACTCTTGGGATTCGCCCGGCAGTCGAACCCTACGTCGCGTTATCCGACCAACGCTCTATCTAAATATCAAGTAAGACTTTGATGGGTTCACCTTCACTCAGGATCATTGGCCGGCCTATCGGTGTGATGATCTCGCGATGGATGTCGATACCGAGAGCCGTTAATAGAGTCGCGTGAAGATCTGGGACAGTTACTTTATCAGCGACTTCGTCCCAGTTCTTTTCGGAATCCTTCGATGGAGATGCACTGGTTGCTCCGTGTACGTAACCGCGACGAATTGGGCCGCCGGCAATGAGAGTGCTGAAGCCAACGGGCCAATGGTCCCGACCACCCGAGACATTGATCTCAGGTGTTCTTCCGAACTCGCCTCCGCAAACAACCAAAGTCGAATCGAAAAGATCCCGAGCCTTGAGCTCTTTCAGTAACGCTGAGAGGGCAGTATCGAGAGTCTTGCATCGATCGCTTTGAAGCTCATGATTATTGATGTGACTGTCCCAGCCATTCAATTCAACCTCGACGCAGCGAACTCCCTGTTCAATCAACCGAATCGCAGCCAGGCAGCCGCGACCAAAAGGTGTCTCGCCAAATCGCGTGCGAGTTTCTTGCGATTCCTCCTTAATATCGAATGCCTTAATCTGATCGCTTCCCATCATCGCGTTGGCTCGCTCCGTCGCGGTGATGTGCTGCGTCTTGTCGCGATCCATGTTTTCAAATCGACCTCGAGTAAATTCGCGATCAACAACAGACGACAATCTTTGAAGACGCTTTTGAATTTCGACATTCGGAGCGGGGCTGCGAAGATTTGGCAACGGGCCTTGGGGATCATTCATTTGGAAGGCGTCTAAGTCAGCTCCTAAGTAACCTCCCCGCGCAGGCCACTGACCACTGAGAATCGTCACATGACGAGGGATCTCGATCGAGTCTGATGTCTCATGACACAGCACAGCTCCGATAGATGGATGCAACAAAGTTGGATCGCGTCGCCAGCCGGATTTCAGGTGATATGTCGCGCGCTCGTGATCACCTTCTTTGCTGACCATCGATCGTACGAGCGTGGTCATATTCAAAAGTTCGGCAGTCTGCGGCATCGTGTCAGCGATTTCAATCTTGGGGATCGATGTCGAGATTGCCTTGACATCGCCGCCGATCATGGTGCCTGCATGCGGGTCAAATGTTTCGAGCTGACTTGGACCGCCTTGCATCCAAAGGACGATCAAAGATCGAGCCGTTTTGGAAGTACGACCATTGCGATCTTCACGCGGTGAATCGGATGCTCGTGCTAACCGGTCCGCGATTTGTGATAATCCTAAACCACCAAGCTGAAGACTCGTCGCTGTAAATATCGAACCTCCGAGCCACTGACGACGCTTCATGCGATGCCATGAATCACACTCGGCCGTGTTGTTAATGACGCTGCTAATGGGGCTGTTCACGGATTTACCCATAGCGACCGCGCTGTGATGTGTTTTATCTGCGATTGTCATGGTTAGTGGTTCCATAAAAACTCAGTGGAATTGAGTAGAGTCCAAAAAATACCCGCCATCGCTTGAGAACGCGAGATATCTTTTTCAGATAAAAGTTCGATAAACGCATCTGATTCAACTTGGGTTGGCAATCGATTTAGCACCGACATGTAGGCCGCTTCGATCGCAGTTTTATTATCGCGAGTCAGCATGGCTATCTGCGAGCTGGCATTAGCGATCGGATTCGCCTTGACGCGTTCCCTTAGAAATCGACCGTTCATCAATAGCAATCGTTGCGGGATCGTCACACTTTGAGTGACGAATTCATCTTCGCCGAGATCGCCGTAAGCTTTCGTGAAATCATTTACCGTCCCAAAGCGTTCCAATTGACTTACGATCGAGCTATTGTCGTCGATCATTTGCAATCGACATGCTTGAAGGAGCGATGCTGCGACTTGTTCGGGACGCAGCGGTGTCATCGGAAAGACTGCCAGCGATTCCTCGTGCTTCGAAGTCACCTCGGTCGCTTCATCTTCTATACGTGAGTCGCGTTGGAAGGCCTCGGTAGCGACAATCAAACGCACAAGCCGCTTCACGTCGTAATCGTGCTTTGCAAAGTCATCAGCAAGAATCTCAAGCCCTGCTGGATAGGGCCCTGTGATAGGAATGTCATCCACAGGATCGACGAGTGGCTTGCCAAATAGAAGAGCCCAAAACCGATTGACGGAAGCTCGAGCGAAAGCCTTATTTTCAGAGTTCGTCACCCAAACGGCCAGTTGCTCGCGCGGCGATCCGGAGTCGGGTAACAAATCGCGTAAGAATGGTACGTTGGGTTCGATCTCGATTTCGTCCGAGCTCCCGAGAAGAGTGACTTTATACTTCCGTTTGTCATTTCGAACTCCGGCAAACACATTCGGAGCATGGATCGCAGCGCTGCTGTAGAAAGCGGCCAACGAATGGAAGTCGATTTGTTCGCCTTTGCGGGAAGACTCGTCGCTGCCGAGTTGGACATTTCCAACAAAATCATTATGGCACTGTAAGCAATCGATACGCATTCCAAGAAACGCTCGGGAGGTTCTTCCTGCCAGCCGAACCGGATCCGCACGATTCTTGTTCCCTCCATCGAAGGTCGCGGTAAGAAAGTTCACCTCAGGATTCGAAGTCCACAAGCCCTCCGAGGTGATCATGCTCCGAACAATTTGGTCATAACGAACGTTGCTTTGAAGCTGCTCGGCCAGCCACAGTCGGAACCGTCGACGTCGGTAGAGCAGAAACTGCCCATCGTGAGTCCCAACAAACGCTCTCGCAAGTCTCTCGGACAGATAGTTGCTAGAACGAGAGTCCGCCAGGAGGTAATCGGTCCACCAAGATATCCGATTTTCAGCCGGAACTTGCTCCAGTGTTCGGTACTCCTCGAGCGACAACCCGTTACCGACCAGCGCCAACGAAAGCCGTCGGCAGATTGCTTCCCACGAAGCAGGCAAGGCTTTCTCGAGGCCCAGGTCACCGATCGATTGGTCTTGCGCGGCGTCTACCGCTTGTGCAACTTCTTCAATCGATTCGACACGTCCCAGAAGAGCTTCGGGCGCGACGGGACGAAGCTGCGGCGTCGGTGTGATTGCACCGACAAACACTAACAAAGTCACGGCCCCGCAGAGAAGGAGCAGCAACCGTCGCGGCAGTCTACTTTTTCGAATCCAAGAAATGAATTTCATGATTTGGCTTTTCAGCAGTGGCTTTAACATAAGACTATTCGGATCAACGTTCCAATTCTTGGAAAACTAATCGATATTCACGCGAAAAATCGGACGCGTCAATTTTTTTGTGACGGCCAATTCAAACTATTTTAAACGGCTGCAGGTAAAGCACCGTTTTGCACAAGAATGTTAGTGGGGAATCAACAAGGTTCTGCGATTCCTTGAAACATACTTGTTGCGGCAGGGAGTCTTTGACTGACGACGAACATTGTGCTCGTAGCCTCCGCATCACACATCTCTGCACAACACATCACGGTGCGAAGCGTTTATCCGTCACGGTCCCTCCTAGCCCTGCCGTGATGACTCGAAAATTGTGGTCCATCATGCCGATGTAGGTTCCTTCGTAAGTCCCCGATGGGCCCAACGCATCGGCGTAGAGCGGCCCGCCCAACTGGATTTGCTTGCCACGAGCCGCACAGCCTTCGACTAACGCTCGCATGGTGTTACTAGAAACACTCGACTCGACAAAGATGGTTGGAATCTCACGATCGACAATCATGTTGACTAGTTCAGAAATCGTTGCGAGCCCAGCTTCCGATTCCGTCGACATGCCTTGAACACCTCGAACTTCGATGTTGTATCTCTTGCCGAAATATTGGAATGCATCGTGGGAAGTTATCAACACTCGCTGATTCTCTGGGATCGTTTTGATAAGCTTTTGTCCGTACTCATCGAGTGCTAGGAGTTGTTTGCGCAGCTTCTCGCCGCGACCTAACAATACTGTTTTGTTTTCCGGTTGCAAGATTGCGAGCGTTCTCGCAATCTCCAGCGGTGCTTCTGCCCACAAACTAACGTCCATCCAAATGTGAGGGTCTTCCGCGTGGAGTGAATCTCCATCTGATCGACCATGCTGCTCCCAAACCCATTCACCGATTACGAGCTTGAGCTGAGAAGGCGGAAGATGGTTGAAGACAGCTCCCATGCGGCCTTCGAGATGAAGGCCGTTGTAGAACAACGCGTTTGCTTGTCGCACAAGGACCACATCATCACGCGTCGGTTTGAAAAGATGCGGATCAACACCCGCACCCATCAACGTGACGCTGTGAACATCCTCACCACCAACCGTTTCGACCAAGTTGCCGATCATGCCGGTTGTCGAAACGCACAAGCGTCGACCATCGGCGGCACCCAAATCGTTTCTTACTGCAGTCAGCGAATTGTCCGTCAGCACTTCGGGTGTGCAACCAGCGAAGGAAGCAAACACCAATATCAGCAACGAACTTTTAACCCACTTGCTCACGACGTGACGATCGTCTTTCCGTCACGAATCGATTCATAAATCGCTTCGATTACCTTAAGATCCTTCAACCCTTCTTCGCCGGAAACTCGTGACTTCTTGTTTTCTAACACACAGTTTGCGAAATCTTGTAGCTCCAGTTGGAACGCATCGACTTGATCAAACTTGATCGGGCCCTTCGAGCTTTCGCCTTGAGTACCTGTGTAGCTGTAGGCCGGATCGAGTTGCATGAAACCATTATCAGCGTAGGCTCTGAATCGATTCATACCGCTAAAATTGTAACTTGTGGCGCACTGAGCCATCACCCCCGAGGGGAACTTCATTGTCCAAGTAATCGACTCGTCGACTTGAGCAAATTTCGTGGCATCAGTCTTCGTCTCTTGAGCCGTAATCGAGATAGGCTCTTCACCGGTCAAGTAGCGGCAAGCTTGCAAAGCGTAAATTCCAACGTCCATCAATGCACCGCCACCAGCAAGTTGTTTATCAAGCCGCCACTGCTTGGGATCACCGATCTGAAATCCAAAGCCAGCATCGATCAGACGCATAGTTCCCAATTCTTTGCTTCTTGCCATCTCGATGCATTTTTGATGATGCGGATCGAATTGACAACGATATCCAATTCCTAGCTGTCGGTCTGCGGCCTTGCACGCGTCTATCATGCGTTGACATTCGGCGACCGAGTTTGCCATCGGCTTTTCACAGAAGACATGCTTGCCAGCCTTTGCTGCACGAACTGTGTATTCCTCGTGCATGCTGTTTGGAAGCACAACGTAAACAATATCGATAGCGTCGTCTCCAGCAATCTTGTCGAAGGATTCGTAGTTATAGGTGTGAGCGCGATCAATGTTGTACTTCGAAGCCCAAGCTTGTTCTTTCTCTGGCGTACCAGTAACTATCGCAGCCAAGTGGCAGTTACCGGTCTTTTGAAGTGCAGGGGCAATTTGCTTGGTGCTCAGACTGCCTAGTCCGACTAGCGCAACGCCCAGGCTCTTCTTTTGATCGCCTCGTGCATTTTCCGACGAATAAAAACCGCCGGTTGCTACGCCTGTTGCAAGTCCTGCCGAAACTGTTTTCACAAACGTTCTTCGAGAAGGTTGGAATGCTGCTGTCATCAATTAATCCTTGCTAACGAGAGGGGATACTACTTTAAGTCTTCTTGCGGATTTGCCGAGTAATCAGCGTCCGCCATCTTTTGATCAAAAAGCCAACTGAAAAATTCGGGGTTCTTATAAGTTTCAGTCCAACTGTCATGCTTGACGCCTTCATACTCAGTATAACGCGGCGATGCACCGAAAGCCTTTAAGGCGTCGATCATTTCTCGGGATCGTCCAACGGGAACAGCCGGATCATCCGAGCCATGGAAACACCATAGGGGGAGCTTCGCAAATCGACTCACAAACTTCGGATCACCACCACCACAAATCGGGGCAGCCGCCGCAAAGACGTTTTCATAACGCGAAATTGCATCCCACGTTCCGTAACCACCCATCGAAAGGCCGGTAATATAAACGCGAGAAGCATCGACATTGGAATTCGCACACATTGTATCGACAAGATTTTTAAGCAATCCCATCGATTGACTTGGCGTTTCGGGCATCTTGCTCGTTGGTTGTGACCAATCTACCTCGACCCACTTCATGCCTTTCGGACATTGTGGAGCCAACACGTAGGCCGGATACTTTTTGCGATTTTCTTCCTTGGCAAACTCTTTTGCACCGTGCTTCAATTGCGAGGTGTTATCGCTCCCGCGCTCGCCCGCTCCGTGAAGGAAGACGACTAACGGGTATCGCTTCTCGGAATCAAAGTCGATGGGCTTCATTAAACGGTAATTCAAAACCACGCCGCTGGAGTCACTGAATTGACGTGGCTCAAAAACTTTCAGTACTGGATCGTCTGCTGCAACAGCCGGCGGTGTCTCTTGTGCGGCAATCGGATTCACGGAAGTCACGATGACGAGCAAAAAAACAGGGAGGAACTTGAGCATGGAGGGATTCCTTTGGCAAAGTTAGTGTACATGCATTATAGCAACTTTGGACTACTACGACTTGTCGCAGCTTTAAGACTTATCTGAGGTTTCTCTAGTCAAATCATCTGGGTAAACCGAGCGTCGTACAAATGATCCGCATCGCTCTCCCGAAAGCTGTAGCAAGCTCCAGCATTCCAAAGACTAATCCTATCGAAACCGCCACCAACTGTTTCGGTCCAATTTCAATTCATCTGCGGTCGCTTGGATCGCTGTGGCAAAACGTTTCGCATCTACAGGATAACCAGCGGTCGCAGCGAGCCGGGGAAGATGCGACTGCCAGAAACGATTCAATCGCGCCATCAAATCTTCGCGAAACCATTTGGCTGCCATGGAGGACAATCCGATCGGTACTAATCGGTCCCCCTTTGCGAGGAAACTCCAGTGCATCGGAATTTCTTGCAAGCCATCGGTGTCAATCAACGGCGACCGATACATTGCCAAGTAGTCCGATCGATCCGTACCCTCCTGAATGGCAGTGAAAGAATGATTTTTCAGAACATCTTCCAGAACACTTTGGTATCGATTTCGCCCGCCGTGTTTGTCGCAATAAAATTGAATCTCAAAAGTTCTGTCGTCCTTTGGTAAGGACGCCATCACCTTTGGCAGTATCCGCTCCAAAAGTTCATTCGCTAGCCCGATTGATGCAATGCTGAGCAGTGTTGATTTGTTGTCATGAACTTCAGTTCGCAAATTGAATTCGGGTTCGTCGATGATGTCCGTCGCAAGCCCAAGAAATTGAATTCCCATCGATTCAATCTTCTGATCACACTCGGCGATAAAGGAGTCGCAATTCCAGAACTCGCGTAGCTTTTCTGCGGACGTAACCGCACTAGGTGATTCTGGGGAAATCAATTCCGCGTCATACCAGGGTATTGCGTTCAAACGAGATGCACTCGACGGCGCAATCTTGTGAATCAATTCATCGAACTTCATCTGATGTTGATTACAGAAGCGAAGCCAATAGCGGACTCCGATCTCAACCGAGACGACGCCGTCGTAACCTTGGTGGATGACCTTGGAGTCACCAAGTGGGATATGAGGCCTGAGCGACCGAAAGGGCCTTGCGAGAAACTCCGGCAGCAAGCATTCGTGCAAGACTTCCGCGTACGGAGTTTCAGGGTTCGCTCTGTCCGGGGGAGCTTTTGAGGAATCCAACCACCAAGCCGTCGCGGCAATCACGAGAGGCCCTAAGTTGGGTCCGTAACCCGCTTCGTCAATCCCTATTACCAATGTCGGCATGTGTAGCTATTTATTCTTATGAAGTGCATCCGGTGTACCTGAAATGGTCGTGTTCTGAGCCGCATCATGCGGTCCTTCCAGCGAGAGTAACGCAAACAGGTCCGCCATTTCCTGTCGTGTCATCTGCTCTTCGATTCCCTCAGGCATCAATGATTTTTCGTTCTGTTTTATTTCGTCGATATCTTCGATCGATATCGTTTCCAGCTTGTTCCCTTGGAGCTTCAATACCACCCGTTGATCAGTTTTTTCCATTAAAAGCCCCGTCAGTACCAACCCATCGGTCGTTAAAACGGTCATGCTTTTGTAGGCTTCGCCGATCACCAAGCTTGGGTCAAACACGCTCACGACCAACTGCTCAAATGATCCCCGACCGTTGGAAGTGATATTCGGTCCGACTTCGTAGCCGCGACCGTGCATGACGTGACATTGCCCACAAATTCGATCGTACACAACTAACCCTTTTTTCGCATCACCCCTTGCGTCCCACTTCAAGAAGTTACCGTACTCGCGAACCACCTTTTGGCGTTGTCCAGAGCCTTTGGTATTGACGGTTCCCCAGATTTTCCTGACGGCGTCGGTAACCGCCGGCAGGGTATTCCCGGCAAGCGAGCGCACCTGGTTGGGCCCTACGAGTTCCTTTCGAAATCGCCCTGCAATAATTTCGTTCAACAGCGGCAGTGCGGTCGCCCCGCGTTGGCTCATCCGCTCGGCGATGGTTGCTTGAATGCCAGGATCTAGCTTGGGCAACCTTTCGATCAGCAGAACGGTGTCTTGATCACTCGCTTTGGAAATCCCAAGGTCTAAGATGGTGTCGCGTAAACTTATGTCAACGGCATTCTTTTTCTCGAGCTGATTTAGCAAAAGTAACAGGCTTTTCGAAACCGTATCAGGTGACTTTTGAGCGACCGTCTTCAAAAGAGACTTACGCATTTCAGCCGGTTTCGTCGGATCGAGAATGATCGCTTCGGCTCGAGCGATCGCTTCCGAATCACCGATCGCCATTTTCAGTTGCTGGATGCTTCGTCCCCATTTGGAAGAATCTTGTGCTGCTCCAGCAATCGAAGTACGGAACCCCGTGGCAACTTTCATTTGGCTGTCGTCGCTGAAATTTTTTCCTTGAAACCAGTTGTTGATGATAGTTGAAAAGAAGTCTCCGCGAAGTTCGTTGTTTTGTGCTTTGGCGATAATGGATTCGATGGTTGCTGCTGCTTCATCGGGCGAATTTTCGCGGACTAACGCAGCTAATCGAAGGACAGCCTTTATCGACTTTTGGTCCTCTGCTGATTCTATGGTCGGCTTTACCGATGACAGCCAGACACCTGCAATGCGAGGTGCTAGAGAAAGCAACAACGCATCCTTAGCGACACTAGTACGCTCGAATGCAGTCAGGACTTGCGATTGATCCTCTCGTAAACGCGGATACCAATTTTGCCAAACAACTCTCGAAAGAATTGCATCCTCGACACTATGGTCGAGAATGCTGATCAAGGTTGAAGTGACGCGTGATGGATCGATCTTCGCTGCTGCGATTGCGACTTCGATACGAACACGCGGATCAGAATCAGATGCTAACGCAATCGCTGCGTTGGTCGTTTGGTCATTAACTTTATTTTCGGGGAGCACTGCAAGAGTTTGTTGCATCCGACCGATCGTTCGAACTCCCCAAGCGCGAAGGAGTGGGTCTTTACTAGTTAACCAACTAATGAGAGTCGACTCTGCAACGGGTCCGCTGCCAGAGAGCGACCACGCAGCGTGCATACGAAACTTACTGGGTATCGACATGTCCATTGACATTGAGGCAAGCTTTTCAGCAAACGATTTATCTGTCGTTGCAACGTTCCTTTCAGCAATCTCAAGCTGAGCTCGTTGCCGATGATAGATGTTTGGCGATCGAAGCTCTTGCAAAAGCAAATCGTTGGACAGCTTCGATATGTCAACGATGGGCGGTTTCGGTTTGTCGCCATATGTCACGCGATAGAGTCTTCCGAGCCCACGGTCAACACCTTTGGGGTCCGCGTTTGCATCTTGATAACAGTGGTATCGATCGTACCAATCCAACACATACAAACATCCATCGGGCCCCATCTTTTCGCAAACAGGCATAAACCAAACATCGTCCGCAGTCATAAAGTCAGGCTCGGGAAACCCTTCGTAAGTCGCACCTCTTCGCTCGACACGGTCGGAATTGATGCACGTACCGTGAATGTTGCCCAAGTACAATTTGTCATTAAATGAGCTTGGATAAACAGGTGAGTCGACATACTCGATCCCACAATAAGCAGCCATCTGGTGCTTATGCTTTACAATCGATTCGGCTTTCCAAGTGTGATTCGGGTAAGGCCCACCTTGACGATGGTAGTATCCGGTTTCGCTCAAATGCCAAAGATGGTCAATCACGCATGCGCTAACAAACGCGCTTCCTTCACTATCGAAAGCGATCCCCCAAGGGTTACTGGTGCCTTCGCAGAACAGATCAAACTTACGTGTCTTTGGATCGACTCGCCACATAGCACATGTGAAGTCCCAGACCTTGCCGTCTTGGATAATTCGTGATGGATTAAAGACTCCGTTGAGTCCATACAAACACCCATCAGGTCCCCAGGTTAAGCCGCTGGGTACCTCATGAACATCGTCTCGTCCAAAACCGGTAACGATGACGGATTGCTTATCAGAAACATCGTCGCTGTTAGTATCTTCAATAAACAAGAGGTCCGGTGCGTTCACAACCCAAACGCCACCATGCCCAACAGCAATCCCCGAAGGAATATTCAAACCCTCTGCGAATACGGTCACCTTATCTATGCGACCATCGTTATCGGTGTCTTCTAAAATCTTGATTCGATCACGTCCCGGTCCAGATTCGCGACGCGGATACTCGAAGCTTTCCGTCACATAAATTCGACCACGGTCATCAAAAGCCATTGCGACCGGATTCATGATGTCTGGCTCGGCTGCAACCAGTTCGACACGAAAACCATCTGGGACCGTAAACTTTTTGAGTGCTTCCTCTGGGGATAATGCAGGTCCAGGCACTTTGGCTTGCCGTCGCGGTACAAAATCCTCGGACAAATTGACCTGAGCGAATTGTGAGAAAGCGACAATTGCAAGTCCGAAAAGAAACACAGATTTTATGAGCGATATCCGCATAATATTGAAAAAAAGAGAAGCAAGTCAGGTGGGAGCAAGTCAGGTGGGAGCAAGTCGACCAATCGTTTCGGACGAAAACGATCCAAAAGTCAGAACGCTTGACTACATTATGACCAGATCCCATCAAAAGTAAACTTAGGCTCGGTTGCTACGCTCTACGGCAGACTTGAGTAAGAAACGATACCAGCGAGAGTTCCAGGCGCCATGGATTGCACTTCAGTGGACAGTGGTTTTTACAAACCATACCGGTCCGAGTTGGCTTCGAGTAAATTAGCTCGTCATGAGATATGTTGAAACAGCTGTTATAGGGCAAGGACTTGCGGGTACTGCAATCGCGTGGCACCTTGCGAATCGAGGTCGCGAATTTGTTTTGATCGACGAAGGAGGCTTTGGCAGTTCGTCCCAGATTGCGGCTGGTTTGGTCACTCCGATTACCGGTGCGCGACATGTTGAAAGCTGGGCTTGGGAGAAGGCTTTTCCATTGGCATCGCAATTCTATATGAATTGCGAACAAGTTACTCAAAGTCGATTTTGGAAAGTCGAATCTGCGATCCGCTTGTTCGTTTCTAAAGAGGAACGTGAACGCTTTGACAATCGATATCAATCCGATATGTCAGGCAGTTATTCTAATTCTTTGATTGGCTCAAAGGCCCGCTTTGAAACTGAAGTTGAACAATCAAAATGGCGTTCAGCGGTCCAAGCAAACTATGGCGGATTCGTCATGCCACAGGCAGCGAGATTGTTGACAGCAGATTTCTTGAAAGCCTCACGTGATCATTTTGATTCGACAAATCGTATTTGCGCTGCTTCCATTAATACATCGACTGATATCGCAATTGAAAGAGACGTCGTCACATTGAAATCCGTAGATATTCAATGTAAACAGATTGTCGTTTGCGAAGGGCATTCGGCATTGCAAAACCCGATGTTTCAACCGATTGAACTTGTACCAGCACAGGGTGATATTCTTACCGTTCGGATTCCTGATTTGAAACTTGATCGCGTGCTCCATGCGGGTTGTTGGATTGCACCGGTGATGATCGATGGCAGTTATGACGAAAGTCTTTATCATGTCGGATCGACTTATCGTTGGGCACCATTGAATGGAGTCCCTAACGAAGAGAGTCTATCCATTCTTTCGGACAAACTAAGATCGTTTATAAAACTTCCGTTCGAAGTCATTGATCACCGCGCGGCAATTCGACCTGCGGGCTTTGACCATAAACCTTTGCTTGGCAATCATCCGAATTACTCGAATTTGTGGATTCTTAATGGGCTTGGAGCCAAGGGAGTTTTGCTTGCTCCTTGGTGTGCAGAGATGTTGATCAACGCCATGCTGTTGCATCAACCGATTGATATTGAACTTGCATGGAATCGGAAGCGAAAGAAGTAAGTATGAGACTAACACAGTTAGCGCAGGATTTAGTTCGTGCAAGACTCGGTTCACGTATGATCGCGGTCGATGCAACAGCCGGTAACGGACACGACACTTTGTTTCTGGCTCAGTCCGTTGGTCCGACAGGGATCGTTTATGCAATCGACATTCAGTCTGCCTCAATTTCGGCCACGCGACAACGCATTGTTGACGCAGGTGTTGATAAATCGGTCGTTTTGATTCAAGCCTCACACGATAATTGGGCAGCAATTCTTTCGGTCGAGCACTACCAAAAAGTTGACGCAGTCATGATGAATTTGGGCTATTTACCAGGCGGAGATCAAGCGATTAAAACCAAACCCGAATCGACGACCAAGGCTATTCGAGAAGCATTCGATTGGTTGAAGCCCGATGGTATCTTGACTGTTCTCGCTTACATCGGGCACCCAGGAGGCATGGAAGAATGTGCAGTGGTTCGATCGACTTTCTTAGAGCACCTGAGTAGTCCCGATCAGCTTCACGAACAGCCTTCGCGAACGGGAACGAATGGTCCGATTCTCTTCTGGTGCTGTTGCAAGTCTGCCTAGAGATATTCTTCTTAGTGATTTTTCGAGCACAACTAATTCTCCAACGAAAAAAGGCTTCCTGCCGATTCGAGAATCAACGGGAAGCCTTTAATGATCGTTATATTCAGTTCTTTTGCAGTGATGCACCGCTCAACCACTGTTGAGTATCGACAGAGAAGTCAAAGCCCCCATGGCAAGCAGGAGCAATAACAACCATCGAGAGTTGAACTTTGATAATCTGTTTGAAGCATGACTAGCGAAGTTCCGGATTCGCGACCACGATTACTGTGGTCACGATTTGTTAATTCTCTAAGCTTGAAACAGTTATCGTAGAAGCGACAGAACTGACTGCGAGCTCTGATTAGCGATACCGAGCACACTAGTACCGGATTGGACCAGAATCTGTGCACGAGTCAGGTTAGCAGATTCCTTCGCGAAGTCAGCATCACGAATCGTGCTTTGTGCTTCGGTCAAGTTCCCCAAAGTATCGTTCAAGGATACGCTATTGCTTTCCAGAGCCGATCTTTGGAATGCACCCAACCGACCGCGTAGGCTGGTCACTTTTTCAAGTGCTAGGTCGACAACCTTGGCTGCACCCGACGGGTCGTTCTTGAGGGATTTCGAGTTACCGCTTCCGAGTTCGAACAATCGACCTGCGTCTCCGCCTAAACGGGCAGTATTGATGCTGCCTAGGCCGAGGCGAGCCTGTTGGTTGCTAGTTACAGCCGATCCAAGTTGGAACAGAGCACCACCACCGGTGATGTCAAACTTGAAGCTCTGTGAGCTTCCTGCCTCAACAGTTAAGGAAAGAGCGAGCGAGCTTGTGTTAATCGACAAGGAATTCCCGTTGGCGTTAACGTTGATACCGTTAATAGTTGCAGCGATGTCCGTGCCTGTTGCCCGCGTTGAGCTCAACTTGCTCTTGAACCGACCGTTGAGACCTTCGCTGATCACGTCTGCACTGACCTTTCCGTCTTTGCCGTAAGCGGTTGACTTCAAGGTTAATGTTGTTCCAAGGCTGCTTGCGGATACCCCAGTCGAATCTTTCAAGAGGCTGATGGCTGCAGCAAGCTGATCGATCGTAGCTCCACTTTTGAATGTGAAGGCTTGCGAACCATCTTTTCCGCCAATTTCAACAACCAGGTCATCCTTCAATGCGCCACCACCGGAAACTCCGGTCGTGGAGGTTGCTGTGACGTCGACGGTGCTCGGACGAACGTTGAGATCTCCATTACCGGCTCCAGAGGCTACCGAGTTAAAATCGGTCAGATTGTTTACGGCAGTATTGATGTTTGCCAGAGTCGTCGCATTCGTGTTGTTGACAGTGATCAAAATCTCTTTTTTCTCACGATCGTAAGTGGCCGTCGGACTTCCGGCAGCAACGTCAGCACTCGTCGCAACCTTGACCGAAACGCCGTTAAAATCGGGGCCCGCAATATCAGCGGTGATGGTGAGAGAATCCGCCGACGTGATGTCAGTTACCGCAACATCATTCGCTTCTTGTCCGTCGATGACTCCGGCGGTAAAGGTAGAGGTGAAACCCTGCAACGCAGAAGTACCAGCAATCAAAGTGTTAATTGCGCCGCTAACGTTCGCCGCAGTCGTTGCTGCAGCACTGTTTATGCGTACGTTGATGGTTTTGTTCGAAGCGTTGTAGGTTGCGACTTCCGAACCGACCGCAGTAGCATCCGCAGTAAACGTTATGCTAAATCCATCGAACGCAGCGCTGTTACTGTTTGCGGAGAGTTTCACTTCTGCCGTTGAGCTGTTGGCGAAACCGGTGAGCACAGCTTCTGAACCAAAACGCAATTCCGTGGATGCAGCTGCTGATGCAGTGAAGGCATCAGGCCCAACAGTGATGCTGGCCTGTGTAGCCGCAGCGCTAATATTTACATTGACACCAACCGCTCCCGTAGCCCCAAGATTCGCCGAGTCGACTCGCAAATCTTTAACCGTCGATACTCCACCGACGTTTGTTTGGAAGTCGAGCGAACCATCGAGTAGACGACGACCTTGGAAGGTGGTTGTTTGCGAAATTCGATTAATGGCTTCGAGCGAGCTATCAACTTGCAGTTGATTAGCAGCGATTTCACTTTCACTCAAACCGCCACTGTTCGCCGCTTCCGTAACCAGTCCTCGAATATCATTTAGAAGGCTACTTACCTGGCCGAGCGCCGAGTCAGCGGTCGAAATGATTTGGCCAGCTCGCTGTGTATTCGTTAATGCTTTGTTGATGCTGGTGATATCGCTTCGAAGCGACTCACTAGCGATCAAACCTGCAGGATCGTCCTTCCCGCTATTGATGCGTAGACCGGTGCTCAGACGTGTGAGCGAAGTTTGAAGGTCATTGTTCGTTCGTTGAAGACGAGTTTGAGCGGTCAACGAAGTTACGTTTGTGTTAATTCTTGTCATGTTAAAAAACTCCCAACAGATTGAGGTTCGAAGTAGGTGCGAAATCAGAGAGAGGTAACTATGGAGCGTTAACTAAATAGCTCCTATCGCGCATTTGCGAGTTGAAACTATCTCTTTCTGGCCTCGAACATTCGAAGCATTGCACTGTCATCCGATGCAAGGTGAACTGCCTACTCGCAATCAACTCTCTTGGAAGGCAATCGCCGACGCAATCGAGTGTTTTCGCTTTGTAGTAAAACTTGTAAGACCAACCGCCACAGCCGGTCACGAGTCCAACGAACACCAAAAGTTGATCAGACCCCTGGAATCTTTTTATGGACTGTCAAGCATATCATCGGGAAACTTGTAGCGAGGGCGTAAACAAGATGAATTTCTTGAGGAAAGTTTCTGCAAGTATAGCTCTACAGGTGTCTTGATGGGCTTAATCGCTGTAACCGGAACTTTTTTGCGAGTCGTCGCAGAGTGACATCGGAAATCAGCAGATGAATTTGCTAGCGATGCAACGGCGAGTTAATCGCAACCTGCGAAAAGAAAAACGAACATTGCCGCAACGCAATCCGCTTTGGATCTCTAAAACTTAGATGCTTTAGCGTTTCGGTGACACGAATGAAGCCATAAATTACGAAAGAAATCGTAACTGGAAGGTCAAAAGCACTCCTATGCCCTAACCGATTAGTGTGTCATTTTTTATGAACCCGTAGGCAGTAGCCTCGGGGCCATCTGGTAAACGGTGATTCAATTAAAATCCGAGACTGACTCAGGCTGGCTCAATTCTGGATCCCCAGGTTTGGTGGGTCAAGACTAGAATTCAGATTCAAATTTCAATTTGGATGCATTTAACTTGGACGCGTTGCGATTCTTCGAAGTATCTCAATGCCGCGGTCGAGCGTTTCTTCGCTGGCGGCGAAGGAAATTCGAAAGTGCGTGTCGCGTTTTGAAAAGATATTTCCAGGAATGATCAACAACTCATTCTGGATCGCATAATGAACAAACTCAGTCGCCGTTCCCCATGGAGCTTTTGCAAAAAGATAAAAAGCGCCACCCGGTTTCGTGAACTCGTAATAGTCCTTCAATCCGTCTACGATCTTGTCACGCTTGGCAGTGTAATCGCGGCGGTGCTGCGACATGTCGTAGTCCATCGCGGCAATCGCTCCCCATTGAGCAGGTTGCGGTGCACATACGAACGAGAACTGCTGGACCTTCAACATCGTTTGGATGATCGCAGCCGGACCGTGAACATATCCGACTCGCCAACCGGTCATGGCGTGTGTCTTGGAAAATCCATCGATGACTAACGTTTGGTCATTGAACTCGGCAGGTGAACGCATCGGTCCATCGAACGTAAAGAGGCTGTAGAGTTCGTCCGAGAGTAACGCGACTCCCTTTTCACGGCATAGTTCTGCTAAGGCCTTCATCTCCTCAGGACTTGCCATCACACCCGTCGGGTTGGCTGGGGAGTTGAACAGGACGAGCTTGGTCTTCGAAGTAATCGCGGCACGCACCTTCTCTACATCGATTCGAAAGTCTGGATACGTATCAATCAACACCGGAACACCACCGACCAACTCCACTAACGGTGGATACATCACGAAGTAAGGGTCAAACAAAATCACCTCGTCACCCGGATCAATGAGTGAGAGCATCGTGAGCACCAAGCCACCACTGGTTCCCGACGAGATGAATACTTGGCGATCCGAATGGCCGTACTGTTTGTCGATCGATGTTTGAAGCGACTTGAGAAGAGGCGCGATTCCTTGCGTCGGTGAATAAGCATTCTTGCCGTTTTGAATCGCCTGGATACACGCCTCTTTAATTGGATCCGGGACATCAAAATCGGGCTGACCGATCGAAAGGTTCACTGGGTTTTTAAGCGAACTGGCCAGATCGAAAACTTTACGAATCCCACTCGAGTCAAAGCGATGCGTACGTTTTGCAATCCAAGAGGGAACAGGCGATGAAGACATAAATCAAAGCATTCGTCAGTGAGGCTCACAAAAAGGATTGTGAACCAATGAAAACAAAATTTCGGATCCGTATGCCACTTAGATACTGGTCGGCATTTCGTGTAAGATCAATCATGTTATCTGCCAGCAATCAGGCGCGAAGTCGAGTTCCCCGTTTGCGCTGAAAAAACCGTAATCTATCAAAGCAAAACCATGCGAATTCAAGATGCTTCGGCATTTTTTTCAACCGCGCTGGCGTACCTGTCGCTGCTCTGGGGCGTTGCAGCAGGTCCGCAATCTTTTGTAGCCGCACAAGCTCCGGTGGCGATTGTCGAGCGATTGGATAACGGACTCTCTCAAATCACCTCGCAGCATCTCAAACTGGTGACCGATCTTCCGGTTACCCCCGAGATAACGGACTTGTGCAAAATGTTTGATCAAGCCATGGCACAATGGGGCAAGGAATTTCAAGTTCCGCGCAGCCAATGGATCGACGGGCAAGCCACCGCTTGTCTGATCGTCGATCGAAAAAGATTTACAGACCTCCAATACATCACACCCGAAGTTCCCACCTTTCGCGAAGGCTATCAACTTCAAGACCGGCTTTTTATGCTCGAGCAACCCTCGGCGTATTATCGCCGACACCTTCTGCTCCATGAAGGTACGCATTGGTTCCTCTGGCGATTCTTGGGTGGAAATGGTCCGCCATGGTTCAGCGAAGGAATGTGCGAAATGATGGCGACTCACCAATGGTCAGAACAAAGCGGCTCGCTGCGTATGAATTGGATTCCGACAGACCGCGAAAGTGCTCCACTGTGGGGAAGATTCAAAATGATTCGAGATGCAATGGCCTCAGATACCGCTCCCTCGCTGGATCGAATCCTTCAATACAGCGACACAGCGCACCGAACGGACGAACCGTATGCATGGAGCTGGGCTGCGATGATCTTCTTTTCCAAGAACTCCCGTTACCGAAATGCCTTGTATGAGAATTTTTTACCAAACCTGCGAAGTCATGTCGGATCGGAACACAAGTTGACTCAGGATTTCAAAGATCGGCTTCAAAAGCAATGGCCAAGTATTCAGGCCGAGTGGACCGCATTCGTCAATGACTTGGACTACGGATTCTCCCCCAAGCATTCGCTGCCTGAGATTGATCTTAATGTACTAAAGCCGACTTCTATTCCCAATCATGTAACCATTGAATCCGAGCGCGGATGGCAGAGCACTGGGATTCGGCTCAACCAAGGAGATCGTGTTTCGATCACGGCTAGCGGAAGCGTTGTCATTCGCGAAGCATCACCGAATCCGTGGGAAAGCGAACCTCAAGGAATCTCGCTTCAGTATCACCAAGGATTCCCGTTAGGAAAGTTGATCGCTATCGTCGTACCAATCGATGCACCAGAAAATGAATCGAGCACAACAGCACGCTTGACTCCTTTCGCAATCGGAAAAAAGCACGCCTGGACCTCTAATCTATCCGGCGTATTGCTTTTAAAAGTCAACGAACCAAGCGCACAACTATTTGATAACGCACAAGCGTTTGAAGTCAATAGCAACTAGTTGAGGGTGTCCGGGAATTCAAAGTGCATCGAGAATCGGTTTGATTTGTCCGCTTGGCTTTTTTTGTTTGCAGTTCAAGCTAACTAATACTTGGTACGCAAAAATACACGAAAGAACCTGCGTGCGATTGTTTTCAATCCCTCGGTGCCACACTCGTTCGTTCAATTCAAACGCTGATTTAAACCATTCGTTGAACGGCTCAATGCATTGAGACCTAGGTCGAAAATGCTTTTGCGAGAGTTTGCTTTTGAAGGCCATCCTTCTTTGTGCTCGTCGCAATCGAGTAGCATATTTGCGTTTTGATTCAAATTCACCTTTGGGAGCAACTAACTTCCCTTTCTGTCCGCGACTATTTTGTGGACAGAGAAACCACTTTCCGGTTTTCCTTTCACCTTTCAGTTCAATTTGGTCTGCGAATTCGTTGTTGTCATATCCCGCATCTGCCAGTACATAACGCGTGCATTGAGGGATCCTGCGTATCTTTTGACCAAAGCTGCGGTGTTCGCTCATGCTTGCAACATCGGCTGAAGCCACCAATGGAAAAACAACCCCGTTTTTGCCGCAAGATACGACGACCTCAAACGAATAGCCCTGAACCCAACCATGATGGCTACTGAATCCCCATTGGCTGTCTTGATCGACACCCCGCAACTTTTTTGGAATACGGTTCTTCAATCGATCACCTTTCCACCATTTCGGTCCCTTCGCAACCATCAGGCTTTTGTCTATTGCAGTGATTGAGGCATCTGCCCATCCGGAATGAACCGCTTTTTGTCCCATCAAAAGGATTGATTCATCCATTATCGAGTGAGCTTTCTTGAAGCGATCAAAATATGTTGAGCGACTTGGTAAACGATGACCATCTAAATGACGTTCGAAATGTCTTCTGTTACTGGAAATCCATCGAAACTGCGCACTTTTGGTTTTCTTTTTCTTCAAAGTCGCAGACAGAATCAGCAGTGCGAGTACCCAGTCTGGAATCTCGGGCTTCCGTCCTGGTCCAACTATTGGATGTTTGCGCTCGGACTTTAATAAAATGGGTTTTGCAATTGCAATCAATCTTTCAAGGCACGCACCTTCCGTGGTACAAAACATTTGCAGGTTCTCCTGTAGTGGTGGATCGTGAACAACCCATATCTACGGTTTGGACCTGCTTTTTTTGTATCCCAATTTCCGGACACCCTCAACTAGTTACGAGCCACTAATTTTAAAGCTGTTATTGGGATGTAGTACTTCAAGTAGCGTTTGTGGTTGCTATACATTTCACCCTGAGGGGATTCGACCAAGACGGTCGCGCGACGGGTGATGCGATTGACAACACCTTGGACGGGATGTCCTTCGTGCATAAAGTAGACTCGGCTGCCGACACGAATATCGAATAGCTTGGCTGCTCGTTCACGTTGCGTTACGAGTTCGTGTCGGTGCTCGGTATGCCCGAAGAGACGATTAGCGATTGCTTGGAAGCGTCCTGCAGCGCAATCACTATCGATCCAGACCAACATCTCTGCCAAGTGGATTGCTTCGTGTTCAACGATCCGCTGCATGGCTTCCAATCTGTGATGGCAAGGTCTGCCACAGACCTTGATCGGACGCGAATCTTCTTGAAAGGTCTGAAACAATAGTGACGAGGAGAGCGTGATCTCGTAGTGAATCTCGGCTGCTCTTCGGATGGTCGCGCGGCGAACGGTGCGTGTCGTTTTTCCGCCAGCCCGCGTCATCCGACTGCTCCATCGAAACGCCATACCGTAATGCTTGGCCAGAGCGATACAGGAGGAATCAAAGTAGATCGAATCGTAGAGTTCGGACATCAATCGCAAATCGGCAACGCTGGTCGCAGAAAAATTCTCATCCGCCATGGCTCGCGAATGTTGCAGCACGGTCGTTTGGATCAGTCGACTGCGAGCACTGTAGACCTCGGGGGCGATTTGCTGATGCCGAAGAATTTCCTCTAGCCGATCCTTCATGATGGCGATGCTGGGAGCGATCTTTGGCTTGTTCTTCTGCGTGCTTTTCGGAGTGGATTTCTGAGTTGATTTTATAGAAGAGACTCGCGGGTTCGCTTTGTCAGCGGTACCTGTGGTAGCTCGTTTCGATGCATCGGCAGATGTTCGTGATGTGGTGCTGCCCTGCAAGCTTCCAAAAATGCCTGGCAGCCATCCCGATTTGGTTGCCGCGTTTTGTGTGCTTTCTTTTGTGTTTTTTGCATTGCTTTTTGCATTGCTTTTTTTGGGGGCCATGCCGTGCAACCTTAGGAATCTATCTTCCATGAAGTACGATTTGCCAATAGGTTAAGCGATGGTTTTACCTGCGTCGAGTTGATATACTGCCGTCATGTAAGATTTGTGAACCTCGAAGGAAAGTGTATCCAGGTCCAAACAAGGATGTTGCCTCTGTGGCTTAAAGAACGGCTGACTCACGCAGTTGATTACTCAGCCTATTTGCTCGTTCGAATGATTGTCGCGACGATCCAAGCAACAACTCCAGAGCGTTGCGATCGCTGGTCCAAAATGCTAGCAAACGTTCTTGATCGCGTTGCTGGATCGCGTCAGCGGCTAATTCATCAGAACTTGGCAAGAGTCTTTCCGAGTTGGAAGCAACGACGCTCGAATGCGGTCGCACTCGCAATGTGGCATCACCTACTGTTGATGGTTTGCGAGATTGCTCATGCACCGCGGAAGATTCATCGAACGAATTGGTATGATTATTACCACATTGAAGATCGTCGTATGATTTTGAAGTTCATCTTCGACGTCCGTCCAAAAATTTTCGTTACAGGGCACTTTGGCAATTTTGAACTCGCTGGCTATTTGACGGGGCTGTTTGGATTCCCATCGACAACGATCGCAAGGCCGCTGGACAATCGCTATCTGCATGACTTTGTGATGCGATTCCGATCGATGGGTGGGCAGCACTTTATCGCAAAAGATGGCTCAGCTCATTTGATTCAAGCCTTGTTGGAATCGGGAGGCACGCTTAGTTTGCTTGCCGACCAAGACGCGGGAACGAAGGGCTGCTGGGTCAACTTCTTGGGCTCACCCGCTTCGTGCCATAAAGCGTTAGCGGTTTTCACGCTTAGCAATCAGGCCCCGATGTTGGTTTGTTTCAATCGTCGCACGCGCAATGCCTTCCACTTCGAAGTTGTCGTCACAGGAATCGCTGATCCATTGAAGCCTGCACCGTATCTCGAAAGCGTCCAATCCCTCACGCAGTGGTACAATGATCGACTCGAACAAGGCATCCGAGAAACTCCCGAGCAGTACTGGTGGGTGCATAACCGATGGCGCGATCCACCGGCAAGACTTCGCCGCCAATCCGAATCCCAGCAGCTCAAGCACACCGCATAAGAATTGTTTAGCTGCTTCTTATTTATTAAGCGAGTTTACTTGTATCAACACTGTGGCTTAGCCTCAGTCCACTTGCATCAAGTGCTTCTGGAAAAACTCTAATCGTCTACGTTGGCCGTACTTGCCGCCGTCGCTGTGTCCCATGCCTGGAATGACGAGCATTTCAAAATCTTTGTCGGCTTTTACAAGTGCGTCGACCAATCGCAGCGTCGACTCAGGAGGCACATTCGAATCGAGTTCACCAACTATCAACATCAAATGACCTTGAAGCAGATAAGCGTTGTCAATGTTCGAGCATTCGGAATAGTGTTTCAAAACCGGATAGCCCATCCACTGCTCATTCCACGAGGCTTTGTCCATACGGTTGTCATGACAGCCGCAGGAAGCAACAGCGGCTTTATAGAAATCGCCATGGTATAGAAGAGCGCCTGCTGCATTCTGTCCCCCAGCCGATGTTCCATAGATTCCAACTCGAGTCGAGTCTAAAGCTGGGTACTTTTTCGCCGCGTCTTGAATCCATCGGATTCGATCGGGGAATCCCGCGTCTTTGAGATTCTTCCAGCACACATCATGAAATGCTTTGGAGCGTTGAGCTGTGCCCATACCGTCGATTTTGACAACGACAAATCCGCGATCCGTCAATTCAGAATACCAACGTGACGAGCGGAAGCGTTTTGGAACATGCGCATCGTGCGGTCCTGCGTAGATGTCCTCGATAATCGGATAGCGCTTGGTCGGATCAAAATCCTTGGGACGGCAAATGATTCCCCATATATCAGTCTTGTCGTCGCGGCCCTTGGTTGAAAAAACTTCAGGCGCGGTCCACCCTGATTCTTTCAATTCGCTGATGTCCGCGGTCTCGAGTTGACACATTAGTTGACCATCTACTTCGCGGCGAAGTTCATGAACGGGAGCTAAATCCACTCTTGAGAACGCATCGATATAAAAGTGTCGATCCGGTGAATAAGTAATTGAGTGCGTTCCGTTACCTGCCGTTAAAAAAGTCAGCCCCGTTCCATCAAAATTGATTCGGCAGAAATGCAATAAGTATGGGTCTTGATCAGGATAGATACCACTTGCTTGAAACCAAATCTGACGGTTCGATTCATCAATACGATCAATACTACGAACGATCCAACTTCCGGAAGTAATAGACGTTTGTTGACCGGTTTTTGCCTGAACAAGATAGAGATGTCGCCATCCATTTTGCTCAGAGAGATAAATGAGCTCATCAGATTTATCGAGCCACGAAACGATCGGTAAATCTTTTTGTGAATTGTGAGCAGTCCAGATAAACGTTTCGGATTGCTCGTCAATAATGTTACGAGAGACGCCCGTTCGAGCGTCTACTTCGACGAGACGAAATCGTTGATGACCTCGATCTACCTTTTCATAGGTAAAGCTTTTGCTGTCCTTACTCCAACGAACTCCAGGTTGACCAAAGTCGATCAGATCGACATCGATTTTTACTTGTTTGCGTGTCTCAGTTGAGATGAGAGTTGGTTGATAAGAAGTAAATCGATCGCCCGGTAGTGGATACGCTCGAGAGGTCAACTTTGCTAATCGATCATCGCTGGGAGACGATTCGATCAGGTGCACCTGAGTGTTTTCACCTGGCTTGATTTTAAAGACGACGAGTGATTTTGAATCGGGCGACCATTCCAGTGAACCGTAGGGCTCGTCCACGGTTCCATCGCTCGTGACGCAGATCTCCTTTGCCTTGTCATCAAGGTCGATGAGACGGATGTTTCCATCGCGAACGGCATACTTCCACTTACCATCGGGAGACAGTTCGCCAGGGTGTGTCGGGCGTCGTGACTTTCGTGATTGAACTTTCTTAGTCGACTTCTTAAGAGCCGCATCTACCAACGCAACCGATTCACCTTCGCCCGCAACAAAGTAGGCGAGTGTTTTTTCGTCTAGAGTTGCAGCTTCCCAAATATGGCCAGCAAAGGTGTGTTGATCGCGACTTCTTCCTGCATCCATACGCCCATAGCTTCGTCGTTTGCCATCCTGAATCCAGAACCATTGAATGGCTTCATCGCGCGTGTTTTTCAAGCGGATCACAGTCTCTTCACCAGACAACTCGGGTGCATCGTGGTGGTTCTCAATCGTTTCAGCCGGGGCGATACCTTCGATTGGCGACTCTTGCGAGGACTGTTGTAGCAGCTCGTAGGTTTCGGAATCGCATTCCCATCGGCTGCCGTAAGCAACGAACGAGAATCGCTGATTGTCGAATCGAAGGCGTTGAATTGGAAGGCTTTCCGCGGAGGCGTCCGCAACGCCGACAGATCGTAATGATTCTGCTAATCGAGCGTGATCAAAAGCAGGCGACCTCGTCCCTTTCTCTGCATCGACAAAAATGTATTCGGATCGATTGCCTCGCAGGTCATTGCGATACCAAAAGGTGTTGTTTCCCTCCGTCCAATTTGGGCGAATTTGATTCTTGTGTACCTCTTGTGAATGCGACGCCGCAGAGACCTTGAAGCAAAACAGGATGGCAATCGATAGTGTGCAAAGAAGTTTCAGCATAAATGTCGCACTCGAATAGCGATGTCTTGTTTGCATTCTGGGATTATACCAAGGACATCCCGCACGCACTCAAATTCCGGATTTGCGGGCGGATCGTTAGCGAATCAATCCTTGAATCTGACGTTACCAAACCGCTGTTAGGAGGCCGTAGGAAGGAATTCTGGCTGGCCGGTGATTTCAAAGCCGAGGTCGGAGATCATATTGTAGTCTTCCGAAGGGGCTTGGCCTTCGGTTGTAAGATAATCGCCAACGAAAATACTGTTGGCGATCATTAAGCCGAGTGGTTGAAGCGATCGTAAGTGCCGCTCGCGACCGCCTGCAATTCGAAGTTCGCTTGTTGGGTTCACGAATCGCATCAAGGCCAATGCTCGAATGCAATCGCGGGGATTCAAGTACTCTTTTTGCTCAAGCGGCGTTCCATCAATCGCGTGCAAGAAGTTCAGCGGGATCGACTCGACCGACAACTCACGCAGCTCCATCGCCATCTTGACGATGTCTTCATGTTTTTCTCCCATGCCGATAATGCCGCCACTGCACAGTTCCATACCGGCAGCGCGTACATTCTTCAGGGTGTCGACACGATCTTGGAAAGTGTGAGTCGAGCAAATCTTCTCGTAGTGTTCGGGACTGGTATTGAGGTTGTGATTGACTTTATCAACACCCGCGTCCTTGAGGCGTTTAGCTTGGTCGGGAGTTAGCAGACCTAAGCAAGCGCAAATATTGAGGCCGTACTTCTCTTTGATCTCCGGCACGATCGTCTCGACAGCCTTCATCTCGCGTTCGTTGGGAGCGCGACCGCTGATGACCATGCAGTAGGTTTTCGATTTGCGTTCGGCTGCAACGCGAGCTCCATCCATCAGCTTTTCGCGATTAAGAATGTTATATTTGGGGATCGGAGCTGAGGAGATCTTTGACTGGCTACAGTAATTGCAATCCTCCGGGCACAGTCCACTTTTTGCATTCATCAAAAAGTAAAGCTGGACGGTCTTTGAAAAATACTCGAAGCGAATTCGATACGCTGCAGAGACCAGCGACATCAGTTGATTATCGTCGCTTGCAAGTATTTCTAGGGCTTCGTCGAACGAGATCTGGTAACCATCGATTACCCTGGAGGCCAAATTATTCCAGTGATTGCTTTCGGAGATAGTACTGATATCGTTAGCGGCGCTTATAATGCTCATCGAGATTCCCTGTTAAGATAGTTGGACCGGGCCCTAATTTACACCAAATTGCTTGGCTTTTGAACGGCAATCCAGAATACGTTTTATAACTATGAGTTCAACGACTACTATTTCAGCTTCCGACGATTCGTCCATGTATTCCGCTGTCAATTCCGCTGTTAATCCCGACGGATCGTACGTCTTCTATTGCCGTGTTGGAAAGCACGGACAAATCGGTCGATTCCGAGATATCCAACAAAAAATCAGGGTGCGCGGTGAGCAAGTGCTCGTTCGAACCCGACGTGGCGTCGAACCGGCAACGATTTTGTCGGCGGTAAGTGCGGACCACTTCGCTGGTACGCAAGTCTCCCATACATCCGATCCCGCACCCCATCTCAGCGTTTCCAGCGATGAAGTGGATGGCAAAATCCTTCGGAAGCAAACTCCTGAGGATCAATTATTGCTGAAGCACTTACTGACCTCCGCTTCATCTGCGGCGGCCAGTTGTCAGCGGTTGCTGGATGTTCAACAAACGGGCGATTGCTTGCTGGATGTCGAGCCGATGATGGACGGAAAAACTCTTTACTTTCACTTCGTTGGTGTGCCCGAAGATGCGGTAACGTTGCACCTTCAAGAGCTTGCCGAAATTTTCCAACGCGATGTTCAAGCAAGCCAGTTCGCAAAGCTTTTGGAACACGGTTGCGGCCCAGGTTGTGGTACAGAGGAAAAAGGAGGCTGCGGTGAAGGTGGTTCTTGCACCGTATGTGTCATCGCAAAAGCGTGCACTTCAAAAGCCTAAACATGCAAACAGAGTCTACGTAGGCAAGTCTCTCCCGAGACTTGCGTGTACCACTCCAAGTCCAACAACTTAAACGTATCAAAGACGATCCAACAGTGATGCTCACTGCACTTCGGTTGTCCTAAGCCGTAGGCATTAGTTTTGAAGTTGCGATTTTGGATTTTTGTTATCTTGAAAAGCCAATCAAAACCAAGTAGCTCGTACTTAGCCGAAGGCGGTACTCGTACTCGCGCGCGAAACATCGCCAACGAGCACCATTTCATTGAGTACGAGTATGAATTAATGCAAAACTTTGCATTCTCTGGGAAAGGTCTTACTTAGCTCAACATTTCTTTTACAACATGAGCTGGTTCCACGCCTGTTAGTTTTGCATCGAGTCCTTGGAACTTCGCTGCGAATCGTTCGTGGTCGATTCCCATAAGATGAAGAAGAGTTGCGTGAAAATCTCGAACGTGAACGGGACGATCAACAATGTTGTAACCGTAAGGACAAGTTTCACCGAGGATCGTTCCGCCTCGGACACCGCCTCCAGCCATCCACATTGTAAAACATCGCGGATGGTGGTCGCGACCGTAGTTTGTTGCAGTCAGTTTACCTTGCGAGTAATTCGTGCGACCGAATTCGCCACCCCAAACAACTAGCGTATCTTCGAGTAAACCTCGCTGCTCTAAATCTTGCAACAGTGCAGCCGAAGGTTGATCGGTTTCTTTGCACTGAGTCTTCATGCCACCTGGTATGCCACCATGATGATCCCACCCTTGATGATACAACTGCACAAACTTAACTCCCTTTTCGGCTAGTCGCCTCGCAAGCAAGCAGTTGGAAGCGAAGGTGCCTGGGGTTTTAACATCAGGGCCGTACATTTCCAAGGTTGCTTCGGTCTCTTGCGACAGGTCAGTTACCTCGGGGACGCTCGCTTGCATTCGGAAGGCCATTTCGTATTGCGAGATTCGGCTTTGGAGTTCGACATCATGATTTTCGGATTGCTCGATCTCGTGCAATTGCTGAAGACGGCTGAGCATTTGACGCCGACTGGCGACGTCGATTCCTGGCGGATTATTCAAATAAAGCACGGGCTCTTTACCCGATCGAAATTGAACACCTTGATATCGTGCGGGTAAAAAGCCAGCTCCCCAAAGTCGAGCATAAAGCGGTTGGTCTTTTTTGTCTTTCGTGATTAGAACCACAAACGAAGGAAGATTTTCGTTGTCGCTACCAAGTCCATAATTGAGCCAAGACCCGATACTCGGACGACCAGAGACTTGGTTTCCGGTTTGAAAAAAAGTGATTGCAGGATCATGGTTGATCGCTTCGGTGTACATGGATCGAATGATCGAAAGCTTGTCTACATGTTTCGCGGTGTACGGCAGTCGATCGCTTACCCAAGCTCCACACTCGCCATGCTGAGCAAAAGGGAAGATCGAACCAGCGAGCGGTAGTATCGCTTGGTTACCAGACATGCCTGTTAATCGTTGGCCATTTCGAACTGAGTCCGGAAGAGGCTTTCCCTGCTGCTCGTTGAGTAGTGGCTTGTAGTCCCATGTTTCAAGTTGCGAAGGACCACCGCTCTGAAACAAATAGATCACTCGCTTTGCAGTGGGCTTATGATGCGTTGGATTCAGTGCGCCGCGCGATGGGACACCCGCTTGGCTAACAAATTGCGATTCGTTCGCATGCGACTGCGAAACGAAGTTGCATGAAACCATATTTCGAGATAGCAAATCGGCTAAAGCAATACCGCCAAAACCCATTCCGCTTTGAAAGAGCCAATGTCGCCGATCGGTGGTTGGTTGTCGCATCGAGGTTGAACTGTCGTTTGTGATGTTGTTCATGATGCCTATCGCTTGGTAATGGTTTCGTCGAAAGAAATGATCGCTTCTACAACGACACTGGTTGCGGCTAGATCCTGCAAATCGATCGATTCGGGGACTGGTTTCTCGCCAACTTCGACGAATGACTTTGCGGCATCCGAGTTTGCTGCAAAGTAAACAAGTTGTTCATCATACAGTTTGCGAAGAACTTCTAACTCTTGATCGCTTGGGAGTCGACTTGTGAGTCTTCGGAACGACTCGCGCCATCGCTGATCACGATCTGCTGGATGGCTTGCGATAAGGTTTTGAGCAAGGAATCTTGCTGCTTCGATATACTGGGGATCATTTAAAAGGATGAGCGCTTGCAGGGGCGTAGAGGTAAGCTCGCGTTTAGCTGTACAAGTTTCGCGGCTAGTTGCATCGAAGGTTAGCATGCTCGGAGGAGGAGCTGTTCTACGCCAAAACGTGTAGAGGCTTCGTCGATAGAGTCCGTCACCTTTGGCTTGATTGTACTTTTTATTCGTCCCAGCTTCTTCCCATAATCCAGCAGGTTGATACGGCATGACACTTGGTCCACCAATCGTGCGAACCAACAAATTGCTCGCAAGTAAAACGCTATCGCGAACTTGCTCAGCCGATAAGCGATGGCGTGGACCGCGGGCAAGTTGTTTATTGTCTGGGTCGCTTTCGAGAAGACTCAAATCGCGTGGGACTGACGACTGTCGATAGACCGACGAGAGGACAATTTCGCGACAAAGTTGCTTCGTATCCCATTCTTGATCCATAAACCGCCGCGCGAGCCAATCAAGCAATTCCGGATGTGTTGGCGGTTGACCTTGGTTACCGAAATCATCCAGGCTTGCCACAAGTCCACGACCGAAGAAGAGGTGCCAAAATCGATTGACCGTTACCCTGCTTACTAATGGATTTTGATCGTCGATCATCCACCTTGCCAGATCGAGTCTGTCTTGTGCGGCATCAGGATTCTGGTCGGGCGTGTGCTTGAGCTTGGGAAGAAACGAAGGGGTATCTGCTTGGACCAAATCGCCAGGCGATTCATACGCTCCTCGCAAAAGCAAATGCGTCGAACGAGGAACGATTGCATTCTTCATCGTCATAATTTGACGAACTTTGGATGCGATTTCGTTTTCTTGTTGATAGGCTTCAAGGAGAGCTTTGCTTGCAGCGACCGTTTCGGGATTCACGTTTGTGATGAAGTGATCTAGTTTCATCTCGTCAGTCACATTGAACTCGGAGTTATTACTGGCGACTAGTGCGGCTTCCCATGACGATAGCCTTCGATGAAATACTTGTAGTTGATCTAGGCAACCATTGCGAAAGCCAACATCGCGAAAACGAGCTCCTAGAGCCAGCGGTGCAGCGTTCGGACTGGAGTCATGCCAATCAGAGCGATGAAGAATATCGCGAGTCAGTTGATCACGAGCCACATCAAGATTGACGGCAGAACCATTGACGTACATCGTTACACCCGATGCCAAACTACTTCCATCGTAAGCGATTGTCAGATGAGTCCACGAGTCCGGTGCGAGTGCCTCCGAGGCCATGACACGGATTGCGTTTCCTGGCCAAAAATGAATCAGCGAGAACTCGGGGCGTCCATTTCGCAAAACCAATTGTAGACCACGAAAAGCCGAGTCTTCCGCGGCCACTGACTGATGCAATACAGTTTGATACGGTGCGACCGTTCCGCCCGCTTCAATCGGTCCTGGCTTGATCCACAGTGAAAACGATACCGGGGAGTTACGACCGTACTGAAGGGCTTTCTCGCACACAAAAGCATCGTCACCGTTGAATTGCATGGCCTTCCCAACGACTCCTTCGATATCCCCATCCAGTGGAAAATCTAAATCAGCGACCGGTGTTGACGGTGGAGTGATTGCGTTTGAAGCTAAGTCTGAAGTTGACGCTACGAATCGACTGCGTGCTGCATCGGTTGCCTGCTGCAGATCGCTTCGTAATTTCTTGATATTCGACAAGCTATCCTGATGCTGTTGTTTTTGATCACCGTCATAAAGCAAAAGGGTTGGTGTGGGTGATGTCTTGGTGAAGTGAGAGTAGAGCCCGTGCTCGTCGATATTCGCAAAGTAAGCGGCAAGCTGATAAAAGTCCTTTTGCAGAATCGGATCATATTTATGATCGTGACATCGAGCACATTCAAAAGTCATCCCCAGGAAAGCGGTCGCGTTGGTCGCGGTTCGATCGGCGATGTAGACTTGGCGGAACTCTTCTTCGATACTACCACCTTCGTTGGTTTGACGATGTAACCGATTAAAGGTAGTCGCCAGTTGTTGATCCAACGCGGTTTGGTCTGAGGAAGACTCGGAAAGGGCCGATGAACTTGAGGTTGTTCCTGAGCCGTAGGCGCTAGCCTCGGGTTTCGTTCTATCTGATGGGGAGTCGCTTGGTGCGTCACCCGTGGCTAGCGCCATCGGCTCAGTGTTGATTTGGCTAGAGCTGGGGAGCAGATCACCGGCGGTTTGCCAAAGAATAAACTTATCGTAAGGGAGATTTTGATTGAACGCGCGAATCACCCAATCACGCCATGGCCAAACGTCCATATCAACGTCCGATTGGTAACCGAACGTATCAGCGTATCTTGCAACGTCCAGCCACATGTTCGCCATGCGTTCACCGTATGCGTCACTGCCGAGCAGACGATCTACGACACGCTCATAAGCATCCGACGAAGTATCGCTCAGAAATTGATCCAACTCCGTTAGCGTCGGCGGTAATCCAGTAAGGTCAAGGCTTACTCGTCGAAGCCAACGTTCACGAGACGCTTCGACTGCGGGCTCGATGCGAAGGCTTTTCAATTGCTGATAGACAAATCGATCTATGTCAGAGCGTATCCAATGCGAGTAGCTTTCGCTGTCGCTTTTGATCTCCATCTTAATTTTTGAATCAGGAACGAGTGTTGGAACGGGAACGAGTTTGGGTACAGGAAGAAATGCCCAGTGCGACTGATAGGCGGCTCCTTCATCGATCCATTTTTTCAGTATCGCGATCTCCTCTGGTTTCAATGTTTTGCCAGCCTTCGGTGGAGGCATCACTGAATCCGGATCTGTCGATAGAATGCGCTCGATCATCGCACTCTTGGAAGCATGGCCCGGGTAGAAGGCATCGGACTCCAATGCCGCGTCTCGATCATCTAGTCGCAGGTCCGCTTGTCGACCATGTTTGTCTGGTCCATGGCACCCAAAGCAGTAGTTGGAGAGGATAGGCCGCACATCACGGTTGAATGAAACTTCAGAAGTTTCTGAAGCGGCTGCATTTGACGTAGAAGCGATAACAATTAGCAACGCAAAAACTTGTGAGGTTGTTGCTTTCATCAAATTTCTTTCGAACGAGATTGCATGTTGCCAGAGATGGCGGTGGGTAGGTGTTCAGGACAGGCTCCCTACATCATTCTATGATACCCCAGAGAGGCTAGCATGCAAACAAACAGTTGACGCGATGCCAAGCTATATCGGAATTCCCTGAAGAATCAGGATCCCACTGTCGGCTCAGGCATTGCCTTGTGAGTCGACGAACCTAAATAAACAGGCTTTGAAAGACAAGCCTTTACAACAGGCCAGCAATAAAAAAAGCTCCCGGAAGTGAACGAGTCCCAGGGGGGCGAAGGACTACGAGGTACGTTCCGGGAGCGATGTTTGGGGCTGATCTTCTTGAAAGAAAATCAACCAATGTTTTATATTTACCGAGTCACAAAAGTGAGCAGAACTAGCTAATGTCTCATGACATAAAAAACGGGTGTGTGAACTTCCGTGCTAACATCCACCCGCGTCGCCGATTTCAAACCTTTTAATGACCGCAGACAATCCGTGTCTTGTAATCATCGATTTAAACTCGTCGTGTTCCGATACCTTATCAACTTGGATTCGTTCTTGCAAACTCAGTTTTCAATTCGCGTGAACATCTTGTTCATGCGTTTCGTTGCCTGATGTCGACAAACATAGATGGCACGTAGAGTTTACGTCAATACGAGTTCTTGAAACCAAATTTAATTTTTCTTCATATGTTTCATGTCAGTCAATTTCATCTTAAATCATCGAATATTATTGATGCATTTGATGAGTATTTGAATCACCGATGAAGCTGCGTTGCGATCAATTTAAATCCACTTGATTTGTTCGCCGATGGCTGTTGCGATTGAACTAGTTTGCATCCAATCGTACTTTAAAAGCATCACGATGCGAGTCACAGGGCTGAGAAGTTGATTTGCACGGAAACGTACCGGGCGATTGCGCCGTGACGCTACTATTTCGCAAAAGAGAGTTCCATCGGCATAGCGACGTCGGATCAGTTTTTTATCCAGGCAGCGCAAGCCGCAGTACAAGCCTCTGTTGAGACTTGCATACTCGATGAAATGCCAGCATTGATTGCTAGCTTTCGCTTGCGAGTTTACGAAGGACTGTTGGAAGAATACCACCGTTGCGATAGTAGTCGATTTCGACAGGTGTATCGATGCGTACCATGGCTTGGAAAGTTTTCTTTGTTCCATCGGGCGCGGTTGCGACAACTGCGATCGTGCTGCGAGGCTTCAGCGAATCATCGAGTGCCGTGAAGTCGAAAATCTCTTCACCAGTCAGCCCGAGGGTCTGAGCTGTTTCGCCCGCTGCAAACTGAAGCGGCAGAACACCCATGCCTACGAGGTTGCTTCGGTGGATTCGCTCATAAGATACGGCGATTACGACCTTGATACCAAGCAGTAGAGTTCCTTTCGCTGCCCAGTCTCGGCTGCTTCCTGTGCCGTACTCTGCACCGGCAAGAATCACAAGCGGTGTCTTCTTCGATTTGTAGCTCATCGCTGCATCGTAGATCGACATGACTTCGCCTTCGGGTAGAAGCTTTGTTACACCCCCTTCGATTCCTGGAGTCATTTGATTGCGAATGCGGATGTTAGCAAAAGTTCCACGTACCATCACGCGATCATTACCACGTCGCGCACCGTAGCTATTGAAGTCACGTACGCCAACATTTTTCTCTTGCAAGAAACGACCTGCAGGACCGTCCTTGGTGATCGCTCCAGCAGGCGAGATGTGATCGGTTGTGACCGAATCTCCCAGTACAGCCAAGACTCGAGCGCCCGTGATCGGTTTAATAGAACCGACATCCAGGGTGATGCCTTCCAAGAATGGCGGTCGCTGGATGTAGGTGCTTGCGTCGTCCCATTGATAGAGCTCGCCAGGAGTGATTGGAATGCTGTTCCAAGCTTCATTATCGGTGAACGCTGTTTTGTATTGCGTAATGAACATCTCAGGAAGAACCGCCGCGTTGATGGCAGCTTGGACTTCCTCTTGTGTTGGCCATATCTCCTTGAAGAAAACGGGCTTCCCGTCTGGATCAATCCCGATTGGTTCCTTTTCGAAGTCGATGTCCATCGTGCCTGCGATTGCGTAGGCGACGCACAGAGCAGGACTGGCGAGATAGTTGGCTCGCGTGTGAGGATTCACTCGGCCTTCGAAGTTTCGATTACCACTGAGCACTGCTGCGGCGACGAGATTGCCCGCGGTGATCGCTGAAGAAACTTCTTCTGGAAGCGGCCCCGAGTTACCGATGCACGTTGTGCAACCATAGCCAACGACATGGAAACCAAGTTTGGCAAGCGGCTCCAAGACGCCAGCTTTAGTCAAGTAATCGGTGACGACGCGTGATCCAGGTGCGAGCGATGTCTTCACGAAAGATTTGACTGTCAATCCGCGAGCGACGGCTTTCTGCGCCAATAAACCTGCACCAAGCATTACCGATGGGTTGCTTGTGTTTGTGCAGGAGGTGATCGCTGCAATAACGACTGCACCGTGACCGATGTCGGTCGTGTGACCATTGTTTTGCACGGTGGCGGTCGCAGGAAGTTGTTCGGCAGTGAGTCCGAATCCACGCGTTGCAATTGGCGCGGACAACGCTTGAGCAAACGAGGTCTTAACGGTCTTCAACGGGACTCGGTCTTGAGGTCGCTTGGGTCCTGCAAGAGAAGGCTCGATCGTCGACAAGTCCAGCTTCAAAACCTTGGTGTATTCAATCGAAGAAGGAGCATCGGTTCGGAAGAGCCCTTGTTCTTTCATGTAGCGGTCGACCAGTTGAACTGTCTCTTCACTGCGACCGGTTTTTCGCATGTAGTAAAGCGTTTCGTTGTCGACAGGGAAGAAGCCCATCGTAGCGCCGTACTCGGGAGCCATGTTCGCGATGGTCGCACGGTCAGCGAGCGACATACCGGAAACACCCGAGCCATAGAACTCGACGAATTTATTCACAACCCCTTCTTTTCGAAGGATCTCAGTGACTCGTAGCACCATGTCGGTGGCTGTTGAACCCGGCGGCAGCACGCCATTGAGATCGAAACCAACAACTTCAGGCATCAACATATAGAGCGGTTGACCGAGCATATTTGCTTCGGCTTCAATTCCTCCTACACCCCAACCTAGAACGCCAAGGCCATTGATCATGGTTGTGTGGCTATCGGTACCGACCAAAGAATCGGGATAGGCAACAACGCCTTTGAAATCCTTCCCTTTGAAAACAACATTCGCGAGGAACTCAAGATTGACTTGGTGAACAATGCCCGTGTTTGGAGGAACCACGCGGAAGTTATCAAGTGCTTGTTGTCCCCAACGAAGAAATTCGTAGCGTTCTTTGTTTCGTTGGAACTCGATGTCGACGTTTCGAGCAAGCGAATCCGCTTGTCCGAAGAAGTCGACTTGAACCGAGTGATCAATAACAAGGTCGACGGGAATGAGTGGGTTGATCTTTTTCGGGTCACCACCCAAAGCGCGCATCCCATCGCGCATCGCAGCCAAATCCACCACGCACGGAACGCCCGTAAAGTCTTGGAGAACAACACGAGCTGGCTTGAACGGGATTTCCAGTTCGTCTGGCTTGGCTGCCTTCCATTTGGCAAGGTTGGTTACGTCTTCTTGGGTGACTTCATAGCCATCGCAAGAGCGTAGAACGGCTTCCAGCAGAACGCGAATCGAGTAGGGAAGCTTCGAAACCGCAGCAATCCCCTGGTCTTCAAGGCGGCTCAATCGATAAATCCCGACGTCGCCCGACGCCAAGGAAAGGGTATCACGGGCTCCGAAGGGATCGGTCAAGCGAGTAGCATTCGACATAGATGTTTTCTATTTATCAAAAGAGAGCGTCGGGAAAACGATCGCTTATTCAAGCGATTTTCGTAAGCATAGAGGATCGGACAAAATTGTAACTACGGCTTGGGGCTTTGTCATGCAGATGAATGATTCCATGCGGAAAGCGTCTCAAAATAGGCAATTCACACAAGAAATCCGAGTCGGGCAAGTAGTGCCTGATAATCCGAAAGCTCTGAGGATTCCCAGGATAGCGGTTCGATAAAAACTTACGTCGGATATCGAACTCGAAAGGATCGCCACAAAATGAGAACTTCCATGAGCACTCGCTTAAAATCCATTCGCATTGATTCCAGGGCATTTTGGGTTTCCGCCTCGGCCATCGCTGCCACCGCAGTTTTCCTCGGGGCGAATTCAACAACCTGTTTCGCTCAGCAAATCTCGACGTGCGGTTGTGAAGTCGTCGAACCCTCCTGCGGAGCACCCGCTTGCGATGTGCCGTGTGCTGCCAAATGCGATGCTGCCAGTAGCGATGCCACGGGGTGCGATGGCTGCGGAAAGCAGGCCTACTCCGCTCGGCGTTACAGTCTTCCCGGGATTGGCGAAGGCTTGCTAGCAGGACTCGACAAGATGACGGACCGATTCGAACACGGAATGGGCAAACTGATAAGCCCGCGCTGCCGACCAAAATCCACTTGCGATTTATGCAGCGGTTCTCTTGGTTGTCAATGCCAATCGGAAGGCCTTGATATCCATTCTCATTCACCCGCTTCCGCCTCATCTGCTGCTTCATCTTCAGTTGATGAGCCTCAAAAGATGGCTACGAGTGATTCAAAGCCAGCAAGCGATTCGCTTGAAAGTTCCGATGGCGAGCCAGTTGTGCCGCCCAGTCCTGTCGAGATGAACTCGGCAGATAGCAACGCGACCGAAACCGAATCCGGAAACGACATACCAGTCAAAGCTCCGTTGGCTCCAGCAACGACACCCAAGTCGGAGGCTCAAGGCAACCCCTTCATCGATGAAGCACGAACTCGCCCAAGAAACCTACCGGAAATTCACGTTGCAAAAGTCCAAACGAGCATTCGCGGATCAACTCGTCGACGTTACTCGCCCCAAAGCCAACCAAGCGTCATCGAAGCGGTTGCCCCGGAACAGAGATCGCTGCCCGATGTTGTTACTGCCGGAGCTTTACAACAGAATCGCACATCAGCAAACGTGTACGCTCGGTAATTGCAGAGGAACAACACGGTCTTCGAGGATGAATTTTGGATTCAATTTTGACAAGAGTCCTCTTTGAAATAAACAGCCTTACAATAAAGACTTTCCTGCGAAATCAGCTTATACTCGGACTGCGTCTTAGAGACTCACTTACGAACTGATATTCGCATTCTTGGAGGAAACGTCATTGTGTCTGTTGAAAAATTCCCAACTGAAAAACTCTCGACCCAAAAATCATCTTTTGATCGTAGAACGTTTACATCGGTAGTTGCTTCTGCTGGGGCTGTAGCAACGGCAAACGCTCTTTCTGCAAAGAGCTACGGGCGAGTCATCGGAGCAAACGATCGAATCGGTGTTGCGATTGTTGGGGCAGGCGTAATTGGTACGGCTCACTTGAACGTTATCAAGAAATTGAAGGAGCCAAACAATCTACTTGCAGTCGGAGTTGCTGATTGCTGGATGACGCGAGCCGAGCAAGGTAAGACGCTCGTCGAGGCAACGCATGCCGTCGCTGACTACCGCAAGTTGCTCGACATGAAGGAAGTCGATTACGTCACCGTTGCCACTCCAGAACATTCGCACCACCTCATCACGATGGAAGCAATGGACGCAGGCAAAGCTGTCTACTGTGAAAAGCCGCTAACGCATCGAATCCCCCAAGCGCAAGCCGTAATGAAGAAGCAAAAAGAGACAGGTATGGCTTTACAAGTCGGTGTTCAGGGGCTTTCCGACGATTCGTTTATCACCGCTCGCAAAGTCATTCGCGAAGGTATTCTTGGGCAAGTAGTTCACGCACAAATTGAATATGTGCGACGATACGATGCGAAGAAAGGTCCTTGGCGAGTCCCCGAACAGGTTGCCGAGCATACAGCAAAGCCTGCCGACTTAAATTGGGATGCATGGCTCGCAGGTGCTCCGAAGATCGATTGGAATCCAAATCACTATTTCGAATGGCGATGCTATTCAAACTATTCGGGCGGAATTTGCACAGACTTGTTCATTCACCGAATTACTCGAATCATGCAAGCTTGCGATTTGCTCTACCCGCGTCGCGTTGTCGGCATGGGCGGGATTTGGCAGTGGCCAGACGGACGCGATCTCCCTGATAACGTCGAAATGATCTGCGAGTATCCTCGCGGGATGACTGTTTACGTTCTTGGAACGATGAGTAATCGTGTTGGGATCGATCACTTGATTCGTGGATACCGAGCGACTCTGTTCTTCACCAAGACCGGTTGGGAAGTCAAAGACAAGGACGGCAAGATACTCGCCGAACACAAGAAGACTGGCGGTGAGGATCAACACCTTCACCATACGAATCTGCATGATCACATGCGAAGCGGCGTTCCCTTGAACTGCCCAATCGAACTCGGAATGGCGGGCGTTGTCGCAGTGAATATGGCTAACGAAAGCTGGAAGAGCAGTCGAATGATGGCCTGGGATCCCGTCAACGAAAAAATGGTTCCTGGCGATACGATCGAACTCAATCGAACTCCAGATCCAAGCTAACATTGCTTCTAAAAATAAGACTGACTCAGCCAAGTCGTTTTTTGCCTTGAACGAGTCGCTTTGAATTTACACGCAAGTCTCTGCGGGACTTGCAAGGGCTTGCAACTATCTCGCACCGAGGAAGTCAGGTTGCTAAAACAGTGATCGATCCTTCAAAGAACGATTTTCTACTCCGAGCAGCCCAAATCATCGATCAAACATTGTCGACCACGAAGCCGCAAGAGCGTCCGACAACCTTTTCGCAAGCCGCCGATAATCAATCCAAGTTAGGAAACAAAGACCGAGCGGTTGATTTCAGTCGATAAGCCAAATCAATCGCTCCAGCAAAAACGGTTCTTAGATTTCAACTCTTTGGATGCCTTATCGGCCTACGAAGACTGGAAGAAGCAAAACGGGAGCTCAACAAACTCCAAAGCAAAGATTCAGGAAACGCACTAATACTACGAGTCCGCAATCAGATATGTGAACTCGAATACCCAAGAATTGACAAGTAATCGATCGAAGCTCGCGAGCATCTTCTATTCCGATGCTCGCGTGATGATCATTGTCGTGTCTTCTTCACCAGCGACTCAGCTTTCTCGCGATGAAGGCTGGCAAGTGGGTCATCGCCAAGCTTTTGGTAAATGTCAGCTAGCTTCAAGTGAACGCCCGTGTTGGGGAGGTTTTGCTGCATCGCTTTCTCGAGTTGCGTCGCGGCTTCGCGATACCTGCCTTGCTTCATCCAAATCGTGCCAAGAGTATCGTGAAAGGTCGGGTTGTTTGGCATTGCTGCTAAGGCTCGCTCCGCAAGTTGCTCGGCATCTTTTAAGTTTGGCGGCTCCCGGTTAGCCATGATCCAAGCCAGGTTATTGCAAACAGCGGGCATATTCGGGTTCAGAGAAAAGGATTGCTCCAGATGCAGCCTCGCATCTTCTAGTTTCCCCTCGGCAATCAGTATACTGCTTAACGCAAAGTGTGCCATGTCGAGAGCTTGTCCTTCAACAATCGACTTTTTTAGCATTAGCTTGACTTCCTCGGACTCCTCTGTGCCTGTGTTTTGAGACACGAACACAATTAGCCTGTCGTAAATATCAACATAGTTTTTATCGATATTCAAGCCCTTTCGAAGTATGTCTAATCGATCCTTTACATTCGATGCGGTTGGTTTTACCCGATCATACAACATGATATAAAAGTTTGCGGCACTTCGAACTGTCGCTTGGTCGGGGTTGAGTTTCATGGCGTTAATCACTTCTAGTTCGGCTTCAGCAATCCGCTTTTGTTTAACGAGTGCTAATGCAAGTAGTAGTCGTACTTGGTTGTCAGTTGGCGTGACCGCCAAACGTTCAGCTAGTGAGTCAACAGCTTTTCTTAACGTTCTTTCCACTGCCGCTTGGTTGCCTGCTTTCTCATAGATTTCGGCAAGAGGCAACAACATTTTCGGATCCGCATCCGTTGAAAGCGCTAGATACTCAGCGGCTCTATCTGGTTGACCAATCAACATGTAGTAGCGGGCCCACGATTTCCCAAGCTGGGAGCTTTTCGAATCCCCAGCGCATTCGAGATGCCATTTCAATTTATCTAGAATTTCCAAATCGGGATTAGGACCGATACTGTTTTCGATCAACTGCACGCAGATCTTGTGCGCGGGACCGTAGCCGGGGCGATCATTGGGGGCGAGGTCGCTGAGGATTGTTTGGGATCTACTGACTTCTCCAGCGCTTGCTAAGGCGATTGCTTGGTTGAGTAACAGCGCAGGTGACGGCTGAGCAGACTCGGCGATAACACGCCCACCGAGCAAACTCGCAAGTTTGAAGTCCTTGTTCGCCATGGCTTCCATCATCCGTGTTTGGTAACGAGTCTCAAACCAATGTTGACTGTTGATTGAGCTGAGCAAAACAGCGCAGATAGCTATCCCCGCAAATAGAGCTGGTAGTCCCCAAAGTGCTTGTCGACGACGATCTTCCGCGAGTTCCCAAAATCCATGGAAAGGAAATAGCAGGATCGCGACAGGAATGGTGACCAGTACCAAATAGAGGAACTGGAGCGGCGCTATAAGAATGCGTTTCCACAAAGCTTGACTGGGCCCATCCAAATGATCTTCGTCTTCGCTAACAAAGAATCGAATCGGTGCTAGAAGGATGCGTTTCCACATTGCTTCAGGCGTTTCGTCCGATTCTTCATGATAGGAATCATCTCGACAGAACAATCGAAGCGGTGTTGAAACGATCCGTGACCATAGCCCCTGTGGCATCTCATCCACGTAATCGCTACTTAATTGGTTACTATCGAGTTGCCATTCATCAGCATTTTCGTAACTAGTAGATGTGTTCCAACGAAACACCTTTGAAACAGTGGTGCGAATGCCGGAGAACAGCGATACAAAAAAACGTATAATCGTTTCGAACAAGAGCTAAGTCCCTCCTTGGAAGCGAGGTGATTTACGCAGTATGTCTCGAGCAGCGAAGAAAAGGTTTTTCAGCTCAACCAAATCTTCTTGCTTAGCTTCTGCCGAAGGCATGTATACCACTTGGATAGTTGAAACGGGTTGTGTGAATGTCGCAAATCGTTCTCGAGTGGCTGTCGGAATCATTAAAGCGAATTGGATCGAGTTGAGTAGTAAATCAATCCCGTATTCTACTGCACCGTCCCCCAAGGTTACAGGTGGAAAAACATCAGCACCGTGCCGGTCGACGGCGGAAAAAAAGATGTAGCCTTTCTCCCCGGTCTTTTTTGTACACTCCAAACTTGAGAACTCGTTCGTCTCTGTGGGTTGTCCGGCGATGCGTTCGTCGGGAGGAGTGTAGTAACGTTCCTTGTTGGCACTCCACCCCAGCGCGTTATAGCAAAGCCACAGATCGTGATAATCGGTGAAAGTACCGTCTAAAGATATCAGTGCCGATCGCGATCCCTTTCTTACTCGCCATACGTAGGACTCAGCTCCCTGAAGGTTTTCATCCGAGCGGATGATGTGTTCAAATTTCTCTACTTGCCAACCTCCTAACTCAGTTGGTAGGTACTCCTGAAGCGGCGCGGGCATCGGACCAGCAATAACATTTCCTTCAGCCTCTCGGACTTGCAGTCGGAAGGCGAAAAATGCCAAGAGGCCAAATACTATGGACCAAGCGATCGCGTTCCTTTGAGAACCAAACCATTGAATGAGCGATAGCTGCTTTACTACCTTTTTAAATTGTTGAACGGAACTCGTTATGATTGAATCCTCTTCCGTGGATTCGCTTCCATCGGCACGCAATGGAAAAATGGCGTTGATCAACGAATCCGTACTGAGCACCATGCAAAAAATCATTACGAACGCCACCATGCCAGCGACCTCATGAGCAGAGCCTGTCGCTATGGAAAACTCCGTTTTGTCTTCGATAATAATGACGAGCGCGATACGAATGGCGTTGAAGACGATGACCCAAAAGATTGTTTGCAAAATATTCACTGCGTGACGCAACCAGTGATAGCGATAAACTATGCCAACGAAGATAATCGCAACGATACTTGAAAATAGAGAACGAATCCCGCTACACGCGTCCTCAGCTAAAAAACTTTGCTCCGCCAAAACCAACACGACACCCTGCTTGTAATGAAGGATATCCGCCGAATCCAACATATAGCTTGCAAGCGTACTAGCAACTTGTTGAAGCAAGATCGTAAGAGGCTGCTCCATGAATCGAGGCAGAGGGCGAATCACAAGCAAGAACAATAGAATCGGAAGGGATTGCTTCACGCCCCCCCAACCTAAACTGCAATAAACAAGGACCATGCAGAAGAACAAGTAACTTAGCCACGCCACAAAACTGCTGTGAATTGCTAACGAGAAAAACAAAAAAATACAACTTGCTGCTAACGCGACGGATGCGTGGGTGCTTATAGGCGATGATGCACTGTCGACAATTTTTTTGCCACGCAAATAAATCAAATTGCCAGCTGCGATCAATGCCACCGGAAAAAACTGAAAATGTTCAGTGTTCCACATGATCTGAAAATGCTCGAAAACCAACATTGCATGAGCGAGCGTGCCGACTGCAAATAAAAGCCAAATCATATTCATAAAAAGGATTTTCTAAGCGGCCGAATCAACAACACCGTGATTATGATTGCGAGAGTTCTAATAGATCCGAATAAGCCCTAAAACATTGAGTCAATATAGTTGCTCACTGGTATTTTGATCAACCAAAAACAGATGAAGTTCCCCGTTCAACATTAAAAATAGTGCGTATTGGGAGGATTGGCCCAAACATCAATGGGCAGGATTAAGGACTTTTTCATCAATTTGCTCGTAACCGGTTATACTAGATGTCAGTGTCCGATAAATTTCCACTTCGCAGCAATCCTCAGGGACTCCTTCCTGTGGGGCTGCGAATTGCAAAAGTCTCGCCGTTTGACAACACGACATCGATTACAGCAATGCAGGTTGGTTTTGAATATGCAATGGAAGACACTTTTACTTCTCACCGGTTTCTTTGTGCTTGCGACCGGACGCACGACCCTCGCAGACGTTTCAATCGTTACAAACGATTCCAAGGGGCAGGCCTCCGCGGATATCAATGAACGATTGAATAGGTTGACTGGCCAGAATCAGACATTGTTTAATGCACGTGAAGCATTCAACTCCAAGAAGTTGCAGGAATGCGAAAAATTGATCGAGAAGGCGAAGCTATCGGTACTAGATCTACCTGCCGCGGACCTGGTTATAGCCCGCTGGATGGTAGACAGTAACCAGCTTGGAGCGGCAATTGCTCGAATTGAGAACTACATCGTCAAGAAGCCAGACGACGCGGAAGCTTATCTGTTCCTTGCCGAAGTTGCTTTCCGTTCTGGTAGATGGACTGACGCTTGGGCGATGTTGCAGATGGTTGAACCGCTCATCAGTCGTTCAGTTTCGTTGACTCCAAAAACACCTGAAGAAGACAGAGCGAATTTCCTTTATCTTGATTTGTTGAGGCTTCAGGGGGAAGTCGCTGCTAGCAGACAGGACTTGGCAACCTCCAAAGCCATCTTTCAGCGAATGTCGGAGTTGCAGCCTAACGCAGGCTACCCCAAGTGGGCTTTGGGACGACTGTCGCTAATCCAAGGTGATACTCCAGCCGCACTCAAACAGTTCACCACAGCGAGAAAGCTCGATGCTAAATTACCTCAACCAGAACTCACTATTGCTATCGCCTTAGGGGCCTCGGTTGCAACGATTGCCGAGTCGGAGAAATGGTTTCGCAACGGCCTTAAGGCAGATACAGCGACAGCAGTGAACTGGGTTGAGTATTCCAAATGGCTTATTCTCCAAGATCGCCCTCAAGAGGTAATCGAGATTTCAGACAAGTTGAAGCCCGAATGGACGACTGTTCGAGACGAAAAAGTTCTTCTAGGTTTAGCGCATCGTTACTTGGAGAATTGGAACAAGGCCGAAGCGATTTTTAAGGATCTTCATCAGCAAAATGCTGACGACATTGAATCGGGCAATCATTTGGCGTTAGTCCTTGTCGAGCAATTAGATGAGGGCAAACGAGCTCGTGCTAAACAAATCAGCGATGGTAATCTTGGTCGTGCTCCGAATGTAGAAACGATTGTCGCAACTGCCGCGTGGATTGAATTCAAGCTTGGATCGATCGATGTAGCCGACAAAATGCTCGGGCAACTTGCGGCCTCAACCGTCATCACCCCGCAAACGGCCTATTACGTTTCGCAAGTGCTTGACGCTCGCAACAAAAGGGAGGAGGCGGCAACTGTTTTAAAGTCTGCTTTGAATGCACCAGGATTCTGGCCACAACGCCGCGCAGCCATAACTAAGATCAATGGTTCAAAGGTAGAAGTGAGCCCCAATGCTGCAAACCCCAATGCTGCAAACCCCAATGCTGCAAACCCCAGTGATGCAGTTACAAGTCCTCCTGCAGATTCGCAGAAGTAGTCTCCAGTAAAACTATCGAAGTTTTCAGATTCCGGTAGTTTTAATTGCTAAAGTCATTTAGCGTCAAAAATCGCTCGCTTTCAGTTGCTGATAATCAGACGTTCTGCCTGCACTTCCCCGACGTCACGGCAACTGGAATTTTGGCGAAGCAGGTTTCGAGCGTCTCGCGACAAGACTATCAACGCTAAGTCGGTTCGAGTGTGACTGAAGTACTTGAGATTCTTGCGGAGAGCTTTTTAGGTGCAAGGTCTTTTGATGATGCGGAGGTTGTTGCGGCTTGGGTGTTCCAATCACGGGCCCATTCGGGGTGCAGTTTGGTCCATTGCTTAATCGAAGTGGCCAGCGGTTCGTCGCCAGTGACTTGAACTTCGTCACCCGATAGCGATTCAATGGTGACGGTCTCTTCGGAATCGTCACTCAGATTAGCGATCAGGTTTTGAATCGCTTGGAGAAGGTCCGCAAGAGTGGTTGGCTTGTTGGGTGCTGATGGCTTAGCAACGGTGGAAAGCGACGAATTGGAGGCGGCAACGCGACCTGCATCTTCACCCGTAGCCGAAACATCGTTCAAAGCAACATCCGCTTCTTCGGGCGAATCGTCAAGGACTGATACGAAGTCTCGCCCCACATCGGCAATGCCGCTCGCCATTCGGCTTACTAGGCGTGCAGCCGGGCCGGCAACGAGGGCGGTTGTAGAGAGCGAAATCATGGAACTCGCCGAATTGGATACACGTGTAAAGCCATCGCTGATTTTTGACGGCCACTTCGCTAAGACGATAAAACTATGAACGACCTTCACCAGCGGAAGTTACTCCCACCTGGGAACCTACTCAATGATATCTTCGGCAGTTTGTAGTGATAAAATTGAGTTGAACGATTCGGTTCTCCTCAGAAAGCGAAACTCGCGCGACTTCGCTTACGCTAGCTTTACGTGAAATTACTTGTTTACGACTTTGGGTATTGAGAACAATACAAATCCGAATTAATTTGAATTAATCGTAAGCAGCTTATATTTTCGCTCCTGCACCTTTTGTAAGGGCCATAAATGCGGATTCGAGGTTGATTTCTTCTTCGGCAAAGTGGCGAATTGCTATCCCCGACTGAATTAGCCGAGTTGCAATTTCCGACGCGTCAGTGAGTCCTGGTTTGAGTGTTACCTTCAGTTTCGGCTTAAGCGAGGAAACGGATTCGATCTCTGGTTGAGTTGCAAGCATCGTGGAGACGCGATCGAAGTCTTCGGGGTTGGCTGGTTCGATGAGAATCACCAATTGCGGTCGGACCTTGTGAATGACGTCCATCACGTTCGCGTTTTCTTTGAGCACTCCTGAATCGATTATTCCGACTTTATTGCAAACGTCGGCAAGCTCAGGAAGAATGTGGCTGCTGACGATGATGGTCTTGCCCATACCACCCAGACGACGCATCAAGCTACGCATTTCGATCCGTGCACGTGGGTCCAAACCGCTTAAGGGTTCATCCAGCAGGAGTACTTGCGGATCATGAAGCAGTACACGCGCTAGGCCCAATCTCTGCGTTTGGCCTCGTGAAAGCGTATTAGCATATGCATCGCGTTTGAAATCCAGATCGACAACATCCAGCATTTCATCACAACGTTGACGTCGCTTGGGGCCCGAGATTTTGTATGCTGCTGCGAAGAACTCGAGATACTCAATCACTGTCATGTCGTCGTAGACACCAAAGAAGTCAGGCATGTAACCGACAAGCCGACGGATGTCTTTGGCATGCGTGTAAATGGAATGTCCACATACGTAAGCTTCCCCCTCAGTCGGCTCCAGAAGCGTGGCGATGATTCGCATCGTTGTTGTTTTTCCAGCACCATTGGGGCCGATAAACCCGAACAAATCGCCCGCCTGCAAGTCCAGATCGATATCCCGGATGGCATACATGTCATCATATTTCTTAGTCAGACCCGACGTCTTTATCACTCGCGATATCCCTAAATGAAGGTTTTTCAGTCATATTGTCTTCTCAGTCCAACGAAACCCGTTGACGAATTAAGCGTTGGGGCGTAAACCGGTTGTCCAGTATGATAACACTAACTTGGAAAACCAGTGTCCTCGCCAGCGCGATTCACGCTGCTCGCGAAATAATCAAATCGACTGTCGCCCCTGAGGGGAAAACTGCGGCGAATTCAGCATCAACGACCATCAGTCAAGAGCTACCGAACACGGCCGCATCCCAGCAAAATCTCCGTAACCCTTTGGCTTTGCTTCCAACGCATGATCTAGAAAGTCGCACGCTCTTCATCGAGTCGGCGGCGGCTCTAACCGCGAATTTTTACGCGGAAAGCAGTTCTCAGCCCCGCAACTCGCAGTTTCGCAATTCAGCCCCAGCTTCAGACGTCGATTTCTGTTGGCTTGAACTTCTTGAACAAGCATGCTCGGGACTTCCTCATCACAAGCTGGATACGAGTCTCGATTGTAACGCAGATTTGCTCGGAGATCTGGAGTCAAGCTACCGGAGGATGTATCCGAAAATTGACGAGCAACTGATGCTCCGTGCGAGACCAATCCAAGAGAGTTGGACGGGCTTTGGGCGGGGACTGATGGCGCATATGAAGCGATTGACGCGACCGGACTGGATCGTGCGCGAAGCAACGGTCATTCTCGTGCAGCCAATTCTCGGTGGTGACGGTATCGCGTTTCCCAAGTCGAAGATGTTTCTTTTGGAGGCGATTCTCACGAACGCGTCACCAGAGATTCCCGAAGTACTGCGTGTTGCTTGGCTGGCAAGTCAAATGAGTGCAGACAAACTTGCTGAAGCCACAGACTCCAAGTCACTTCAGCAATCGCGATCGCTTGCCATCGCGATGATGATGTCGACTCTCGCCGCTGGCGAGGTGATGGAGTTGTCCCGATGCGATGAAGCGACCGCGGCGAAAGCATTACAACTTTGGAGGATCGATGTCACGGAATCTAGTCATGATGCTGACTATGAATCGATAGCCAAGACAGCCATCACTTGGTGGGAAACCTATCTGCAAACGCGTCCGGAAATCGGAGTCAGTTTAATTGCGCTGAACAAAATGCTTCAGCCGCACGATGCCTGACCGGTCCCGTTGACGTCTATCGAGGGCTCACCGATAGAGCTGTTTCGATTCTATGTAGGCACTCACTGCCGGCGGGACTAGGTAGCGAATTGTTTTGCCGGACGCGATCCGATTTCGAATATCTCGGCTACTGATTTCCATTTGCGCCATATGAATCTGGTTGTTCTTGATTTTCGCGATTGCGTTCATGTCGCAGTAGGGTTCAAGAACGCTCCAATCCAGTTCAGGACTACCGCCTCGCGCAACGACTGCCATTGAAGCCAATCGAAGGATTTCATCGGGTGACTTCCATCGCGAGAAGTCCGCAAGCGAGTCGCCGCCAATCAAGAAAAACCATTCGACGTCTTGTGATGAGGATGACTCCGGTGCATCGCCTTGTTTTCGTTTCTCTGAGGTAATCTCCTTGAGCGTATCAACCGTGTAGCTAATGCCGCCGCGGTGGATCTCTCGCTCGTCCACATCGAATTGAGGATGCCCGCCGATCGCAAGTCGGATCATGTCAATACGAGCCTTCGCATCTGTCGGCCGAAACCCTTGCTTGAGGGGCGACTGGGCAGCAGGAAGAAATAAAACTCGATCCAACCGCAGTTGCTCACGGGCCGTCTCTGCAATCATCAGATGCCCGACATGGATCGGATCAAAGGAACCACCATAAATCCCAATTCGCATCGATACTTATTCGCTTTCGCTTATCGTTGTTTTGTCTGCAAAAATCGCTGAGAATAACCTATCATGGTTTTCATTCTAGTGCCTCGCTTAGATGATAAGCGAGGACTTCTAATCGTAGCAGATGTCGTAAGACATCTGCTATGTGTCCAAACTCCCTCTTTAAATTGTGCCCATGCAACGGTTTCGCCTGACGCACGCTCAAACGACGAATCGGGCTCGCCCCGTTCCGTTGCAAAGGTTTGGCGTGCTAGCTCGCGATGAAGCCCGCCAAACGTTTGCAGTCTATCGGGCCCGAGGCCCTCGACCGCTTTCGTGCGCGCGTGGATGCCCAGCGTTTCTAGAGCACACCAAACCTATTGCGAAACGTGGGCACAAGGCCCAGTTTCGCTCCCTTCGCGTACACATGCGACGTTCATCACTGCGCAGTCCATCACAGGTGCATCCAAACAGACTTGCCCTGATTGAACAGAAAGCTTGCAAAAGCTAAGCTTGACTCGCGAAGTAATTGCGTTTTCGCGGTTTGCTCTCTTTGGAAGTCGAGATGAAATATTTATTCAAACGAAATTCACTCCAATGGATACTGACGTTTGCAGTTTTATTGACGAGCGGAGTTTTGTTGACGAGCACTGGGTGTCGCGAAAAAAGTGCTCTCGATGTTGATCGCTCTTTGCCTGTCCGTGCTACCACGGTGACTGTTGGGCCACATATTCGAAGAGCGTCACTGACTGGCGAGTTTCGAGCTCGTTATCAAAGCGATCTTGCGTTTCGTTTGGGTGGTCGTATTGCTTCCAGGAATGTTGACGTTGGTGATCATGTCGCTGCTGGAGATGTGCTCGCTGTTTTAGATACGCAAGAACAAAAGGCGGATATCGAAGCTGCTAAAGCAACTTTGCGATCGGCTGAAGCAACTCTGAAGCAGGCTTCCTCCAACGTAAGCCGTATTGAACGATTGGTCACGACCCAGGCGGCATCTCAACAAGAGTTTGATGACGCCCAAGCGGCATTCCTGACAGCTCAGGGATCGGTTGATATTGGAAAATCGAACATACTCACCGCCGAAGGGCGGTTGGCGTATACCGAAATCAGAGCCGACGCGCCTGGGATCATCATCGCACGACTTGCCGAAGCGGGTCAGGTTGTGAATGCTGCACAGGCTGTATTTACGCTTGCTTATGACGGTGAGCGCGAAGCGGTTTTTGATGTGTTTCAAACTCACGTTGCGGAGAAGCCAGTCGATGGACAGATCGAGATTATACTTGTTTCAAATCCCTCTATTCAAACACTTGGTTCTGTTCGCGAGATTGCACCAGCGATTGATGAAACCAATGGAACGGTTCGCGTTAAAGTTGGTATTAGTTCGCCTCCTCCACAAATGTCGCTCGGCTCGCCAGTGATCGGCGTTGCGAGATTCCCGTCTCGCGATTTGGTTGAGCTTCCCTGGACTGCGATGTCGCGACAGGGAGATGAGCCTGCGGTTTGGGTGATAGATCCCGTTACAAGTACTGCGTCTTCGCGAGTCGTCATGGTAGAGAGATTTATTTCTGGGAAAATCTTGATCGGTGGTGGGCTTTCAACCGGTGATGTTGTCGTGACGAACGGTGCCCAGCTTATTCGCCCCGGGCAACGCGTCACTGCCATTATGGGAGAAGTCGAATGATTAGTGGTTATCGAGCTTCGGATTGGCTGCGAGTGAGTGAATCGAAAAATGCATATTGGAAGTTTATACCAATAGTATTTCTGCTTCTTGCTGTAGATGGCTGTCACAAGTCAGAGTCGCATAGTCAGAAGCCCGAACGACACCACTCGGACGCGATACGACCTGTGTTGTCGATGGTGGCTGCACCTCAAAGCGGCCCTGCGGATGGTTATGCCGGAGTCATTGAACCGCGGTACCATACCGACTTGGGGTTTCGTGTGCTCGGAAGAATCGTTGCTCGCGACGTGAACGTCGGTGATATGGTCAAGTCAGGTCAGCGACTTGCCGCACTCGATCCGGAGCTTTTGGAAGTTGCCGTGCGATCGCAAGAAGCAACTCTTTCAAACGTGAAAGCGCAACTGGTAAACTCCGAGTCGAACTTGAAGCGTCAAACAATTCTTTTAGCGAAAAACATTACCCCACAAGCCGAATTTGACGCGGCTGTACAAGCGAACGAAACCGCAGCATCGGCGGTGAGCCAGGCTGAAGCGAATCTTGATAAGGCTCGTGAGCAACTTGGTTACGCGAACCTCATCGCGGACATGGACGGAGTAGTTGTTAGCATAGATGCAGAAGCCGGGCAAACGGTCGCAGCAGGACAATCAGTCGTCTCTATCGCAAGCCCTGATTCTCGAGAAGCGGTCGTCGATATGGGCGAGGATATCACGGCAACACTAACGACGGGTTCAGAGTTTAGGATCATTCTCCAAATCAGCCCGGACTTTGAAACAATTGGACGAGTTCGTGAAATCGCTCCGCAAGCAGACGCATCAACGCGAACGCGGAGAGTACGGATCACCCTAGATAACCCTGCTGAAGCTTTTCCTTTAGGGTCGAACATTACGGCCATTCCCAAGCAAGCGATTCCTACCAATATCCGATTGCCGCACTCGGCAATACTCAATCGCGATAGTGAAAGCTTCGTATGGATCGTGGACCCGGAAAACAAAAAAGTAAATCGTGTTCCGGTCAAGATTGCGAGCCAAGATGAATTGGGCGTCGAGATCGCACAAGGAATCGAAGCCGGATCGCGCGTGGTGACGGCTGGTGTGAATAGTTTGACTGATGGCCAGCCGATTCGTTGGAACCCAGGAGATATGCAGTGAAGGAATTCAATCTTTCGGACTGGGCTCTGAAGCATCGCTCGCTCGTTTGGTACTTCATGCTGGTCTCGTCGGTACTAGGTGCTTACTCCTATTTCAATTTGGGTCGCGAAGAGGATCCCGATTTTACAATCAAGACGATGATTATCCAGGCTTATTGGCCTGGCGCGACTGTCGAAGATACGATCAGCCAAGTCACCGATCGGATCGAAAAGAAAGTCGAGGAGATCCCGCAGTTTGATTATGCGCGCAGTCTCACACGCCCCGGTGAAACAACCATCTTCATCAACCTTAAAGACACAACCAAAGCCAGTGAAGTCCCAAATGCTTGGCTTCGAGTTCGTAATCTCGTCAGTGACATTCGCGGACAATTTCCCTCGGGTGTGATTGGTCCGATCTTTAACGATAGCTTCGGTGATGTTTTCGGAAATGTTTACGCGTTCACCGCAGATGGAATGAGTCAACGACAACTGCGAGATTATGTTGAAGCTGCGAGAGCGAGAATACTCACCGTTACTAACGTTGGGAAAGTCGAACTGATCGGCGCTCAAGATGAAGTGGTTTATCTTGAGTTTTCCACACGTCAGCTTGCTGCGTTGGGGCTTTCGCAACAGCTCGTCGTCGATGCGATTCGAGCACAGAACGCAATTGCTCCTTCGGGGACCGTGGAAGCTCAAGGCGAACGCGTCAGTATTCGCGTGAGCGGTCAGTTTACTTCTGAAGAGAGCATTCGGTCCATCAATTTACGTGTGAATGATCGCTTCTTTCGCTTGCGAGACGTTGCGACGATCCGTCGGACTTATGTCGATCCTCCGCGATCGTTGTTTCGATTCCAAGGCGAACCCGCGATCGGGCTTGCGATTGGGATGAAGCCAAAGGCGAACCTACTCGATTTTGGAGCGGCCGTCGATAAGGCGATGGCGAAGATCGAAGCGGACTTACCGATCGGTGTTGGAATTCATTTGGTATCGGATCAGCCGATGATTGTCGAAGAAGCTGTCGGTGGCTTCACCAAGGCGCTCTTCGAAGCGGTTGTGATCGTGCTGGCCGTTAGCTTCGTAAGCTTGGGAGTTCGCGCTGGCTTGGTCGTGTCGCTTACGATTCCGTTGGTTTTGGCAATCACCTTTGTTGCGATGCAGTATTTGCAGATTTCGCTTCAACGTATTTCTTTGGGAGCTTTGATTATCGCACTTGGGCTACTAGTGGATGATGCAATGATCGCCGTGGAGATGATGGTTGCAAGATTAGAAGTCGGCGACACGCTCGAGAAAGCAGCAACTTATGTTTATACGTCGACCGCATTTCCAATGCTGACCGGGACCTTGGTAACGATCGCTGGATTCATGCCAGTGGGACTTAACGGTAGCGCGGCGGGCGAGTTTACTTTTACCCTGTTCGTTGTGATCGGTGTTTCGTTGATTGTCTCATGGGTAGTTGCGGTTGTTTTTGCGCCTCTCTTGGGGGTAACGCTGCTTCCGAAGACGATGCGTCATTCACACGGCACCAAGGGATGGTTTGCGAAGGGATTTGAAATTATCTTATTGGCCTCGATGAGATGGAGGTGGGTAACAATCTTGTTCACCGTCCTGCTGTTTGCCGCCTCGATCTATGGCATGGGACATGTCCAACAGCAATTCTTTCCAAGCTCAGATCGAAATGAGATCATCGTCGATTGGACTGTGCGGCAAAACTCATCGATTCTTCGTACACGCGATGAAATGGATCGCTTTGAGAAGATCGCTCTAGTTGGTGATTCCGATATAGAGCGATGGTCGTCTTATGTCGGACAAGGTGCTGTGCGGTTTTTGCTTTCGTTCGATGTCCAGCCGCCATCGCCAAACTTTGGTCAGATTGTGATCGTGACCAAGAGCATCGAAGCACGAGAACGTGTTCGAGCCAAGCTAATCGATATTGTTGAGAAAGAATTTGTTGGCACTGACGCATATGTGCATCTCTTGGATATAGGCCCACCAGTTGGACGACCCGTGCAATATCGTATCAATGGTCCCGATATTCAGGTTGTTCGGACGCTTGCGAAAGATCTAGCCTCGAAAGTGGGAACCAACAACAACATCGAAAGCATTATTTTTGATTGGAACGAACCGGGACGAGTCGTCAAAGTTGATATTCTCCAAGATCGCGCGGCTCAATTGGGAATCACTTCCGAAGTTATCGCGGGGACACTCAACGGGATCGTCGGCGGTTCTAGCTTTACCGAAATCCGAGATAACATTTACTTAGTCAATGTGGTTGGGCGTGCTTTGGATAGCGAGCGAACAGCGATTGAAACACTTCAAAATTTGCAACTCGCTACTAAGAACGGCAAATCGGTACCGCTGGCTGCGATTGCCACGATTCGGTACGAATTGGAGCAACCAGCGGTGTGGCGTCGCGGCCGAATCCCAACGATCACGATCAAGGGGAGCATTCCAAGTACAATCCAACCTGCAACGGTCGTCAAGCAACTCAAGCCGGATGTCGATTCCTTTATTGCAACACTGCCCGCTGGATATAGCATCGTCACAGGCGGTGCGGTTGAAGAGAGTGCGAAAGGCCAAGGTCCGATCTTGACCGTCGTGCCGCTGATGATGTTCACGATGGCAACGATTTTGATGATCCAACTGCAAAGCTTTCAACGCTTGTTCCTGGTTGTCGCGGTGGCACCATTGGGACTGATCGGGGTTGTTGCCGCATTGCTACCGACTGGCGCTCCAATGGGGTTCGTGGCTATCTTGGGTATCTTGGCGTTGATAGGAATTCTGATTCGAAACTCAGTCATCCTGATTGTTCAAATCGAGACACTTCGGGAGGAAGGGCTTCCTGCCTGGAACGCGGTCTTGGATGCTACCGAACACCGAATGCGACCGATTATGTTGACCGCTGCGGCCGCAAGTTTAGCACTCATACCGATCGCCTCGGAAGTGTTTTGGGGACCGATGGCCTACGCAATGATGGGCGGCATCATCGTCGGAACAGTTCTCACACTCCTGTTTCTACCAGCTCTATATGTGGCCTGGTTTAGAATACCCGAGACAAAGAAAGCGGCGTAAAACAAAGAGTTGCTACAGCGTAGTTCGAGCGTGATGTCCTAGTACGAATTACTCCGATTTCGCAATTTTCCAGAGCTTTGTATTGCTGCGCACTAGAAGTGAATCATCCGAAACCGCTGGTGAGCCGAGCACCATTTCACCGAGTTCATTCGTAGCGACGATCTCTGCAGATTTTTCGCCGATGGCCACGACGAAGCAGCGCCCCGTATCGGTAAAGACATAGAGGTTGTCTTTGCACACAACGGGTGTCGACCAAATAGAACCGGAATCGGGCAAACGCGTCTTGTATCGAATGCTTCCATCTTGAGCGTCCGCGACCGTCAGCACGCCCCCCTTGAGCGCAACAACTGTTGCACCGAAGACAATTGGCGACGAGTTACCGGGTTCTAGTTTGTTGCTTTGCCAAAGTTTATCGAGCATGTTCGTCGTAGTGTTCCATTGATACGCTGTCATGCCGTCGGCGGCAATGTAAAGTTGATCGTCGACAGCGAGGGCTGAAGAAATGGTGGATGCTCCCTTGTCGAGCGTCGCAAGCTTTGCGCCGCTACGAGCATTGACGACGGTAACATCGACGCCCGAAGTGAGAACAACCATATTATTGGAACCTTCACGAAACCAAGGTACAGGCGAGGACCAGTTCGCTTGATGCGGTCGTTCAATCTTCCAAAGCAAATCGCCGCTTTTTGTATCGAGACCTGCAGCGAACGATTCGCCTTGGCATTCGACTTGTACCACCAATGTGTCTTCAATTACGAGTGGCGAGCTACTCATCCCGGTGTCGTTTCCAGACTTAGGAAACTCGCTGCCAAGCGATCGGTACCAGACGACTTCCCCTTTCAGATTGAGAGCGACCAAATCGTTCGAGCTATAAAAAGCAAATATCAGTTGACCATCACTGGCAGGGGTTGGTGCTGCGTTCGCGCTGTAGGGATGACAGAACGGGCGACCGCGAGCGACTAAGTTTTGTTCCCAAAGTGTTTCACCGGTCTTGGCAGAAACGCTGGTTATGAAAATCCTTCGCTGGTCCATGCCACTGCTGCTGGTGGCGATGACTTGTCCATCAACCGCAATCGCTCCACCGGCACTTCGTCCTGGTAGATCAACTCGCCAAGAAACATTTTTGCCGCTTGCTGCGTCAAACTGGATTGGCGGCGAAGCTTGGGGTTGGTGCGAGGATGCTGCTGGACCGCGAAATTGCAACCACTGCGATGTTTCGGAACTTGCATATTGCAAGGGGATCACGCTTAACAGTAAACCGAGTCCATAACGCATGGTAAAGTTTCCTAATGGCTGGTCTGGAGTAAAGTGTTCGCTGAGTTGAAAAAGCTTAATGGAATCCTACTTTGGCAACACGGCTGTTCCGTCGGCTTCACAGATTCGGATTTGAAACTTCCAATCTTGCGCCCATCCTTGGGTTTGTTCGTTCTGGCAAAGTTTTAATACGAGTCTATTGGTTCCTGGCTTGGCTTTTGCGATCGCAATGTATTGGTCAATTTCCATGCTTGCATGGTACACCTCGTTGCTTGTAACCAACTCACCGTTCCACCAAACCTTGTTGGCATTGATAGTACCCAGTCGAAGTTCGATATCTTTTGCAGTCTCGAACTCGAAGGTCTGAAAAGCGTAAACGATTGCGCCTTTCTCCTTGTCGTACAGTTCGGCAAGATTCACAACGCCTTCTTGATTGTCGGTCGTGTGTTGTATCCATCGTGTTGGACCATTCTTGCCGGCGTACTCAGCGGACAGGTCTGATTTGTTGGCAATAAGATCGCTTTCGACTGGATAGACCGTGTCAAAGTGCGCCTCGCCGATGTTATCGAAAGGACCAATCAGATTCCAGCGGTTCACGAATCCAAAGTGTTTGATCATGTCGACGGGTTGTCCGAGGTCGCTAAGTTTTTTAGCGATCGCGATCACTTGAGTTGGTTGACGAGCGGAATTAAAAAGCGAAGTAAGCTCCGTTGTCTTGACTGCTTTGTCAGAGATGTTTTCAGCTCGAGTTAACGCCAATTCAATGGCAGCGAATCGCAATTCGAGGCTTGGGTCCTCGGTCATGGAAGCGAGCTTGCTGCTGCGTTTCGTGACGTCGTTTGCTGTAAGCCACTGAAGCACCATGTATCGTGCTTCTCCATCGTTGTTCGTGTTTTGTAAGAATTCATCGAGTTGGCTATTGAGCGCTGCCCCCGACTTACGATAGAGCGAGTTGGCCACCATCGCTAAATAGTTGCGACCAACAGGCGTGGCATCTTTCATCGCCGCGAGGACAGGAATCAAGTCTGCTCCAGATGCTTGTTGAAGCGACGCAACCGCTGGGACCGCTTGGCGGTTTCCGTCATCGCTTGGCGCGATCGTTCGAAGCCTAGCGATTGCTTGTGAGAAGTCGTTTGCATGGACTAGTCTAGCATGGCTACAAGTCCAGGAAATTGCAGCGGCGATATGTGCGACGAGTAAAAGTCTTGTACATTTGGAATTCTGCACACGAATCATGGTTGGTTCCTAATGTTGTTTACCTGACAAAAGTTCAACTTGCCGCAATGAGACTTGGGTTCGTTGGAATCGAGTTAGCCTTTTTTCATCGCGGTTGGTGCCGGTTCCGCTTTCCAAAGTCGGTACTTCACTTCGACCCCTTCAGGAACGTAAACAACCACTGGTAGCTTGCTGTTGTACCGAAGTAGCTTTGGCTCGCCGCCTGTGGAAATGAAACGCTTGACTTTCGGTTCGCTAGGATCGACGCCCATCAAGGTCCCTGCCATGGGGCCAAGGTCTTTCAATACATATCGCGTGAAACCCCAGCCTTCGATGTTAACAGATTCGACCGAGCCACCGAAAAAGAATCGATTGCGATTGTCGGTTTCAACCGTTTTACCAACGATTAATTCGACTTTGAAAGCATCTTCATCTTCTTGCGTTGGAAGGTTCAAGACAAATCGAACCATGCCAGGTTCGGCTGGTGGGAAAGCCTTCATATTGTCTTGCGCATGGGTTTCCATGACCATTGCCGAACAAAACAATGCGATTGCGAGAAGAAACCTTTTCATGCTTTCCAGTCCTTATAATACTGATAGTAGATTTAGAGAGTAGACGTTGAATTATTGTCTGAATCGTAGCACGATTGGCGGCGCTTGTGTAATTGCCGAAATTCGACTTCGTAGCGTCGTCTGTACGCACGCGGGAGTATCGTCGGTTTCGTTTTTCGGAATTTTCGCCAGTTATTTCGGGAAACTTATCGAGTTCATTATCGTAGCGGGGGCAAAGTACGCTTGCTCAATCACCTTGGGAAAGCTACGGTCTAAGCCGAATCGCGGTTTTCCCTAAGAAATTTTCGTACGCAACTTTGGAATTTCCTATCCACAATGTCGAAGAAGACTGTTCCCTTTGATTATGTCGAGCCACTTGGGGCTCGTGTTCTAGTCCGCAAGGACGAGCCTAAGCGCGAAACCAAGGGAGGGATCGCGCTTCCCGAGACAGCAGAAATCCCGACCATTACGGGGCGAATTGTTACGATTAGTCGACAAGTGGAGCTAGATGAAGATTTCCCTATCAAGCAGTACGACAAGGTTCTCTTCCACCCCAAAAACGCCATCCCTGTCGATTTTGAAGCAGACAACCAGTTGTTCGTAGTCCCCGTCGAGGACATCGTGGCGGTCTTTCGAAGAAAATCGGCTGACGAATAGATATATCGCTTGGTCGGTTTTGAGTATCCCGAGAATTCGTGCCCCTGCTCCTACCCGTGCACGTGCTCGATTCGACTGCAACTCAACATTCGAGAACAAGCACGAGAAAAAATGGGGAAACAGTGAGGTTCGAAGGTGGATGCTCTCTTCTGAAAACCAACTTGCAGTTCGACTGCACCCCATCAATACGAGTACGAGTACCGGCTTACGCCTGAGTACGAGCAAGGAAATGCCAAAAATTCAGAAGTTTTAAACTGGACGCTCTCTTTAGCGAACCGGCTTGCCGGCCGGTACGTAGCAGGGAAAATGAGAGGACGATCTGAACCCAGCTTGCCTGACCGGCGTTGTTGATGCGTCCAGAGCGGGTATACTTCTTGCCATCCCACCGGTTGTGCTAGACTCACCGCCAATGTTTTTCAGCAAATTTCTTCAGAACGCGATGAATCCAACTCTATGAGCAAGTCATCTGAAACCAAACGCACGATGATCGAGGCCGATGGGCTTTCGAAGTTTTATGGACCTTTCGCAGCCGCCCGCGATGTTCGATTCAAAGTCAACGAAGGGGAGCTGGTCGCTTTCCTTGGGCCAAACGGTGCTGGTAAAAGCACGACGATGAAGATGCTGACGGGATACTTAGCTCCCAGCGAGGGGACTGCCAGGATCGCAGGCTTTAACATGCATAGCGATCGGATTGCCGGTTCAAATCGGCTAGGGTATTTGCCAGAAAACGGGCCCTTATATCCCGATATGACTCCCCACAGTATGCTCAGCTTTTTCGCGGACGCCCGCGGGATGACCTCGGCGAGAAAATCCGAACGAGTTGAAGCGGTGATCGAGTTATGCGACCTCAAATCGGTGGTTCACAAGGCGATCAGCAAGCTCTCCAAAGGGTTTCGACAACGGGTTGGGATGGCTCAAGCACTTCTACACGAGCCGGACGTTCTCATCCTGGACGAACCAACCGCAGGTCTCGATCCCAACCAGATTCGTGAAGTGCGAAAGACGATGCACAAGCTTCAAGAGACGAAGACAATTTTGCTTTCGACACACATTCTTCAAGAAGTCGAGGCGATGGCTTCGCGAGTCATCATGATCAACGAAGGCCGTGTTGTTTTCCAAGGTTCCGTAGCCGACCTTCGCGCCATCAAGGGTGACTTGGCTGACGCGTTTCACAAACTGACAAGTAGCGTGGCTTAGACCAAGGCCTCTTCATCTCAAGACACTCTCTACAGACAACCTAAACATGCCTAACTTTCTCGATCTGATAACGCTTCCAATATACAACGCACTTTTCTTGCTAATTCTTGGGTCGCTTGCGCTGTTTCTCAAGCGACGTAAGCAAGCAGCTTATGCGGTTCTAAAACGAAACTTTTTGGGCTACTTCTCGAATCCAACTGGTTACGTTTTCTTGTGCTTGTTCGTTTTGCTCACAAGCATGGCCGCGTTTTGGCCAAACGAATTTTTTAACGCGAACCTCGGTACTCTCGACCAATTGAATAACTGGTTTGTCTACATCATGTTATTCTTTATCCCCGCGATCACGATGAGCATTTGGGCAGAAGAGCGTCGCCAAGGTACAGACGAATTGCTGCTGACACTGCCTGCCGATGATTTTGATATTGTCTTCGGCAAGTATCTTGCGGCGGTGGCTATCTTCACAACGTCGCTGCTATTCTCGCAGGTTTCGACATTTCTGGTCCTCGCGTTTTTAACGATGGGTGAAGTCGATACCGGTTTGTTTTTCACAAACTATCTTGGATTTTGGTTCATCGGAATCGCCATGATCGCACTCGGAATGGTGGCTTCATTCCTAACAAACAATTTAACCGTCGGATTTATCTTGGGGGCTTTGTTCAATGCGCCGCTCGCCTTCGCAAGCAAGGCCGATGTGATTGCTCCTTCGCGAGAAACAGCTCGGCTGATCAAGAGCTTCAGTCTTACCGAACAGTTCGATAGCTTCGGCCGCGGTGTGCTGAGTCTTGCGTCGATGTCGTTCTTTACCTTGGTCGCTGTTTTCGGAGTTTATCTCTGTATGGTCTTGGTTGGTCGCCGTCACTGGAGCGGTGGAAAAGAAGGCAACCAAATGTTTTTGCATTACTTAACTCGCGTTGTCAGCCTTGGTGCGATCGTGCTTGGGGGAAGCATGTTCTTCCGCAATAACGATTGGCTTCGAGCCGATGCAAGCCAAGGGCAAGTCAGCTCGCTCTCGCCGACTACGGTTCAAATGATCCGCAGCCTAAGCCCAGAACGACCGATCGTCGTCGATGCATTTATTTCGGCGGAAGTCCCAGAAAACTACGCGAAGACAAAGGTCAACCTAACGTCGATCCTTCGCGAGTTCGAATCGGTTGCCAAGCGAAACAAGGTGCCGCTGACTGTCCGAATCAACGACAACATTGAAAGCAACTCGGACGACGAAGACCTAGCAAAAGATCAATACGGAATCGTCCCTCAAACTGTTCGGTTTCGCGAGCGTGGTGCTATCTCAGATCAACCGATCTTAATGGGGGCTGCTTTCAAAAGCGGTTTGGAAAAAGTCGTGGTTCCATTCTTCGAGCCAGGTGTTCCGGTTGAATATGAACTGATTCGTTCGCTCAACACGGTCTCTAGACCCGCTCGTAAGAAGCTTGGGATTTTGAAGACAAGTGCGAACATGATGGGCGGAATGAGCGGCATGCAACAAGCACCGCAACAGCCGATCGTTACAGAGCTTCAAAAGCAATACGACGTTGTTGAAATTGATGCGACTAAACCGATCGATGCGAGTTTGTATACGGTTCTGCTGGCTGTCCAACCATCATCGCTTGGACCAGAAGAGATGATCAACTTCACCGAGGCTGTTCGCAACGGTTTGCCAACTGCGATATTTGAAGACCCAATGCCTCTTGCTTTCGATATGCCTGGGACCGGCGAACCTAAACAACAAGGTGGCCCGATGGCCATGTTTGGCGGCGGTGGACAACAACCCAAGGGAGACATTCGCCCGCTTTGGAAGCTGCTCGGCATTGATGTGCCCGGTGCTCCTTCGCAGACTGGCGGCATCAATCCAGATATTTGTTGGCAACAGTACAATCCATATCCGGTCCTCGGAAGTATGGCCCAGTTCTCGAACAAGTGGATCTTCGTAAGTAATTCAGCACCCGGTGCAGAGAACGCTCTAAGCGACCAAAGTGAAATCACCAAAGGTCTTCAAGAAATTATGCTGCTTTATGGCGGCGTGATAGTACCAAGTAAGTTATCTGACACCGATGTTACTCCAATTCTGTCGACTGGAATTGTCGCCGGTACGGTTCCATTCCGCGACGTGCAAGGTGCGATGGATGGAATGTCCCAAAGACTTTCCGAAGGCAAGCCAACCGGTATTCAGGTGCTTGCTGCTTATGTGGAAGGTAAGTCGACGACAACTACGGAACCTGCAGCGAAAGAAGCGACATCGAAAGAAGCCGCAGAGCCGGCTCCGGCAAAGAAGGATTCGCTGGTCAAGTGCGTATATGTTGGAGATGCAGACTGTGCATCACAAGTATTCTTCGATATTCGAAATCGTCCTGATAGCTTTGAAGAGATCGACTTCCGATTGCAAAACGTGACCTTCGTCTTGAATGTGATCGATGTCCTCGCTGGAGAAGTCGATTATCCCAAAGTGCGTCGACACGTCCCGGACTACCGCACGCTGAAGCTCGTTGAGCTAGAAGCGGATAAGTATCGTGGACAAGCTGCCGAACAACGCGAAGTCTTCCGGAACGAGTTTACTCAACAGCAACAAGAGGCTGAATCGGAAAGCGAAAAGTCTGAAGCGGAACTTAAGCAAAAGGTTGAAAAGCTTCAAAAGGAAGGCGCAATCGATACCTCAAAGCGTGCTGAGTTAATCGCAGCACTCCAACTCTTCCAACTTCGACAACAGCAACAGTCGCGCCAATTGGAAGCCAAGCTAAAGCAGTTGCAACGCGAACGCGATAAGGGAATCCAAATCGCTCAATCCAAGGCTGACAAAGAGATCTTGAAGATCCAAAACAACTACAAAATGTGGGCCGTTTTCCTTCCGCCAATTCCGCCTTTGTTAGTCGGTATTGCAGTCTTCGTTTCACGTCGACTGCGAGAACGCGAAGGCATCACCAAGTCACGTCTAAAGTAACTGCCCACTGCCCCCTGCCAACTGTAAACTGCAAACTTTTTCTCCCTTCAACTTTAAGAATCCAATCGTGAACGAGAACGCAAAAACTATCACTTTCGCCGTAGTTGCTGCCGTGCTGGGTTTAGGTGCTTATGCATCGCTTCCTAAGGTCGGAGTGAGTGAAAAGGACGTGGTCAATTCAGTCGTTGGTAAGCCTCTCTTCGAGAAGTTTACTGATCCGACTGTCGCTTCTACTCTAAAGATCGTGAAGTATGATCCGAACCAGGTTCGGATCGCTCCGTTCGAGTTGACACGCGACAAAAAGAGTGGCGCATGGATTATCCCATCGCACAGTTCGTACCCAGCTGACGCGGCCTCGCAAGTCAGCAAAGTTGCTAATGCGTTCATAGGATTAAAAATCTTGAGCGTCGAGTCAACGAAGGCCGACGATCAAAAACTTTATGGAGTTATCGAACCCGATGCCACAAAAATGGATGCCGGCGAAACGGCCTTCGGAACACTCGTTCGGATGCAAGATGACAAGGGTGAACCGTTGGTTGATTTGATCGTCGGGAAAACAGTTCGTGATGATGAAAACAAACGCTATGTTCGCAAGAGTGGCTCCGATGCCGTTTACGTGGCGACGTTTGATCCGGCACCGCTTACAACTGACTTCTCTGCTTGGATCGAAGGTGATCTGCTAAAGCTGAGTGCGAACGATGTCGAAACGCTAACGATTCGCGATTACAACATCATCCCAACTCAACGAGGCGGTGGACAACTTGATCGTGATTTTGATGCAACTGTTTCCTATTCGACAAAGGACAACAAATGGATCGCAGATGCCATCACGGTTTACACCGAGGCTGGTGACGTCCCAAGGACCCTTACAGCCGACGAACAAATCAACACGGCGAAACTGAATGAAATCAAGAATGCACTCGATAGCTTGAAGATTGTTGATGTCGTTCGCAAGCCACAGGGGCTTGCCGCCAATCTCAAGGCGGACAAACAACTGCTAGATGATAACGAGAAAATTTTATCGCTCTACAACATGGGCTTTGTGCCCGTTCAAACCGAATCGGGCGGGCTCGATTTACTTTCGTCCAGTGGTGAACTTGCGGTAACGCTCAAGGATGGTGTGCAGTACTTGCTACGCTTTGGAAAGGCTGCCGAGAACGTCGATATGGGCACCGATGGCAAAGTGGCAGATACGACTGTTGCTTTGAATCGCTCCCTCTTCGTCACTGCAAGGCTTGACGAAAGCAGATACCCTGAACCTGTTTTGAAAACGCTTCCGACGACGATCGCGGAGCTAGACGCTATCGAAGCGTCTGCCAAGGCAACCGAATCGCCTGCGACAAGCGATGTGCCTGAAATGAAAGACGTCGAGTTTGCTCCTGCGATACCAGACGCTGCAAAACCAACCGATACATCCAAGCCAGAAGCAGCAAAACCAGAGGCTGCAAAGTCAGATGCAACGATGCCGACAGATGCTATCAAGACTGAGACAACTGAGATTCCAAAAGTCGAACCACCTACGCTCGAGACACCAACCGACTCGCCTGCTTCGCCTCCACCAGCAGAGAAATCTCCCGCTGGCGGTCAGTCGAATTCCAACGTCACTCTTCCCAAGGGGCGTTTCGTTGCCTTGCAAGAAGAAGCCACCAAAACGCCCGAGGTTGCTGAAGCTGCAAAAGAGGCAGCCAAGGAAATGGCGAAAGCAGCACCCGCTGAACCTGCTGCCACAGCACAGCCATCGGAGACGGCTCCACAAACTGTACCGGAAGTAAAAGCCGACTTAAAAGCAGAAGCCCAAACGGAAGTCAAGCCAGAGATGAAAGCCGATCCTGCTCAGGCACCTGCTGCGACTGCCGCAGAAACTGAACAAGAAGCCAAAGAGCGATTGGAAGCAGCACGCGAAAAAATCAACAAGGAGAATCAGCGTTTGATCGACGAGCGCGCGGACAAAATCGAGGCTGGCAAAAAGAAAGCAGCAGAACTGAACGCAAGATTCGCCGAGTGGTACTACGAAATTAGTGATGCCGATTACAAGCGATTGCGAATCAAACTGGACGAGTTGATCGAAAAGAAGGGGAACCCAAGCAGCCCAGCCGATAACGCCGGAGCGGCCCCAGGCTTCGGCGGCGGTCTACCATTCAACTTCCCAGGTAACTAGGACTCTTGCGCAACTTTAAGGGGTCAGGTTTGAATGGCACTGTCGCGATTCGGCGAACGGGGTCACGCACTAATCAGCGGGATCACAAACCGGATCGATCGGATTTGATTGCTACATGTCAACTGATTGCACTTCGACCAACTGGGAAGAAATCCAGAATTATTTCGCGAATGAGCGCGGATAAATGCGGACAAGACTTGGTTACAGACTTGTCCTCGATCCCCGGTCACATTCGCGTAGATCCGCGTGATTCGCGGGTGTTCCGATGACCAGTAATGAAAATCGTATTTGGGACACGGAAGGCACGGATTTTAATGTGATTGTCTGTGACCTCTGAGCAGCACAAACCGATCCCATGCCCCGTTTCAAAAGTCTTCTCCGTGTCATCCGAGTCCTCCGTGTCCAATACCAATCAAACAAATGAGAAATCTGCAAACAGGGAAACTCATAAACCGGATCGATCGGATTTGTGCAAATCCCTGTTTGTTCAGGAAATTCAGCTTTGATAGTTGATGATAGAAACTCCGTTAGGCTATGACGTCAAGTTTGATGGAAACTTAACTATTGCGCTAATCAGCTGGGGACAGCTGATCTACATTGTAGAACTGCTGTCCCCAGCAGTTTCCCGATGCGTTTACGCCGAGCCCGGGTAACCTTAAGGGGTCAGGTTTCTATATAGCTTCCATGTGCTATGGCATCGGCGATCCCTCCGGCGTAAATGCTTCTTCCGCCGTCGACCGGAAGGCAAACGCCTGTTAGGAATTCATGCTCGGCAAGGAACAGGGCTGCTCGGGCGACGTGATCAGCGGTCCCTTCACGATGTAAAAGACATTGCTTTAAGATTGCCTCTTGAGTTGCTTCGGAAACTCCTTCTACGAGTTTTACTGGTCCCGGTAAAACGGAATTGACTCGAACCTTCGGTGATCGTTCGCCAAGTTCGACTGCGAAGGCACGAGTCAAAGTTGGGATGCTTCCCTTGCTTGCAAAGTACGCTGCGAAATCACGGTAAGGTCTTGCAACAGCCCAGTCGCCGACCAAAACAATCGAACCACCTGTGGCTTGTTTGGTCATTGCTAATCCCGCATGCTGGGCACATAAAAAAGTACCGAGCGTGTTTGCGGTGAACTGGTCTTGGACCAATTTTGCGGTCGTCGATTCCAATGGTTGCGGCTCCCAAACGGCGGCCGTGTGAACTAAAATATCCAAACGACCAAAGCCTTCGCAAATCTGCTCGATCCATTCCTTCACCCGAGTTTCATCTTCGATCGGTCCGTGGACGAGCATGGTTTCAACTCCCGCAGCGTTCCAAGCCTCGACAAGTTGCTTGCCTTCACTAAGCGATCGATTTGCATGAATGACAATTCGATATCCACGCATAGCAAACCGACGAGCCACAGCGCGGCCTACACGGTCTGCAGCACTGCCGGTAATCCAAGCTACAGGATATTCTGTTTCAAAGAGAATTTGCAATTGACGGGCAGACTCCGAAGATCGGTAGTCGTTAATCTCTTGAAGCGAATCAAAAATCCAAGGTTGCTTGGACATAAACGGTTGCTACTTTCTTAATTATCTCAGTGTCTCTCTGAGAATTCTCGGGGCATATGAATCGGGCTATTCTAACGACCGGCGAGCGAGCCAATCGTGCGTCTGAAGTGAACCGCGATTCTACTTCGATCTCAACGCCACATGTTTTAAAAGTACGAGGGACCGCGTTGCGCAGAATCAAGCGGTTTGGAAGTCGATGGTAGACTTCGCTGATATCGTACTTTATTGCCCGACGTTATTGCCCGACGTTCTCTACCGTTTGCCCATCATTTCGTGCGGCCAGATTTCGGAAGGTTTGTATTTCGACATTGGTAGAAATGAATTGAGTAGAACCGTCCATGAGCACAAAGTAGCAACCGCCAATGTGAGCACTCCAAAAGCCTCCGGGGCTGCCCGTGGGAGCGTTCGGGCCGCCTGTTCGAACGTGGACGGCAGTCGCAGTGATAGGAGGACGACTGGTCGCTCCGAAAACTTGGTTCCGTTGCGCGGCAATCGCCGGCGAGAATACTGTGCGCGCGTTGGGGATCACGCCAGCCCAACCAACGGGACAGAACATGCTTGACCGTTCGCCAATTCCGATGGTTGCGGAAGTTCCGTCAGTGATCCCCGAAAAGGTGACCGGTTCATTGCGATGAAACATACCGTTGAATGGCTGCTCTTCGTACATCGCGGTATAGCTTGGCGCATCCGCGGGATTTCCGCCGCCCAAGCAACTAACGTAACTGATCGCAGCCAAGTCGTTGATTCCAATCGTCTTGGGAAAGGCTTCGACCGGAACAAGCCAAGCATCGCTGGGGCATCGATAGACCGAAATTTTTGAGCTTCGAGCCGCTCGATTGACCGGGTCGGTGATAGGCCGGCCAAAGTCGATCTTGCGATGGACTTCTGCTTGTTCAATGAATGGCAAAATCATCGCGTAGGAGCTCCAGCCAGGACCGATCTCAGGCACTCCATCGTTGCCGACTCCTGACCAAACACCGGTAACTTGCGAGATAAACCCAGGCGGAAAAGTCCTGTAAGTCAGCTCGTAATTGTGGAGTGCGATCCCCATTTGACGAAGGTGGCTCGAACACTGCATGCGACGTGCAGCCTCGCGAGCCTGTTGAATTGCCGGAAGCAGCAGCCCAGCCAAAATCCCGATAATCGCGATCACTACTAGCAGTTCGACAAGCGTGAACCCATCAAAACGCGGGAGTCGGGCTCTGAAACGGAGAGGATTTGCTAGTGAGTTGGTCATTGGGGCCACGTGGAGGCGCGAAGTGCTACTGAGACTCAGTCTCATGATTTTATCGAGGCGATTTGTTTTTACAACCGCTTATGCGAAAAATATTTTGAGAGTCATTTTGGGGACTCCAAACCGGAAGGATGCGGTCGTGAATCTCAGATACGAGTTTCATTTGGTTTCGGAAATTTCTAAAAAGAAGTTCGCGACGGTCGCACCGTCGAATAGATTACGAGCCAATACAAACCTTTTTCGATTCTTCTCCGCGAACGCCACCAGGTTTAACCTTTACTCGTACTCGTACTCAATGAAATGGTACTCGTACTCCTACTCGGAGAGTGATTTAAATCGAGTACGAATAGACAGGGATCACGAATAAAAACTTCTGTGAGGTGGTGGTGATTCGTGAGGAGTGTCCCTTATTCGGGCAGCTTTTCTGGCTATACTGCAACGCTATTGATCGTTTCCGGTCCTTTGACGGCCAGCGTCATCGAGCATCGTTCATCGCTTTTGAATTCTTCGGTAAACACATGACAGACAACGCCGCATCGAAATCGTCTGGTACACCCAACCAAACCAACGTATCCATTTCGCACGTGATGAATGAAACGCGATTGTTTCATCCGACTGACGACTTTCGATCAAAAGCCCATGTCGATTCTATGGATGCGTATGAGAGCCTCTACGCAGAATCGATTGCCGACACGGAAGCGTTTTGGGCCCGTCAAGCCAACGAGCATTTGCATTGGTTCAAGCCCTTTACGAAAACGTTGACTTGGGACGAGCCGTTCGCAAAATGGTTCGAAGACGGGACCACCAACGCTTCTTACAATTGCCTGGACGCTAACATCGAAGCGGGACTTGGTGAGAAAGTCGCCATTCACTTTGAAGGCGAACCTGGTGACACGCGGACTCTTACGTATCGCGATTTGCACCGCGAAGTATGTCTCTTTGCTAACGGGCTTAAGAAGCTTGGAATTGTTGCGGGCGATGTTGTAAGCATCTACATGCCAATGATTCCCGAGTTGCCTATAGCGATGCTGGCTTGTGCACGCATTGGTGCTGTTCACTCGGTTATCTTCGGTGGCTTTAGTGCAGAAGCGATCGCGGATCGAAATCATGATGCTCAAGCCAAGCTTCAAATCACTACCGATGGTGGCTATCGTCGCGGCAAGGTGCTCAAGCTAAAAGAGACCGTCGACGAAGCCTTAGAAAAATGTCCGACCATCAAGCACTGCGTTGTCTTTCGAAGGACGGGCTCGGAAGTGGCGATGAAGCCCGAGCGTGATGTGTGGTGGCATGATCTCATTGCAGGAGTGAGCGAAGAATGCCCAGCAGCAGAACTCGCAGCCGAAAGCCCGCTGTTTATCCTTTATACAAGCGGCTCGACTGGGAAGCCAAAGGGCATTCTTCATACTACGGCTGGCTACAACCTTTACGCCAAGCGAACCTTTCAGTGGGTCTTTGACCACAAAGCAGACGACATCTTTTGGTGTACGGCTGACTGTGGCTGGATTACTGGACACAGCTATGTCGTCTACGGTCCGATGTCGGCGGGTGCTACGCAAATCATTTACGAGGGAGCTCCAAATTGGCCCGCAGAAAATCGATTCTGGGACATCGTTGAAAAGTACAAAGTCACCGTACTCTACACAGCCCCGACCGCCATTCGAGCCTTCATCAAGTGGGGTGATCATCACGTCGATCAGCATGACCTGTCGAGCTTACGATTGCTGGGAAGTGTCGGCGAAGGGATCAACCCAGAAGCTTGGATGTGGTACCACCATAAAATCGGCAATGCGAATTGCCCGATCGTTGATACATGGTGGCAAACAGAAACCGGTGGCATCATGATGTCGCCGCTACCGGGAGCAATCGCCACCAAGCCGGGCTCTTGCACCAAGCCGCTACCTGGAATCGTGCCTCGCATTTTGGATGATTCGATCGACCACGTAGGAGTCGATGAAGGCGGTATGCTGTGCATTGAAAAGCCTTGGCCAGGAATGCTGCGAGGCATCTGGCGAGACGAAAATCGATTTAAGGAACAGTATTGGTCGAAGGTTCCAGGAATGTATTTGACCGGTGACAATGCACGTTGTGATGCCGATGGTTACTATTGGATCATGGGACGAATCGACGACGTCATCAATGTCTCTGGGCATCGATTGAGCACCATCGAAGTGGAGAGCGCACTAGTTTCTCATCCAGCCGTCGCCGAAGCTGCAGCAGTGGGTCGTCCTGACTCGTTGAAAGGTCAAGCGATCGCAGTTTTTGTTACCTTGAAGGACGGCGTTGCGAGCGAATCGTTGCGAGATGAGCTGCGTAAGCATGTTCGGAAAGAAATCGGAGCACTCGCACAGCCCGACGACATTCGTTTCACTTCTTCGTTACCGAAAACACGTAGCGGCAAAATCATGCGAAGACTTCTTCGAGATATTGCAGCCGGAAAAGAAAACGTAGGTGATACTACGACCCTGGAAGACTATTCAATCCTCGCTAAGCTACGCTCGGATGATGAGTCTTAGGCACGTCGGAAGGAGTCATCTGGTATAAACCATAAAGTCTAACCCCCCTCGCCCCGGTAATCCGGGGAGAGGGGTCGGGGGTGAGGGGCTTCAGCAAACTATAAGGACATTGCGTCTCGGGATCATTTACCCCCCTCATCCCAAGCCCTTCTCCCCCGGAGTACCGGGGGAGAAGGGAGCAGAAATTTGTTATGCCGAAACACTCTTTCCGATGTGCCTTAGTACTTCGTCGAAAAATTATTTTGGAGTGGCGGGATTCGTGAGAATTCCGAAATCGCCAGAAGAAAAGCAAAGCTGAAGAATATCGAAATAGAAGAATAGTAAAGTTGAAGTGGGCAGATGTCTTACGACATCTGCTACGAGTCCAAATGTCGTTTTTGATTGCCTCGCTACTTGCTCATCTTTTTTGCGTAGGCTGCGACTTCTTTTGCGGCTTTGGTTTCTGTACCGGATGTATCCAGGAATCCTAGGTCCTTGAACCACTCGACGAATCGGTCTTGCCACGAACCGAATGGAATTCCATCGCGTGGACTGATCGCTCCGCCATGCCCGCCGCGGCCATAGATATGCATTTCCAAGTTAGGAACACCCGCCTTGAGCATTGGCGAAAAGTATTCGTCAGCCCAAACGGCATGGACTTTATCACCCGAGCCCGCGCACACAATAAAGCTTGGTGGGACGATGGTTGGGATAGGAGTTTCGGGAGCTTTTGTGAACGGCGTCGGTCCTGGATACACCAGCCCTACAAAGTCTGGACGAGCAGAAGTCTTCGCGAGCGGGTCCTTCTCGGATTGGTTTTTCTTTTGAAATTCCTCGAAGAACAGAGCCGCTGGTGCGGCTAGTTCTGCCCCTGCGGAAAACCCAAGCACACCTATTCGATTTGGATCGAGGTTCCACTTTTCAGCATTGGCTCGAACGATTCGTATCGATTGAAAAGTATCATCTAATGCGTCTGTGGTCGGCTCGTATCCATCGACTCGCAATCGATTTCGAAGCACGATTGTGGAGACACCAAGCTTGGCGAAAAATGGCACGATGTCGTATCCCTCGGGGCCAACCCAAAGAATTTTGTGTCCGCCTCCGGGAGCTACAATTACTGCTGCACCGTTTTGCGATCGATTTGGCGCTAGATGCACCTCGATGGATGGGTTGTGAATGTTGAGAGTGTTGAGGAGCTTGGTCGAGCTCTTTCCGGCTGTGTTGTATCGTTCGGCTTCGTGGATTCGATCTTTGTTCAGCTTATCCGAATCCGGAGCGTACAGAGCCATCACCAATCCTCCGTTGATGGCTGGCTCCGGTAGAAAAGGGCCATCGGAGGGATTTCGAGTGGATTGGTTTTCCTGAGCCAAGCAAACGCCGACAGTAAAAAACGACAGAAGAACAAAGAGAGTTTTCATGAGCGATACGACGAGCCTTCGTAGGGGAGATGGGGTAGCAAAAGCATGTGGAAGAAAGCCTTCGATTGTAGTCGAAATCTCGAAGGCGTAAGTATTGCTGATCATTCAGGAGCTAGAGCTTAGAATTCATACGACCGTAACAACTTGCCTTGGCCGATTCTTTTCTCATCGGTAATTATGCGGTTTATCAAGGAGTTGCTTAACTCTGTGAGCTACGTTTCACTCGGCTCGTCGGTGCTAGGATTTTCGACGTTGTGATTTTCGAAGTTTTGATAAGAACTGAGCCGATGGAGCTAGCCACGGGTTTTGACTGTACTAAAGTTTGCCAGATTGCACCCTAGGCTAGCGCCTACGGCTATGAATAAATGTCATTTTCATCAGCCGAGCCCGTCGGTGTGTGTGTTGAAGGCAGCGAGTGACCCCAGGTAGATTTGCAACCTCTCGATGGTCGGTTTGATTTTCAAATGAGCGTACGACGCAAGACAAAACAATCTACTATCAGCGTTGTGTTGCCGCTCCTGAATGAAGCTGCAGTGTTGCCTAGGCTGTTATCCGAGCTGAAGCACATTCTCGCGTCGGTTGGATGCAAGTGGAATATTGTTCTTGTCAACGACGGATCCACTGACGGAAGTGCAGAGCTGCTCGATGCGATGGCGTTTGGTGACAAGCGGCTCAAGGTGATACACCTATCACGGAACTTTGGCCAGCAGGCGGCTTTACAAGCTGGCTTGATTCATGCCAAAGGCGATGCGGTGATCTTGATGGACAGCGATGGTCAAGATGACCCGGCCGCTATTCCTGAGATGATCCGAAGATGGGCTTACGGCGATGATGTCGTGTACGCAGTGCGATTTGGACGCAAAGAGAACATCTTTAAGCGAGTCTTGTTCCGATCCTTCTACAACATTTTGCACGGCATTGCATCGGTGGCCATACCGCGAAACGCCGGTAATTTTGGATTAGTCGATCGTCGTATTGCAGACATCTTGATTCAGATGGATGAGAGCGACCGCTACTTCCCTGGACTTCGTAGTTGGGTTGGGTTCAAGCAAACGGCGCTTCGAGTCGAGCGATTCGCTCGCCACGATCGATGCCCACGCAAGAGCCTACGCAGTACTATTGGAATTGCGAAGAACGCGTTGGTCGGATTTTCGCGAGTTCCTTTACAAGCCTTCTATGGTCTTGCCGGGTTTTCTGCAGTTGTCTGTACGGCATGCATCGTGTTCGCGTTGTTTCAAAAACTCATTATCGGTGGTGCGGTACCGGGTTGGGCTTCGATCACAATTATCACTTCGTTCTTCGGTGCTATGAATGCTCTTGGGATCGCCATTTTGAGCGAATACATTTCGCGAATCTACGACCAAGTTAGAAAGCGTCCCGAGTTCGTGGTCGCCAAGTCTACGAACCTCGTTGACGAACTCGCTCGTGAATCGGCGACGGCAAGCTCGGTCGAAAACACACTGCTTGCCGAGTTAAATTCGTTACGGTTGGAGATTGAACGACTGCATGGCAGTCGTGAAGCGTCGCTGAGACCCTACGCGGCGAAAGCGGCTGACGAAAACGCGAGAGGCGATGTGCCTAATGCTGTATCACATCGATAGTTTGAAGACGCTATATTGAATCTTGCTTCTTCAACATTCTTTGTAGAGTAACAAGGCCGATCACTGATCATGTCAACAATGCCCAAGGTTGTGGTACTTGCACCACCGGACAAGCCCCATGTCGCGGAGGCCTTGAAGCGGCTCGAACCGGTAATGCGTAGGCATGCTGAGATTCTCGCGATTGATCAAGCTTTCCAATACTCTTTTGAAAATTCACCAGTAGATCTCGTAGTCGTCCTTGGGGGCGATGGTTCCATTCTGCAGTCAGCAAGACAGATGGGGCGCTTTCAAAAGCCCGTGCTCGGAGTGAATCTCGGTCGCTTAGGCTTTCTTGCGGCACTATCGCCTGAGCGGTTGGTCGATGTGTGGCCTGAGGTTTGTAAAGGGCGATACTCCAAAGCCAATCACTTAATGTTCGAGTGTAAAGTTTACCGAGATGGAAGTCTGATTCATCAACATCTCGGGCTGAATGAAGTATCCATTTTGGGAGGGCCGCCCTACTCGATGTTGCAGATTGATCTATACGTCGATCAACAGCTTGCGACCACTTACAATTGCGACGGGTTAATCATTAGCACACCCGTGGGTTCAACGGCTCACAATCTTTCTGCGGGCGGCCCGATCCTTCGTAAAACGCTTCAAGCATTCGTCATTAGTCCGATAAGCCCGCATACGCTAACGATGCGACCCTTCGTTGATACGGCGGATCGAATTTTCGAGCTTAAACTCCGTCACTCGCACCCTACCGCGAGTGTTGTCGTCGACGGTCGTGTCGCCTGTCCCATCGATCCTGCTCTCACGGTGCGAATCCAGCGAGCCGCAAGTAGCTTCCAGTTAATCTCCGTCCCAGGTCAAAACGACTATAAAACGCTTCGAGAAAAATTGGGCTGGAGTGGTAGTCCAAGCGGACAAGTCGAGCACCTCTGATAGCGATGGCCTGCATTTTGGAAAAACGCATTTTCCTGAACCTGAGCCGATGGCGCTAGCCACGGGTAACGCGCGGCGATTGATGTTTGAATTATTAGAAAGCTTAGCGGGGGGAACCCGGGGCTAGCGCCATCGGCTCAGGATTTAAAAATGCTGGGCGAATCCGACATGGACCGAGGTTTTAGGCGATTCCGGTCCAAAAAATCGCTTTCCCAAAATTATTCTTGGCACTTTTCGTCTGCTTCGCCGGATAATTAATGGTCGTAAGATTTTGCTGCCACGGGAATCAAAGCGGGAAAAATGCAAGACGAACGCTCTCAAACGCTAGTTCGGTTGTTGACGCAACATCATCAGGCACTTCTGCGCTATGTCTACGCTTTGGTTGGAAACGCGGAAGACGCAAACGATATCCTTCAGGAAACGTCGGTTGCACTTTTTCAAAAGCTAGACCAATTCGACGAATCGCGGCCGTTTCTTCCATGGGCTTATCGGTTCGCTTATTTCGAGGTTACAAAATGGCGCGACACTACGGCTAATAAACCATTAAAGCTCAATGATAATGTGGTGGAAATACAATCCCAATTAGCTCAAATGCAGCTTTTCTAAATACCGCGAATCAACTAAAAACGAAGGCTTAACAGCCCATCGAATGAAAATGAATAGAATGAATATTTGTGATCGATTATCAAATTCAAGAGCAATCACAAGCCGCCTGAGCCAAGCCTTGGTTGTGGGGATGATGTCGCTGGCCAGTTTAACAATAACAATTGGCTCTGACATTCCTTCGGAGCATGCGCAATTCTTTGAAAACGACGTGCGACCGCTACTGGTCAAGCATTGTTACGAATGCCACAGCGAGGATGATCCCAAGGGCGGTCTGCGACTCGACTCGCGTTCACTTATCATGGCTGGTGGTGACTCTGGCGAAGCGATGGTACCAGGCAAGCCGGATGAGAGCATACTTATCGATGCGATCAACTACGGCGACTATGAAATGCCGCCTACTGGAAAGCTTCCAGATAAAGAGATCGCCATCCTGACTCGATGGGTTTCCATGGGTGCTCCATGGCCAGGCGAAGACCCAAATGCTCCGGTTCGCAAGAAAGATCGCTTCGATCAAGAAGATCGCGCATGGTGGGCAATTCAACCTGTTAGTCGACCATCTGTTCCCGAAGTTGATGCAACCAATTCAAAGTGGGCGCGAGGTGACCTGGATCGGTTTGTTATCGATTCGATGACCAAGCAAGGGCTTGCGCCAGCACCAGAAGCCGACAAACTTGCAACGGTTCGTCGACTCTATTTGGATGTTGTTGGATTGCCACCAACACCTGAGCAAGTCGATGCGTATCTTGGTGACGAATCGCCAGACGCATACGAACGGCTTGTCGACGATCTGCTCCAATCCAAGGGCTACGGAGAACATGCCGCGCGGCAATGGTTAGATCTGGTTCGGTACGCTGACAGCGATGGTTATCGAGCAGACGAGTATCGTCCCAATGCATGGCGTTATCGCGACTATGTGATTAAGTCATTTAACGACGACAAACCTTACGATCGCTTTCTATTGGAGCAGTTAGCCGGCGACGAGCTGTTTCCGGATAGTGTGGAAGCACAAGTCGCTCTTGGATATCTGCGACATTGGGTTTACGAATGGAACATCAGCGACGCAAAGACGCAGTGGAAGACGATTCTTGATGACGTTACGGATACAACTGCAGATGCTTTCTTGGGACTCGGACTCCAATGTGCGAAGTGTCACAATCACAAGTTTGATCCGCTGCTACAGAAAGACTATTTCCGGTTGCAAGCCTTCTTTGCGCCACTTATGCCTCAAGAGTTGGATGTCGTGCCGAGTAGCGAACTCGTAGCGTACCGCGAGCAGATGAAAGCTTGGGAAGACAAGACTGCCGATGTTCGCTCGACGATCAACGAGATTGAGTTGCCCTATCGTGAGAAGCTTCGTACCGCAGCCATCGATCGCTTTCCAGCGGACTTAAAAGAAATCGCCTACAAGCCGGCAGGCGAATTGACTCCTTACGAAGAACAAATGGCTTATCTGATTCAGCGGCAGATTGCGAAGTCGTATGATAATTTGGACCAAAAATTGTCATCTGAAGACAAGGACAAGCTCGTCATTCTTCGTCGAGATTTAAAAGCCTTTGATGAACTCAAGCCAAAGCCGCTTCCAATCGCGATGGGAGTGTCAGATGTTGGAACCGAAGCTCCCCCAGTCGTGATGCCCAAACGCAAAGACGAAATTGTCGAGCCGGGGATCCCTACCATCCTGAACGAGGATGCTTTAACGATTGCTTCATCACCGTCAGGCCTTACCACGGGACGACGAACGGCTTTAGCGAAGTGGGTAACCGATCCTGCTAATCCTCTATCGACACGCGTCATCGCGAATCGAATTTGGCAAAGCCACTTTGGCAGAGGTCTTGCGGCAAACCCGAGCGATTTTGGACGTCTAGGTGGGCCTCCGACTCATCCGGAGTTGCTTGATTGGCTAACGATTCAATTCATCGAGGGTGGATGGAGTTTGAAGTTGCTGCATCGCAAGATTCTCCTTTCGGCGACCTATCGGCAATCGACACAACATCCGCGCTTCGACGAATTTCATCAGTTTGATCCAGCCAACACTTATTACTGGCGTCGAGACACGATGCGGCTCAGCGCAGAGGAGATTCGTGATGCGTTGTTAGTTTCGAGTGGTCAGTTAAAAGATAGCGAGGGAGGCCCCGGAAAGCTGGGCGACGCAACATGCCGAACAATCTACACTCGCATGATGCGAAACTCGCCCGACCAACTATTAGACGGGTTTGATCTTCCGCAATTCTTTTCAAGTAACTCGACTCGAAACACAACGACGACTCCGGTGCAGTCGCTGATGATGATTAACAGCGATCGGCTGCTCGGTTATTCGCGCAAGCTAGCCTCGCTGGTGAAGAAAGAATCGAACGATCCTGCGACGCAAGTTACACTCGCTTGGAAACGTGTCTTCAGTCGAGACCCGTCGCCAGAAGAAATTGAATCCTCACTTCGATTCATTGATAACCAGCGAGAAGAAATTTCCAAATCCGAATCGGACGCATCGGCAGGACTCATCGAGACAGCCAAGCTTCCGTATCGCGATGGTCAATCGATTCGATTTGTGGTGAATGATTCTGTGCTCAAGCTTTCTGTTCCTTACGAATCAGCGATGGATACAGGAGACTTTACGATTGAAACATTCTTTCAAATCCGTTCGATCGCCGACAATGCGGATGTGCGAACATTGGTCAGTAAGTGGGACTGCAATCAAAAGTTCCCGGGCTGGCGGCTTGGAGTCACCGGTGCAGGGTCACGACGCAAGCCGAACACGATGGTGTTGCAAGCCGTAGGAACGAAAGCAGATGGAAAGCTTGGCGAAGCAGCCATTTTTTCGGACCAACATATTCAGATTAACACCCCTTATTACGCTTCAGCGAGTTTCCGTTTGCCTCGTGATGGCAAGGGAGGAACCGTGACATTCTTCCTGAAGGATCTTTCCAACGACGACGAACCGATCTTGGTTGCGGAGATACCGCATGATCTTACCGGTGGAATGAACAACGCGCTGCCACTCACCTTTGGTGGTTGCAGCGGTGCATCGACACAAGCGTTCGATGGGCTGATCGATGACGTGCGGTTCGTGGGAAAAGCACTCACCATCGACGAGATTCTTCAAACAGTCGAACGCGACTTGCCTGCAACGATCGGATATTGGCGATTCGAGACAGTCCCTGGAGTGATGCGAAACAGCACCGGAGATCGATTAAAGATCGTCGGTCGCGGTAAAGCGATCGTCAATTTATCTGCTGAAGAATCTGCCCTAGCCGACTTCTGTCACGCATTACTAAACGCAAACGAATTCTTATACAAAAACTAAAAAACACTGAGCCGATGGCGCTAGCCACGGGTGTTGACGGTACTACAGTTTGTCAGATAGCACCCGAGGCTAGCACCTACGGCTCAGGAAAGACTGCAATTTCCCGATACTTAAGCCACTAATATTCATGAATCACAATCCAATACCGACATCACGACGTGATTTTCTAGCTCGAAGCGGGGCCGGTTTCGGGGCTTTGGCATTGGCTGGGATCACCGCCAACGCGAGCCTCGCGGCATCTGAAAAGTCGCGAGGCAACCCGCTTGCCGCAGAGAAGCCGCACCACTTTGCGACCGCTAAGCGAGTGATATTCTTGTTCATGGAAGGTGGTCCTAGCCATTTGGATCTCTTTGACCCGAAACCGTTGCTCAGTAAGCTTGCCGGGCAACAAATTCCTGATAGTTTTGGTTCCGTGATAACGGCGATGGGTGAAATGAAATCTCCATTGCTGGAGTGCAAGCGGACTTGGAAGCAGCATGGACAAAGCGGGCTATGGATTTCGGATTGGTTGCCACATATAGCTGAGTGTGCTGACGACTTGGCAGTGATTCGATCTTGTTACGGCGAAGGTATCAACCACTCGGCGGGCGTCTGCCAGATGAATACCTGTTCGATACTCAGCGGCCGGCCTTCGCTTGGCAGTTGGGTGTCGTATGGTTTGGGGACGGAGAACGAAAACCTCCCAGCCTTTGTTGTGATGCAAGATAGCAATTCACAGATTGCTAATGGCCCGCGAAACTGGGGGGCTGGATTTATGCCTGCCGTTTATCAGGGGACACGATTGAGTGAAGGCAGTCAACCGATTCCGTATTTGAATACTCCCGAAGGATTCACCCAGCAACGTCAATTGTCAAAGCTTGGTTTCCTGAATGAATTAAATCAACGCTACGCAGACATTCATCCGGAGCAGACCGAACTGGAAGCTCGCATCGCAAGTTACGAGCTTGCCTTTCGAATGCAAGCCGATGCACCGGAAGCGATTGATTTGAAAGACGAAAGCCAAGAGACGCTTGACTTGTACGGCATCAATGAAAAAGAGACCAGTTCTTACGGTCGGCTTTGCTTGCTTGGAAGACGATTAGCAGAGCGCGGTGTTCGCTTTATTCAGCTCTACAGTGGAGCCGGCAGCAAATGGGATTCGCATGATAAAATCGAAGTCAATCATGGCAATTTGTGTCGCGGCATGGATAAGCCTGTTGCTGGGCTGTTGAAAGATTTGAAGCGGCTGGGGATGCTTGATGATACGTTGGTTGTTTGGGGTGGTGAGTTTGGTAGGACACCGATGAGCGAAAAGGGGAACGGTCGCGACCATAATCCGACGGGCTTTACCATGTGGATGGCTGGTGGAGGAGTCAAAGGTGGTCAGGCGATTGGCGAGACTGATGATCTAGGACTTCACGCAACGGTTGATCGATTGCATGTTCATGATCTGCATGCCTCGATCTTGCACTTGATAGGCGTCGACAATATGCAACTAACCTATAAGCACAAAGGCCGCCCCGAACGACCAACAGTGAACGAAGGAAAGTTCTTTCCGAAAATTGTCACTGGCTAAGCTGTCATTAATTCAACGACAGTAATTTTTATTAGCAATCCTTGTCTTTTCGTACTCGTACTCGTGCTCGTGCTCGATAGAGTGATTCGAAATCGAGTACGAGTACCGCCGATGGCTGAGTACGAGTACGATTGAAAGCGGAGCCCGCTGACGTTCGCTGAGAACAGGCGAAAAGAGCAGCTATTACAGGTACATCCACCAAGTTCTGAATTCTTACGAATCCAGCGACCGTAAAAATTCAACTACTGCCGCCATTGGCCTTGAAAGGGTGGCTGATAGCTTTGGTACTGCTGGGGTTGGTAGTTCGGTGATTGTGTCTGCTGCAATGGCTGATAGGCTTGCGGTTGCTGGTAGGTAGGCTGCGGGTAACTGGGCTGCTGGTAGGTCGGCTGGGGATGGGTTTGCTGCGAATAAGCTGGCTGAGCGTAAGGTTGCTGATATGTCGGTTGCTGGTAGCTGGGCTGCTGATAGTTAGGCTGCTGGTCGGTTTGCTGGTTTGGGTAATGGTTATTGGATTGCGGATTTGGTTTATTCGCAGATGGACTTTGGTAATTTGGATTTTGGTTTGCTGTTTGAGATGCATTCCAAAGATTTTTCGCCGAGTTCTCCCATTCGTGGACCTTTGTTGGATTGATTTTCACAAGTTCTTCACGGGCAGCTTCTCGGATTTCGGCGGCTCGTTGGCGATCGAGAGATAAGTGCGGCAGTCCACCTTCCCAATCCAATTGCAAGACACCCGCCACGAGAAGCGCGGGAATACCCCAGAGGAGCAGTTTGGAGCCGATCGAGCTTTCCGCGATTCGTTGAACGGGTGCCGGAAGTCCGGCCGCAAGCAGGCTAACCGCTCTTTGCGAAATCGATCGATTTTTAGATCGCCTAGATCGGGCCATGTTTTTAAACTCCAGAGCGTCTTCACAAAATCAGACACCCCAACATCCGTAACTCCAAAATTTCGGGCTTCAAATGTGACAGTATCAAACCAATCCTTCGCAATCCATAGTGATTATTTGGCTAGTGCGGAGAGATCTCGACGCGAGAGAAGCTAAACAAAGCTCCCTTTTGAGTTATACTTTGACCCATGATTCAAGAGCCTAATTCCACTGCGACCGGCGGCGATCGTATTCCCGATTCGCCAATGAAGTCGATCCTTTACCCGACGTATGCGTACCACCATCCACGTCGTCAGGCCTGGCGTATTCAGGTCCAAGGAAACCTTCACCGCAGTTTACCGGTTTCGCTAGCCAAGCGACTCATGCTTAATGGGTTACGCCGAGCCTTGAAAATGCCCCCGGAGACATCGGACGGGCGGATCTTTCAAAGCCGTGTCGATGGGTTTCTTGTGACGCCCGAATCGGGAACCAAAGTACGAGTTGTTGCGGATGGCTTTGTCTATCAAATTCGTGCACGCAGCAAACGAAGTGGGCTGTTTCAGGGCCGCATCGATGTGCCTTTGTCCTTGCTATCCCTGGATGAAACCACCGCGAACGAGACCGAACCGCAAGAGAACCCGGCGTTCATGGGCTCGCAAGATGGTCGCAGTTGGCAAATTCCGTCTCGAAATGGAGTCTTCACGCTCAACACCGATTCGGAGTTCGGTTCAGCCGTCGGAAAAGTTTACGTCGCGGATCGCACAGGACTGAGCGTGATCACCGATATCGATGACACCATTAAAATTACTGATGTCACTAGTCGTTCGCGTATGCTGTCACGAACTTTTTTAGAACCCTTCGAACCCATCGAAGGAATGGCTGCTCTCTATCAGCGGCTACATCAACAAGGGGCCATGTTCCATTATGTATCGAGCAGCCCCTGGCAGATCTATCTTCCATTGCAAGAGTTCTTAGACGAACATGGATTTCCCGGTGGTAGCATGCACTTGAAATGGTTCCGACTACGAGACGAGTTCTTTAAGCGATGGAGTATCATTCGCAAAAAGAGTAAAGCGGGTACGATTGTGACAATGATCAAGCGAATGCCACAGCGAACATTTTTGCTGATTGGCGACTCGGGCGAACGTGACCCAGAAATTTACGCAAAAATCGCCAAAAGATTCTCCCGGCAAGTCCGCGAGGTCTGGATTCGCGACATCGCAGGAAACCCCATGACCGATCTGCGACGCGAACGACTAGCAAGCTGGATGAAAGGAATTCCCCTGCGAGTATTCACGGAGCCAACCGAATTAGTCACAAATGAATGAAGTTTGTCTTCAACGATTTATTATAAAGTCAAATACTATGATGCCTGAAGCTAGAATAGACAGGTGAAGCCAGCAGATTCGAAATGCCTATCATTGTGAACGCTTCCCGAATACCGAGTCGCCTCATCACTTCAAACGACAGGTAATCGACGATGCCGGCAGGACCGAACGTCGTACATCGGTATGCTTCCCACGCAGCTTCAATTTCTTGCAAAGTTGGATCGCAAACAAGTCCTTCACTTAATAGGACAGCCCTCAATTCGTATACATCGTTTCGATACATTCGTCTCGCTGATGCATTACCGCATTCGAGCAGCACATAGTGCGTCGTTACGATTTTCCTGACCGTACTAGCGAGCTTTGTATAGGCCAGCTTTGCCGGAACATGCCACTGATCCGAGGAGTCCCACAGCGCAATTAACCCCACAGTATCTAAAAAAATGCTCGTCATGGCTGATGCTCGTTATGACGCTGTGCAGTATCGGCATTACCTGATTGATAATTCCTACTGAGGATTTCGTATGCCTTCGCCAGTCCGCGGCTCATTTTTTCTGAAGCGTCTGTTTCGTTCTCGTGCGAGAAGCGTAGTTCAAACTCAACAGACGTATTTTCAGGTAAATCAATTGGTGCAGTCGGGCGAAAAACACCATTTTCAAAAACTGCATGAACTGTTCTAGATATTTTGCAAGATCCTGCTTTGAAGCCAAGTACCGTCGACCAGTCTAATAACTTGTAACCCTTGATGCTCGGTTAAAAACAAATTGTACACTACCTGGGCTAGGGCTGATGAAAATGTCATTTATCCCTAAGAATATGCCGTATAGACTGAATTCAACACGCAGCCGTGCAGTCAGAATTGACGATTCCTTAGGTTGAGTGGTAGTCTAATATGGTGAATCGGTGGAACCACATTTAAGAAAGTAAGACTGTGAAAAAGGTTGGATTAGTTGGATGGCGTGGAATGGTCGGGTCTGTGTTGATGCAACGCATGACGGACGAAGGGGATTTTGCGCTGATCGAGCCGATTTGCTTTACGACATCCAATTTCGGAGCGGAAGGCCCGGTGCTAGGTGGCAAATCCACAGGCCCGCTTCTAGACGCGATGGATTGTGAATCGCTCAAGAAGATGGACGTGATCATATCGTGCCAAGGAGGTGACTACACAACTGAAGTCCACACTCAATTGCGCAGCGGCGGGTGGCGTGGATATTGGATCGATGCGGCTTCAACACTGCGTATGAAAGACGATGCGATCATCATTCTCGATCCGGTGAATGATCACGTCATTCGTAGTGGCCTGCGTCAGGAAGTCCGTGACTTTGTCGGGGGGAACTGTACCGTTTCGCTGATGCTGATGTCGCTGCAAGGGCTTTTCAAGGCGGGCCTGATCGAATGGCTATCGAGCATGACTTATCAAGCTGCCTCCGGAGCTGGAGCCAAGAACATGCGCGAGCTGCTGCTTCAGATGGGAGCTGCTTCCGGTGCCGTTTCCAATTTGCTAAATGATCCTGCTTCAGCCATTCTTGAAATCGATCGCTCCGTTTCTAGCACTCTTCGAAGTGATGAATTTCCGATTTCTCAGTTCGGAGTTCCTCTTGCTGGGAGCTTGATTCCTTGGATCGACAAAGACTTAGAAAATGGACAAAGCAAAGAAGAATGGAAGGGATGTGTCGAGACCAACAAGATCCTCGGCCTGGCACCTAATTCGGTTCCCGTCGATGGGCTCTGCGTACGGATCGGTGCGATGCGATGTCACTCGCAAGCGATCACGATTCGGTTGAAAAAGGACTTACCGTTAGACGAGATCAATGATCTTTTGGTAAATGCTAATCCGTGGGCCAAGGTTATTCCCAACACCAAGGAAGCCACGCTGCAGCACCTCACGCCTGCCGCTGTCACAGGTACTTTGGATTGCCCCGTCGGGCGGCTTCGAAAGATGAAACTCGACCCAGCAAGCAACGGCAAATACCTCTCTGCATTCATCGTTGGCGATCAGTTACTCTGGGGGGCAGCAGAACCACTGCGAAGAATGCTCCGGATATTGATCGAAGCGTAAAGTTATCATTTGCGGGGAAGTATTTGTGCAGATCGCTTCTGCCAAACACTCGAGATCTTACCGACCATCGCGGTGGTTAACGCCACCGCCTCGCGTGCCTGAGCGTCCTTACCCAAGAGCAAATAGCAGCGTGCCAAGCGGAGTCTCGCGTCGAACCAACCGTCGCTTCCGACAATATTTCCGCTGGCAAGCTTAAGGTACGCTTGGATAGATTTTTCAATCAAGGCGTCGCGATTACTGGGATTTGATTTTGCTTGCCATAGCTGAACCAGCGCGACTTCTTGCTGCCACTTTGCGCTACGCGGGAATGTGCTTTGGCGATTGAGCAGCTCTTGATGAAGTTCGGCTACGGGCTGCGACGAAACGATCTCAATCGCACTGACGCGAGAAGTTAGCGATACTCGCAAGTCATCGATTGCTTGCGACACACTTAGGTGCAACGATTTGTTCGATTCGGTCTCAATCATTTGCAAAACATTCTCAAGGTGCTTAAGGGTGGTTACAAGCTTCGTGCGATCAGAATCCATGAGAGGCTGTTTTTCGAAAATGAATTGGTCGTCGATAAGTGCCAGATAAGCATTCGCGGTGGCTATGGCCCATCCCATTCGGCGTGCAGGATCTTTCTCTATCCATTCACACAATCGAAGGATGCTCGCGTCAAGCGATAGATTCGCCGTTGGTGTCGATTTCTCGGTCGTTTCGGGAATAAAGGTAGCGAGGCTGTCGACGTTCAATCTTTCCAAGCTAGCATCTATCCCATCGATTCCTCGAGCGATTCCTTCATCGAGTGTCCACCAGCTCCAATCTGTCAAAAGCCACCGGCACAATTGCAGCCAAGGAGTTTTGAGTGCGATCACTTCCGCCCGCCACTGAGGCAAAATTTCTTTTTGACGTGTTATCGATTCAAACAATAAGATTGCATTCACAAGTTGTTCGCTACGTTCGGCGACTTCTTTCGGTGTGTTGATCCAGAGTTGTAGATTCGACTCCAGTCGCCCCGTTACAAGGTAGGCCGTTGCCAGTTTTTGTCGAACGCTCGGAGAAGTTGTGCTCAGGGGCCATTGCTCAAGATGGTCCGAGCAATGCTGCTCGTAGAGGTTCCAAAGCCGACTTTTCTCAGTTGCATCTATCTCCATCTTCCAAGCGTTCATCAACAGCGATTCTGCAAACTGATTCAGTTCGGCCGCTCCAGTCAAACTCGCGTAGGTTCCTGAGGTCGCTTCGATTTGCTGGGCCGTGGCGACAAGACGTGCCGATTGTGAGTCTGAGTTAGTTGCTTGAGGAGCTGAGTTTACTTTCACGAGCAAACCAATCTGGAGCTTTGCGAGTTCGAATGCTTGCTCCAAATCGTTGTTCTTAGCAGCGATTGATTCCGATTGACGCAGTCGTTCGATTGCCTCTTCAAAGCGGTTGGCGGCAAGTAGTTGCTTTAACTGTAGTTTCACCATCGACATCGATTGGCGGTTTTTCGTTTGGTCCGTCGACACATTCGATTTGCTTCTGCGACTTGTGGATTCGAAACGGAGAATGGTCGCTTCGGCTCGAAGACCCCAGTAATCGCCAAATGCGGCGGAGATCGCATCGCGTTTATTCAAGATAAGTTCTAAGTCAGCTTCGCGGGTCTTTTCGTTTGGCATCTCTTTCGATGCTTTGTTGTCTTCATAAGCAGATTGCCACCGCATCAGAGACCACTCCAGTTGTGCAATCGCAAGTCCCGGTGGTTGCGATTGAGAGTAACGTTCGTTCGCTAACGCGAGCCATTGGTCTCCCGTCGCAACGTCACGCGTCGCAACGGATGATTGAATGGCAATTGCGATAGCTTTCGAGAGCAGTTCATGAATCGGATGACTGGCTATCCAATTTCGAATTCCCTCTTGGACGTTTGGGTGTTTACCGATCATGAGAGCGGCTTCCCATTGAGCAAGCTCCAACGATGGACGACCTATCCATTGTTCTTCGGTCAAGTTCATCGCTTGTTCGATCGCCGCTGCTGCATCTGATCCTGCGGCGATCGCGTCATCGCTTCCACTATCGAATAATCGACCGCGTTGCAGAATCAAGTCGATTTGCATTAGCAGGATATTGTTCCTGAGAGTCGCAAGGTCGAGTACTTGACCCGATGCATCGCGTCCAACAAGCTTCGAAGCTATGCCTTGTGCCGATTGGACTTCATCGCGAAAGCCAATCAGTGAATCTGACAGTGTGCGTATCGAATTCAAGCAGTCGTCGCGTTGCGAAAGATTTGCAGGAGCAGCCAAGAACGCCGCCATCGCTCGCTCGATGACGCGATAGGTTGCGTTAGCCAACGAGAACCGCACCCACAACGAATGGACATCTTGCGGTTGGCGATCGATTGCGGGTTGCGTGATCTGAATCGCTTTTTGAAGTCGACTTGAAATCGTTGTGAACTCGGGTGCAATAGCGACGCTATCGCGAAGTGCAACCGAAGTGATCAATCGAGCGGTCCACAAGGCGTTTGAAATTCGACTTGTCCCGCTTCGCCCGAGCTCTCGCTCGCAATGTTCCACTGCAAGTACATACAAACCGGATCGATAAAGCGACTCCAAGACAATGTCGCTTACCATGAGAGGACTAGTTGCGTTCCCGAACTCGGCCGCCTGCGATCGCACAGCACTTGGGTTGTTTGTGGTAGAAGGCTCTTGCGAGAAGCCATTCAGAGTCGTCAATAAAATTACAAGCAGGCTAAAGTTGACGGAAAACCCTAGCATGCGAGGCTGCGTTGTCGAAAATGTCCTTCTTTCTGAGCCGTAGGCGCTAGCCTCGGGTGCCATCGGGCAAAATGCGGCACAGTCAATACCCGTGGCTAGCGCCATCGGCTCAAGTTGGGAACCCGTGGCTAGTGCCATCGGCTCAGTGTTCGTCAGGCCACGTTGTGGGTGATATGGGCTACTGGCATTAGGCATCGAACCACCTTCCCTCAATCGATCCTAGCGATGGTGAAGCGAGCACGTGCCGTTATCACATTGCTTCCCCGCGATTCGATACCGAAGTCTTGCAACCCAACGATACAAAGTTCGCCATAAAGGCATCGTCCCTGGAAATCGAATGATCGGTGCAAACGGGTAGAGCATCGGTAATCGCGTTGACAGGTAGGCGATCGCATCTGCGCCACCGGATTTCTGTCCATTGGCACTGACGACCCACATTTGCTCCATCAACTGTTCGTAGGTTAAGTCTGGGTAGTCATTAGCGACTACCGGATCGTGAAGCGAAACAAATCGCAAGCGGTCGTTGGAGTCCAACCGGGCGAGTATCTTGACACTCGAAGTGCAAAACACACATTCGCCATCGTAAATGACGACGTCTTGTCCAGTTTGGTTTGCGAGCTTGTTTTCCATTAACGATTTATCACTTGAAGTTGAAGTAGCGGATAGAGCTCGTTTTCGAATTACACTGGTTGGAAGACTTTCACACCGTTTAAGTATAGCATTCAATTCAAAATGGTATTGAATTTGAAATTGTCTATGAAATTCGTTGAGCCGCTGGCGCTAGCCGCATTAGTGAACGTTGTGGCGCAAAGCGGATGGTTATTCGTTTGAAGGTCGGCTAGCGCTTCAGGCTCAAAACACGGAACATCTCCCGCCAAGGGCTTGGGTTTCTCCTCGCGAATTTTTTCATGATACAAATCAAGTACGCGATCGCATTCACCCAACGCATCAATTCCAAAGTCGTAAAATTTTGGTTATCATCATCGACGTGTTAACAAGACCGAAGAATCACCCATCGAGTAAACCACGAACCATGTCTGCAGAAGCTAAACTTACGTCGCTTGGAATTGTACTTCCACCTGCTCCTAAACCGATTGGGCTGTACAAGCCAATGTTGATAATCGGTAACTTGATTTACATGTCGGGTCATGGGCCGCTGAATGCGGATGGAACGCTTCATTTGGGACGCGTGGGCGATGAATTGAATTTGGAGCAGGGCCAAGCAGCAGCTCGTCAAACGGGGCTTGCTCTTCTAGCAACTCTGCGAGCGAATCTTGGTTCCCTCGATAAAGTCAAACGCGTTGTCAAGCTATTGGGGTTGGTCCGATGCACCGACGAATTCACTCAGCAGCCAGCCGTCATTAACGGGTGCAGCCAGTTGTTTGTGGATCTCTTCGGATCGGATAACGGAATTGGTGTTCGAAGTGCTTTAGGAACCAACGCGCTGCCTTCAGGCATGGCAGTAGAAGTCGAAGCAATTTTTGAACTTGCAGATTAGCCCCTTTGGAGTGCTGAGGCTTGCCACAGCTTTGGGGGAAGCGACGTTGTTTGATAGAAGACTCCCCTGCGTTAGCAAGAAACCTATTGATGGAACATCGCTAGATCAGTCTTAAAGCTCCGACAAGTCGGAGCACTCCAAATTTGGAGTGCTGAGGCTTGCCTCAGCTTTTGGGAAAGCGACGTTGTTTGATAGAAGACTCCCCTGCGTTAGCAAGAAACCTATTGATGGAACATCGCTAGATCAGTCTTAAAGCTCCGACAAGTCGGAGCACTCCAAAGAGTTAGTGCCAAAAAGTTAGTGACTGTGTCCGTGGTCGTGATGGACCACGGGGGCGGATTCTTCTTTGCCGTCGATCTTTGCGACAAGCTTTGCGGTGACCTTGCTATCGGGTTCGCCGCTGCAGAGTTCAAGTGCCGTCAAGAGCTCGAGGCTTTCCAGTTCAAAGGAACCTTTCTCGGTGCCTTTGAATTCATAGCTCTTTGGCTCTTGTCCAGCGACATTCAGGTCAATACGTGCCGACTCCACTTTTTGACCTGCTTTTAATGAGTCGGTGAAGAATAGAGTAATCTTGCCCGTCTCGTCATCATGAGCCCATTCTCCATGCGAATTGCTTGGAGCCAGGTCCACTAAGTGCCCACCGTTGGGGCCATGGTCGCTACTGTGATCGTGCCCGGCGTGGTCGTGACCGTGTGAATCTGCAGTCGTTGGTTTGCTGGACACCGAACCGCTTGGTTGACAACCTGTCGTAAGAATCGAAAGCCCAGCAAAGGTGCAGAGAGCAACGCAACGAGCGGAAAACAAAAAGCGATTCATGGGTTTGGGGTTCCTAGAAACGACGAATATAAGAAAGCAACTTGCAGGTGAGGATATCACAGACGTAATTTTAGCAAAGAACGTGACTAACACATACGGACTACGACGGATGAACGATCATAGTTCAACGGTTTGAATTTGGATCGCACATGAAATCTCCTAACAAAAGCTTATTAAATCTATTTGCAATGAGGTTGTCTTTGCGGCGGATCGACTAAATTAGATAATGGTCTCAAAACGCCAACATTTTCCGGTTGCAAGAGTCTCCACGCAGCCACAATCGCGTGGTAGAAAGTTCAATCCAACCCGGCAGGTATTAACTACCGGGAAAAATCGACGTCGCATAAATTTTATTGGAAAATTAACGGAAGTTTAATCGCCAGTAAATTCATGCGGTTGCCAACGCAAGGGTATCGAAAGGCACATCGATCGACATTATTCAAGGTTTATATCGCTTTGGCGTCATCGCAGAACGAACCCTACCACAGTTTGTCGTCCACCGAAGGGCCTTAGCATCGGGTATCGGCACCGTAACAGGGTTTCAGCGGGGCGATAGGGCGCAAAAATCAGTTGCTCTCGGTCGGGACAATGGATACTATAAAGCTAATAGTGCTGTCTGTAGCGCTTACTCTTCTTTTTTCTTTCGGAGGTTTTGATGAAGCGTTCTTTTAAGAGAGGTTTCACGCTCGTGGAACTATTGGTGGTCATTGCGATCATCGGAATTTTGGCCGGCTTGCTGTTGCCAGCGATCCAGCAAGCCCGGGAAGCTGCTCGGCGTATGTCATGCAGCAGCAACATTCGTCAGTTTGGTATCGCATTACTAAATTACGAGTATTCGTACAAACTGCTACCAGCCTTCAATGCCGGTTTTGGTGCGGCAAACCCGCGCGCTGGTACAACAGCCGTTGCTTGGACAAGTGGCGGTAACCCGTTTAACCCGGCAAATACGTACACCGGTTTGGTCGGGATGTTACCAATGATGGAGCAGCAAGCACTGTACAACAAGATTGACTCGGGCTTTACACAAGCTGTTCCAGCACGGGTTTTCTTGGGCTACGGACAAATTCAGGGCGGTATCACAGCTGAGCCACCTTGGAGTGCTAACTTCAGTCCTGCACGAACCCAGATCGGGTTTTTCCGTTGTCCTTCGGATCCAGGGCGATTGAATCCAAGCTCGTCAACCGCCGTTGCGCGAACCAACTATGTGTTCAACATGGGTGACGGGATCACGGGAGTTTCAGAAGCTAGTCAAGACCAGGACACTACTCGAGGACCGTTCCCGCGTGGATTCCAATTGACTCTGGCATCGGTAACAGATGGAACATCCAACACAGTCATGTTTGGAGAGGTTTCCACTGTTAATGGCGGAAGTAGCCTTGCCGCTACCGCTCAAGTGGCTGCTCAAAACCCGCAGGTTCAGGGTCGTGGAATTATTGTGGCGACTGGTGAAACAGCTCCAGGATTTACCGCAGCTGCCTTTACTGGAGGACAACAAGGCGGTGTTGCGGTTATTCCTTGTAAGCAAACGGTTCGAGGTGGGATCTATCCAACCCCTACCACCGGAACTACGAACTTCAGCACCACAATCGGCTCTGCATGGTTGCGTGGTGGGCTTGCTTGGACCGGTTTCCAAACAATTATCGGACCGAACGGTGCCTCATGCGTCAACGCGACTGGCATGACAGCAAACCAAGGGCAGTCTAATGCTGCTATTCGAACTGCAGGTAGCTACCACTTTGGTGGTGCTCACGTAGTTACCTTCGATAATTCGATCAAATTTGTTCCGAACGAAATCGATACGACGAACACCGCTCCCGGTGCTGGACCTAACGACTACTATGCTCCAGGCCGAGCAGGGAGCCTTCAAACGCTCAACTGGAACAGCCCATCTCCGTTCGGAGTATGGGGTGCGTTGGGAACGCGTGGATCTGCGGACGATGTTGGTGTAATGCCAGGTGCATAATTTGAAATTGGTCTAGCAATTGCTGGGCTATAGATCAAAAACCGGAAAGCCGTTGAGGGGAAACCTCAGCGGCTTTTTTATTTGTTTGCGCTGGGGTGGGCTGTTAAAAATTTGGTATTGCGGCGTTTAATGCGTTGCGCAATTTTGTTTCTGTGACAGTTGGCCACCAAATCGCTTGAGACGCTGAGGGGCGAACCCACGCATCGCGAACTTGGGCCTTGTGCCCAACGTTCGCAATATGTTTGGCGTGCTAATGGTTGCAAAAAAAGAGCCGCTAATACACCTAATCGAAATCAGGAATAAAAATGACGCTCCTGGTCAATGCCAAAACTCCATGTCAAGATCCAATTTTTAATAGCCCAGGCTAGATCTATAAACCAAAAGAATCAAATAGCGGGATTTTTGTATTTTAGAAAATCCTTGCGAAACTTTTTCAGAAATAGCAATCCGCAAGCTTGCACGCGAACGAAAGAGTCTTTAGACTTCCCTAAAGACCATTAATGATGGTCATTTTCACTTTCTTTTCTTTTGGAGAGTATTCATGAAGCGTTCTTTTCGTAAGGGTTTCACGTTGGTGGAACTTTTGGTCGTGATTGCGATCATCGGTATTTTGGCTGGGTTGCTGTTGCCAGCGATTCAGCAAGCTCGAGAGGCTGCTCGCCGTATGTCGTGCAGCAGCAACATTCGTCAGTTCGGTATTGCTTTGCTGAACTACGAGTACTCGTACAAGCTGTTGCCAGCCTTTGCGGCGGGCTTTGGCGCGGCGAATCCAAGGGCTGGGACCACTGCATTGGCAGGACCACCGAACACGACGACTGGCGGGGGTAACTATGGCCCGCAATTCTTGTTCACGGGATTGGTGGGCATGCTGCCGATGATGGAACAGCAAGCTCTGTATAACCGGATTGATTCGGGTTTTACGGGCAGAGTCGGTACTGCCACGGAAGTTTACGGACCTTATGGCCAAATTGTAGGCGGTTTGACATGGCGCCCCGTTTGGGATGCTAACTATGCACCAGCAAGAACACAGATTGGCTTCTTCCGATGCCCATCTGACCCAGGTCGAATCAACCCGGCTTCTGCTGGGTCTCATGCGCGGATAAACTACGTTTTCAACCTGGGAGACGGGATTGTTGGAACGCAGAATGCCAACCAAGATCAAGACAACACTCGTGGTCCATTTCCACGAGGTTTCCAGTTGACGTTGGCCTCTGTGACAGACGGCACATCCAACACCATCATGTTTGGTGAAGTTTCGACTATCAACGGTGGAGCCGCAGCGAATCCTAGCAACAATGGTTCTCCCGCAATTAACCCTCAAATCCAAGGTCGCGCGATCATGGGTATCGCCAACGAAACGGCGGCAGGATTTTCGGGAAGTGGAATCACCGAAGCGTCGGTCAATGTACTCCAGTGCAAGCCGACGACTCGAGGTGGAGTTTATCCGACCCCAACAACCGGTTCGACTCTATTCGGAGCGACGACTGGCACAGTATGGTTGCGAGCTCAATCAGCATGGACTGGTTTCCAAACGATCATCGGCCCTAACGGTGCTTCGTGCGTAAACGGTAACGGTGCTGCTACCAACCAGACTGAACAAGGATCGGCGATTCGTACGGCCGGCAGTTACCACTTTGGTGGTGCACACGTTGTGACGTTTGATAATTCAGTGAAGTTTGTTCCGAACGAGATCGATACGACAAACACCACTCCAGGAGCTTTGCCAGCAGATTACTACGCACCAGGACGACAAAACGGTACTGGACAGACACTTAACTGGAACAGCCCATCTCCATTCGGAGTTTGGGGTGCGTTGGGAACTCGTGGTTCTGCCGACGACGTAGGTGTAATGCCTGGCGCATAACGATTTTTCGGTTTGGCTTTCAAGCTAAATCCTAGAATCTCAAGAAGCTGTCGAGCGAAAGTTCGACAGCTTTTTTCGTTTACTTTAGCAGTTGCTGGAAAAACGTGAACCGTAACACGATTCGCAAGTTTTGAAGTTGCATACTTTTTAGTGCCGAAGGCACGATAGCTTCCTACCGGGGACTTTCGTCCCCGGCAAAAGGCTGTCGCCCCTGTCCGGGCTAAACGTGCAACTGCAAAACGCGTAAGCTAGGGAATTCCCAACAAGAACCACTGTTGCTTTGTCCAAGATACTTTAGAGGGTAGCCGGATTCGTAAGAATTCGGAAGTCAACAGAAACACTAAGCAAAGTTGGAGTCTTCAGAAGTCTTACGACTTCTGCTACGAATTCATACCCCGGATACTAACTTGACAAAGCACTAGCTCGTGCTTCGTGTTAGGTACGCCAATTACGGGCAAGTGCCTTACCGGAAAAGGTTGTGAGGGGAAATTCGATTTTATTGTATCCAGCTTACAGAAACTTTAGTTTCCCTAACGGGTTGATATGACGGATAGTTGTCCGTCAGGGGCCTACATTCCCGTTTTGTATTTGGAGTTTTTTAATGAAGCGTTCTTTTAAGAGAGGTTTCACGTTAGTGGAACTATTGGTGGTCATTGCGATCATCGGAATTTTGGCCGGTTTGCTTTTACCAGCGATTCAGCAAGCTCGAGAGGCTGCTCGACGTATGTCTTGCAGTAGTAATATTCGTCAGTTCGGTATTGCCTTGTTGAACTACGAGTATTCGTACAAGCTATTGCCTGCATTTGCAGCTGGATTTGGGTTCCAAAACCCTAGATCAGGTACGACCAACGTTGCCAACGCTGGAAACCAGTACTTTCACGGTAGCTATACCGGATTGATTGGCATGTTGCCCATGATGGAGCAGCAATCGCTGTACAACCAGATCGATTCTGGATTTACAGGTAAGGTCGGAGCAAACACCGAGACTTACTTGGCCTACGGTCAAGGTTCTCCTGCATCGCCTTCCCCAGTGCCGAACGGTTGGCGCTATGTTTGGGATGCGAACTACGCACCGGTTCGAACTCAAGTTGGTTTCTTCCGTTGCCCTTCTGACCCAGGGAGAATCAATCCTTCCTCGGCCACTTCTAGCGCGCGAACAAACTACGTGTTCAACCTTGGTGACGGCATTTGCGGTGTTCAAGACATGAACGTGGATTCGGATACAACGCGGGGGCCGTTCCCTCGAGGTTTCCAACTAACGTTAGCTTCGGTTACTGATGGAACTTCCAATACAATCATGTTTGGAGAAGTTTCGACCGTAAACGGTGGAAACGCAGCAGCTACTAGCAACAATGGTTCTCCGGCTAGAGATCCTCAGATTCAAGGCCGAGCGATTATTGGTATTGGAAATGAAACAGCTGCAGGCTTTACTGGCAGCGGAATCACACAAGCGTCGGTCAACGTTTTGGCTTGCAAGCCGACGACTCGCGGTGGAGTCTATCCAACAGCAACGACAGGATCGACTTTGTTTGGATCCACTACCGGTATGACTTGGTTCCGATGTGGGCTCGCATGGACTGGTTTTCAAACCATCATCGGACCTAACGGTGCATCGTGTGTAAACGGTAACGGTGCTGCGTCAAATCAAACGGAAGTCGGTTCCGCAATTCGTACAGCTGGCAGTTACCACTTTGGTGGTGCTCACGTGGTTACCTTTGATAACTCGGTAAAGTTTGTACCCAACGAAATCGACACAACGAACACAAGCCCAACTGCTAGCAATGCCGAATACTACGCACCCGGTCGTTCAGGAAGTGGTCAAACACCTAACTGGAACAGTCCTTCTCCATTCGGAGTCTGGGGTGCGTTGGGAACTCGCGGATCGGCGGATGACGTCGGTGTGATGCCTGGAGCGTAATGTTACCTGGGTTCAGCAGCAGCTGAAATCCATTTAAAACAAAGAAGCTGTCGAGCGAAAGTTCGGCAGCTTTTTTTATTAGATTCTCATAGCTAAGAGTTCGGCAAATTCAATGTAATGTCTATTGCGAATGGAAATTGTGGCCATTACCATCGAATGATCCTCTGTGTAGTTTTCTTATCTGTTTTTAGTGTTGGGATGTTTATGAAGCGTTCTTTTAGTAAAGGTTTCACGTTGGTGGAACTGTTGGTCGTGATTGCGATCATTGGAATTTTGGCTGGGTTATTGCTTCCTGCGATTCAGCAAGCTCGGGAAGCAGCCCGTCGCATGTCGTGCAGCAGCAACATTCGTCAGTTCGGTATCGCTCTGTTGAACTACGAGTATTCGTACAAGCTGATACCACCATTTACGGCTGGATTTGGTGCGCCTAATCCACGATCTGGAACAGGAGCCGTGGTGTGGAACGGGGGGTTCCAGCCCTATCCAAGTTTTACCGGCTTGGTCGGCATGCTTCCAATGATGGAACAGCAAGCTTTGTACAACAAGATCGATTCGGGGTTTACGCAGACCGTTCCGGCGAGAGTCTTCTTAGGTTACGGACAGATTTCGGGTGGTACAACGTACGAAACTGCTTGGAGCCCGAACTACAGTCCTTCACGTACGCAGGTTGGCTTTTTCCGATGCCCTTCGGATCCAGGTCGAATGAATCCGAGTTCGGCTACTTCCATTGCGCGGATAAACTACGTGTTTAACATGGGGGATGGTATTGTCGGTGTCGCACAAGGGATCATTGATCAAGACACCACGCGGGGTCCTTTCCCACGACTGGGACAATACACGCTTTCGTCGGTGACCGACGGAACGTCCAACACGATCATGTTTGGCGAGATCTCGACGATCAGCTCTGGCAGTCCCACTCTCAACGGTGGCATGGGAACAGCGGCGGTCAATCCACCTATCCAGGGGCGTGCGATTATCGGAATCGGCAACGAGACTGCAGCTGGCTTCGCTGGTAGCGGTGTAACGGTACCATCCGTCAACTTGTTGCAGTGCAAAGCTACCACGCGAGGTGGCATTTATGTAACTCCAACGACAGGTACCACGATGTTTGGAGCAACCATGGGTTGCGTATGGATGCGTGGTGCGCTTGGATGGACAGGCTTCCAAACAATTATTGGACCCAATGGCGCGTCTTGTCTGAATCCGGCTGCCTCGACAGCCAATCCGGTCGACTCCAATGCTGGAATTCGCACGGCTAGCAGCTACCACTTCGGCGGCGCTCACATCGTTACCTTTGATAACGCGGTCAAGTTTGTTCCAAATGAAATCGACACAACCAACACCGCCCCTGGGGCCACGGCGGGAGATTACTATGCTCCCGGTAGATCCGCGAACCCAGTTGGTCAGACTCCAAACTGGAACAGCCCATCGCCATTCGGTGTCTGGGGGGCTCTTGGTACTCGAGGATCAGCCGACGATGTTGGCGTCATGCCCGGCGCATAATTTTCGTGCGGCTTATTAACGTCGAATTGTAAAAGCAAATGAAGCCGTCGAGCGAGAGTTCGGCGGCTTTTTTCCTTCTGCCGCAGCGGCATTTTACGGCCCAACTCCTAATTGTGCTGTGCGTTGGGCGCTCGTTTTGAAGTGGCGCTTTTGCATTAAGGGCAACGCCCTGTTCGTTTGCCCAGCCTGCCCAACGGGCTCGGAATGGGCAAAACGCAGTGACCTGAGGGCTGAAGAGGTTTGGTTGGCTGCGTCATGGTAGGAGCACGCTAAACCTTTGAGGTCTTCGGCCCTGAACTTGGTTCAATTGCTTAGGCAACTGTTGAGGAACTCGCTGAGGGCGATGGTGTTGGGGTCCTCGAGTAGTCCTAGGTCGTCGTTGATTTTGGTGTGGTTGGTTTGCTTCCCTCCTACTAGTGTGGTTGTTACCTGAGCCTCTTTTAGAACCGCTCCTAGACGCTGGGCTTGGGCGTTTGTGTCGGGATGGTCTTGTACATAAAGAATCATAAATGGCGGAATGCCCTTGCCTTTAGCTATGTGCGTAACGGCGGAGAAGTCGATGTGCTTTTCTGGGCTGTTACCAAACTTCTCTCGATGACCGAAGGTCTGTTGCGGTAGCTTGTGGACGGTCCGACGGGTTTCGGCGGTCGTGATGATTGCGGGAATGTCGTAAGTGTCGCCGTCGACAGGAACACACCCTCGCAGCATTGCAAAAGGTAGTCCCTGGGCCTTGAGGTAACGATCGTCGGTGCAGACAAGGGCTGCTAACTGTGCCCCTGCGGAATGTCCCATCACAAAAACACGGTTGGGATCTCCGCCGTGGTCGCGAATGTTTCTGTGGACCCATCCAAGCGATTGGGCAACGTCTGTAATGATTACCTCCATCGTAACGTTTGGCAGTAGCCGATAGTTTGTAGAGACAAATACAAATCCTTTGTCTACGAACCATTGCGGCTTATGCTTCACGGAAGACTTGTCACCCGCTTGCCAGCCACCGCCATGAATCCAAAAGACCACCGGCAAGTTCTTCGCATCCGCTGGAGCGTAGATGTCCAGCATGTGTCGATCGCTGGTTGGCTCGCCATACGAAACATCCTTGGTTATCTGTTGAGCCTCCCCAACGGAAACGCTTAAACAACTTGCCACAATGCCTAGTAAAACGTGTCTCATCCGGCCTGTTATTTCCATTTTTGAATCCTTTAATCAGCTTTCACAACGCAGCACTCAATACAACAACTCTTCCCCGCCATCGCGTTAGAATACGTTAGTGCATCCCAAATCTCAACCGACGCGCAAAATTGCAATGTTATCGAACTCTCTCCGAGCCCTCATTCTTCCATACCTTTGCATTGAAATTCTGCTTTCGGTTTTGGCAACAAGCACGCTCGCCCAGTCACAACACTTTTCGATGGAAGATTACTATCGTATCGAAAAGATTGATGTGCATGCTCATATCTACTCCGACACGCTCGACTTTGTTTCGCTTGCCAAGCGTGATCGATTTCGGTTCGTGAATATGGCGGTTTGGTCTGATCCTAGCCCCCAAGAAAACCTAGAAAAGCATCGGACAGTCTTCCTCCAATTCAATGCAGATCGCGATCGCACCGCACCGGTCGTGGCCTTCCCGCTCGAGAACTGGGATCAACCTGATTGGAGCCAGCAGACGATTCATTACCTAGACAATTCATTCAAGCAGGGGGCAGTGGGTGTCAAGGTTTGGAAGAATATCGGTATGGAGTTCCGCGATAAAGATGGCAAGTTAATCATGATCGACGATCCCAAGTTTGATTTAGTGTTTGCGTTTATGAAAGCTCAACACAAAGTCCTCCTTGGGCATCTTGGCGAGCCGAAGAACTGTTGGCTCCCTATCAACGAGATGACAACAACGAATGATCGAAGCTACTTTCAAGAGAACCCCAAGTACCATATGGCTCTCCATCCTGAGATGCCCAGTTACGAGCAACAGATTGCAGCTCGCGATCGCATGCTAGTCAAGAACCCGGACTTAGTGTTCGTTGCGTGTCATCTTGCAAGCCTGGAATGGAACGTCGATGAGATCGCAAGCTTCTTGGACCGATTCCCCAAAGCCATGGTCGAGGTCGCTGCTCGCACGGGACAACTGCAGTTTCAAAGCCATCGAGATCGGCAACGGGTTGTCAACTTTATGGTGAGGCACCAAGATCGAATCTTGTACGGGACTGACACGGGTGTCGATCGGAACAGTAACTCGGTTCGTTTCTATCAACAAACGCATGACAAATGGTTGCGAGATTGGAAGTACTTCAATACCGATCAGATTCTATCGGTTCCCGAGTTGGATTATGCGATTCAAGGACTTGCATTGCCAAAGGAAGTCGTCGAAAAAATCTATAGAATCAACGCGATGAAAACGTTTCCCGGTAGCTGGGGTCAGTAATGTGGAGCCGACTATGAAGTTGGAAGCCTGCTGAGTAAGTCTACTGGGAATCCTACTGAGGAAGCTGACCGAAGGATGAAAACCATCGCCCGTACGGCTTATTCGGGCTATACTTGACTGTAATACCCCCCCCCGCGCTTTGCGAGGACTCGCAGTTGCACTTGTTGCCAAATCGCGTTTCCTTGTTTGCCGCGTTCCTCACACGGTTATCAGATGTCCGATCGAAATCCGCAAAATTCTTCTGATATAGCAGCGCCGTCCAGGCTCGTTGTTTGGCTCGTGAAGATTCCGTTTTTGTTGGGATTTGGGCTAACGATTCTGATCCCTTCCACAATCGGTACCTCAGCCCATGGTGCAGACGATCCGTTGGATTTTAATCGTGATATTCGTCCGATTCTTTCGGAAAATTGCTTTTATTGCCACGGACAGGATGCGAACAAACGGCATGCTGACTTGCGATTAGATGATCAATCGGCCGCTATCGAATCGGGTGCGGTCGTGCCTCACGACTCTGAGAAAAGCGAGATCATGGTTCGAGTTCATTCGGACGATCCAGAGACGCTGATGCCTCCGCCGGACTCGAATCGTCGGCTGACCGATCAACAAAAAGCGATTCTCAAGCGTTGGATCAACGAGGGTGCGAGGTATTCACCGCACTGGGCATTTGTGAATCCGACTCGTCCGGAACTTCCAACCGTCTCGCAATCGGAATGGGTGCGAAATCCAATCGATCAATTCGTTTTGGAAAAACTTGATTCGTTAGGTCTGAAGCCTTCTCCGGAAGCAGAACGATCGACGTTGATCAAAAGGTTGTACGCCGATTTGCTGGGATTACCACCTTCGATTGAGGAAGTGCGTGCGTTTATCGACGATCCGGCCCCAGACGCTTACGAACGACTTGTAGATAATCTCCTCAGCAACAAACACTATGGCGAGCGAATGGCGCTGCCGTGGCTCGATGCCGCTCGGTACGCCGACAGCAATGGCTTTCAACAAGATGGTGACACATGGCAATGGATCTGGCGTGATTGGGTTGTCAAAGCCATGAACGACGACATGCCATTCGACGATTTTACGACTTGGCAACTGGCTGGTGATTTACTTCCTAATGCGACTGTTGAGCAAAAGATCGCCACCGGATTCAACCGAAATCATCTTCAAAACGGCGAGGGTGGAGCAATTGCCGAGGAGCAGCGGTTCGTTACCTTGTTCGATCGTGTTGATACGACTGCAACGACTTGGTTGGGGCTGACTATTGCGTGTGCCCAGTGTCACGACCATAAATACGACCCAATCACGCAACGCGATTACTATAGTTTGATGGACGCTTTCAATCGCGTTCCAGAGACAGGGACGCCCGCTCGATTGTCTCCACGCATTCGACTTGGCAAGCCCTATCTAGAACTGCCAACGGAAGAGAATCTTGCAAAGATTGCCAAACTCGATGAAGGCGTTCGAGTCGTCGAAGCAGAAGCTAAGCCAACTCAAGAAGCGATTTTTGCTGGTTGGAAAATTGGACTGCTCTCCGACGGAAATGGAGCCGATGGGCAAGAGCTACCAGAATCTGTGAAGAAGTTGCTAAACAAACCGGAAGCAGATCGAACCGACGAGGAAAAGAAGAAGCTTGACGACGAATTGCGAACGCATTTTTTCAACAAGGTGCAAACGACGCTGGGTAGCAAGTTTCCTGTCTTAGCCAATCTCGAAAAGCTGACCAAGGATCGATCGAGCTACAAAGGCGATCAGATTCCACGACCGATGATCATGAGCGACGACCAACCTCGAGCGACACATATACTCGATCGCGGGGAGTATCTGAAGCCAACCGATAAAGTTGCTTTTGAGACACCGTCGTTTCTGCCACCAATGTCCGACGACGCGCCGCGAAATCGACTTGGGCTTGCGCAGTGGCTTGTCTCTCAAGACAATCCGCTTACGGCTCGAGTCCAAGTTAACAAAATGTGGCAGCATTTTTTTGGAATTGGAATCATCAAGACCGCAGAGGACTTTGGAGTGCAAAGCGAGTATCCTCTTCACGGAAAACTGTTGGACTGGTTAGCGTCTGAGTTTCGCGAGTCGGGTTGGAAAATGAAGGCCATGAACCGGCTGATTGTTACCAGCAGCACCTATCGACAAAGTAGTCGACTATCCCCAGAACTCCTGACACGCGATCCAGAGAATCGGCTCTATGCTCGAGCAAGTAGATTCCGAATGCCGTCAATGATCCTGAGGGACTGGGCTCTCTCGGTAGCTTCGATCATTCAAGATTCCATTGGCGGAGCACCGGTTTATCCCTATCAGCCCGACGACGTATGGGAAGCACTTGCAATCACCAAAGAACGAGACTTCACCTATCCGATATCCAGTGGAAGTGATCTCTATCGACGCAGTCTCTATACATTCTGGCGAAGAACAGTAAGCCCCGCCAACATGTTCGACACTGCAAACCGGCAAACATGTCGCGTGCGGCAAGGAAACACCAGCACTCCACTTCACGCACTAACAACACTCAACGATCCAACGTGGGTTGAAGCAGCTCGCGTTCTAGCAGAAAAGTTAATGCAGTCTCAGAACCAGGACGACGATCGAATGCGACTTGCATTCGCAAAGGTGACTTGTCGCGAAGCAAGCGATAAAGAAGTCAGGCAGCTACAAAGAATATTCGACTATCAGCTTGGTTATTATCAGGGAAGTGTCGAACAGGCGAAACGATTACTTGCAACCGGAAGCTCACCACGTGATGAGTCAATTGATGCTGCAAAGCACGCAGCGATGACCATCGTTTGTTTAGCGATACTCAATCTAGATGAAGCAATGACTCGCGAGTAACATCCGAGTTTGGCCTAATGAAAACTGAGCCGATGGCGCTAGCCACAGGTGCCGCCCGGCGATGGACGGATGGTTTGACAAGACGATAAAGCGAAGAAACAAAAAGAACCAAACAAAAAATGAACCATGATTTAACAAGCGAAAACTTGCTCCGAGTCACACGTCGAAAACTCTTCGGTTCGACGGCGAGCGGCTTGGGTATTGCTGCGTTAGCGACGCTACTTGAGAAGGACCATTCTATTGCGGACATGCTCGGTGGAAAATCTGCATTAGGTGCAGATGCTGACACAAAAAAAGCGATCGGTGGTTTGTCTGGTTTGCCGCATCATGCTCCGAAGGCCAAACGTGTCGTCATGTTGTGGCAGGGAGGCGGTCCGTCGCACGTTGATCTTTTTGACCACAAGCCAATGCTTAAAGAGATGGCTGGCCAAAACATCCCTGATTCCATTCGAGGAACCACGCGACTTTCAACCATGTCGAGTGGCTATGGGAAGTTTAATTGTTTACCGGCTATCAAGCCATTCAAACAATATGGCCAAAGCGGAATGTCGTTGAGCGAAATGCTTCCTGGAATTGGAAGCATCGCAGATGACATTTGCGTTGTTCGAAGCATGAACACCGAAGCAGTGAATCATGCGCCGGGAGTTACCTTTTTTATGACGGGTGCGCAGGTCCCTGGTCGACCGAGCATGGGGGCCTGGCTTTCCTATGGTTTAGGAAACGAATCCGAAGACCTACCGACTTTTGTGGTGATGACTTCAAGCGACAAACAAAAGACCTGCGGGCAACTCTTTTTTGATTACTACTGGGGTAGCGGATTCTTACCAAGCCGATATCAAGGCGTTCGATTTCGAAGCACTGGAGACTTAGTGCCCTACTTGGCAAATCCCCCAGGAATCAGCGGCGAATCCCGCCGCGCGATGTTGGACCAGCTAGCGGTGATGAATGCGGAGCATCTTGCGAACTACGGCGATCCCGAAACGGATACGAGAATATCGCAATACGAAATGGCCTTTCGAATGCAAACAAGCGTACCGGACTTGGTCGATTTTTCGGACGAACCACAGTCGGTGCTCGATCGATATGGACCGGATGTGTTGGTGAAAGGAACGTTCGCTAATAATTGTTTGGTCGCTCGACGACTACTCGAACGCGGCGTCCGATTTGTGCAATTGATGCATGCCGGATGGGACCAACACAATAATCTTTTCACGCAGCTTGATTTTCAATGCAAAGACACCGACGCACCTTCAGCCGCGTTGGTGCATGACCTGAAGGAACGCGGGCTTTTGGACGATACGTTAGTTGCTTGGGGTGGCGAGTTTGGGCGAACACCATTCGGCCAGGGTAAACCCGAAAGTCCCAACGGAAGAGACCATTTTGGAAAGGCTTATAGCTGGTGGCTTGCCGGTGGCGGAGTGAAGCCAGGCACAAGCTTTGGTGCCACCGACGAATTCGGATGGAACATTACCGAGAACCCAGTTCACGTACACGACATGCAAGCAACCATGCTTCATCTGTGCGGGATCGATCACACAAGATTGACCTTCCGCTATCAGGGTCGTCAATATCGACTAACCGACGTCCACGGCGAAGTCGTAAATGGAATTCTCGCCTAGAACCCGCATCAATTCATAGATGGACTTCTTCCGTTCAAACCAGATATCGTAAGGCATCTGAGAACACACCGCTTGCGGAAACTCTAGTCGCCTTCTGACCCAAACGAAAACAGCCCAGAGGTTGCTCTGGGCTGCTATCGTTTTTTCCCTTAATCAACTTGCGTTGACTCGGACAGTTATGATTGAGTCGCTACCTTCTTCGCGTTGCGGCTTCGGCGATACAAACCACCACCGACAATCGCTACCGTTAACAGGGCCAACGTTCCTGGCTCGGGAACTGCTGTGACCAACGCGATGTTGTTGCCACCGAAAGCGTAATCAACTGAATAACCACTTGGTGTTCCGCTGATTCCTGTGAATGTTCCAAGAAGCGAGCCATACGTTGCAAAAACGTAAGACGGGTTCGAGAGCGTGCCTAGACCAAGACTAGAGAAGTTCAACGTCAACGCACTGGTGTCCAACACTCCCGCGACGTTCAACAGGTCAATGCCCTGAGTTGTCAAATCATACTCGATAGCTAAAGTACCAACCCCGCCAACTGATCCGACGTCCAATGTTCCAATCGAAGCACCTGGGGCAAGGGTACCACCGGCGAGTGTTATCCCTCCAGCGATTACTCCACCAGTTCCACCCAACGTACCTGGTGAGTTGACCGTCACCGTACTTGTCCCCAACGCCCCAGGGCTGTTGGCAAGCAAGATACCACCATTGACTACCGTTGCACCACTGAAGGTATTGGCTCCACTGATGATCTGGGTTCCAGCGCCTTCCTTGGTTAGCGATAGAGCACCCAGACCACCGTCTTGAATCACACCTGTGAAGGTTTGGATACCAGACGCAAAGTTCGTCGTGAAGACGCTCGCGGTTGCACCGCCGTTCTCAACGATACCGGCACCACCGGCGCTACTGATACCTGCAACGGTTTCGTTGAAACCATTCAATCGCAAGATACCGGCATCTGCGCTGGAACCGTTGAACGACACGATGGCGGCGTCAGCGATTTGATTGCTGCCATCCAAGCGAACGACATCCAGTCCGCCAGCACCGTCCCCTACAACCAAGTTACCAGCAACCGCATTAACTCCGTCTGTCTTACCAAGAACTAAAATACCACCGTTGACAGTCGTCACACCGGTGTTGGTGTTCGCAACTGTTCCAAGGAGCGACTGAGTACCGGTTCCAACCTTGGTCAAGGCAAGTGCGCCACCGGTACCGTCTGTAATCACTCCATCAAAGCCACCACTTCCGTTGCCGTTACCAACCGTCAAGGTCTTCGCACCAGCTAAGGTGCTGGTGATCAGACGGCTGCCGGTTGCAGTTGCATTGTTGGGCAACGTTCCCGCATTCGCAAAACCGTTCAATGCACCAATCGTTTGTGAACCCGCGTTGAATCGGAAGGTACCAACGTCGTTATTAAGACCGGTTGCACCATTGACCAGTGCGCCTTGGCCAAGAGTCAAGGCACGGTCCAAACCAAGTGCGTCATTAGCAGTAGTTTGCAATGTGGACAAATTCTGAACCAGAGCGTCCCCGATGTCATTGAGAGTCGCATTGAGTGATGTTGTACCGCCCGCATGGACTGTGATGCTGCCCAAGTTATTGTCAATTGCTTGGTTGACGTTAAGGATAGCATTTGCCGCAGCATTGAAAACAATTCCGCCACCGCCAACACCACTTCGCTGAATCAAACCAAAATTCGTGATGGTACCCGCACCGGAAGAACCTAGTCGGAAACTCTGAGTGCTATTCAAGGTGACCACACCGTTGATGTTATGCGACACACCACCAACGCCGCCGAGAGCCGTTGCGAAAGTACCACCGTCACCAGTTCCTTGGATCAGGAAGTTTTCACTCGTCGTGATACCAACACCAGGGGTTGAAGAAACGCCCAAGCTTAATGTACCACCGGTCGTTGTCGTTCCATTGGAATTAATAACCGTGTTTGCGACGGTGCTTCCCAGTGAGTTGTTATTCGTGATGGTTACTGCACCACTAGTGACCGTCGTTACGCCAGTGAAGGTACTATTACCACCGATCGTTGCCGCGCCAGTTCCAACTTTGGTAAGCGAGAGAGCTCCACCACCAGAGTTACTAATCGCATTATTGGTTCCATTGCCGAAACTCACGGCCGCGTTGTTGTTACCAACTGTCAGCGTTACTGGCGATGCGGAATTGTTGTTGATGATGGCCGTACCATCGGTCGTATTGGTCAACGCGTTAATGCTTTGGCTGAACCCAGCCAATTCAAAAGTAGCAACGTCGCTCTGGGCCAACTCGGGGCTCAGAACCACCCCACCACTCGTCGTAATCGCCGGCGGTCCGACCACTGCGGCAAGACTTGGTATCGCATTCGTTGCACCCATTCGAAGCGTACCACGATCAATATCTATGTTTTGACCGTTTTGATTGAAGTTACCACCAGTGCCGTTTAATTGCAGAATGCCATCACCGTTCTTGGTGATGCTCAGGCCGAACGCGGTCGTCGTTGTGATATCACCGTTGACGATGGTCAACCCAGATCCATCCACACCCCAGTTACGATTAGCCGTCATCAAATTCGCAGTGATTCCCGTAAAAGTAAGCGACTTTCCTGCCACAATGTTATTGTTCGTCGTAGTGTTGTTAGCCGCCGACTGATTTACCAAAGCATTTGCAACCAAGATGCTGTTGTCACCTTGGAAACCCATGCTTGTGTTGTTGAGATGCTGAACAATCGGTGCATTTCCAGCGATTCCGATGGTTCGATCCGCACCGTAAGCATAGAGGTTACCATTGTTGAACTGAAGTGTAGAACCGCCGAGGGCATTGTTACTCCCAACCCCCAACGCACCCGCACCAGCGTTCGTTGTCCCTGTGTAAGTATTAATGCCGCTGAGAATCCAATTAGCACTCCCGTCGACCGTCACGCCCAACGCACCTCCGTTGTCAGCCAGTGTGCTGGAGACCGTATTCCCAGCGGCGTTGGTACCTCGCAAGAATAACACCTTCGCTCCAGTAACCATATCATTAGCGACGTTGGTCAGGATTAATGCACCGGTTCCATCAGCGTGAATCTGCGTGTTGCCAGTGGTGGTGTTCAATCGAATCTTTCTATCGCTCGTTTCACCCGCACCGAAGTACTGGAGAATACCCGCTCCAGTAGTACCGTTTCCTAACGTAACCGCATTGGAATTGTTATTGGCGCCTGTATTCGTTCCTACGCTTGAGTTCCCCGCGACAGTACTGTTGCCTAACGAGTTTACTGCCAATGAACCTTGGAAAACGTTCGTTTCACCACTGTAGGAATTGTTATTATTTGAGAGAAGAAGCTGGCCTCCTCCAAGCTTGCGAATACCCGTGCCGGCGTTACCGGAGATAACTCCGCTCAGACGAGCATAATCAGCCCCAGTGTTACCGTTATCATCCACGCGGATAGCACGAAGACTGTTCGCTGCAACAGCTAAATCTGTGCCTGTTGTTGATGCCGCCGATGCGTTCTGGTTCAAAGTGAGCGAAGTCGCACTATTGATCGAGACAATATACGAGCCCGCTGGAATGTTGGTTCCCGTAATCGTTTGTCCGACAACCAATCCAGCAGTACCAGCGCCACCGATCGCTGTGATTCCGCTGTTGTTCGCGGCCGTCGTAAACGCTAGCCCAGACACTGCAGGACCAACGGCGGTTCCCAGCGAAAAGTTACCTGTTAGCTCAACTTCGGAAAGGGCATTCGATCCGACTGCACCAGCCGCAGATCCGCTGTGGGAGCCATTCAGGATCAGACCATCACGAGCCGCAATAAACTGCGCAGTAGCTCCCCATTCAGGAGTGGTTGTCCAACCGACCGTCAGCTTGCTATCGCCACCCAAGAATCCACCCGAGAAGAGTGCAGTCGTTGCGGAAGGAGCCGCGAATTGCATTTGCCCAGCGGCTGTTCCAATCTCGCGACTAATTGTGCCTTGACTGTAAAGCGTACCACCATTGAAAACTAAGTTAGAGCCACTTGATAGCCCCTGGCCGTCGGTGGCCATGAGGATACCTTGATTGATCGTTGTTGCACCGGTGTAGTTGTTGTTCGCCGCACCCAATCTCCAAATACCGGTGCCACTCTTGGTGACGCTCGTTGAGCCACCGCCATTGTCGGTGATTCTTGGCACAAGAGTGTTTTCACCTTGGCTACCGCCGGTTAGTGTCAAAGTGCGCGCGGCTGGAGTACCACCGAAGGCAATCTCACCGGTATTCGTCCAAGCCACCGAATTATTGTTCGCAACTGTGCTCGACAATGTCGCCGTAGTACCGTTGATCGTAAACAATCGGTCGGTCGAAGCCGAACGAGCACCGAGAGTCAAGATTCCGTCGAGAATCGCACCGCGATAGTCCAGCCCGCCACCCGTTTCAAATACCAAACTAGCCGCGTTAGTGGTCGCGTTGGTTGAGTCACCAGCACCGATACCGCTTCCGGTTCCGATGTTTGCAAGGCTGTCCACTGCGATTGTCGATGCACCGATTGTTGTGGCACCCGTGTAGTTGCTAATTCCCCACCAGTTTTGTCCGGCAGTTCCGACCTTTGTAACGCTAACCGGACCAGTGATCGTACCGAACGACGTACCACCTTGGTTATTGTTGCCAACGGTAATGTTTGCCAAAGCACCCGTATTTGTGATGGTCCCGTTGTTGTTCAACTGCCCAATCGTCGTCGCACCCGTATTGAATCCGTTAAGATCTAGGACTGCGGACGATGATCGTATATTGAGATCGCTATTGATTCCACCAAGGGCACTCGCACTACCGAGTCGAAGCGTACCTTCGTTGATCGTCCTCGTGCCAGTTACCGTATTCGCCCCGGAAAGGACCAAAGTCCCCGCACCATTTTTTGTGAATCCAGCAGTGCCGGTTATCGTTGAAGCAATCTCAAGCTGATCCGTGGGTAAGTTCACGCGGGCAACCAACGCGGCGGTTCCTAGTGCCACGGTACCTCCCGTGATTGTGGAATTTCCGCCCGTCGCAAGGACCCCAGCTCCAGTGAATGTCACGGTACTCGCCGGGTCGATGGTAAGCGTTCGAGCCCCGTTCATTTTGAGTGTTGAAATCGAGATGGACGCCGGAACGGTAAAGTCACCTGTGATCTCGTTGTTGCCTGCAGCCAACGCGGTGGCAGAGGTTACAAACCCTCCGTCCGTACCATAAACTGGTGCACGAAACACTCCAAGTTGGGTATACGCATAATCTGCTCCGTTCCAGTAGTACGTTCTATTAGCTAGCCCGTTTGCTGTCGTTCCAACACTGAATCGATTGTTTATGAAGTCAGCGCCTACGACGTTGATGCTTCCGGCCGCGTTGGTGTTTTGACCAACGAAACTTAATGAGGCCGTACCCCCCGCACCTGGCGTCAAACGGATGGTGTTCGCCCCTGAGGTTGTAAACAACTGGTCCAACGCTTGAGTATTATTCACACCAGCCTGGCCAACAAACTCAAGTGTTCCACCAGCGTAGGAGTTGTTAGCAGTAAAGGTGACATCATTTGCAGCCCCCAACACCGTAGACGCGATGGCATTCGCTTGCAGTTTAAGGGTCCCATTGGAAATCGTTGTCATCCCAGTGAGTGTGTTTGCACCACCCAACGCCCAAGTGCCCGAACCATGCTTAAGAATCGAAGTGGTGTTTGTTGCCGAGTTGTCAGCAATCACTCCGTTAATGATATTATTGGCCGTATTTGTACCGGCTAAGTTAAGGGTTTTAACACCCGCACCGACGGTTGCAGCACCACCAATCGTATTGATCACGATACCATCCGTTCCGGTTTGATTGGCGTAGATCGAAGGAGCTCCGGTCGTCGAACCCAGGGTAATAACTTTGCTCGTCGTTAAACCCGCTGCAGTCGGCGTTCCACCACCGCCGATGATCAATGCACCTGCAGTTCCGCCGGTTCCAATGTTGATTGCAGATGTGTTGGTATTGTTAAGTGACCTAAAGTCGGTGATCGTGAGCCCACCAGCATTGATATTCACTGGGCCGTCTAGCGTCGAAACTCCTAAGATGGTCAAATTCCCTGTACCATCTTTGTTCAATGTTTTCAGGCCAGTACCGCTCGAGTTGATACCGCCCGTGATCCGAGTGTTACCGTTTCCTCCGATGGAAAGCGTGCGTGCTGTGGTATCGTTGTTGTTCCAGACATTGCCATCGAAGGTGAGCAAACCGGCAAGTCCATTGGTAAACGTGTTGTTACCGTTAGCCACATTTTCCAACGTCTGGGCACCGAATGTCATTCCGTAACCGTTACGGCTGTTAAAGGTGTTCGTCACGTTACTAACAGAGTGCAGATTCCCAAAGGTAACGGTTCCACCAACCGCAAGACCACCGATGGCACGGTCCGCGAAAAAGGTCGAACCCGTTCGGGCGTAAACATTGTTCGCAAACGTCTGGTTTGCATTCGCACGGACTTCCAAAACCCCACCGTTCATGTCGATCGTGGAGTTGCTACCTGCTCCAGCTGGAATAGTCCCAGGGAGAGGGAAGGTCATCGGTGTCGCGGGAGCAGCTTCCGTCCCAAAAACCGAGTTTGCACCCACTGTGGCCGAGCTGATCCGAACCGAACTCTGACCGATTGCCGCACCCCCCCCTACTCGAATCCGACCGGAGAAACCGGACGTCGCCGAGGGATTCAAGAACAGCGTTCCCGAACCAGTTTTCTCGATCGTACCAGTTCCCGTAAGTGGACCCGCAATCGTAAAATTGTTCATCCCAGCCGTGTTGTTACCGCCGAGAATCGTAAAGGTAGTACCCGCCGTACCTGCGACATCAAGACCACCAGCAAACGTTAAATTACCCATCACCGAGTTGATTCGGCTGTTCAATCCCGCACCAGCGGTTGGCGGTGTTGTTGGAAACGGTGAGGCCGCAGTGATATTTCCCGAAATCGTATTATTGCCAACGCTCAGCAGTGCCGCACCACGATCGCCGATGGGTCCGCGGGCTTGGAGTGAAAGATTGCGAGTGAAGTTAATCGCTCCACCAGTTCCATCGAGAACTAATGATCCGCCACCAAAGCCGATCGTTGCCCCCGATCCGGGATAGGAGTTCTGTCGGGTAACAACCACCGTCGATGGATCAAGACCAAGTTGCGACAGACTGGTAATGATCAACGAACCATTATTAATGGTTGTCGTCCCGGTGTAATCATTCGCGTTGTTCGTTAGCCGTAAAGTCCCACCACCATTCAGAGTGAGCCCTGCAGAACCCGAGAGTAGGCTGCCGTTCGTCGTCGAATCACCCAGATTGACTGTAAAAACTTGCCCAAGCAGATTCGATGAAAACGCTAACTGACAGACAATCAGAAGACCAAGGGAGAGGCGAGTCAATTGCATCGAAGAGGACCTTATTTCCGAACCGAAGAAGAATAACACCCATTAATTTAAAAGTGAATGTCGCAGGAGTATGATCAAGCGGGAAACCGAATGCAAGCATCCAAACACGAAAAATTGTCAAAGTTTTCCGATTTTTCCGATCGACCGGCGTGTAATACATCGGAAACAGTTCTCTAAAGGAATCTAAACGCCAATTAACGGCGAAGGTCGTTGAAGATTTTGCTTCGCCCGGCGTTCGAAGTACTTTCCGCTTGCCGAGCGGAACACGCATCGCGCATTGGGTCTTGATCTCGGTAGTCCGTTGAATTCTGATTGACGCAGGGATTCGCCCGGCAGGCGAAATCTACTTGTTAAACGAAAACAGCCCAGAGATTACTCTGGGCTGCTGTCGATTTTTATTTCAATCAACTCGCGTTGAAGTTGATGATGTTGACGTTGATGATTAGGACTTGGCTGCTGCCTTCTTCGCGTTGCGGCTTCGGCGATAAATCCCGCCACCCACAATCGCTACCGTTAACAGGGCCAACGTTCCTGGCTCGGGAACTGCTGTGACCAAGGCAATGTTGTTAGCTCCAAGGTACTGGTAATCGATGGAAGCCCCCGATGGCAAGGAATTGATTCCCAAGAAATTACCTGTAAGCGACCCGTAGGTTGCAAATACGTATGCTGTATTCGTAAGTGAACCCGCTCCAAGGTCTGCAAAGTTCAGTGTGAAGGCACTGACATCCAAAGCTCCCGTCACATTCAACATGTCGATCGTTTGAGCGGACGAATCGTATTCGACCAACAACGAACCGATTCCACCAGCCGAACCGATAGTGAGACTCTCAATCGAAGCTCCAGGAGATAGCGTACCACCGGCCAGTGTAACTCCGCCGGTGATCTCACCGGTTCCACCAAAGGTGCCAGTTGCATTGACGCCAACGTTGCTCGTACCAAGAGCAGAACCGCTTGCGTTATTAGCAAGAAGAATACCACCGTCAATAACCGTTGCACCACTGAACGTGTTGGCTCCGCTGATGATCTGAGTTCCCAAACCATTCTTGGTAAGCGACAGAGCACCAACTCCACCGTCTTGAATTAAACCCGAGAAGGTTTGGATGCCAGAAGCAAAGTTCGTCGTGAAGACGCTCGTAGAGGCAATGGCTGAGCCGTTCTCGACGACACCCGCTCCACCGGTGCTGCTGAAGCCTGCAACGGTTTCGTTAAAGGTATTCAATCGGATGGTACCTGCATCCAGACCAGAACCGTTCAGCGAGATACTGCTGGTGTCTGCGATTTGATCGCTGTTGTCCAGCCTAACGATATCCAACCCACCAACACCGTTCCCAATAACTAGGTTACCAGCAACCGCATTGATTCCGGCTGTCTTACCGAGTGCAAGAATACCACCGTTGACAGTTGTGTCACCCGTGTAAGTGTTCGCAACCGTTCCAAGGAGCGACTGGGTACCCGTACCGACCTTAGTGAAGGCTAAAGTACCACCGCCTGTGCCGTTGGAAATCACACCGTCGAAACCACCACTACCGTTTCCGTTACCAACCGTCAACGACTTAGCGCCGGCGGTCGTACTAGTGACTACCCGACTAGTTGTAGGCGTTGTGTTGTTTGGCAAAGTTCCTGCGTTCGCGTATCCAAACAATGAATTGATCGTCTGAGTCGCTGCGTCAACCGTAAAAGTCGCGACGTCGTTTCCGTTACCGGCACCCGTATTGACGAGTGCTCCTTGTCCCACTGTCAGATTCTGATTCAACGCGAGTGCATCGCTAGCAGTGATTCTCAGATTCGAAAAATTTTGGACAAGAACGGAACCGATGTCATTGTTGGAAGCCGAAAGAATCGCAGTTCCTCCTCCGCCGTGAACGATAATGCCTCCTCCGTTGTTATCGATCGCAGTGTTCACGCTGATCGTGCTATTACCACTCGGACTCAAGATGAGTAAACCAGCGGACGGTGTACTCCTAGTTATCAATCCGACGTTGAAGAAGGTATTCGCATCCTGGCTACCGACGCGGTAGGAATTGGTACCCGTGAGAGTAATCGTCCCATTGAGCGTACTGGTGACACCACCCGCACCACTAACAACGTTGTTGAAGTTAGGCGCACCGTCACCAGTACCTTGAATCGTGATGTTCTCAGCGATCGTGACTCCACCAGCCGCCGAACCGATATTGAGCTGTCCTCCAGTCGCGTTGGACCCATTGGAGTTGATGACCGTATTTCCAACTGTACTTCCCAAGGCGGTATTCGAAGCTGCAATAATCGTTCCAGAAGTGATCGTCGTGACACCGTCGTAGGTGTTTGCGCCGCTGAGAGTTTGATTGGAGGCTCCGGAGCGGGCACTTGTTACTCCGCCAGAACCGCTAATCACGCCAGCGTAGTTTGCACCGGTCGCGTTGGTCAACGTGAGCAGCTTGGAACCAAGGACGACTTGCGAACCGACAGCACCAGCCAAAGAACCGATAGAGACTCCTGTAGCAGTGACTGCGTTGATATCGAATACGCCCGTTGCGCTGGAAACGGTAACGTTGGTTGCAATTGGCAAAGCACCGTTACCAGAAAGCGCCAGTGTTCCACCGCTGACGGTAGTCGAACCTGTGTAGTTGTGGGTGCCACCGGTCAACGTCGTCGTTCCACCACCAAACTTATCAATACTTGTCGCGAGTGCAGCAGTTTGAGTAATTTGACCAGCGAAAGTCGTATCGGTGTTGAGACCACCGAAGCTAAAAGTTGCGGCCGCACCGGAGTTCGTGATAACGCCGGTTCCTTCGATCGAACCGACGGAGTTGAAGAAGCCGAATGTGTCGACTGTGCCGCTTGGACCAATGTTGACTGCACTAAACGTATTGTTTACCGCCGCACCGTAACGCAGCGTACCAGCGTTGACGTTGGTGGGACCCGTATAGAAGTTATTGCGAACATCCAACGTACCAGCGCCAATCTTCGTCAAACCACCAGGGCCTGCGATTTGGCCACCGACCGTCAATATCTCTCCAGCATTTACGACATCGAAGGTGCCGCCAGTACCGTTAAGGTTGATCGCTCGATTATTGGTGCCGACTGCGCCGTTAGACAGAATGACGCTATTAGTCGCTTGAAGCGTTGCGTTGTTCAAGTTCAGCGTTGCAGCGTTCACGGGCACACCCAAGTTAGCGTTGCTGCTGATGCTTGTGATTCCGCCGTTGAGGAACGTCTGGCCGGTGTATGTATTGTTACCACTCAAGACGAGTGTTCCAGTACCGGATTTCGTCAGCGTGTTCGCGTTCGTCGTGTTATTGGCAATAACGGCTCCTATCGTCAAGCCACCGCTGTTGTACTGATGGATTACCAAGTCCGTCGCAGCAGTTGTACTTGCCGCACTCTGAAGGGTACCATTTTTGATCTGAACTTCGCTCGTACCAGTGACCAACAAACCACCTGCATTCAGCGCCAGAATATTTGTCGCGAGATCCAATGATTGTGAGCTTCCACTTACGTTGTCTAGCTTAAGCGTATAAAGCGTTCGGGTACCAGCGCCTAAAGTGATTGGCGCTGTCAGACTTTGCAAAGCGTTAACAGTCGGATCTGCCCCTGTCAAATTGAATACACCGTAAGTAGCCAACCCGATAATTGCACCATCACCACCGTTCGTCGAATTGACAGCCCAATTCGCTCCATTGACGATTGTTCTGGCCGGCGAACCAATGATTCCATTGGTGTTAGTTGAATCCGTATCGACAATGTTGTCGGCGGTAATGTTTAATGTTCCACCGGTGCCGCCGACGATCGCATTGAGACGAAACCGTCCTGCGCCCGTTCCGCTTTTCGTAATTGTGGAAGCACCCGGAATAAGCCTGGTGTCCCGCACGGCATCGTTGGTTGTCGTGCCGGCAGCCGTCGCATACTCGACGGTTCCTCCACCAAGCCGAAGACTGGACGCATCGTTGATGATTCCAGTGTTTGAAGCTGCGTAGTCTAGCTTTAACGTTCCTGCCGTTACGGTCGTATCACCCTGATAGCTGTATTTCGCTGTTGCGGCAGACAACAAAGTCGTCGTACCGCTGCCACCCTGGGTAAATCCACCCATTCCACGGATGTCGTTGTTGACCGTGAAGGCGTCCGTTCGCTTAATTGCGAAAATCGAATTCGCACCAACGTCGACCGAGCCGGAACCGATCGAGCCAAGAGCGTTTGAATTACCAAGCTGCAAAACGACACCGTTGGTATTCGCTCCAGGCAACTGTGCTGCCATCACGTTGGTCGTACTTCCGTTAATAAACGTGCCGGATGGGGTGTTATTGCCAACCACAACCAACATACCTTGCTGAACGTTTAACGCACCTGTGTAAGTATTGTTTGCCATCAGGTGAGTAATACCGATGCCGCCTTTGGTGAACCCGGTTGCTGCCGCTCCATCAGCCACAACAGCCCCCAGTCCGAAGAAGCGATTGCTGCTGCCTGGATACTGCATCAAAACAACGTCCGAGCCGGGGCTCTTTAGCGTACCACCATTCAGGAAGTTCCCGCTACTGTTTGCCTGCGGCGTCACCAAGATACCACCTGTTGTCAGCGTGTTCCCGCCAAGACTGATACCAACGCGGGTGCTGTTACTATCGATTCGAAGGGTATCAATCGTAGTGTTGGCTGCAAGGCGCACGTCGTTACCAGCGTTGTTGGCACGAGGTGTTGTAGCATTGCCGCTCAAAGTCGAGTTAGTGGAAGTCGTGTAAACCGCGGTCGTGCTACCCGTCGTACCAACTGCGACAATTGCATCGTTGGCTGAATTCTTGGCCGCCCAGTCTCGTCCAGCGACCGTCGCGTATGCGACCCCGTCCGGCGCAAGCAGAACGGTGTTCGCAGTGCCCGTCGATGTTCGAATAATGCCCGAAGGAGTCAGTGGAATCGTTTGGCTACCCGAACCGGCCACGGCGGCTGTGACCGCGCCGGTATGGTTAGCACTCAGCGTCACGACCCCAGTTGCGTAATTCACCGCAGTGACCGTTGCGTTGGTCGCAATGCCTGTTCCCGTAACTGCCATACCGAATGCGAAATTATTAACATCCCCCGTCGGTCCAGTGCTCAACGTCAATGTATTGGTAGAAATGGCTCCCGTTGCAGGCGTCGATATCGATGCGGCGCCACCGGTCGCAAAGTTAATCACGCTACCCGAGTTGCGAGCGATCGCTCCGAAATCGACAGTCGCTGTGCCTCCCGTACCGCCTCGAACAAGAACAGACGCACCTGCATTCGCATCTAACTGCAAACCGTTGAAGGCCTGGCTGTTCGTTGTCGCGTTCTTGCCGAGAACGTTCAAATTCAGCAGAGTTCCGGTTGAAGAGTTCGCAACAGTGCTAAAGGTATTCGTCGGACGAGAGATGATTAATCGTCCGTCGGTGGCGGCCCCCAACGCATTCGCATTGACAAACCCAGTGTTGTAAAGAATGTTGGATGCAGGTGCTGCAGCGTTCGTGAAATCGAGCGTAACCGTTGAACGGCCAAGTGACGTGCTACCTGTATAGGTGTTTGCACCCGCAAAGGTCTGAGCAACCATTCCGGTATCAAAGCCCGAGCCTTGTGCAGTTACCCCGAAGGTTGCAACCGTAACCTTGCCTGCCCCATCGGAAATCACACCGGTGTGAACCCCGGTCGTATTGGTGAACGACAGGTTAACGGTGGATGCCAATGCAGCGGTCGAATTTGTCACGTTCAACGCCGTACCGACCGTTGAAAAAGTCTGCGAGAAACCGTTTAGGTCGAGTGTTCCGCCTCCAGGACCTGCACCACCATCAAACGCGGAGGGATTGCTGAAAACGTTGACATTACGAGCTCGGAGAGTACTGCCCGCACCAATATTGTTCAGGTTGAAGCCGCTGAAATTGTTTGCGTTTGGGGCAGTTGATGTTTGAACAGTTGTTCCAGCACCTGTGATATTCCAACCTAAATTTGAAGCCCCTCCAGTAAGGTTTAAGGTCCCACCACCGTTGATATCGATCAGCGTGTCAGGTGTGTAACCAGTGGTGCCAGCACTGCTAATGCCGTTAGCAATCGTCGCCGTTACACCTGAGTTCACAGTGATCGACGAGTTGGTCCCGATGAACCGAAGGCTGTTCGTTCCTTGAAGCGTGTAACTCGTCAGGTCAGTCGTTTGTACAAAGGTTAAATTGTTAATCCCAAGATTCGTCAATGTTCCGGATAGTTGTCCGCCTGCCGGAAACGCATCAAGCGTAACCGTTCCACCCGTGGCTCCACCAAAGAAAACGCGATCCAATCCAAGTGTTCCAACACTAGCTGCGTTCCAAAGTGTGTGGTTTACTGACGAACTGTCGCCGGCATCCGTCGTGAAGTTTGCGACAGTTGTGTTCCAAACTCCTGAACCACCTTCACGGATGTTGTTACCCGCTGCGACCGTGTTCGGATTCGTATCCCAGTAGTAGTCTGCCGCGAAAGACGTAAGCGGTGCTCCAACAAGGTGCAGAAGGATCAACATTCGCAACGATAGACGGGTCAATTTCATGGGGTTAACTCTGGGAGAGGACAAAATCTGGGAGGAATACTGCGGAATGAATCTTCGGGTTCGCGAAGCTCCACTAAACTTCATGTACTCTGAGAACATTAATTGCTGTTTCATTTGCAGCAATAGTCCCGACTGACTAAATGGGGAGATTGCGCCGAATTTACCGACTGGACGGCGTCAAACCTACCAATAAAGCCGATTCGATCCTGACTTAAAAAATCCCCTGTTCGGGTGGTTTTTTCTTAGGGAAGTCAACCGCTTGCCTTGGGCTTCAAACAGAAAGAATTCTTTTGGGCTCACAGCATGGCTGATTGAGAATGGAGATTCTCGCGTGCTTCATCCGGATTCTCAATGCTGGTGGATAAACATCGAGTGAAACTCATTCGAGCAATCACTTTTTGAAAACTAACTGATAGTCTCCGCGAACGCTGATCGTGATGGAACCGGGAATGAAGCCCGGGTCGACAAAGGTGGCGTTGAGTTCGACGCCGTCTTTCTCCAGTTGGAAGTCGCCGACTTCTTTCGAGTCGATGGTTGCGGTTTTTTTCCAGCCCTGAGCCTCTTGGCTTTTCATCCAATCTTGCAGCGAAGCCTTTGCCGCTCCTGATTTGGTCGTCAACTCGATAGAAGTCTTATTGGTTTCTGAAACTGTCGCTTGAGCTAACGGAGTGATCACTATCTGAGGCGGGTTCTTCTTACGCTCCATATCCGCTTCACGCTTTTTATTCAGCTCGGCAATTTGGGCATTGGCTCTCTTTTCGTCCTCGGCAAATTGCTTTGCGGTTTGATACTTCAACTCGGCCTGAGTGCGTCCTTCAACATTACGGAATTTGATTTCGATGTATTCTTTTTTGTCGTTCCGAAATATCAAATGGTCTTCGAACCCGATCCGAACAGTATTCTCAGTGGTTGGCTTCCAAGAAGTTTTTCCCAAGGACTGCTTGAAGAAAGCGATGACTTCCTCCTGTGATTTGTCTGTGTCAAAAATCATGCCCCCGGTTGAGTCTGCGTACTGCAAAAACCCGAACGAAGGCGGGACGGGGAGATCAACGGACAACTGCTCACTGGAGATTTGAATAGCCGTTTTACCGCCTTGTCCGGGAGCTTCACTGACCATAACTTGCATGCGCGTCGCGTTCTTTTTGACATAGAAAGAAGCCGTCGTGTCGCCAAACTTTTCCCAGCCTTGCTTGAGTAGCAAGCTCTGCAATTCTGTTTTCGTCTTTTCGACGGGCATCTCTGAAACATACGATACCATCGCCGGTAATGCATAAAGGAGCTTCGCACCTGATGGCATCGGTAGCTTCGCTAAGTCTACGTTGCCTAGGTTCTGAAGATTGACTTGTGCCGTCGAAGGTTTACTTCCGGGAAATACCGTGAGCGAGATAGTAAAACCTCGGCCTTGAAAAGTCGCGCTTGCATATTCTTCGGTAATGGATGCACCCGCCGCCTCTGTAAATCCTTTCTTCAAAATCGCTGACTGAATCTTCTTTGCGACATCGATAACGTTCCCCTTGGCCGGATAACTTTGGGAAGCGATGACCTGTGTACTTGCCGAACTGTCTGGGGCCGCGTCTAGGTCAATCATTGGAAATATCGAAAGATCCAAGACCGAGGCTGCCTGAGCGGCTGTTGCCGGTTCCGAATTCTGCTTCGACGCATCCTGGCTCCGCACAACACCGCACAATAAAAAGAAAATAGCAGATACGGTTGTAAAGATTCGAATCATTTTGGAAAAGCCTCAACGTATGAAAATGCGGAGCATCGGCGATAGTGTCAAATTTATCTTAATGCGGGTTCTACAGGAAATAGAAAATTAAAATCGCGAACCAATTTTCGACGATAAACTCGATGCTAAACAGCATTTGTTGGGAGGAAACGGTGCGGCGTTGCCGGGAAGAACCTTCCGTTCTTTGCGATCATCCGAGTGATAGCAGAGACGCTCTCGATGCGATCGAGCACGTAGTCAGCTCCTAGTTCCAACAAGCTTGATTTGAGAAACGCATTACACTCAAAACAAGCCACAATCAAAAACACTTTCGATTGCATTCGAGTCCCTCCGGTATCGATTCCGTGAGCTGAAACCTGGGGCAACACAGATTCCGCCAAACAATTCAAGGTGATCAAATTCTGAAGCATTTGCCCCTCAGGATTGTGATCGATGCCGACTAAAATGCAGGTGGACCGATCGAGTTGTTGAAGCGTTTCGATTGCGTCCAAAGGGTGATCGATTGGCCAGTTTAACTCCTCCCATTCGATTCCGGTTGCATTTGGGAGATGAGTTTTCCCTTGCCTTATCCATATCGCGGCCACATTCGCGGGAACGTTCCAATACAACCATCGTTGCTTCTGGGTGATCGGAACATGAGGAATTGCGGCTAGTGAAGGTTGCAGATTCATTGGATACTAAAAGATTATTGGTTCACGAAAAAACGCTAGACAAAACATTGCGATCACTATTTTAGAGAGACGATTCAAAGTCGGATGCTGACTCACGAAAGTATAAACCAAGCATACAGGCCAGACAGGTTTCGCTTGAAGAGATTGTTGCAGCGAGTGCAGCGACTTCCAGAAGGCTCGGCACGGCGCGAGTCGGATCTCGGCCGATTGGAAGATGCTCTCAAGCAATCGATCGAGCGACGTACGCAACGTGAAGCGATCAAACTCAATCTGGATTTTGATCCCGAGTTGCCAATCACCGCTCATCGGGAATCGCTTATTGATCAGATTCGTTCGAATCAAGTGCTCGTCGTCTGTGGTGAAACGGGTTCAGGAAAAAGCACTCAGCTGCCCAAACTCTGCTTGGAGGCAGGCTACGGGCGTCAAGGAATGATCGGACACACACAACCGCGACGCTTGGCGGCTCGATCCATTGCTATGAGATTGCGAGAGGAGATCGCGACCGAATCCGTAGGCTTCAAAATTCGATTTACCGACGCAACGCAACCAGCGACCTTGGTGAAGCTGATGACCGATGGTGTGTTGCTTTCTGAGTTATCTCGAGATCGATTTCTCGATGCCTATGATTGTATCTTGATCGATGAAGCCCACGAGCGCTCGCTCAACATTGATTTGCTGCTTGCTTATCTGCATCAGCTTCTGCCCAAGCGTCCCGACCTTCGATTGATTATCACCAGCGCGACGATCGACGCAGAAAAATTTTCGAACCACTTTAGCTCCGACCAAGGACCAGCTCCGATTGTCTTGGTTTCAGGTCGAACCTATCCAGTTGATATTCGATACATGGGTGCCACATCCATGCACGACAGCGAGCAAGCTGGTGCGGAAGATTACTACCGAGATTCGGCATATAACATTCTCGATCGATTCACTGGTGCCGTCGATCAACTGCTCAGCGAAATGCGCGGCGATATCTTATCGTTTTTCCCAAGCGAACGAGATATTCGCGAAGCACATAAACATCTGCGAGGCCACCTGACGAATTCCAACCGACAGCAACCGATCGAGATCATTCCGCTTTATTCGCGATTAACTGAAGCAGAACAACAACGTGTTTTTCAACCTCATCGCGATCGCCGCATTGTGCTCGCGACGAATGTTGCCGAATCCTCGTTAACGGTTCCGGGTATTTATTCGGTGATCGATACGGGAACGGCTCGGATCAGTCGATATGCAGCTCGTAGTAAAGTACAACGGCTACCAATCGAACCAATCTCACAAGCATCTGCTAATCAACGCGCAGGTCGCTGTGGACGATTGGCTCCAGGGATTTGTATACGGCTATATGATGAAGGCGATTTTCAGGCTCGACCACCTTTCACGACTCCTGAAATTCGTCGAACGGATCTCGCGTCGGCGATCCTTCAAACGGAATTGCTTGGTATTGGTCCCTTGGAGCAGATGCCGTTACTAGATCCGCCGCGACCAGAGATGATCCGTAATGGGCTGGCAACGCTTCACGAGATTGGTGCTATCGATGACGAAAGTCGCATCACCGAAATTGGTCGACGTATTGGGCGGTGGCCAGTCAGCCCGCGCGTTGGACGAATGCTGCTGGCAGCCGACGCCAATGGATGCTTGGCGGACGTTCTGATCATCGCGTCTGCTCTCGAATGCCAAGACCCTCGTCAAAGGCCTCCCGAAAAAGCGGGCGACGCCGATGCGGCTCATGAAAAATTTAATGACCCTCGAAGTGACTTTGTGTCCTACCTGCGTATCTGGGATTTCTACCATCGCTTAAAAGAGGAGCTAGGGCGAGGCCGATTGGAGAAAGCGCTCAAGGAGAATTATCTATCGATTCTTCGAATGCGCGAGTGGGCTGACGTACACCGCCAGTTGGTTGTGCTAACACAAGAAGTCGGACTTCGGAGTCATGGTCGCAAGTTGATTCCGATGGAGATTATTCCTGAACCGCGAAATCAAAATTCGCGTGATCGACGGCCAACGGAAGAAGCAACCAAGGCTCAAGTCGACCCTCGCACCGAAACTCACGAAAGCGGATTTGATGAAGTGCATTTGAGTCTGCTGACCGGGCTGCTGTCAGGGATCGCGAACTTGGATGATCAAAAGCGTTACAAAGCTGCCGGGAATATGGAACTGACCATATGGCCCGGTTCTGGACTGAAGCGAACGCGCGCTCCTTGGATTATGGCGGCTGAGATCGTCGAAACGACTGCGAGATATGCGAGAACGTGCGCTCAGATCGATGTCGATTGGATCGAATCGATCGCGAACCACATCCTCAAACGCCACTACGAATCACCCTTCTTTTCGCGTAAGAATGGGGCTGCGATGATCTATGAACGAGCAACGCTCTTTGGGCTTCCGGTAGTTGCACGTCGACCTCGAACACTCGCCCCGATCGACGCTGAGCAAGCCCGCCGCCTGTTGATCGATGTTGGATTAGCAGAACAACAGTTGGTGACTCGAGCAGACTTTGTCCAGCACAACAACAAGCTTCTAGAAGAAGTTCAAGAGTGGGCTGCGAAGACGCGGCGACGTGATCTTGTAGTCGATTCGTTTTTCCTTCAGCAGTTCTACGAAAATGTTATTCCTGCCGAAGTTGTAGATCGCGTTACTCTTGAAAAGTGGGAGAAGTCCTTCTCGAGATCGCCAATTACAAAACAACCAATCGCAAATCAACCAAATGCGAAAGGACTCGATCGCAATCAAAGCGTTGAACCGAAGTCGCTTGACAAGCCGCCAATGTATTTGACTTGGGAAAAAATCGTCGATTCGCTTGACCGTCAATCAGCAGCAGAGCAGTTCCCGAGTTCGTTTCAGATCGGCCCGACCATATTGCCTGTGACTTATCGTTTCGAGCCAGGAGGCGATGCAGATGGAATCACCATCCAAGTTCCATCCACTGCATTAACGCAGATTTCTGAAGACCGGCTCGGCTGGATCGTACCGGGTATGCTCAAAGAACGTGTGCTTGGTCTGATTAAATCGCTACCGAAAAGCCAGCGTCGCAACCTGGTACCTGCGCCCGATGTCGCAGCCAAAGCGGTTGAACTCCTTCGACCATTGGAGGCGACTGGCGCTCCGTTCTGGAACTCGTTGTGCAGCGTGCTTTCAAAGCTTGCGGGGATTCCGATTCGAAAGTCCGATTTTGATCCCAGTCGTATTGATCCGCATTTGGCAGTGCGAATCGAGGTACTCGATGCAGATGGAAAAGTGAAAGAATCGACACGGAGCATTGAGAAACTGCTGCCCGATCGACCTGCTATCTCCAACGTTGCATTGGTCGTTACGCCGACTCAGCGCGGGCAAGCATGGCATCGTGAAAAGATGACTACGTTTGATATTGAGCTGCTGCCAGAGTCGATCGTTGTCGAGCATAGTGGGCTTCGTATCGAGCGTTACCCGGCGATCGTCGATAAAGGTGGCTTTGCTGCGACGACGATGTTTGATGAAAAGCATGTCGCACAACACGCAATGCAAGTGGGCTTAGTGAGACTCTTTGCTCTCGTCGATAATCGAGAACTGAAAAGTCAGGTTGCATACCTTCCCAACTTGAAAGATGGTCAGATTTGGATAGCCGATCGAATGTCGAGCGAGCTTTTGAAAAGCGATTTGCAGGATTTGATTGCGAGAGTTGCTTTCTTGGAGCCGTTTCAGTCTATTCGAAGCAAGGACGATTTTGAATTGGCTCGCATCGATCGAGTGCGCAAGATCTCGATGGCTTCTGTTGAGGTCGCAAAATGGTTTACGAAATTTGTTCAACAGTATCAAGCGGTCAGACTCGCAAAGCAATCGGCACCTGCTGTGTGGCGATCCGTGACGCAATCGATCGATCAGCAAATGGAATCGATGTTTTCACCTGGATTTATGATCCACACGCCATGGGAGTGGCTCAAGGAGTTTCCTCGCTACTTGCAGGGGATCGTTGCACGTCTGAATCGACTGAAAACGGTTTCGGTCGCACAGGACGAAGCGGCAAACAAAAGCCTGGCAGCCTTCTGGGACGACTATCAAAACCAACTTGAAGTAAATTCATCGCTTGGTTACGCGACGTTAATTGAACCCTTCGTAATCAAGTCATCGGCAGCCAAGCCGACGGCGGCTAAGCCAACGGAAGCAACGGGCACGATGGTTCGATGGCCGATCGGAAAAATGGTTGAGTATCGATGGATGATTGAGGAGTATCGCGTTTCGCTCTTCGCACAGCAGCTTGGAACGCGTGTCAGTGTTTCGCCCAAACGGCTTGAAAAACTCAGAGACGCCATCTCACAGGGGCTGGGCTGATAAACCCTGAGCCGATGGCGCTAGCCACGGGTGACACGCGGCGATTGATGGTATGTGTTGTCGGAAAAATTGACCGGGAAGAACCCGGAGCTATCGCTCACGGCTCAGGGTGTCCTGAGCCGGTGGCACCAGCTACGGGTTTCGATGTTGCCACAATTTGTCAGATAGCACACGAGGCTACGGGTCAGGGAAAATGCCTTTTTCATCAGCCCAGGCGACACGTTTTGCTCGAAGAGTCGCCTTCCTATCTCCTAATAGCTTGAATTATGTGATCCTCCTACGAACAAGACTTTACACCTGGCGAAGCTTGGCAAGCCAGGCAATGTAGCGATAACGGATAGTTTGCGCGTAGGTCAGTTCACTCGCTTGTAGTGACCATACCGATTAGTTCGATAGAGATCGCGTGGACGATTTTGATTTCGTCAACGACATTGCACTGGGACTAAAGGAGTTAATCTATGAAACAATACATTGGTACATTCGTGTTAGTCTTAGGTGTAGTCTTGACTGCTACAGGTTGCCACGGCCTTCATGGCAAGTGTCGCAACTGTCAAACCGGGTGTGGACCGACTGGTTGCCGACCTGGACACATTGGTTGGCAACGAGGTGGTACTGACTACCAAAAAGCACTTTCGCATCATGCATACCGAAACCCTGAAGGAGGCGGATCGGGCGTCACAGCGGCTCAAACCGCGTATCCTTACTACACGAACCGCGGCCCTCGAGATTTCTTCGTGAACAACCCGCCAACAATTGGTCGGTAAGCCTACTCACCGTCTTCGGGCGGTGGAACGAACTTCGCAGCGGTAGTTTTCGTTTCAGATACGACTGGCTCGTCGGGTGTGTAACTGGAACGCGAAGGGGGCGGGGCATCGAGGTTTGTTAAGCCGTGGAACTCCTTTTGGAATTCTCCAACACTCTTCTTCAGCTCCCGGTACGTACCGCCTAAATTACGCGCCACCTCAGGGAGCTTTGACCCAAAAAGTAAAAGCGCGATCATGCCGAAGAGCATCATTTCGCTGTAGCCAAGTCCAAGCATGTCGGGCTACCTAGCTAACAGAGTCTTTTTTAGCAGCCGAATCCTTCGATACGGTCTCGACCGGTTCATCGAATTCTTCTCGCATCCCCTTTTTGAATTCGTTGGCACCGCGGCCGACGTTTCGCATCAGTTGGGGAATCTTGGCGCTGCCAAACAAAAGAGTGGCAATTACCAAAAAAATTAAGATTTCAGTTGTACCTAAACCAAACATTTTTTGTTTTCCGTCGCAGGTTGGAGACTAACAGAGCATCCGCCAAAGCCAATTCGACTCAATCGCCAGATCGACTAAAGCGTAGAAACATCCAACAACAAGCGGCGAAGGCCAGGAAGATCACGTTACCCAAACAACAGGACGCATCTCCGGAACCGACTCGTCTGAATCTTCCTTCTATTGTATTGCAGTAAAACCGACTGTCAAATATACGGCTAAGTCGACTCGTTTTTCTCGTTTCCATGGGTTTCGTTTCGGTGTGGTTGGCTGATTGCGTGAAAGCTCAGCAACCCGCCGTCAGCCCCTTTATTCCCGCTCCGGAAATTCTGCAAGCGGCTCAGCAAATCACCATCCCAGCCATTCGCGCACCGATCCGCTTTCTCAGCGACGACTTGCTGGAGGGCCGAGGTCCCGGGACTTCTTCAGATGACTTAGTGCAACTGTATCTATCGACTCAGTTGGAAGGGATGGGATTAAAGCCAGCCGGTAACTCATTCGACTTCAAGGGCGGTTGGATCCAGCAGGTTCCAATGCTTGGCGTGACAACTCGAAATCCGGCCACGTTTGAATTTCGAAGTGGAAGCTCAAGCTTGTCGTTGAAGTACTTCGAAGACATGATCGCCAACGCCGGTAAACCAGTTGAATCCGTATCGATCCAAGATGCGGAAGTCGTCTTCGTTGGCTACGGGATCCAAGCTCCTGAATACCAATGGGACGACTTCAAGGGGCAGGACTTGCGCGGCAAAATTCTGCTCATGCTTAACAACGATCCCGAGAGCGATCCCGCTCTCTTCGCAGGTCGCAAACGTCTTTACTACGGACGTTGGGATTACAAGTACGCCAGTGCCGCCAAACAAGGTGCCATCGGAGCGATCATCATTCACACCGATTCTTCTGCCGGCTATCCATGGACAGTCATCCAAACATCTTGGTCGGGTGAAGAGTTCGAACTGCAAGGGGGAGACGAGCAGCGTTTGCAAATGAAAGGATGGATTACGAACGAGGCCGCTTCGAAAGTTGTTGCTCAATCGGGCCTAGATTTAAAGACGCTAATTGAGTCCGCACAAACTCGTGATTTTAAACCGGTATCGCTGGACACCAAGATTTCCCTCGAGCTTTCAGCCGCTGTGCGAAGCAAGTCGACAGGGAATGTTCTCGGGATAATTCCTGGCTCCGACCCAAAGCTGAAGGACGAGTATCTGATCCTGATGGCTCATCATGATCATTTGGGCCGATCTGAAACTCGGGACGCAAAAGGGGACGCGATCTACAATGGAGCGATCGACAATGCCTCGGGTGTTGCAGCACTCTTAGCAATTACTAAGGCAATCCAATCACTTCCCAAACCACTGCAGCGATCAGTGCTAGTTGCGGCCGTGGGAGCCGAGGAGCAAGGCTTACTTGGATCAGCTTTTTTTGCGGCTCATCCCACGGTCGATCCCAACCAAGTCTCGGCGGTTATCAACATGGACGGTATCAATCATCTTGGGCGAACGGCTGATGTTCACTTGATCGGAGCTGGCAAGAATTCCATTGACGCTATCGTCGATCGAATTGCAAAATTCCAAGAGCGAATAGTCACTCCCGATTTGTTTCCCGAAAAAGGTTCTTATTATCGCTCGGACCAATTTTCGTTAGCCAAGATCGGCATTCCGGGGCTTTACTTAAATGCCGGAACGCGAGTCTTGGGAAAGCCAAGCGGATGGGGCGAGGAACAACTGAATGCTTGGATCAAAACTCGCTACCACCAAACCAGCGACGATTATGACCCGAACTGGAATCTCGAAGGAGCCGTCGAGGACACGCAGTTGCTCTTCTTCATCGCTTGTGAAATTGCTAGTGCGAAGCAAATGCAAACTTGGGACAAGGGTGACGAGTTTGCATCGCTCCGAAAGGAACAAGAAAAGTAACTTTTTCCAAAGCCGCCTTGATGTGGAGCCTGGATTTCTGCGTAGCGGAATTCGTAAGAATTCAGCCATCGATAATAACACCCGCAAAAGCCATAGTGGTCAGATTTCTTACGACATCTGCCAAGAGTCCAAACTCTGTTTTTGATCTAGACGAAGCCCTAGTCGGGAGCTGTCGTTACTTTGTAGGACGGGACTTTCAGGCGGTTGCAGATATCCATTATGGAGACTACCGACTGGAAAGCGACTCGTTTGTCGCCTCGAATGATGACGGTTTGATTCAACGGGTTGTTGATAACGGCTTGCTGTATCGCGGACTCGGCATCGTCCATTTTCATATCGACACCGTCGACCACAATGCGGCCATCCTCGCCGATTCCGACGATCATGGTTTGTGGTTCCAAAGTCATCGGCATCGCGCTTTTAGCTGCTGGTAACTGAACGGGAAGCTCTCGATCCTCGTTCGCGAACTTGGCTGCGACGAGGAAAAAGATCAGCAAAATAAACACAACGTCGATCAACGGCGTCATGTTTAATGCGTCCAGAGTGCGGCTTTTTTTCAATTGAACAGGCATACCAGTACTTTACCCGTATCAGAGGCAACAATTCATTTCGGCGTGATCTTGCTGCACTCTAAATAATATTCCCCGTAAAGCTACGACAGAATCATATCGTCAACGGTTTTTTTCGATGGAATCATCGGGAGCACGTGCTCTTGGTAGGGCACTTGTACATCCAAGACATATGCACCGGGGTGATTGATCATCTCTTCCAAGGCCGCCTTCAAATCGGAACGTTTGCGGACTGTCCCGCCGCCGCAGCCGTAACCCTTGGCGATTTGAACGAAGTTCGGATAACGCTCTTCGACGAACGAGTGAGCTTCCGTCTTGCCGGTCCCTGAGGCTTCCTCGTGGTCGATTGGTCCCAAGTAAGTGTGAGCTCGATTGGCTCCTTCGAAGCGGTCTTCCCACTGAACAACCATTCCCAAGTGCTGATTGTTCAATAGCAGAACTTTCACAGGCAGCTTTTCGCAGTGCAGGGTAGCCAGCTCTTGAATGTTCATTTGAAACGATCCATCGCCATCGATATCGATAACCAAAGCGCCTGGATGCGCGGCTTGAACACCCATCGCAGCTGGTAATCCAAAGCCCATCGTGCCGAGTCCGCTGCTGCTGAGCCATTGACGTGGCTTGCGGAATTGGAAGAACTGAGCAGCCCACATCTGGTGCTGGCCAACGCCGACGGTGACGTAGGTTTCGCGGTCTTTGGTCATTTCAGAGAGTGTACGAATCGCATGCTGCTGAAGGATTCCATCAAAGTTTTGGTCATAGGTGAAGGGATGCTTTGCCTTAAGTGCAAAGCATTGCTTCTTCCATTCGGAGATGTCCTCAGGAGCTTCTACGATCTTATTCAATTCGGTGAGTGCAAACTTGATGTCACTCCCGACTGAAATGTGAGCTGTCTTGTTCTTGTTCAACTCCGAAGGATCGACATCGACGTGGATGATCTTCGCATGCTTCGCAAATTCCGAAAGACGACCAGTTACTCGGTCATCAAAGCGGACTCCCAACGCAATCAGCAAATCGCAATCGCGGACCGAATAGTTCGAGTAAGCCGAACCGTGCATTCCGAGCATGTCTAACGAGAGCGGTCCATCAGCCGGATAAACTCCCAGACCCATGACAGTCATCGTCACTGGAATGCCTGTCTTTTCAGCCAACTCTCGGAGTTCGGCTGATGCTTCGCCAGTGATGATTCCACCACCGCAGTAAATGATTGGTCGCTTGCTGTGCTTGATGGCAGCAGCCATCTGGCGAATTTGTTCTGGTCGAGCGTTGGGACGCTTAGTGACTCGGTATCCAGGAAGATTCATGGGGACATCCCAATCGACTTCGCACTTGTCCATTTGAACGTCTTTGGGCAAGTCGACTAAAACCGGGCCTGGTCGACCGGTGGTTGCGATGTGGAAAGCTTCCTTCATCACGCGAGCGATGTCGTCGGTCTTGGTCACCAGGTAATGATGCTTCGTGATGCCTCGACAAATTTCGACCATTGGTGTTTCTTGGAAGGCATCGGTACCGATCACGTCCGTGGGAACTTGACCGGTGATCGCGACCAGAGGGATGCTATCCATCTTGGCGTCGGCAATCGCTGTGACCAAATTAGTTGCTCCTGGGCCGCTGGTGGCCATGACAACTCCGACTTTACCGGTCGAACGAGCGAGACCTTGAGCAGCAAACGCACCGCCCTGCTCATGTCGTGGAAGAATCGTACGAAGCTGATCGGCGTAGCGAGTCAACGCCTGGTGCATCGGCATGCTGCAACCGCCTGGATAAGCGAAAATTGTGTCGACTCCGTGATCGACGATCGACTTCACCACGATCTCAGCTCCCGACATGACGGTGGTGGCCCGCACATTTTTCACCGAATCATTTTGTGGATTCTTTTGCGGATTTTTCTGGGGGGCTGATTGAGTCGACATTCCTAATACTTCTCCGTAAATCATTTTTTGCGGCTCTTCCAACAGAAGGACTGCCGTAGCAATTCCCGTGGAGAGAATACAATAGAATAGGTGAAACCCCCTTTTCCTTCAACTCTTGGAATTGCAGATGCTTGAGACAATAGCCGTTGCAATCGGCGGAATGTTCGGATCGGTACTAAGATACTGGATACATTGGGGGCTGGAGCAGCGTTTCGGGAGCTTTTTGCCTTGGGGAACACTTGTGGTGAATGTTGCCGGGTGCTTTGCTATTGGCGTTTTATGGGCTTTCACGCAGCGTACCAATGCCATTAGCCCGATCTGGGAGCTTGCTTTGCGAGCCGGCTTTCTCGGCGGATTGACGACTTTCAGTAGTTTTGGGCTGGAGGTGATCAAATTGGGACAATCGGACCGATGGCAATCCGCCGTGATAATCGTTGTCGCGAATGTCGCCCTCGGGCTATCTGCCGTGTGCATTGGTCAGTCGCTAGGGAATCGGTTGTAATGGAAAGTGCAGTTCATCGACCGATCCGGATCTGCAATCTGTGTAAGTCATCTGAGTCGAAATCGCTTTTCGAAGTCGAAGGCGTTGCCGTGCTGCAATGCAAAGCTTGCTCGCATCAGTTCGCAGACTTGTTGGAATCGGAATCGCACGTTCAAACCGTTTACGACGACGATTACTTCTTTGGCGGCGGAGCCGGCTACGACAACTATTTGCGCGACTCGGCTTTGCTAGTCGAGCGAGGCGAACGCTATGCGAATCTTGTTTCAAAGCATCTGAAGCCCGGGGCGATGGTTGAGATCGGCGCAGCCGCAGGTTTCGGGCTCAAAGCGTTCGCCGATCTTGGTTGGGATGTGACTGGCATCGATCCGAATCCTTCAATGGTTCAGTTCGCTCGGGAGCAACTTGGGATGAATCTGCATGTCGATTCACTTGAAACTTGGGTACCGAACAAACCTGTGAATCTGGTCGTCTTGGTTCAAGTTCTCCCGCACTTGTTTCAACCTCGAGAAGCAATCGCTAAGATCGCTTCGTGGCTTGCTCCTGGAGGATGCTTGCTGGTGGAAACGTGGCGACGCGATAGCTTGACCACCAGAATGACCGGTCGCGGCTGGCACGAATATAATCCACCAAGCGTGCTTCATTGGTTTACCTTGCAGGAGCTCAAGTCGCTCGGAGATACGGCTGGATTGAAGATGGTTTCCTACGGTCGACCTAAGAAGTACATCAGCGGATTACACCTTAAAAGTATCCTCCATCATCAGGCGACACGGTTCCCTTTGAGCCGGATACTCAAGAGTTGCATTTCCATGATTCCCACCAAGCTCAATTTCCGCTATCCCGCAGAAGACCTCGTCTGGGCGATGTATCAGAAACCATTCACGACAAGCACATCAGAAGACTGACGCGAAAGCAAGTCGATCGAAAGTAAGTCCCGAGCCGTCATCGATTCCTCGCGATCGGTCCAGCCAGAGTGATATGCCAAGAAGCCAATCACTCGCTCCGGTGCAACGCCTTGTTCTCGATACAGGGAAAGCCGCGTGTCGCCATGTCGTTTTGCCAGTCGCTTACCGTCCGGACCTACGACAAGGGGGAAATGGTAGTGACTCGGAGGCGACCAATTGAGTAGTTCATAGATGGCAAGTTGTCGATAGGTGCTGTAGATCAGATCCGCTCCACGAACGACTTGATTGACTCCCATGTCGTGGTCATCGACCACAACCGCGATTTGATAAGCCGGAGATCCATTCGACCTTGCCACAACGAAATCGCCAAGTTTTTGTTGAGGGTTTGACAGTTCTTGAATGCCTGCGAACTGATCTTCCCAATGTTTTGGTTGCGAAGAGAATCGAAATCGCCAAGCGTACTTCTGCTGCTTGGCATCAAGTTGCTCAGTATCACGGACACATCGCGATGAGCAGGTCCCGGGATACACAACGCCGTCGAGATGGGCTGGGCCTTCCAAGTTACTTGAGACTAGTTCATGCGGAGCCGATTGCGAGGCTTCGATGTCACTTCGAGTACACGTGCATGGATAGATCGCCTCTAGTGCTTTAAGCCGATCTAAGACTTCGGCGTATCGCTGTGTGCGATTACTTTGAATCCAGTATGTCTCATCAGCAGAGTCACTGTTGAGCGAATCTTTGCTTTGTGGAATATCGTCCCAATCGATGCCCAGCCACTTCAAGTCTTCGATTGCTTGGCCTTTTGCCCAGGGTTTGATGCGAGGTGTATCGAGGTCTTCGATTCTAAGAAATAGCTTGCCGCCAACACTTCGAGCAAGCCACCAAGCGAGCAAAAAAGTTCTCGCGTTACCTAGGTGTTGCGATCCGGTCGGCGAGGGGGCTAATCGGCCAATTACCTTTTCGCGTAATCTTGATTTGTCATTCATCGATTCGAACTCGCGGTTCGATCAAGGGCTTACCGGAACGAAAATCGGTCAACAACCCACGCAGTATTCTTATGTACTCCAAATTGGAATGGTCACTCAAATAGTCTAGCGAGCCACGGAATAAACCTTTCCACAGCCCACGAAATCGATCCATACTACGCTGCCACGAATAGACCTTTCGCAATCTATTCCGATGATCGCAGTAGAGCTCGAATCCGCTATGACGATAGCCAAGCCAGCGAGGCGGAATTCGAGTCACGATGTCATTGTTATTAACCCAACGGTAGTGAGCCAATTTCACAGCGTTGATGAATACACCATTACCGACGCGTGGCGACCCGTACGTAAACAAGGCTCTAGGATTGGAAGGGATCGAAGACAGTTTGCAGCGTCCGGCACAGATGGTACTCATCGCACCACCCAGTGAGTGGCCGGCAAACCAAGTTGGACGCTGGTTCTCGCGGATAACTCGTTCGATGATTGGCCAGAGTTCGTCGACTTCCGATTTAAAACCAGCGTGCAGCCTTCCAACATCGAACAATACGGTCATTGCATTGGCGTCGGCCCGCAAATCATTCCAATCATGAGGCTCTGTCCCTCGGCAAATGATCATCAAATCATTCTTGTTACCAAGAATGTAGGCTTGAGCTCCCTCGCGATCGATAAACTTGCATTCGGTGATGCCAGCATCTTCGAATATCGGCTTTACGAGCGACTCTGGAAAGTAAGACAATCGCGATAGCTCACAGAACAAGAGCGATTGTTCCAGCCAGTGCCACTTGCAAAGAGATCGATCCAGCTTAAGCGTGATCCCGTTTGCCGGCTGCTTTGGAAGTCTTACGGGGACTGAAGAAGTCACAGACAGCCCCTACTGGTTACGAACGCTTTTCGATGGGAACGAAATCACGAATCGGAGCACCCGTGTAGATCTGTCGCGGTCGATTGATTCGCGTTGTTGGAGAGTTTTGCATTTCCACCCAGTGGGCAATCCATCCTGGTAACCGTCCCATTGCAAAGAGGACGGTAAACATTTGAATTGGGATTCCCATCGCTCGATAGATGACTCCGGAGTAGAAGTCCACATTCGGGTAGAGCTTGCGTTCGACGAAGTAAGAATCCTTGAGAGCTGTTTCCTCAAGCTTTTGAGCGACTTCAAACAATGGGTCATTCAAGTTCAATTTCGCGAGAAGGGTATCGCAAGCGGACTTGATAATCGTTGCTCGTGGGTCATAGTTTTTGTAAACGCGGTGACCAAAACCCATCAATCGGAAGTTGCTCGATTTGTCCTTGGCCATGTCAACATACTTTTTGACATTCCCACCGTCGTCAGCAATCTTCTTGAGCATGTTGACGCAGGCCTCGTTTGCACCGCCGTGCAGCGGACCCCACAGAGCGCAAATCCCGGCTGAAATCGAAGCGAACAAGTTTGCATTGGATGACCCAACCATTCGCACGGTGGAGGTGCTGCAATTTTGCTCGTGGTCGGCGTGTACAATGAGAAGCAGATTCAGTGCTCTCACAAAGTCAGGATCTGGTACATAGGTTTCACTTGGAACAGCGAACATCATATGCAAGAAGTTCTCGCAGTATCCAAGCGAGTTGCTTGGGTAGATGAAAGGTTGCCCGAAGGACTTTTTGTAGCTGTATGCTGCGATCGTCGGAAGCTTAGCGAGTAAACGATAGATCGAGATTTCAACTTGCTTTGGATCATGTGGATCGAGTGCATCTTGATAGAAAGTTGACAGAGCGCCGACGACTGACGAAAGGATCGCCATAGGGTGAGCGTCTCGAGGGAAACCGTTGTAAAAGGTTCGCATATCCTCGTGCAACATCGTGTGCTTACGAATCGCACTGCGAAACGTTTCGAGTTGATCCGCGGTTGGTAGTTCACCATACATCAAAAGGTATGATGTTTCGACGAAGTCACAATGCTCTGCGAGAACTTCGATTGGATAACCGCGATAACGCAAGACACCGAGATCACCGTCGAGGAATGTAATGCTACTGGTGGTCGCTCCGGTGTTTGCGTACCCCTCGTCCATCGTGATGTGCCCGGTCGTCTTGAGCAACTGGCTTACGTCTATCGCGCGTTCGTTCTCAGTCCCTTCGATTACAGCCAGTTCGATCTCCTTGCCCCCCACAGTTAACTTGGCCGGCTCGGACAGGGTTTTGAAAGAAGCTGGGGCGCTAGTCATTTATTCATTCCAGGAGTAATGGAGCAATCAACGCGAAACAAACAATGTATGTTTCGAGTAGTAGCGAAGACCGACGTGAAGTCATCCTCATCGGTTAAGAGGATCAAAAGAGTGTACCGTTTCAGCACGGGTTCGACAATCAAGCTGAGAGAATGCTTCGTCCGATTTTCATCATCTCGTGTGCATCGATAAAATGATTATTGCCTGTGAAAAGCTGCTGAATTGCGTGTTTGTGAATTTTCATTTTCAATCCACCCACTCCTAAAGCGCCGTAGTCGAATCGGTTGCCTCGCTGTAGGCTTTTATCAGTAACGCCAATACCAAATAGCCCTGCCGGAGGGACTGCGTTCAAGTCGATCGCAGCTCTTAGGTTTACCCCCGCACTTAGCAAATCGCTACTAAGCAACTCAACCCCCGCTGCACCACACGCAAAAACAGCGGTCGCTTCCTGAAGAGCTATCCTTAAGCTCGATTCGTCTTCGATACCCAATGGCGCAAGCCCGGCGATGGGTACGCCCAGGTGCCCAAGTTTCTCAATGGTTTCTTCAGCTCGAGCCACACTTCGGCTCCCCACGATTACCTGTCCGCCAAGACTTGTTATGAGCGTACAGACTGCTTGACCAACAGCACCCGTGGCTGCGAGAACGAGCGATTTCCCGCTTGCTAATTCGACATGCTTAGCAGCAGATAAAACGGCTGCTGCAGCAGTCGAATTGCAACCGTTGCTATCAAACATGATCGAGACACGAAAAGGATCAAACAGAACCGACCGAGCAGCCGACGCGATCTCATGCCCGATGCTAACGTCCGAACCTCCGACGAAGATTGCCGTCGAATGAAGATCCGCCGGTCCTCGCGTAAACATCGCGCCGTGTATTAAACCTCGCACTTCGGGAGGACGGACGCCGCTGTATTGAAAAAGATGGTCGACTCCTGCATCAATCGCAACCACACCATCGAACACGCTCGCGTGATCGTCGCAGTCGAGCTGAATCAGGATCTTTTTTTTTGTGGGCACTGAGGATTCCAGGGTAGTTTGGGACCATTGCCCCAGCCCTTTGAAGGTCATTTTGATATTCGCGTTTTCTTTATGTTATTTGTTTTCCGGACTGCGAGTATATCGGCTGTAGCAGCGTGTATGTGGCTTTTTCGTTTTACAGGTATCTTTTTCTTCTTTGGGCTTCGCGGCG
>JAPLNI010000030.1 GCA_026692865.1 Planctomycetota bacterium
AGGGAAGTTTCTTAATCCTTTGGAATTTCGCCGGGACGATAATCGGGTAGCCAGCTACATGGGAAAATCGCAAGCAACGCCAAGCCTGAGAGTACCATGAATCCGATTTTCAGTGCCCGCGTTCGAGCGTCCGAGTTGATTCTGAGCGCCTCGGTCACTTGCTCGGGCGTGGCGTCGGTATTACTGGTAAGTCGTTCTTTCAGTTGAACATCGCTCAAAAAGTTCAGATTCGTTAGGTTCACTTGGTCCTTTAGTTCGGCAGTAATCACCGGATTATCGGTGCTACCAGCAATAATCATGGAACTCAACAGGCCAACCAGCGTCGCACCAACAAGTGCTGTTCCAACTGCGGCCGCCAAGTTCTGAGTGACACCTCGCATCGAACCAACATCTCCCGCGTATTCCTTTGGAGCAGAAGTCACGAGAACATTAAACAGTAGCGTTACCAGCGCACCTTGTCCCAATCCGACCGTGATTAACCCAATAATTACCGGTACCGAACTCCATTCATTCTTCACGGTGAATGCTAACCAAGCTGTTCCAATGGCCACCAAAACAAACGCTCCGCGAGCAATTGTTCGAGGAGTAAAAAGACTATAAAGTCGAACAATCAAGATGGCCGTAAAGAAAACCGTTAGCATGAAAGGCATCATCGCAACTGAGGTCATCAATCCGCTTTGGCCTTGAACGATTTGGATATACAAAGGGACCGAAAAGTTGATCGCTCCTTCAACGGCGACCACAAGAAATAAAGCGATGACAGCAGCCCATTCTTTAGGGGACTCAATCACTTTTAAAGCCAGCAAGGGCGTCTTGCCTCGCTGGGTTTGCCAACTAGTCCAACCGAAAAATCCAAAACCAATAAGGATACCAACGACGATCATCGCCAGTGCGGGCGAAACTCCCATCACATCGAAGGGAGCTGAAGGATTCGCCATCAGCAAACCCCAATTCCGGATGTTATTGAATCCAAATGTGATAAAGATAATGGCGACCGCAGAGAGAACTACACCAAAAATGTCGATCTTGACATCAGTACGCGGCAGCGACGGCTTGAGTTTTGTACTCAACAAAAGGATCGCGCCAGCATGTAAGATCAATAACCCGAATGCATATCGCCAGCTGAGAAACGTAGCGACCGAACCAACTATTACAAACGCGAGAACTCCCGCAATGGCTCTAGCTGACCCCAGCCAGCCAACTGCTTCGGCTTGTTGCTTCCCTGAATAATGGTTAGCGATCAGAACGACCAATGTCGGCACGAGTGCTGCACCCGCAAACCCAGCGAGTCCTTGTGAAGCCAGCATCAGCTCGGCGGTAGGACTGGCCACCATTCCTATCATTGCCAATAAGAAGAGCGAGACGGCCGATTGAAAGAACAACTTAGCACCAAAGCGTTGCCCGAGTTTGGCGCCGAGCATGATGAAGCCCGATACCCCCAACGAATAAAATACGACCGCAGTACCAATCGTCGTGGGTGCTGTTCCAAAACTTTCCACCATTCCGCCCATCGAGACCGGAATAGCAGCGACGTTGAAAGACATCAACGCCTGCCCCATCGCGATGACTATCATGGGTATCCAAGAGTCGCGGACTTCTGCCTCTGAACCCGTCGCATTCGCTGTATTCGTTGCCATGATTATCACTCTTTAACATTAAGATTTAGTAGATTGCAAATAGACGATCACCGCTACAAGCTCCGCGTTCTATGCGCCTCGGCGTTTTACTGACCCTGATTCCAGAAAGAGCCAGGAACGCCGAACGCGAAACGAAGACGTTCGTCTTACACTTCGGGTTTCGATACCAAGAGATCCATCCCAAGTTCTTGCGAAAGGAACTTGGCTACGAGCTGACCTTTGACGCTATTACCAGCTTGATCAAGTGGCGGAGCAAAGGTCCCGAGACCACCTTTTCCAGGCGACACCGTAACAATCCCGCCTCCAATTCCACTCTTGCCAGGCAAACCGATTTCGTACATCCAGTCACCTGAAGTTTCATAAAGGCCTGCCGTAAGCATAACAGCAAGCGCGTAGTGGCAAACCGATGCGTCGACGACTCGCTGTTTGGTAATCGGATTAACACCTCCGTCAGCGAGAGTTGCCCCCATCACCGCCAAGTCTTTCGCACTCACATTCAGCGAACACTGCTTAGTATAAAGATCGGTTGCCTCGGCGGGGTCCATGTAGATGCGACCAAAACTTTGAAGCAACCTCGCGATACTTTGGTTTCGAAAGTTGGTCGCCGATGCCGATGCGTAGACCTCTTCGTTGAGAGGGAGCGTCCGACCAGCAAAACGCGAAAGTCCCTCATGAATGAACTTCCATTTGGCTTCCAAGCTATCGCCAGGGACCAAGCTAGTTGTCGCAATCGCACCGGCGTTCACCATGGGATTGGTCGATCCGCCTCCTTGTTCAATTGCTGCTAGCGAATTAAACGCAAGTCCCGTCGCATTGACGCCAATCTTTTCGCGTACTTCCGCATGCCCAAGAGCTTCGCAAACCAGTGCAAAGATGAACGGCTTCGATACGCTCATGATCGTGAACTCGTGAAGCGCATCCCCCACAGCAAAAAGATCGCCGTCAGTACCGACAACGCAGATGCCGAAGAGATCTTTGGGAACTCGCTCCAACGCCGGATAAACGTTTGAGTTCTTCCCATCCGTATTGGTCTTGAACTTCTCGTACGACTCGGTGACGAGCGAAGTAACCATTTCTTTCGGAGGCAAATGCCCTGTAGAAACGAAGGGAACTCGGGTCGGTAGATTAGTAGTCATGGATTATTCCTTAGGTTGTTCTCGCCTGATGGCACGATCCCAATCGTTCTCACTTTAAAAGCAATACGACGCGAATTGTACGGATTCGACTTTTTAAGAAACTTGCCGTACGGCTCGCACAATAACACTTTTGTTACCGGTTACTTCTTTTTAGACACGGGAACTTTTTCCTCAACGGGAGCTTTCACATTGAAAAGGATTGCGTAGATCGCGGGCATCACCAGCATGGTTAGCACGCAAGCGAACGACAATCCAAACATAATGCATGCGGCCATGGCTGCAAAGAATGGATCTTGTGTCAGCGGAATCATCCCGAGGACTGTCGTGATGGCGACCATCAAGACCGGTCGAAGTTTCTTGACGCCCGCGTCAAGGATCGCTTGATAAGGCGTTTTCCCTTCCTCCGTCGCCGTTTTAATTCGACTCAAGACCACGATTGAGTTCTTAATTTGCTCGCCGCCAAGGCTAAGCACGCCAAGTAATGCCATGAATCCAAACGGTTGTCCTGTGATCAGCAGTCCTGCAGTAACGCCGATCAGTGCTAACGGAACAATCATCCAAATCAGCGCGGTCGCGCGTATCGAGTTGAATAAGCAAACTACGATGATCACCATCAATACGAACGAAAGCGGTAATGGCTTCATCAAGGCAGCCCGAGCATCATTCGAGTTCTCGTACTCACCGCCCCATTCGAGATCATACCCCGGAGGAAGCTCGATCGCTTCGACCTTGGACCGCACGCGGCTGAAGAGTTGGCTGGGCAAGCCAGAGCGAGGATCCGCGTGAACCGTAATCGTTGGAGTACGATCGCGTCGCATAACCACCGGATCTTCCCAATCCGTCTTGACGTTCGAGACGACCTGGCTCATCGGAATCATTCGCCTCGCAACCGGGCTCCATATTTGCGTGCTTTGTATCCGATCGACATCGCTGCGTTCGTCCAAAGGTGGTCTCGCAACGATCGGTAGAAGACGCGTTTCCTGAGGAAAAGTCCCGCCGCCAGCACTCCCTGGTTCGCGATAAAATCCGACAACAGATCCTTCGAAGCCCAACTGCAATGCTTGAGCGACATCGGCGCGGGTAATCCCGTTACGGCGGGCTTGCATTTCAAGCATATCCGGCCGAAGAGCCTTTTCTCGTTGACGCCAATCGCTTCGCACACAGATCGTACCACCATCTTCCACAAGCGCTTGCATCGCCTGGCCCGCTAAAATTCGCAATTGAGAAGGATCTGGGCCACTGAATCGAGCCTGCACCCGACCGCCATCTCCAGGACCGAGCAAGAATTTTTTAGCAATCGTATTGGCATTCGGTTGATTGTTATCCATATATTCCTGAACAATGTCGATCAGCCCGTCGATCTTGGTGGCATCATCTACGTCCACGAGAAACTGCACGAACGCACTGTTCTCACGTTCGGGAGTATAGACCAACAAGAATCGCAACGCCCCACCGCCGATGAAGGACGAGATGTGCTTGACGCCTTCTTGAGCCTTGACAAACTCCTCTACGGTATTGGCAAACGATTCAGACCCGCGAATGTGAGTCCCTGCAGGTAAGAAGCAATCGACCATGAACTGAGGTCGAGTCGCCGGCGGGAAGAAGCTTTGATCAACCTTTGTAAAACCATATAAAGACCACACGAACAGTCCGATCGAAAGAGCAACTACGATCCAGCGGAATCTCAGACAAAGCTTCAACAACCATAGGTACCCGCGAAAGAAGAAACCATCGTAGGGGTTCTTGTCTTTTGCACCCTTGTCGGCAGCAATTGGATTAAAGGAAAGATAACTTAAGAGTGGTGTTACCGTGATCGACGATATCCAGCTCAAACTAAGCGAAATCATGATCACCCAAAACAGCGAATTACAGTACTCGCCGGTACTATCGTCCGACAATCCAATCGCAGCGAAGGCGATCACACCAATGGCGGTTGCTCCGAAGAGAGGCCACTGATTTTCCGCGACCACCTCGCGAACCACTTTCATTTTTTCTTCACCGGCTTCGATTCGAACCTTTATGCTTTCAATCACGATAATCGCGTTGTCGGTGAGCATACACAACGCGATGATGAGTGCCCCCAAGGAAATTCGTTCTAACAGCAGTCCACCGATCAAATACATAACCAGGAAGGTTGCCATGATCGTGAGGAACAGAACTGCACCGATGATGAGGCCTGTCTTGCGTCCCATGGTGAAGAACAAAACAATAAAGACGATCCCAACAGCCTTTCCAAGATTCCATATGAACTCATTCGTGGCAAGGTCGACGGCTTCCGGCTGAAAATTGATTTCACCAATATCGATCCCGATCGGTTGGTTTACCTTTAAGTCCTCTAGCTTTTGGCGAATGCCGGTTCCCACCGCAACGACGTTACCACCTTGAACCGTGGAGATTCCTAGTCCAATCGCAGGCTGACCATCAAACCGAAGCAACCTTCGTGGTGGATCTTCGTAGCTACGTTCAATAGTTGCCACATCGCGTAGGACTCGCTGGCGTCCAGAACTATCGGAACCGATGACCATATCCAGCATGGCTTCAGCGGTTTCAAATCCGCCGGTCGGATCGAGTGCGATATGTTGATCACCGACTTGCACGCGTCCACCATCGGCGGCGACATTATTCGCTTGTAGCAAAGCGTAGAGTTCTTGTTCGTTAATCCCCAGGCTTGCCAATCGAAGCCGAGAGATTTCAAGAAAAACTACTTCGCGCTGTTCTGCGAAGAGATCCACTTTCTGCACGTCTGGAACGAGTGACAATTCACGACGCAAGAATTCCGTATAACGCCTTAACTCGGGCTGCGTGAAACCTTTTCCGGAAATTGCAAAGAAAATCCCGTAAACATCGCCAAAGTCGTCGATGACCAGCGTCCTGCCACGTGCTGCCGGAGGAAGCTGCATCTGGACATCATTGATTTTCCGACGGAGCTCATCCCAGACTTGGGGAATCGTATTCTTGTCGTAGTTGTCCCTGATAATAGCCGAGACAACCGATCGACCTCGGGTTGATTCGGAATCTACGCGTTTGAGCTGCCCAAGCTGCTGGCAAGCATTTTCGATTGGGTTCGTAACCTCCTTAGAAACTTCTTCTGCACTCGCCCCGGGATAGGAAGTAACAATTAAGGCTTCCTTGATCGTGAATTCAGGATCTTCCAAACGTCCCAGGTTATTGAAGGCAACGATGCCTCCGACCAGGACGAAAAACATGCCGACGAAAATAATGCGATTATTGCGAACCGAAAACTCTGCAGCGTTCATTACTTGCCGCCTTCCGTTCCGCCAGCCGAACCTACGGCCGGTCCACCGCTGAGTGCGTCACCCAAATCTCGAACTTTCATTCCGTCACGTAAGGCATTGACGCCCGCAACGACAATTCGATCGCCTGGTTGCACTCCTTCGAGAACTTCGATGTCCCCACCGATCACGGAACCGACCTTAACCGAACGACGCGCGACAACTTGGTCGGCTCCGAAGACCCATACGATTTGTTCGCCCGAGTCGGTTTTCAAAATGGACGAGACAGGCACCAGCATTCGATTGCCTAAGATTTGTGCTCTACGGTAAACAGCCGTTACTGTTGCGGTCATGCCGGGGAGCATTTGAATCTCCGATGGGGCCTGCAAAGCGACGCGAACGTTGAACGTCTGTGTCGTTGGGTCTGCGACCTTGGCGATCTCACGAATAGTAACGGGAAACTGCAATCCGGGAGCTCCACTCACTTCTACTGTCAGTTGAACAATATCGGCCGTACGAATGTCGCGGGTCATTACCGTTTCAGGAACGTCGACTGCAATTTCAATTTCGTCCACGTCTTGAAATCGCACGACAGGAGCCGTTGCATTTACATTTTGCCCCTCCTCAACGAATCGCTGGGCGATGACTCCATCATAAGGTGCCAGTAGAGTACTATCGCGAAGATTAAGATTTGCTTCAACCAAGCGAGCTTCTAAGCCACGGATGGATGCTTCTTTGGCTTCGATATCCTCTTCTCGTCCGATCGTCCCAATTGCAACTAGTTGTAACAGAGCTTGATGGTCCTCTTGAGCAACGCGATAGTTAGACTGCACCAACTCGAATTCCGATTTGGAAACCGAGCGAGTTTTGACCAACTGCTCGAAGCGATCCATTTCAGCTCGTGCATTCGCCAGTCGAGCTTCTGCAGCCCGAGCTTGCATGCCTCGACGCAATTGTTCTTCAGTACGCTCGCCTTGACGCAGAGCAGTCAGGGCCGCTCGAGCTTGATCGAGTTGACTTTGAACCGTCGCTAACCTAGCTTTGAACTCATCTTGTCGCAGTCGAGCGATCACCTCGCCCTTCGCAATCTTTTGCCCTTCTTTCACTGGAAATTCTGTAAGCAATCCAGAAACCTGAAAAGCCAATTCAACTCGTTTGGAAGCATCCACGCGACCAGGAAACGAGCGCGTCCGAGTCTCTTCGCCAACGGCCAACACCATCGTCTTCACGGGCCGAACAACATCATTTCGCACAATCTCCTGCGGCTTGCATCCGAGCACATGTGCTAACAGAAGAACGACAAGAGCTTTATTTCGTGACAACATGATTGGAAAGGGGCGATCAAGACGCATAAGTAAATGCTTTCGTGAACGGAAAGATTGCTTTGGGGTGGCACTTCAAGGAAATTTTCTGCCAGCTAATGGTCTTTAACTCGAACATGCCGCAGTAGCAATAACGTTAAGGAACGCTAGCTGTTAGACCTTGTTCTTATAGCTCCAATTCACTGTAGTCACAACCACGCGTCAAAACATGCTTTTAAATTACGTGAGTAACGCTTGGTAGGATAAGTGAATTCCAACTTCCGAAACCTTACAAACTTCAATCATTCAAAAACCAAATACGCCGGGAAATTATTCGTAAGATTCATGAACAGAAGTGCGGAATTTGCCGATAGCAATAGCTAGGCTGAATTTGTCGCTTCACTTTTCGCATTTACCGGTCATTCAACGTCCACAGGGGTGCACAGATGTCAGCAAAATTCCTACGTTGCGACAAGCTATTGTTTGCCTGCTTCCTCGTCGGCTCATTTTTCGCAAACGTTTGTGAAGTATCAGCTCAAGATCAAAACTCAGGAACTACGCTACAACCCAGTAAAGCCGTGGCGGCGTCTGATTCACCCGTTGTTTTAGCTAACGCTACACAAGTGCCCGACGAAGCGGGCCTCGCCGGGGTTGCAAGTCAGGAGTACCAGACTGCACCAGGGAGCGAAATCCCGGGAAGTGGTTACCAGGCCGGCGACTACCTTTACAGCCGAACCGATCGGGCTGCTACCAGGCGATACAACACGCTCGTCGAAAACTACAACGTCCCTGCGATCGGGCCTCGGGCTTACGCGAACTATTCACCCAGTCTTTACTACGGCACGGACTCGGACTACCAAACGACTCCCGGTCAACCACTTTATCTTCGGCTTTCGCCCCCCGTTTCACCCACGGAAGAGGACGATGGAAGATTTGTTCTTCGTGGCCCTGTTCCTGGGTCCTACTTGGTTCCGGGAACAAGTACTGCGTTTCGCTTTAGCGGTTTCGTCAGGATGGGGGCCAATTACAATTTTGACCAAATCCGAACACCTGACTTGTTTGTCACCAATGCGATTCCAGTTCCACAAGACCCGGATCTGCCCAATCAGAATGTGAACTTCAGCGCTCGACCAACACGACTGAGCTTGGATACCTGGACCCCAACATCTATGGATGATTTAGCGGTTCATACTTTTATTCAGTTTGACTTCCTGAGCGATAATCCGCCTGCCGGCGGGTCAGCTGCTCGGCCTCGACTACGACTTGCATTTATCGATTTGGGATACTTTCGAATTGGGCAAGACACAACCGTTTTCATGGACCCCAGCTCTTTTCCTCGGACAGCCGACTTCCAAGGGCCCAACGGTGTTGTGAACTCGCGTCAGGGACTTTGCCGGATGACATTACCGCTGACCGAGCGAGTCTTCTTCGCTTCAGCAGTCGAGCAACCTTTTTCCGATATTACGACAAATGCGACGGGCATCAACATCCAGGACTCTCCCGACTTTACCAATCATCTTCGCTTTGAATCGGATTTGTTAAGGTTTCAAACTGCGACCATCTTGCGATCGATCGGTTATCGCGCGACCGGTCAATCGGTTGATCGCGAGCTTGGTTGGGGCGTAAATATCACAAGCAACTTTCATCCATGGGCGGCTTGCTTCGGCACTAATCCGCTGCGCGATGCCGATCCAGGCCCGCTTACACGAAGCCGAGTCATTCTTCAGTACGCGACCGGTTCGGGAATCGGGCGTTACTTCCAGGACTCGAGTGGTCAGGGGCTTGATGGAGCAATCGACGCTTCCGGACAATTTCGAGCATTAGATATCTCGGGCTGGACAACTGCTTATGAACAGTGGCTCTCCAAGAAGTGGTTAGCTAACTTTGTTTGCTCAGGGTTGAAGGCAAGTGGTACTAACGCGATGGCTGCGAATACGTTCAATAACTCCACCTATGTTGCAGCAGGTTTGTGGTGGATTCCCGTAGGAAACGCGTCCATCGGAGCCGAGTATCTTTGGGGTGAACGAGAAAACCTAGACGGCCAAAGCAGAGCTGCTGACAGACTGCAAACTGCTTTTGTTTATAGTTTCTAATGCTGTGGCATAGGCTTCCAGCCTGTGTGTTGTAGGATTCAAAGGCTGGAAGCCAATGCCACAATCTGCTCTGCAGTACTTTCTGCTCATAGTGTGATCAATCACTGGTAAGTGGTGGATTGTCAGACTAAACTCATGACAAGCCTCTTTGGAACTCGACCTGATTAGTTATCGACCGAGTTTACGCACATCTTCCCTTGAGTTTTTGAGTCGCAATGAGCAATGAGCTTATAGTCGTTCTGGGTCTTCTCGCAACTGCAATTGTCATGTTTGCGATCAACAAGCCGCGCATGGACGCGGTTGCACTGATAATGTTAGTCGCGTTGCCCTTCACCGGCGCGGTCACGATGGGCGAAGCGTTGCTGGGCTTTAGTGATCCCAACATTGTTTTGATTGCGGCACTGTTTGTGATCGGTGATGGATTGGTGCGAACGGGTGTAGCGAGAAAGCTTGGTGATTGGCTGACGGCGCGGGCGGGGAACAGCGAGACAAAGCTGATTGTTCTTCTGATGATCGTTGTTTGCGGTCTGGGTTCGACAATGAGCTCGACCGCAGTCACCGCGATTTTTATTCCTGTCATTCTGAGGATTTCTTCCGTCACGGGAACCGCGCCTAGCAAGTTGATGATGCCCTTGAGCATGGCTGCTTTGATCAGCGGTATGATGACTCTCGTTGCAACCGCGCCAAACTTAGTTGTTAATAGCGAGCTGATCCGACAGGGCGAAGAAGGCTTCCGCTTCTTCAGTTTCACTCCGTTTGGCCTTCCGGTGCTTGCTTTAGCGATTGTCTACATGTTAGTCGCGCGAAGGTGGTTGCCTGATGCCAAAAAGGATAGCAACGCCGTCACATCTGGTCGGCCGAGTCTCGCCGATTGGGTCAAGCAATATAGCTTGGCTGGTCGCGAGCATCAGTATCGAATTGGCCAAGGATCAATCCTCCATGGAAAGACCGTCGAAGAGATTTCACTCCAGAATACGGTTAACGCCAGTTTGATTTCCATTCAACGCGACGCGAAACTGATCCAGCCATCGCGAACAACCGAACTTCGAATAGGTGACATCCTCCTGCTAGACTCACCTGTGCCGAACGAAGATGTATCGAGCCTAACGGAAAAATACACACTCGAATCGATGCCTCTTTCGGGAGCGTATTTTTCCGATCGGACGCAAGAAATCGGTATGTCGGAGGTCATTCTTCCGGCCGATTCGGAGTTTATTGGTCAAACGGTCGTTGGTGCACGATTTCGCGATAGCACAGGATTGACTGTCATTGGGTTGCGTCGAGGTCGTGTAGCCCATGAGAGCAATCTTCAAGAGGAAAAACTGAAGATTGGTGATACTTTGCTTCTAATCGGCCCTTGGAAGTCGATTCAGAATCTGCAAAAAGGTAACAAAGGCGTTGTCGCGCTTAGCATGCCTGTGGAGTTCGACGAAGTGCTGCCGGTTGCCGGTAAGGTTTTGCAAGCTGTCTTTTGTTTGTTCTTGGTTGTTGGATTGATGGTGAGCGGGCTTGTCCCGAATGTTCAAGCGGCCTTGCTAGGTTGCTTGTTGATGGGAGTGTTAGGCTGTGTGACGCTCGAAAGTTCTTACCGATCGATTGACTGGAAAACGATCGTGTTAATTGTTGGCATGCTGCCATTTTCTACGGCGCTTCAGCGAACCGGCGGAGTCGACCTGGCCGCTGATGGTCTCATGTACGTGACAAGTGAACTGGGAACGCATGGCGTCCTTGCAACCCTTTTCATTATTACTGCAATGCTTGGAATGTTTATCTCCAATACGGCAACGGCCGTGTTGATGGCACCGGTTGCACTGGCAATGGCTGAAGACCTCGGAGCTTCGGCGTACCCGTTTGCGATGATCGTTGCCTTGGCTGCGTCGACGGCTTTTATGACTCCCGTGTCGTCGCCAGTGAATACCTTAGTCGTTACCCCAGGAAACTATTCCTTTGGCGACTTTGTAAAAATCGGAGTTCCCTTCAGTATTGTTGTTATGATTATTAGTGTCTTCATGGTTCCTCTTTTATTGCCACTTTATGCAACCGTTACCCCATAATCAATCCGTTCACCGAAGAGAGTTAACCCAATGAGTTCACCTGAAGCGAAAGAAACGACAACAGAATCGCGTAAATCTGTTATCGAACGATTCCTTGATGTGGTTGCGACTGTTGGGAATATGGTTCCTCATCCGGCTGTGATCTTTTTAATCTTGATCGTCATCATGGTGGTTGTCTCGCATATTCTTTACATGCTTGGAACGACCGTTAGCTTTCAAGTTTTGAATCCCGACACACACAAACTCGATGATGTCCAATCGACTGCGAGGAGTCTTTTAACTGCAGACGGAATTCGGTTTATCTACAGTTCGCTAATTCCTAATTTCATGGGCTTCTCAGCAGTAGGCCTCATGATCGTCGCAATGGTTGGCGTTGGAGTGGCTGAAGAAGCCGGGTTGGTCAACGCACTCATTCGCAAGCTGGTAGTGATCGCTCCAAGTTGGGCTTTGACCTATATTCTTGTTTTCGTAGGAATCCTATCGAGTGTTGGTGCCGATGCGGGTTATTTGGTTTTGATCCCACTAGCCGGCGTCGCATTTCTCAGTATTGGACGCCATCCCATTGCGGGAATCGCGGCGGGGTTTGCCGCCGTCGCAGGTGCGTTTACGGTGAACATGTTAATCAAACCGCTGGATGCCGTTCTTACGGAGTTTACGAATGACGCAATTCATTTGGTCGATCCCTCGGTTTCGATCGGATTGACCGCCAATCTTTGGTTTTCTCTTGCTTCGGTCCCTTTCCTCACGGTCATTATCACGCTCATCACCACGAAAATGATTGAGCCTCGATTGGGAGTCTATGAAGGTGCGAAACCTATTAATAATGAGCAAGGGATGACCTCCGAGGAGTCACGAGGGCTTCTTTATGCGACCCTTGGGCTCGTCGCTGTCTTGGTTTTCTTTGGGTTGCTTTGTCTTCCTGATGGAGCTCCGCTACGCAATCCAGAGACGGGAACTTTGATCGGGAACTCGCCTTTTATGAATGGCTTGATCGCTTTGATCATGGTTGTTTTCCTGGTTACCGGCGTCGCTTATGGCATCGGCGCAAAGACAATGACAAGTATCTCCGATGTGATCAAAGCGATAACCAAGTCGGTCAGTGGACTGGGTGGAACAATCTTTCTGCTACTGATCATCAGTCAGTTCGTCGCGTACTTCAATTACAGTAACCTAGGCACGATCCTTGCCGTGAATATGTCGAACGTTCTCAAGGATGCGAACGTCGGACCTTTTTGGTTGTTGATTGGTTTTATCTTTGTCGTAGGAATTCTCGATTTTTTGATTTCAGGTGCGATTGCGAAGTGGGCTATTTTTGCTCCCATCTTTGTCCCGCTGCTGGTCAAACTGGGAGTCGACCCTGAAGCCGTACTTGCCGCATACCGAATCGGTGATTCGCCAATCAATATGATCACGCCGTTGAACGTCTACTTCGCAATGGTGGTTGGATTTGCGCAGAAGTACGACAAGAACGCGGGGGTCGGAACGATCGTATCGCTGATGCTTCCGTACGTCGTGATCATCTTCTTGCTCTGGACTGGACTGTTTGCGGCATGGTTCCTCATGGGGCTTCCATGGGGAATCTAAGCACATCGGAAAGAGTGTTTCGGCATAACAAATATCTGCACCCCTCTCCCCGGATTACCGGGGAGAGGGGAGCTAGGCTTTACGGTTTATGCCAGATGACTTCTGCCGAAGTGCTTGGCATTCGTTTATTACGCGTAGTAGCGTCTCTCAGAAGACGCGAACCGTTTGTAGTTTAAAGAACCGCGACGACTTGAAAGCTACCAACAATACCTGCAAGCGAGATTCGTTTATATTGATAGAGAATCGGTACCAGTGGGCACGCGCTTGACCGCTTTTATATTTTCAAGAACCGACCAATAGAAAGCCAAATTTGATGACTACCAAAACGATACCACTCGATACAAAATCAGCTGAAGAACACTTGATGCGGTTTCTCAAGGTCAAGGGGCTGAGCGGTGAAGAAGCCGCGATCGCTGCCGCGGTTGCTGACGAGCTGAAGAAGGTTGGTGTCCCCGCTTCGGCGATCCGGCACGACACGGTTCACGAGAGAATTGATTTGCCAACTGAAATCGGCAACATGTTTGTCGATCTACCAGGCACGATCCCCGGTCCTCGCATCATGTTTGCGACTCACCTAGATACGGTCCCGATTTGCGCCGGTGCTGTGCCCATGCGAGAAGGCGATAAGATTGTCACGGACGGTTCCACAGGTCTTGGGGGCGACAACCGGACTGGCTGTGCTGTCCTGGTGACGTTGGTTGAGACGATTTTGAAAAACAATCTTCCTCATCCACCGATAACGCTTTTGTTTACTGTACGCGAGGAAAGCGGAATTCAGGGTGCGCGAAACATCGATCCCGCAGACATGGCGGGTGCGACGATGTGTTTCAACGTCGACAGCAAAGTTCCCGAAGTTTTCATCATCGGTGCCGTTGGGCAAGAAAGCTGGAACGTTGAGATCAAAGGAAAGGCGGCTCACGCTGGTGTCGCTCCCGAGAAAGGAATCTCGTCAACGATGGTCGCTGCATTGGCACTGGCTGATGTGAAGCAAAACGGATGGTTCGGTAAAGTTGTCAAGCTAGAGGGGCATGGAACAAGCAACCCTGGAGTGTTTGCCGGTAAGGCGGACAAGCCAGCCGGCGATGCTACGAACGTTGTCACCGATTATGTTCACATCAAAGGTGAATCGCGGAGTCCACAGGAGTCATTTGCGTCTGCGATTACCGCTGCCTATGAATCTGCATTTGTGAAAGCGGCTTCGGAACTCACCGACATTGATGGAGCCACTGCGGAAGTCAAATTTACCAGCCATGCCGCATATCCTCCATTCAATCTACCCGAGGATGCTCCCGCCGTTGTTTATGCTAAACGAGCCGCTGAATCGATTGGGCTCATGCCGAGCACACTCTTCTCGAACGGAGGCCTGGATGCCAATTGGTTCGACAAGCATGGAGTACCAACGGTGACCTTCGGTGCTGGTCAGTATGAAATCCACACTGTCAAAGAGTACATTAACTTGCCAGAGTTTTTCGAGGGATGCCGATTGGCCGTTGCGTTAGCGACACTCGACAGCTGACACATTTGCTGTGCTTAGATTGTGACATTAAAAGTGCTCTAGAAGACTGCGGCACTTGCTCGAAAACATCACCCGGGAGCCGCATCACCTGAGTTGTGAGTTCCCATCGCACCCCATGCTCCGTAGGGGCTTTCGCTGCTCCAATCGGGAGTCTGAATCATCGCGCCGGTAGTTCGGTATGCGCCTGGCGAAAGAGATGCGCGGCTTCCTGCTTCGATATCATTTCCAACGAATCGAATTGACACATCCAGCATCATGACGTGGGCTCCTCCAACGTGAAAACTCGTAGCCGATTGAATGCCTGCTCCGTCGGTTGAAGCAACGATGCACGACGGGCTGTTGGGTGGAAGAATCGTGTTGAATCCGCTAGAGTCGCTGAAGCCATCGCCCCAGTGCATACCACGTTTTGCGATAATCGATTGTGTCTTGATGTAACGACCTTGAGACGCCGTGAGTACGCATCGCTCGAGCGACACGCCTCGCCCAGGTGCAATCTCGGGAAGCAGCGTTGCTTGATAACCTTGAATCGTAGATCCAGGGCTCCTGTCACCAGCGATGGCAGCTTGTGCGGTTCCTATTTCGCCTAACGAGATTGTGTTGCTGGTTCCATCGGTGCAGTCAGTGAGTGTTCTTCCCCAGCGTTGCTGGAATAGCCCTCGTGTAGTTGTCCCGATCGTTTCCCATTCCTCCAGCTCAACACCACGCTGCGAGTCTCCGAAACAAAAAGCATAGTTGGTGCGTCCCATCGAACTCCAGTGGGCGGGTCGAAACAAGTTAGGATCGGACGGGCATCGCAGCGTTGCAATTTGAGTTCGCCATGGCCGGTACCCACCACCACGCCAGTATGGCTCACCGTCCGGAGAGTACGATTCGAAGGGAGCGACACTTGATTTGAATCCGTCGCGGTACATTTCAAGGATCGGAGCGTACTCCATAAAAGGAGACAGCCCAACCATGCCGCTGGTCCGCATTCCCATCCATAAACCGGCCTGATTCACCAGAGCGCCTGTCCGCATCGGGACCAACGACTTGAAAGCCAATTCGTAGTTTGCGAGAGCGACCCCCACCTGCCGTAGATTGCTACTGCAAGTCATCCGTCTGGCAGCTTCACGAGCTTGTTGAACGGCGGGCAAAAGCAACGAAGCCAGAAGACCGATAATCGCAATAACGACCAGCAGTTCAATGAGAGTGAACCCGCGCGAGCGGTTTTTCGGACTTGCCCGTAACAACATGACATTGATTTTAGCGACGCGTTACCCGTTTTGGCAAACGAGTTCTCCGGAAAGTTGGCAAGTCTTCATGTAATCAGGCCGTGTTAAGGAAACCTGTGAACAGGATGCGAACGCCTCCGTCTTCAGCTATCATCATGGTAGTTGTTCCGCTCTCCCCAAAGGTTATTCCTCCATGCCCACCTTCGACCGCCGTACGCTCCTGACCTCCTCAACCCGCGTTGTACTAGCCACAGGCGTCGCTGGACTTTTGGCAAAAAGCTCCCTGTCGGTCGCTCCGGCCGAACTGGCAAAGACGTTTACTGCTGAAGTTGATTCCAAGCACCCAATCGCAATTTTTACTAAGGTTTTCCAATCACATACCTTCACGGAGCTATCCGAAGCAATTGTGACAATTGGAGCCGACGGCGTAGAAGCTACCATTCGCAGCAAAGGCCACATCGATCCCGAGCAAGCGGACACCTTGATTCCTAAGCTTGTCGAAGCACTCGGGAAAAATAAGAAGCGACTACTCATCGCTGCAACCGGGATTACTCAAGCAGATAAATCGAATGAAAAGCTGCTGACCGTTCTCAGGGATAATGGCGTACGACACTATCGAATGGGCTACTATCGATACGAAAAATCACCCTCATCGGGATCGATGCTACAACAAGTTCGCGATGCTGCTGCCAAAGCAAAGGATCTAGCCGCCTTGAACCGAGAACTGGGAGTGGTCGGGTTATATCAGAATCATTACGGCAAAGATTATGTCGGCAGCCTGATTTGGGACTTAGCGATCTTGATGGAGGGAATTGATCGTCAGGATATGGGGATCGCATTGGATCTTCGACACCTACGAGCAGAAATCGCCGGTTCATACCCATCGGCTGTGAATGTGATTCGACCACATTTGGGCAGCATCTTTTTGAAGGACACGCGTCGTGAAGCTGTAGAAGGAAAATCGCTTACCGAGTCGTCACCCAAAGACGTTCCGCTGGGCGAAGGGCTAGTTCAAAAGGAGCTGTTTCGTGATGTTCTTCAATCAATCCCGCCAGCCCCCATTTCGCTCCACGTCGAATACTTCGGACAAAACGCAATCCCCGTCAGCGAAATCAAGCCTGTGATCGATGCTTATCATCGAGACTTAGCGACACTTCGAAATTGGATGTCGGTTTCGTAAGGCTGCTTTGTGGAAATCAGCCTCAATTAACTTAACGAGCGGGCGAGAAGAAGAACTCGCGATCAGGTAGCTGAGGCGGCTCGGGGGCATCTTGGTAGTATTCGTCTTGGTCTTGCCGCAGTGCGTTGCCTGGGCCCACGCCGTATGGACCAACTCCGCCGAACTGTCCAAATCCATGAGGACCTCCACCATACGGTTGGTAGCCATTCATCCCTGGATGAAAGCCTCCCGATCCCATTCCATTACCGGGCCCAACTCCTTGGCCATTTCCTGATTGCCAATTGGGCCAACCGCCAGGTGCTTCGCCACCGCCTTGGTTGCCACCATGGCCCCAAGCTTGACCTGGCTGTCCAGGCTGCCAAGGTCTTGCGGGGAGTCCGCCGCCAGGGAACTGGACCTGATTATTAAAGTTGGAGTGGACGCTTGTCAGCGGCAGTTGCGGTCCCCAAGCGGGATATGGAACCGAGAATGGTCGAGTTGGGAATCGCCATTCGCCATACGGACGAACTGACGGTCCCCATTGGTCGACAATGTGCATGTGATCGGCAGAACTGCCGCCTTGAAGGCTGGAACGATAATGTCGGAACCCGGATCGTTGATAATCAGGGCGTTCGTAGACTACTGGTTGAACGCCTTGGGAAAACTGAGCGACGCGAGTCCCTTGAGGGTCGTGCGTGAATGTCGACGGCATGGTTGTCCAGTCGATTCGGACCGGCTGGCTGGCTGTGCCGTGTCGTGGATCCATCGCAGAAGCGACTCCACAACAAGATAGAATAGCCGAGCCAACCACGAGGCTCAGCGCAACGCTGGCAAGGCAGCCCAAACTTAAAGACTTGCTTACGGGGACAAGACGCTTGGCGGTTTGAAGTGCGGTGATTCTCATACGTCCTAGATTAATTCGAGGACGTCCGGAATCTAGAAAATAGAGGGGCTAGGGGATATTTCCCACTTGAGTGAGCTCAAATCTAACGGTTATGACGGTGCTGCGTAAGCGCGTAGTGACTCTTTGAGGCGGGGCGGGATCTCAACCGAAGAGATTCTGCCAGAAGCATCGATTTCGCAGCACACACATGTCGAACTTCCCGAGCAAATAGGCTCCGTAGATCGCGTGATTCGATAAGCGTACGTAACGCTTTTGTTGCCAAGCCGAGAAACGTAAATGGCGATATCGAGCTCGTCTTCAAACTTTGCCGAACCATGGAATTCCGAAGTGATTTTCACTCTAGGCCAGCTAATCGCTCGAATTGGTTCCCCTTCGGACTGAATCGACACCAGTACGCTAGAGCCCAACTTCCGAAGCAGCGCATGCTCAGCTTGCTCTGCATATTGCAGAATCGCCGAGAAATGAACAATACCAGCGGCGTCGGTTTCGCAGAATTCGACCCGACGCTTGTAGTGGAAGACGTTGGCTGGCATGCAAACAACTCCAGGCGATTTACTCGCCAAGAACCCGGCCTTCTTTTGGTGGCTTACTCGCCTACAAACGGCATCAAAGCCATGAAACGGGCTCGTTTGACAGCGCGAGTGATTGCGTGTTGGCTTACCGCTCCGCAACCATTCTTTCGGCGACCGACAATTCGACCATGACGATTAACAAGCTTCGTTAGAAGCTCGACATCTTTGTAGTCGACATACATCGGACGAGGACGCTTTCCTTCTACGAAAAGCGGATCCTTCTTCTTGATCTTAGTCCGAGTGCGAGTTCGCTTGCGGGGAGCTTTTTTGGAATTTAGAGGGCGACGACCGAAGGACATGCTAAAGTTGCCAATTCAAAACACAAGGAAAACAAAAATAAGGCTATTTCGAGCTCTTATAGCGAACTCAAGAATGTAACGAGACGACTGCGATGCTTCAAGGGTAAATCACCCGTGTTCGAAAACATCGTCTCGAATCATGACTATTTGGACCCAATCCGCGATGGAGTATGCTCGCGATCGGAGAGCCACAAGAGAATTGGGGCGGCCACGAAAATCGAACTGTAAGTACCGACGACGATTCCAACAAATAAGGCATATGAGAACCCGTGAAGGGCTTCACCACCAAAAACGTAAAGTAAAAAGACCGCGAAGATGGTCGTAGCCGACGTCAAAAGAGTCCGGCTGAGCGTTTGATTCACGCTTTGATTGATCATTTCCGAAGTTAGTTTAGGACTCTTTCCCTTCACTTCCCGAATCCGGTCGAATACCACAATCGTATCGTTCAGGGAGTAACCTGCGATCGTCAAGAACGCCGCCACCATCGTCAAACTAATCTTGAAATCCTCAATCAACAAAGAAGAAAGCGGTTGGAAGAGCCAGTGGCTTACAGCGATCGCCGTCAGGGTGATCAGGACGTCGTGCATCAACGCAACCACCGCGGCTAAACCGTAGGCAACGCGTTGGAATCGGAACCAGATGTAAGCGGTGATAAAGATCATGCTCAGGAAAAGCGCCAGGATCGCATCACGTTGCATTTCGCCGGCAACACGCGATTCGATCCGGTTGATCGATTGCCAAACCGGTTGCTTGGCCAACTGTGCCGATAGGTCTGCTACGATTTTGTCGCTTGCGGGGCCATCGACTGGAAGAGTCACGTCCCAGGTCGCATATCCGACTTGAGAATCGCGAGTCCAATCTTGTGCACCCTCTGGGAAAATACCGATTTGCGATTCGACCAGGGTAATTCCAACAGCTTTCGCCGAGGCGATGATCGATTCCAACAGTGCGGGACCACTGATCTTTGCACTGTCGACATTGTTGCTCGTCGAGAACTTCAAAGTCCGCTTTACCTTCGCGAGCTTGGTTTCCGAGGCAGCGGGAGTTGCATCTGACTTCGGCTCATCTGGCTTCGTCTCGTCGGTTTTCGGTGCCGCTGGTGCAGCTTGCTCTTGAGGCGGACTAGCTTCAACGCGGTAGCTCGCTAGGGTTGTTCCCGTTTTTTCTTCCGTGAATCCCGAAACAAGGCTTTCTGAAAGCTTCTTAACATCGCGTAAGGACGTATCCAATTTATAGACCGATTCGGGCTTGAACTGAGCCATGCTTACGTTGGTCAGCGATGTTTGAATTGGAAGGCCCGCTTCGTCTTTTATGAACATTCCGCCAACTAACTCGCGAACTTTGTCGGTAGGAACTGGTTCGTTCAATGCAAACGTTACCGATGTACCACCGTTGAAGTCGATGTCGAGAATTTGCCGCCCTCGCAGCGCGGTCGCAACCAACCCGATCAAGATTAGCACCAAAGAGATACTGTAGCAGGCGAATCGCATGCTCATAAAGTCGATTTCACGATCTCCAACCAGCGACTTCTTGAGAAATGCAATCCCATCGGCCATGGAGAAGTTCACGATCCGTAATTTTTCAGCAATGTCAAACATCACTCGCGAGCAGAACACAGCGGTAAACATACTCACCAACAATCCAATGATCAGCGTTACCGCGAAGCCTTTGACTTGATCGCTTCCAATGAAATACAAGACCAAAGCACTGATCAGGGTTGTTAAATTAGAGTCAATAATCGTGGTCCAGGCTCGATCGAACCCGTTTCGAATCGCGAGTCGAGGCGTGGATTTCTTTGCGATTTCTTCTCGAATTCGCTCGAAAACAAGGACGTTTGCATCGACCGACATCCCTACCGAAAGAACTAGACCGGCCAAACCGGGCAAAGTAATCGGTTGCTGGATCAGAATCATGCCTGCCAGAATCAAAGCAAGGTTGATCGCCATCGCGATACACGCGATCACTCCTGAGAAGCGGTAATACCCGAGAATCAAGGCTAGTGTCACAACCAGCGAAAGCAAACATGCCAAGAACCCCTTAGCAATTGCGTCTTGGCCTTGCGCGGCACCGACTACGTTTTCGCTGATTGGTTGCTTGTTCAGAGCCGCCGGAAGCGAACCTGACTTCAACACGTTTACCAAGTAATCGCATTCGTCACTGGTGAAATTACCTGTAATGACGCCCTGGCTACTGATCGGTTGATTGAGGTTAGGTGCCGAAAGGACACGTCCATCGAGCACGATCGCCATTCGACGCTTAATACCGTTTTCGGGGCGATTCATATAGGTGAGGCTCTGAAGCTTTGAAGCACCAGAAGACTTCATTTCGAAGCCAACTTCGGGAGTTCCGTCTTTGCCCATGTTTCGGCGGACCACTGCCAAGTCGTCTCCGGTAACAAGGTCGAACGCAATGCCTCGGCGTTCGAGAGCCAGGAGAACGTCTACATCTTGAATTCCTCGGGCTAGCAGCGCTTTTTCAAACGCGAGCTGATTGTTTGGGTTAAAAGCCAAATCTTCAATCAGATTGCCTGTCTTGGCGTCTCGGATAATGTCGCCATCGATCGGAGTTTTAAAGGCGAAGATGCCATCGCGAGCTTTCTCGTCTCGACCGACCGCTTGCCAAAGACCGACAACTGTTGTTCCGTCCGTATTGCGAACTTCGCGAGTCAGTCTCTCGGTTTCGTTTTCGCTAGTGGCTTGCTTACGTGCGAGCTGAATAATGTCCTGGTGATCGCTGCGGTTGGCAACGATTCGGAACTGCAAAATCCCAGCGTTTTGAATGACTCTCTTGAGTTCTTCTACTTCCTGTGGATTCACTGCTGGAACGACGATTTCGATTTGATCGCTACCGCTGGGGCGGATCAGGATTTCTTTGGTTCCCGACGGATTGAGACGCTGCGTTAGCTTGGGAATTAAGTCGCTGGCGGTCACACGAGTGGCTGCAGCACCAGTCGTTGCAGCTCGGTCCAACTCGTAAACCAAGTTTGTTCCACCGCGAATGTCAGGGCCATAACGCAATGGCAGCATCCCCAAAACGACGGCACTTCCAAAAATCGACGCCAATACGACGGCGAAGGAGGAAGCATGGGCCGGCATACGCAGGGTTTTCGCGAAAAACCTACCCAATACAAAGGGAAGGACGAAAACAACCAGCAGAACTCCAGCGACTTTTAAGCCTTCCAGCCATGTTGGATTGCTAGCATCAGGAGCGAGAGGAGTTGGGGCGGATACTGTTTGAGCGAGCATCCAAGCGTTGAGAGAACCGTACATTCGTTTTACTAATTCTGAAGTATTGACAATAAGTCGCTTAAAAACGGGCACTTGCGACGGATTTAAGAGAATCGGAGAGTTTACGTTTGGGCTTCTGTGGTCACAAGTCCACTATCGTGTTACGCCACAGTTTGCCACCGGGTTTTATCCGACACTTCCACGATCGAGGTCGTCCCAGGAATTATGAATGGCGGCCAAGCCTAGATAAAGTTGGGCTGACAAATCATATAACCGCAAGCCTGCGGAGCGACTTGGCTGCGTAGGTCAGCCTCTCCGCAGGCTGACGAGTATTCCCCCAAGTCTGCTATTCCCCCAAGTCTGCAGAGAGACTTGGCTACGTGCATGCTCAATGGTTAAACAAAAATTCTTTGCTGTTCAAAATCGCCCAGAGGAGATCTTCGTAACCGAGGCGGCGGCTTTCTTGCAGTTCCAGGTAATCCAAGGCGGCTTTCCGTTGCGTTTCGGATGGGCGGCGAGCGAAGGCTCTTAGGAAAATATCGTCGATCTTGACCTGGTCGGGTCTCGGGTCTCGGGCAAGCTGAGCCGGTAAGGCTTCCTCGGCATTGAGCTTGGATTGGATTTCCTTCGAGTTCGCCAAATGAAGACTTTGAGCCAACGTCGATTCGCCACTACGCTCGCACTCGCAAGCGGTCGATCCATCTGGCCTGCCGAAAGCAGTCAGAAAATAGGAGTTGAATCCCGAGTCCGGTAGTTCGATAGCGCGACGATCTTCTGGAATTGTTCCGAAATCGGTCTTGGTTCCACAAACCTGATCCAGCGCATCGACTAAGGTTTCAGCCGAAAGCCGACGCGGATAAAACCGGGAATACGATTGTCGGTCGTTCAAGCTTTCCGAGGGCGCCTGGCTGGAAAGCTGATAGGTGTTCGAACGGCAGATCGATCGGAGCAGTTCCTTGCAGTTGTAATTAGATTCGGTAAAGATTTTGGCCAGAGCGTCCAGCAATTCAGGATTGGTCGGTGGATTAGTCAGTCGCATATCGTCTTCGGGTTCGACAATGCCGCGACCCATCAGGTGTTTCCAGTAGCGATTAACGAGTGCCTTTGCGAAGTACGGATTATCGCGATCGGTCATCCACGCTGCTAACTCGAACCGAGCATCTTCCGAATCACCCGCAGCGTCTCGATACTCGCCCAATCCGGACGGTTGCATCGGAGCTTGGGTCTTGGGATGCGGCATGGTCGCTGGATTCGATGCAATGTAGATCGCCAGATCTTCGCGACCGCTTTGAGGTTTGCTTTGCACGTTGACGAAAAAAGCAGCCATCTTCGCGTAATCGACTTGGCTCCATTTTTCGTAAGGATGATGATGACAGCGAGCGCATTGAATACGCTGGCCTAAGAAAAGCTGCGAAGCGTCTTCGACTCGCGAGTGGATATCCTTGACATTCAAATACCAAGCCACCGGTGGGAACTCGGTGACAGATCCCGAGGCGGTCACAATGTCGGTAACGAATTCATCGTAAGGGCGATTCGTCGCAACCTGCTCTTTCAACCACCGATAAAATGTAAAAGTTCGAATTTGATCGCTCTCTTGATCCCGTTGGTTTCGAAGAATCCACATCCACTTGTTCGCAAAAAATGCCGCGTGATCGTCGCTTTCTAAAAGCCGATCAATTGCAGCATCTCGCTTTTTAGGTGCATCGTCTTGTTCGAAGTCATGTAGCTCTTGAATCGTTGGCAATCGACCGATGAGATCCAAACTTACACGACGCAAGAAAGTAACATCGTCACATAGTTCGCTGGCAGGAATGTTCAGTTGTCGAAGCTGATCGAAGACGGCTACATCGATCGAGTTCTTGGGATCCATCGACGCCTGATAATCGCCTGCCATGGGAATGGTCGCACGGAAGGTTGCCAAAAGCCCTTGATACCGCCCCATGATTGCTACTTGACCAGCCAGTTTTCCAATCGTAACTTTTCCATGTGCATCGACTTGGGCCATCTGCGGATCGTTCGTGTCAAATTGCGTGATCCGAGTTACATCGGTCAACTGTCCATCGGATGAACGAGCCCAAACCGACAGTTGTTGCGTTGCACCAGGTTCCATCGTTCGAGTGCTCGGCGAGATCTTAATCGCTATCGACTGCTTGTTTGGATCGTCGCCGTAATTTGCTCCTTGCTTCATCCATCGGCTGATTAAGCGGTACTCCATGGAGTCACGACCAAGTCGCTGGCCGCCCCCGTGAGGTATCTCGTTAGTACTCTTTTGCAAAAGCAAACTTTCTTCAGGACGGGTCATGTTGATTCGTCGACCGCGTGCTTCGCGAACCAGGTGTGTAAAGTCCTCGGTCGGCTCGAAACCCATCAATGACAATCGGAAACCGTTTTGGCCGGAGGACTTGCCATGACAGCCTCCGCCATTGCAACCGTGCTTGCTGAAGATCGGAACAATTTGATTGGAAAAATCAACGGTTGGGTTCTTTTCCCATTGCTCCACGATGAATTCCTGGACAGCTTCATGACCGGCGTCATCTTGAGCGAAAACTCGAACCGATCCATTCGCAAGTGGGACAACGTAGCCATCGCGATCAATTTGCAAGATACCCAACGGTTCATACCGAAAGCCAACCACTTGCGTCACGTCGCGCCACCGACCATTGGGGGTGTATTGGCTAACAAGAGCCTGCCAACGTGCGTCGCTACCTCGAAGAACCACAACGCTAGATTCCTCGGAAGTCTCCCAACGCAACTTTGAATTGGGATTCGAATCATACTTCGGTGCAACGGTGTGCTCAGGAATGAAATCGACGATCGTGTGCGCAGGAACGTTTGCGGAAGCGAAGACGACTGACGCTTGTGGATCGCTGGTCTTATTGGGCTCTAGCTCGGCACTGTGAATACTCGCAGTCATGGATGAGAGAAGCGTTGTTACGACTGCGACATAAGCAAACCAGACAAAAAACCAGTGGCATAGGCTTCCAGCCTGTGAACGCAGCAACACAGGCTGGAAGCCTATGCCACTGGTTCGCTTACACTCACTTTCTAAATTTTTTTCGTTCATACTTTGATTGCTGGTTCAAGTTCTTTTCGTATTTTCGCGGTTACCCTCGCAACGGCTAGGAAATCAATTCACGGATGGGATCACGATCGACCAAAAATTGCGGACGTCCTGTGGGATCCTGTAAGGCAGTATGCGCTGTTGAAATCCCCATGTTGTGATAGAGCGTTGCGACCACCTCCTGCACGTCGACTGGACGCTCAACGACACATTCTCCTAGCCGGTTGGTTGCCCCGATGACTTGTCCGCCACGCATTCCTCCGCCGACCAAAAACGCACTGTTCACTTGCGGCCAATGATCGCGACCGCCGTCTTTGTTAATCTTGGGTGTTCGACCGAACTCGCCCCAAACGACAATGCTCACATCGTCCAGCATGCCGCGTTGCTCCAAATCTTCGATCAAGGCGCTTAGGCATTGATCTAACTTGCCAGCATGGTCACGTACCATCGCTGTGTTATTCGTATGCGCATCCCAGCGGCCGAAACTCAGACTAACAACCCGAACACCTGCCTCGATCAAACGTCTGGCAATCAATAGGTGATCGTTTCGAGTCGCCGTTCCGTCGAACTGGTGCTGATATGGCTTTCCATCACCGTACTTGGCGACGATTTCAGGATCTTCGCGGCTTAGATCTAAGGCTTCGACAAGCTTGCTGCTCGTAAGAACGTCCAGTGCCCGCTGACTGAATGCATCCATCCCGGCCATTACACCCGAGGTATCAATATCGCGACGAAGCGTATCCAGGCTAACCAGCAACTTTCGACGGTCTCGCAATCGCTCCAGAGGAAGCCCATGCAGCGTCATGTTTTCAAGAGCTGGGCCATCAGGTCGGAAGGCCGAATGAGCCGCTCCCAAAAACCCAGGTCCACCGCAATCAGACCATTCCCGGTGAGTCGACTTTTCGGCCAACCCCACGAAAGCCGGCACGGAAGGATCAACAGGGCCTTGCACTTTTGAAACCACCGAACCCATCGAAGGCCGCCCACCAATCGACCGCAAGTCTTCTGGTTTCCAACCGCTCAAACATTGAAACGCATCGTGCTGATCCTTGGACCCTACGATCGAACGAATCAACGAGCCGCGGTGCATCCACTGAGAAAGCTTTGGAAAGACTTCGCTGATTTGTACTCCGGAAGCGCTTGTAGGAATTGGCGAAAACTCGCCTCGAATCTCGGACGGAGCATTGGGTTTCAAATCCCAAAGGTCCAAATGAGGCGGTCCACCTGCCAAGAAAATTTGTATGAGCGACTTATGCGAACTCCCAATCCCCTGCTTGTCTTCTGCCCGAAGAATCGAAGGTAGGTTCAGACCACTAAGTCCAGCCGCCGACATCCCTAAGCTCAACGAACCAGCTTGCATAAAGCTACGACGATTTTGCTCAGTGACGCGTTTACCAGACACAGGCAGCAAAGACGGAGGACGCAAATACGAATTCGCCATGCATTTTTGATGTGACATCGTCGTGAATCTCCGAAAGGTAGGTTTCTTACAAGGCGTCTGCGAGGAGGCGGGCGTTTGCCGATTACTCAAACAACCAAGGGTATGCTATTTTACTTAAAATCCGTTTTTAGAGACTTAAGACACCACAAGCGTTCCCCACAGGGTATCATACCTCGCTCGGGAAAACCGAGGGAATAGCGATTCGGCTTCCAAGCGTCTTGTTTGCTAGCTCAAAAGCCGTCATTCAGCTGCCAAGTGAGTTTTCCCGCTTGAGCTAAGTCAAGTCATACGCACGATTTCAGATGCTCACCCAGCTTGAGCGAGCCACCTGACCCGGCTCCGAAATTCACGAAAAAAAGTGACTTTCTTGCGAAGCAGTAGCATCCGCTGCATGTTGGAGGGTGATACAATCGACCACACCACTGCCTGGTTTTCGAAGCCAGACTCACCCGAAACTCTCTTTCGCTCTCACCCACAATTCTTCTGAAAAGGGCCCCGCCGTGACTAGACAAGTTCCTCATTCCATTCCAAGCTCCAATCCCAAGTCGATTTCTCGTCGCCAGTTCAATTTCCTTACAGCCGCATCCGCAGCGGCAACGACGCTTGGAACATCTGCCCCGGTCCGAGCCGTTGGACCTAATGACAAGATCGGCTTGGTTGTTGTTGGAGTCAACGGACGCGGAGGAGATCATATTCAAGGGTTTTCCAAAGTCCCGAACGTCGAGATCCGAGCGATCGTCGACATCGATCCCAAGGTTGGCGAAAAACGAGCCGCTCAAATCGCTGAGATGCAAGGCAAACGCCCGGTTGTTTACCAAGACATGCGAAAGGCTTTTGAATCCAAGGACATTGACATTGTTAGCTGCGCCACCCCGAACCATTGGCATGCTCTGTGCGGGGTCTGGGCGATGCAAGCTGGTAAAGACATCTATCTCGAGAAGCCGATCAGTCACAATATTCACGAAGGCCGTGCACTCGTCGAAGCTGCAAAGAAGTACAACAAGATGCTTCAAACAGGAACACAAACTCGCAGCAGCCAAGCAGCGATCGACGCGATGAAATTCATCAAAGAAGGCGGTATCGGCGAAGTCAACTTGGCTCGTGCTCTCTGCTACAAACGCCGCAAGTCAATCGGACCCATCGGTGATTATCCGGTACCAGCTAATGTCGACTTCGATATGTGGAGTGGTCCCGCAGCCATGACATCGCCGAAAGTAACTCGACAACAGTTCCACTACGATTGGCATTGGCAACGTCTCTATGGCAACGGCGATTCGGGCAATCAAGGACCTCACCAAACCGACGTCGCTCGTTGGGGACTCGGCCTAGATCGACATCCAACCAGCGTTATTACCTACGGCGGACGACTCGGATACCAAGCGGAACGCAAGAATCCAGACTACATCGACGCGGGTGATACGGCGAACACAGAAGTCTCCATCTTCGATTACGGCGACAAGTGCATCGTCTTCGAAACTCGCGGCCTGAGCGTCGACAACTCCGGTGATGAAGAGCTAAACAAGCTTTTCAAGAGCACTAGCGGAAACAAGGTCGGAGTCGTGTTCTATGGATCCCAAGGCTATCTCGTCCAAAAGACGTACGCCGATTTTGTGGCTTTCGATCGCGACATGAACGAAATTCAGCAGTTCAAAACCAAGGACAATTTAAACTCTGCCCACATGGGTAACTTTGTCGATGCTTGCGTAGCGAGAGACTCCTCCAAGCTCACCGCGGATGCAATGGTCGGCCACTTGTCTGCTGCAGTAAGCCACCTCGGAAACATTTCCTACTACTTGGGTGAATCGAACAAAGTCTCCGCCGACGTTATTAAGAAGGCTTTGGCGAACGTCAAGAGTCTTGACGATAACGACGCGACACTCGCAAGAACGCTCGATCACTTGAAGGCAAACGGGGTCGAGATTGATTCGGATAAACTTTCGCTTGGACCACAACTCTCGTTTGATCCAACAAGCGAAAAGTTCACAAACAATGAAGCGGCCAACACCATGATCAGCCGCGAGTACCGCACCGGCTTCGAAGTGTAACAAAAGCCGTAAGTCCGTAGCAGAGGTCGTAAGACTTCTGTCAAGCGGTCAGCGATTCTAAACAACCTCGAATTTATTCTAATGCGTTCCTATTCAGGCGCATCAATGTGCTCGGCAACTGCGGCCAATCGTAATTTGTCGAGTGCGCGGGCTTCGATCTGTCGGATTCGTTCTTTCGTAACGCCCATTACCTCGCCAACTTCTTTGAGGGTCGATGGCTCAACACTTTGACCCAAACCAAAACGGCGGATGATGATCTCTTGCTCGCGTTGATCGAGCTTGTGCAAAATCCGATTGATTTGCGTTTGTCGCGTTTGCTGGTCCAGTTCTTCGGCAAAGTTGTTCGCACGATTATCTTGATGCCCTGCAAAAACTTCTTCGCCGGTCGTTCGGAATCGATCGCGATGACGATATTCCTCTGGAATCGAACGAGCAAAGTTTTTCATGATGGCCCAGGTCGCATAGGTGCTGAACTTATTGCCTCGTGAGTAGTCGAACTTCTCAGCCGCTTTGATCAACGAGATATTACCATCGCTAATGAGTGCAAAGAAATCCTCGTTTGCTGCTACGTGTCGCTTCGCAATGGAAACCACCAATCGTAAGTTGGCTTGAACAATTTGGTTCTTGACCTCACCAGCTCTTTCGGCCAATAACTCAATTTCATCCATGAGCGAAACCAATGGAGCCTTCGCATCCAACGCGTCACGTTTTTTGTGAGCCAAGAACTTCAAATAGTTCATCTTTCGGAACAAATGGTATTCCTGTTCGCGACTTAACAAGCCGACGTCGTAAAGCGAAGCCAGATAAGCTGGAAGTCCACTCGGAGCCCGCAATTTACGAGGTGTCGTTGCTGGGGCTGGCATTGGTCCAAGAATCTCATCAGCAAGACTTGCTTTGTTGAAGTCGTCATTGTGCATGAACTCTAGTGGCAGTTCGAAAATCTTAGCTGCTCGCTGTTCGTTCAAGATGCGAACAATGCTGCCTCGTGTTCGACCGTATCGTTTAGCAAGCGTGACCAAATTCACTCCACGACGATGCTGTTGATAGATCGCACGTTGATCATCGTTGGAAAGAGTGGGGCGTTGGTCAGGAAAAACTGCCATGACTTGATTTTGCTTGTCAAAGTTTTTCAATGTGTATCGAACTGCTTCTGTGCTGCGTCCCATGTCGCGACCAACGCGACGTGCGACGGCGGAGAGACTCATTCCTTGTGCTGCCCATTTGCGAGCGGCTTCAATCATGTCTGCTCGTTCATCGTCGGTCATTTGGCTGAACCTTTCGCCGCGACTGATTCGCTTACGATTCTTTGCAACGAATCTTTCCACACTGCTATGGAGGAAGCCAACGCGTTTACGACCTTCGGACAAGAATCTCCGCGATACGAGCCCGCGATCTCGCCAACGCGAAATTGTTTTTGTCGAAACGTTGAACAGCTTGCTCAGTTCTTCAACCGTGTGGATCGGCTCGCCAACTTCATCGACTCGAATATTCGTTGAGTCTGAAATGTCTTCCACAAACAATCGCAAGTCGTGGACCGCATCCGATCCTTTGATTAGCCCATGATGACGAACTTCGGAGCGGACATCGGTAATGCGATAGAACAAAAAGTCGAACGGATACTCGCGACCTTCATCGATTTCGCAAAGCAAACGTTCAGCACGATTCGCTTGTTCGATTCGCTTCGGTCGCGGCGCAAAACGAACTTGTTGGTCACGTAGTTCACGGATCAATGCAATTCGATAGTCGCTATTCATGGTATTCATCCCTCTCCGTCGGTGTACTTTATTGTCTTGTTTCTTCTGGTGGTCTATCGCACTCGTTGCGATCTACACACTCTTTCGCCGCTCGCGTTGACTAGTTTGGTCCCTTGTAGAAAAATCTTGGTTTACATTTGAGTTACTTTGCTGAGCAATCTTACGTTAGGTAAAGCGATTTCCGTTTTATTTGTCGCCGATTAATTCTTGCCTTTAACTTGCCTGTCAAACACCCGCGACACTACAATAAGACGCCCGGTGATATAGGACGATCCGCCGTGCAAGTTGGTTCTGGAAAATCGAACAATGCGAGTCAAAATTTCCAGATTCTTCTTGCCTTTGTCTCAAGTCGCAGTCGCGGGGACGTACTGTGCAATTGTCAGGCCGTAATTCGAAAATCGCGGGCTTGGACAGGTTGTCGTCCGTTTTTTTGATATAACTGCTTCGCTAGAAGCGACTTGCGGCGATGGTCACTTATCGTCTACCAAAAGCTAGCAGCGCTTGGAGGCAACTTCTTTCGTATCGAATGGATCTTTTTTGTCGCTCTTTACAACTTTCGCCAGCTAGAACTGAATCCCTTGCCACGTAGACGATTGAAAGAATCCCAAGCCTTAGTGACTGGAGCTTCCAGTGGCATCGGTCGCGAAATCGCGCTACAACTCGCCACAGCCGGCGCGCACGTTTTGGCAGTCGCGCGACGTCAAAATCGCCTCGACGATCTTGTGACAGAGTTTCATTCGCTTCGAGATAGCCAACCGAAATCTAAAACCGGGGCGAATGATAAAGCCGGTTCGATCACTCCGATTTCTGGAGACCTGACAATCGAAAGCGATCGACAACGCTGGGCTGATTGGTGTCAAACGAATTGGGGCGGATTGGACATTCTGGTTAACAATGCTGGGTCGGGAGCTATTGGACGTTTCGACACGAGTTCACCCGAGCGTGTTCGCAAGTTGATGGAAGTCGACTTTTTCGGACCAGTCGAATTAACACGAGCCTGCCTTCCGTTACTGAAGCAACGATCAAAAACAAATCGTCCAGCAATTGTGATGGTCGGATCGGTACTGGCTCATCGTGCGGTGCCGCTTAAGAGTGAATACTGTGCGGCAAAGTTTGCGTTGCGTGGTTGGGCTGAATCGTTGCGATGCGAGTTGGCTGGCGAGCGCATCGAGGTGCTTCAGATTGATCCAACCACAACTCGCAGCGAGTTCCTTGATTCGCTCATTGATACACCTGCTGGGACGAAGAGTGAATCGATTGGAAGCATGTCCCCTCAGCGCGTTGCGACTCTGACTATCCAAGCCATCGAAAGATCAAAGCGACGTATGGTGCTCTCTGTTGGCGGTCGGTTGCTTTTATCGGCGAGCCGATGGTTTCCTGGAATTGTAGATCGAATTTTATCGAGATAGCTTACCTTCATGAAGACTCAGAAAACTATTTACTTAGACTACAACACGACCACACCGATGGCTGGGGCGGTTCGTCAAGCGATGCAACCTTTCCTCAACGAACTGTTTGTCTTGCCTGGTAACTTGCATTGGAAAAGCCGTGCCGTTGAAGAAGCGATCGAGGATGCTCGCAATCAAGTTTGCAACACAATAGACTGCTTGCCCTCCGAGGTGATTTTCACACGAAACGGAACTGAAAGCATCAACCTTGCGCTGCTTGGATATGCTCTTTCGATTCGAAAGAAGACGCAACGTTTCTTGCCACACTTAATCACATCCACGATGGAATCGGAAACGGTTCGTCGCACAACCGAGCGGCTTGAGCGGCGAGGGTGGCATGTTAGTCGAGTCGCATGTGATTCCACTGGGCGAATCGATCCGTCGGATGTCGCAAAGCTGATCACGAAGCGTACACGCATCATTTCGATTCAGTGGGCAAACGCTGAGATTGGTACTATTCAGGATATCAGCACCATTGGAAACTTGGATCGTCCTAACGATTGTGTTTTTCATTGCGATGCGATCGCGGCGTTGGGAAAGATTCGAACACAGTTGCCTGGGCTGGGAATCGACTTGTTGTCGTTGTCTGGGCATCATGCTTATGGTCCCAAAGGAGTGGGCGTTTTGTTTGTTCGCAATGGCGTTTCGATTCGACCTTTGTTTAATGGTGCTTGGCAAGAAGGCGGGCTGGCGCCAGGTGCAGAGAACATCCCTGCCATTGTCGGGTTTGGTGCAGCCATGGAATTGATTCAGAATGCGGGTATGGAACTTGGTGATCGAATGGAAACATTAGCGAACCGTTTTTACGATCGTCTTCGGGGCGAAATCGGGGATGCGATTCGCGTCAACGGTCCGGTCGAAGCTCGTGTTACGATAGAAGACCCATTTATGAGCAAAGACCCGTCTAAGCCAGTCGATAGTGTTTCTCATGCGGAGAACTTAGACTTGGAATCGGGCCTCATTCGGCTTCCAAACACACTTAGCTTGGTCTTGAAAGATCGCGACGCCCAGCAGCTTTTGATTCGGACGCCCGAGCTATTCCTGGGCTATTCCGATGCCTATTCAGACCAATCAGCCCGCATGATTTCATACGGTGCTTTAGAGGCGACTGGCGTCACGCCGCGCGACGCAGCCTCGACCATTCGAGTCAGTCTGGGATGGAACACGACCGAAGAAGAAATCGATCAAGCTGTCCAGTGGCTGTCTGATGCTTACCGAAGCACCCCAGAAATAGTCGACTAGTTTCACGTCCGATCTAATTGTGGTGTAGCTGGATTCGCAAGGATTCAGACGTCGATGGAAACAGTCGATGGAAACAACGTTAAAAGCTGTGGTCGTCAGAGGTCTTACGACATCTGCTACGAGCTTAAACCTATCGCTTTTTTCACCTCGCTTTTTAGCCGCGGAGCAGTTTAAAGGCGTGGAAAGGGACAGAAATTCCGCGTTCTTGATTGACCCATGGCGGCTGGGCACTTATACCAATAGCTGCAAGGATTTACAGCTAGCAAACTCCCCCAACCATCCGGAAGGTTGATCCATGAGTACAGGCGAAGGAGCCTCGACCCCGTTCCAAACCATGAGAGGTCGAAACTATCCGACGATACGGCAGTTTACCGTGTTTTTGGAAAACCGTGTCGGCCAGTTGTTGGAAGTTGTTCGCCGCTTTGAAAACACGGGAATCAAGATCGTCGCCCTGTCGATCAGCGATTCGGCTGAGTGTGCGTTTGTGCGCTTCCTGGTTTCTCAGCCCGAGCGGGGACGTGAAATTCTGGAACGAGCCGGGTTGGCGATCATTGAAAGCGACTTGATCGGAGTCGAGCTACCCGAAGGCAATCAACCGCTTCTTCAAATTTGCACTGCACTCCTGCAAGCTGAAGTCAATATTATCCAAGCCTATCCGCTGATCGTACGGCCGCACGGCGAACCGGCCGTCGCCATTATGGTCGACAACACCGAACATGCTCTTGAGACATTGGCGAGAAAGAACTTCCGCACGATCACGGAAGGGGATCTGCTGGACGGACTCGAGTGATGGATTTGCTTTTGAGTTTGCAGTCAGCCGATGAGCTTCGTATCGCTAGCGGCTATTCGTTTCGCTGGCTGGACCTCAAGAATCCCTTAACTGGATCATTGGGTTGCCCAGAGGAGAAGGTCGCAATCGAATTTCTCGAGGTCGCAGAACAACTATCCAGCCGCAATGATTGGACGTTGAGTGTTGCGATAGGCGAACTTCTGGAAGGCACATCGGCAGGCGCCGAAGACAGCGTTGATACACACAGCCAATTTTCGTTGCCGCTTTCTGCGAGAACTCTTGATGGGTTCGACTATGTCAAGGTTGCCTTGGCTGGTTCGCGAGATTGTAAGTCTTGGGAGGCCCGCGCAGAGTCCTTGAGCCAACAACTTCGCGCTCCTTCGAAACTCATCCTCGTTCATTATGCTGATCATCATCTTGCGTGTGCGGTTGATTGGACAACGACGCTTTTGACGAGCCGTGATTTAGGTTGCGAGTACATTCTTATCGATACTTTTAATAAGAATGGCGGACGCTTAACCGACTGGCTGTCGACTGACGAAAGCCATAGATGTGCGACCGAGGCGGAGAGATTTGGCCTAAAACTTTCTTTAGCCGGTTCGTTGCGAATCGAAGATTTAAGGACGCTCGAAAAAACAGGAGCATCAATTCTTGGAATTCGTGGTGCTGCATGTCTAGAAGGCTCTCGCGTTTCCAGGCTATGTCGTGATAGACTACAAGAGTTATCGAGTTGCATCGTTAACGAGAGACTCGCTACCGAATTGCGAGAGCTGGGGCTCTCACAACGAAGAAGCAATTGACTTTTCCTCTCTCGCAATTCGTTTGAAATCATCTTCTTTTGTCACTTTATTTCGATTCTAGAATATCGAAAAAGGATTCCAACCGTGTCTTCCTCAGGTAGCGAGCGAGATCGACCGTGCGGCATGATCATGCAGGGCAACCGTGTTGTCGGCGCGGTGTGTATTCCCGATGGAACGGATGATCAATTCATCGAGCAGTTCAACAACTGTTATGGGCCACTTCGAATGCAATGCGCACAAGCAGAACGGCTGGCTGATGCCGTTAGACCCAACGTGAATCCAGACCGCTTTCGATTACCGGCATGGTTTCGTCACGTATGGCAAGCCGCAGGGAATACGGGCCCGATGTTCCCGGAAACTCATAAGCCTTCGTAAGCAAAACTCACAGCGAATCTGAGAGTACTTTGGCAAGTCTTGCTGCCGCGTCTACCGCTCGCACTTGAGCGATTCGACCCGCTTGCTTTCCGTAAGCCTCAGAGATTGTTACGGGCGGTAACTTCGTGACCTTGGACTCAATCGCGGCCCGGACGGCTTGCTGTACTTCACCGACGTAAAGAAATTGAACAGCAATGGCTCGGCTTTCTTCAACCCAAACATGGGGATCAGATACTTGAATGGCCACTTCGAATCGGTTTGTTAACTCGGGGGTTGATTTGATCTCAAAAACGCGACGATTTACGTCTCCTCGTTCGTACAAGTTACCAAGTAATTGATCCCAAAGCCCGTGCAACCGCAGCTCGCCAATGACGATCCGGTTGGCACCACGATCGCCATCGGGCTCAGGAAAAACAGATTCAGCGTACAGACTGCCTGAGTGACACGGGAGATGCAAGTCGGCGATTAAGTGAGCGACCCAGCAGAGAGCAATGGCACGATCCGCATCGGGAATGCTTTTGTCTGCAAGCTGCTTGGTACAAAGTTCGAGAGCTTGCAATACATAGAGTTCCTGAGTCGACATCGTCGCATCCTCTGGAAGCGGTCCTGGATCCTTGGGGATATCAATACCGCTAACATCGCCCATGGTAAGAGCAGCACCCAATTGATAATGCCACGTTGGTCGATTGTATTCATCGTACGCTCGAGCAATATCAGGCCAATATCCTATACGACCAATCTTCCATTTCTCTGTTTCAATACCTGCGGGGAAATCGACTGGCGGTGTAAAGTCCTTGACATAATTCGGGTGCTGTTCAATCAGCTTCTGAAGCTTCTCTTGTTCCTGCGGAGTAAGCCTCTCTCGCGCCAGCATCATGATGATTGCGTGCCCCGATTCGGCCCAAGCCAGTAATGAAGAACTGGGAGCTAGGAATAGTGGCAGAAACAACAGAACAAGAAACAGACGCATTGGGACGGAGAGCGAAATCAACGTACGAAACATAAAACGAAGGATGCTATGATACTCCCAAAACGTATTGATAGCGATCAAGGGTAAGCGACAATCGGGCTTGTCCCAAATCATCGCAAAAAATTGGTAGGTAAAACAATGCGGCCATCCGCTTTCGATAGCGTCCCCGTTCGCTTTCCCGATAGTTCGTGCTCGTGAAATCGCGTGAGCTAGTGAGCTCCCAAGTAAAGCAATTTGTTCCCGGGGCACGCTCAATACTTCAGTCATTCGCGCTTATCCTAAACTGGACGGTATTCTACCGACCCTTCTCAGCAAACCGTTTTCGACGGAGAACTGGACTCGAACAAGTTTCGTTTAAGAAGCTCGCCAGACTCTCATTTATTCAATTAGCTATTCGACGACTTCAAAGCCGCTTTAGCAACTCCGCTTAAACGACGACGTCGAATAAGAAAGGCGATAGCCCCTACGCTCGCAATCAAGCTCATCGTTGTCGGTTCTGGAACAGCGATCGCGGTACCGACGGTTAGGTTGTCAACATTATGGAACCGCGTTACGGCAGGTAGGGTCATCGAGGTGATTGCTGGTCCCGTCGAAATGAATCCGCGATACGCGTCGGTGGAGTTAGCGGTGAACGTTTCGCTTGTTCCATCGCTAAGCTGGATCGTGACTTGAGCGTCATTTTGGATCAAACCGTTGATGTCTGATAAGAAAAAGTTGCCGCCGATTGCCGTCACAGGATTGCCAGTGAAGGTGAATACAACTGGGTCAATGGCTGCCCAGTTTCCAACGGTTGAATTGTCCGCATATAAACCACTAGCGTCGGCAGTTACCGTATACGCGAAGCCTGATCCAGAGAATGCTAAACTAGGAACAGCCGCAGCCCCACCATTGCCACCGGTGGAAAAGGTATTCAGATACGCCCCAGATTCAACGTTTGGAAGAAAGGTAGCTGAGCTTGTAAAGATGATCGCAGCGGAAACCGGTGCGCTAAAAACGGCAACTAGGAGTGCAGTAAGAGGTACAGTGATTCTTGACATAAGAACTATCCTTCAAAAAAGTGTGGGAAGTTGTCAGTTTGTGAACGCTGAAGAAAGTTATGGAGAGGTTTTTCAGGCAGGAGAAGGCATTTGTATTGTATTTGCTTTCGCGGGCAGCAACCCTCGAAACGAAAAAAATGTCCAAATTTCCATCGACTTGGTTACTTTTCTGGCATTTATCTTCCATCTCGTCGCACACCCACGTTGAATCGAACCCAAATGATCGAATTGCGTCACGCCACCACGTTCAATTTCCCCGACAGCATTGGTGCTTACTGGCGTCACTTGTTCGCTCTGTACCAGCTTGCGAGTCGGTTGATATACTTCCCTGGCGTTCATTCAGGGTAAAGATCCCGCGATCGACTTGTTCAAAAATGGAGTTTGGTTGATGCCGACTGTCGAAGAGTATCTTCAATCCGCGTGGAAGATTCACCAAAGTGGCAATGTCCAACAAGCCATGCAAGCCTATCAGCAGGTGCTGGATCAAGTTCCCAAGAACGCCAACGCTTGGTGCTATCTCGGGATCGCTTTGCATGACCAACGTCGCTATCACGAGGCTGTTACGGCCTATGAAAAAGCGATCGCGATTCAGCCGAACTTCCCGATCGCTTGGAACAACATGGGGAATTCCCTGCGATATGCACTTCGTCCAGAGGATGCCGAGAGAGCATTTCAGAAAGCTCTCGTTCAAAACCCGAATTACGTCAACGCATACAAAAACCGCGGAACATTCCATGCTTGGTCTGGAAACCTAGAGCTCGCACTTCAAAGCTATAGCAAGGCGATGAAGCTCTCGCCCGACGAGCCAGAGACACACAGAAACATCGGTGTCATTTCTCTTTTGAAAGGGGACTTCGAAAATGGATGGAACGAGTATCGATGGCGTTGGCGATGTCCGGAGGCCGCTCGGTACGCTTACTCGCAACCGAAGTGGCAAGGCGAAGATTTGCAAGGCAAAACGATTCTGCTCTACGCCGAGCAAGGCCTGGGCGATACGCTGCAGTTCATTCGATTCGCAAAAGTCCTTCATGACCGCGGTGCGAAAACAATCGTTCATGCGCAGCCTGCTCTCATGGCGATTTTCGGCCTCGCTGAAAACAAAGCCGCACTGGGGATCGATCGTTATGTTCCTAATTCACTCCCCATCGATCAACCCTTTGACTATCACTGTTCGTTGCTAGATGTCGCGGATGTTTTGCATACTACTGCCGATACAATTCCGATGTCGCACGCTTATCTAAAAGCATCGCCAAGCTTGATACAGTATTGGTCAGGATGGCTTAGTCGGCTTCCCAAATCGAAACGGAAAGTTGGGCTCGTTTGGCAAGGAAACAAAGATCACCAAGCCGATATTTTTAGATCCTTTCCGCTATCCCTTTACGAGCCACTCTCGGAGCTTGAAGGTGTCCAATTCATTAGCCTTCAACAAGGCTACGGAGCCGATCAGTCAAAGCTTTGGAAGGGATCGCAACCACTTATCACGCTTCCCGATGGAACCGATCAATCCGGTGGAGCATTCATGGACACCGCCGCCATTCTCTTGCAGTTGGATCTCTTAATCACAAGCGACACATCTATCGCCCATTTGGCAGGCGCCCTCGGAAGACCCGCCTGGGTACTGCTCAACAAGATGCCCGATTGGCGATGGCTTTTAGATCGCAGCGACAGCCCCTGGTATGATTCCATCAGACTATTCCGTCAATCAACCCAAAGCGATTGGACCGGAGTCCTACAGCAGGTGAAGAGCGCTTTGGAGTGCTGCGACTCGTCGCAGCTTTAAGACTTATCAATCGTATCTCAACCAGAACAGTTCCAGCAAATCCCCAAACGCTCCATCTCGCGAACTTTCTTTTTCGCAAGAAGCTTTCGTAAGGCAGCATCGCTTACTCGAAAGCTTAGGCTGTCCCACCAATCGAAGAAAAATGACTAACCCTCGTTCCGATCGGAATGCCGCGAGGAACACACGCAGACGAGATAGATCGAATTCGCTTGTTAAGTATTTGGAAATAGCCACTGAGGCAACTTACGACAATGCCAACCCCATAACCAGCAAAGCTACCGCCTAGGGAATTTGTACTTGGTCGCACGATTTCCGCATTGGGCCCTATTAGTGATGATTAGTGCCAATTAGTGTTCCCAAATTCAGAACACTTATATTCACTAATCGACACTAATTGGGATTAGGACGCCAAACACGTCGCGACGGATGGGACGAGCTAGATCCGTTGCGAAATGCGCCGGTAAGTTTGCATAGGTAAGCTACCGATTCGCTGGGCAATACTTATCTAGCCATGCGAAGACTTCTTGGTGCCAACGTTGGCTGTTGGCTGGTTGGGTGACCCAGTGTCCTTCGTTGGTAAAGTTGACGAAGCGACTTGGGACGCCTTGACGTTGAAGAGCGGAATAGAGTTCGTGGCCTTGGCCAATCGGGCAGCGAAAGTCGAGGTCGTTGTGAATGACAAGCATCGGTGTCTTGAACTTACCAAGCTCTCCGGCTTTCACGTGTGGCGAGTACTCGCGGTAACGTTCCGGGTGTTCCCAAGGCAATCCACCATGCTCGTGTTCATCAAACCAAAGTTCGTCGGTCGTTCCCCACATGCTTTCGAAGTTCCATACGCTGCAGTGAGTGATTAAGCAATTGAATCGATTCGTGTTGACGGCAAACCAATTCATCATGTACCCACCGAAGCTCGCTCCGGCTGCTGCGATGCGATCACGATCGACATAGGGAAGCGTTTCCAAATAGTCAGCACCAGCCATCAAGTCGCGGTAACATTTTCCGCCCCAGTCACCGGAAATTTCTTCGACGAATTTCTGCCCAAACCCAGTCGATCCTCGCGGATTGGGAAGCGCGACTACATACCCCCGAGCAGCCCAAGCTTGTGGGCACCATCGGAAGCTCCAACCATTCTCCCAAGCTCCTTGAGGACCACCATGCACCAAATAAACAACCGGATACTTTTTACTTGGATCAAACCCAGGTGGCTTTAAAATCCACATCTGCATTTTGCGATCGCCTTCGATTGGAATCGTGTTGATCGACTCTTGAGCAGCCCATGCGATTTGTGAGCCGAGTTCGGTATTCGCTTGACTGAGATTCGAAACGGGCTTGTTACCAGATTTCAAAAACACTTCGGGTGGCTGATCCATTCGAGAAGCAACAAATGCTGTTTGTCCCGAAGCACTTGCAATCGACATGATCACCCCTCCCGCGAATCGTTCGGAACGGAAGTCTACTTTCTGTGGTTTTTGATTCGGTTCGATTGACGCTTGCCAGAATTCATGTTCGGCGTTGCGATCGGTTGCAAAGAGGATGCGGGCGTTGTCTAACCAAGCGAAGTCGTTTACCGATAGATCGAGTTCGCTAGTAAGTGACTGTCCCTCGCTGGAGCCTTTCGAAGCAGCGAGTGTTCCATCGGGATTGATCGGGCTAATACGAAGTTGCCATCGATCTGCTTCCGAACCGGGCACGCTCTGAGATCTCCAAGCAAGAAACTTTCCGTTGGGTGACAATCTAGGTCCGCTGTCAGCAGCTTGGTTGGCGGGCGTTAAGGACTGCCATGATGTGGTCGGCGTGTCGATCGCAACGCGGCAGATCTCATAAGCGGTGCTCCAAGCTTCCTCTTTCTTTGGCGGAGCAGTAAAAATCAACGCACTACCATCGCTTGAAAAGCAATAATCTTGACTAGATGAAAAAGTTGACGAGGTAGGAACTGCGTCGCGATCACCCGGAGTTACATCGCGAGGAGGACTGGCTGGTTCTAAGCCGGTGGAATTGGCTCGGAGTTGTAGAACAAACAAGTGCTGTCGTTTCCCTTCGACATAGGAATCCCAATGTCGATAGAACAACCGATCCACAATCCGGACAGATACGTTGCTCGTGGCGAGTTGATCCAAGAGCTTTTTATTGGCTGCATCGGATTCTTCGAATGGAAGCTCCGAGAATTGAGGAAAGACTGACGAAACAAAGGCAATCGAGCGACCGTCCGGTGACCAGGATGCTTGAGTCGCTTCGGTTGCAATTGTCGTCAGTTGACGAGCCTCCCCGCCATCGATTTCAATAGACCAAATTTGCATCGAACCAGATCGATTTGACTGAAAGAGTATCGTCTTGCTGTTAGGACTAAATCGGGGCCGCGAATCTTTCTTCCCTGAATTCGTGATAGCCCTCGGGGTCACGCTTCCGTCCGTTGAAGCAAGATAAATGGAGGTTCTTGTCGAGTTCTTATCCAAGTCGACATCGGTAACTTGATAAGCAATCCATCGTCCATCCGGAGATACATCCACATCTGCGATTCGGTGAAATCGAAAAAGATCTTCAATCGCCATCGGGCGCTTTGAGTTTTCAATAGCTGATTTTGGCAAGGTCTTGCTGGTTGTATCCTGGGCAGTGACAAGTGTCGGCATAAGTACTAGGGACAAAAGTGCTGAAAAAAAGTAACTTCGAAATCGCATTCAAATACGTTCCTGATGTTGCGGATGTAGATGGTTACCGAATTACGCTATCCCATATCAAACAATTCGTACGGATCCCGTAACAATCCTCCCTATACTACCCGATTCGTGCCGGATAAGCAGTTGGCCATCGCGATCCAATCCTAAACATATTCCTACGTTGAGACCTAGTGGTGGGTTTTCGGAAAATTTTTCTTCCCAGCCGGAAACCGTTGCTTCGATCGTTTTCTCGAACAAATAACAACGATTCGACCACTCCGTATGCCAAGCTTTTGGATCTTCATCCGCCAACAAAAGCTGCTTGCGAAGATTGAAAATGAAAGCGGTGAGCGTATCTGTCATTCGTTCATCGCGGGTAAATGATCGCCAAGCGATGGGTACCGATAAGACGCTTTCCATCAAGCTGCTCAAGCTTATCGCGCGGGACTGCACTGGAGCGGGTGCGTCCATAAAGTCCACATCGATGTTAATCCCGGATCCGATAATCCAAGTTGACCGAGCTTGAGAAGTAAGTTGCTCGATCAACACGCCTGCAATTTTTTTATCATCGACATAGATATCGTTTGGCCATTTTATCTTGCAACGACCAAGCTCTCCGAGTTTGCAATCGAGCGTTCGAGCGATTGCGATCGCAACCAGATAGGGTAGCCATCGAGCTTGCTCTGGTTGAGCGTGAATTGCAATCGATGACATCAAGCAACCTTCCGGCGACCACCAGGCATGATCCCCCCGCCCTCGTCCCAAAGTCTGCTGACCGGCGACAATCAACCGTGGAAGTTCTGTGAAAGCGGTCGTATTCCCTGAGCATGAGACGCAACTACCCAACTCCCGCCTCAAATGCGAATTCGTCGAATCAATTGTCGGATACCATTCCGCGGTTCGAACCCAACCATGCTCGAGAATAATATTAAAGTTGATCACGTTCGCGATGTCTTCAAGGTGCGAGTGCTTCAGGGTTCAGTGCTGGGCCTCTTAGGCGACTAATGTTGCGGAGGTCTCGCTGGCCCACTTGCCATCCACCAGATAATCAATCCTATGAGGGCTACGATAATCAGAATAACAAAAGCGATAGATCGCGTTCGATCGGGAGTATCTGCAAGACGTTCGCTGAGCTGTTTTTGACCAACATCGGTTGCTTCATGCGCTCCTACATCGACTCGACAAGTTTCTGGCTCGGGGGCCGCATTGCTGATTGCAACTTTGCCTGTTGCAATTTGTGAATTGGTTGAAGCTAACGATGCGGATGCTTTTGCATCCTCTAGAATCGATATCATGATCCCCTGCACGGCTCGGGCGTTAAACGGGCGGTCTTCGGGAGCTTTTGCAAGCAACTGATCAATGATGTCGTCCAAAGCTTGTGGAACTTCGGGAACGAAGCTTTTCACCCGTGGAGCGGGTTTTCGCAACTGCTGTTCAAAGAGCTGTGCGAAGTTCGTGCCTTGAAATGGCGGATGACCGACCAACAGTTCAAAAAGAACACATCCGAGCGAGTACAAATCCGCCTTGCCATCGATTTGCGAGTCAGCATTAATCTGTTCGGGAGACATGTAGGCGTGCGTTCCGACCGTCAGTCCCTGTTGCGTTAGTTCGCTAGCTCGCATATCGCGAGCGATCCCAAAATCACCCAGCTTCACCGAGCCATCTCGCATTAGAAAGAGATTGGCTGGCTTCAGGTCGCGATGTACGATGCCGTGATTGTGAGCGTATTGCAGGGCGGAGCAAACTTGTCGAGCAATAGACGCGACTTCCGCCCAAGGTAGTTTGTGGTACTTGGTCAATAGCTCTTTTACACTGCCAGCATCGACGTACTCCATCGCGTAAAACACGCGGCCACTAGTAATCCCACCGCCATAGACCTCGACGATGTTTCGATGTCGCAGACGCTCCAGAATGACAATTTCACGTTCGAATCGAGAGCGAATGACAGGGTCTTGAGAAACCGCAAGCAAAAGAATCTTGATCGCAACCTGCTTTTCACTACTTTTTTCCGTCGCGGCAAAGATCTCTCCAACTGAACCCTGTCCTAGGCAGGCGCCCAATTCATAATCTTCGAATCGAAGCTTTAGTTTCAACATGCATCCACTCGCTCTGACCTTATGCCCAGCTCACAATTTTCCAGTTTTCGGCTGTTTTCGCGTCCATCCGAACGCAAAAATGCGAACGAATCATCCGTTTCATATTCCGGGTTCGGTTTACAACGGTTGCTATCATAGCTGAAAACGAACGGCTGTTATCCATCAGAATATTCGATTTAACGCGTCCGCGGTCCAAGCGACTTGCCAAGACGCATTACAGAGTGGTCTCACCAGATAAAATTTTGGCAAATAAGTATGGAGTGCGCTCGCCGCGATTCAATCGCCCTCAAGAGTGTGCCTTATATGACCTATTGACGATCTTTGATGAATTATGGACTGTTTAATTTAGTCGTTAAGGTATTGCACACTTTAAGTTAGGCAAGCAGGAATGCATCTCGCCATCTTTGCTGGTCGCTTGAACCACTCGATCTCATTATAAAAATCACCTTGGACTCATCGAAAAACTTAGAGTCGCCGAAAAATGCCGAAGCAATCTCGGATCGTGATTTGATTTATCGGATGCTCGCGTTTGCACTTCAATACCGTCGCCAATGCGTCATTCTTCTGGTGCTGCAGACGGCTCTGATGGTCACCGCCATTCTGGCGGTTCAGCTCGGTGGCTTTGCGCTTGATTGGGTTCAATTTCGACTAACAAACCGCGATATTGTTGCGAATAGTCTTGAAACGCCACCGGTCATCTATGGTTGGTCTCCACCGCTGACATGGTCGGGCGGTTTGCAAATGTTTTCGCTTGGCCTAATCCTGCTTGCCATTGGGCTCATTAGAGCATTCTTGAATTTTGCCTACGCGATCGAGAATGGCCGACTGATCAATCTCAAAATGGTTGTCGATCTTCGCATCGCAGTTTACGACAAGATGCAGCAACTTAGTTTCCGATTCTTCGACGCGAATGCGTCAAGCACTCTCATCAATCGGCTTACCGGAGATATCCATGCGACGCGTTCATTTGTAGATGGAGTGGTTATTCAGCTAACGATACTCGTTCTTTCGCTTGTAAGTTACTTCGTTGCGATGCTCCGTATTCATGTTGGACTGACGATCGCGTGCTTAGCAACCACGCCACTGCTTTGGTGGATCACGAATTTATTTTCAAAACGCATTCGACCAGAGTATGACAAGAATCGTGAGCTGTTCGATGCGATGACATTGGTTGTGGCAGAGAATGCGGAAGGCCAACAAACAGTAAAAGCATTTGGACGGCAACAAGCCGAAATTGAAAAGTATCGCAACGCTTCTATGAACGTCCAACAGCAGCAGCGGTCCATCTTTTGGCAAGTAAGCGTTTATACGCCGACCGTGCAGTTTCTTACGCAGATCAATCTTGTTATCTTACTAGGTTATGGCGGCTTTCTTGTGACTCAAGGTCAACTGGCGATCGGGAGTGGTATTGTTGTTTTTGCTGGTTTATTACAGCAATTTTCAAGTCAGATAACCGCGCTGTCGGGTATCACCAACACCATTCAGCAAAGCCTCACGGGGGCTCGACGCGTCTTTGAAATACTGGATAGTCCTGTTGAAATCGTTAGCCCCAAAAAGGACGCTCATCTGCCGAACAAGGTAACGGGCGAGATTGCTTTTCGGAATGTATCTTTCGGCTATCACGAAGACAATCTAACACTTCAGGGCATCGATTTGTTCATAGCTGCCGGTGAAACCGTAGCGATACTCGGTCCGGTTGGAGCTGGTAAGACGACTCTTCTTAGCCTCATACCGCGTTTCTACGATCCAACGTCCGGAACCATCGAACTGGATGGAGTTAATCTAAAGAAGTGGGATTTGCCTAAACTGAGAAGATCAATCGGGATCGTCTTTCAAGAAACTTTTCTCTTTAGCAACACGATTGCTGCGAACATTGCTTTTGGAAGTCCAACTGCCTCGATAGAGCAGATTGTACAAGCTGCAAAGACAGCCTGTGCAGACGAGTTCATACGAGAGTTGCCTCAGGGGTATGAAACGGTTCTCGGAGAGTTTGGACTGACGCTTTCTGGGGGACAAAGGCAACGCCTTGCAATCGCACGAGCATTAGTTCTAGACCCGCCGATACTTCTGCTGGATGACCCCACAGCATCAATCGATCCAGAAACGGAACATGAGATTTTAGAAGCGATGAAAAAGTCTCTTTCGGGGCGGACTAGCTTTATCATCGCGCATCGCTTAGCAACGCTTCAACAAGCCGATCGAGTGATCGTAATCGAAGGAGGTCAAATCGTTCAGCAAGGGACCCACCGTTCTCTAATCGAAATCCCGGGGCTCTACCGAGATGTCGCAGTCAGCCAAGGAATTACGATGATGCTAGGCAGATAAGCAAGCCAAACAAGCAAGATTGCCTGAAGATGGCCTATCGACGGCTTCTTAAACTCAACGCCCCAATGCTCAGGCAAGCTACCGCGAAAATTGCCCACTGGGTATGGTTCATATGGAGAACGCAATACTCAATTTGCCGGCCTACACTTGAAGCTACTCCGACAATGTAACTTGTGATCACTTGCATAATTGAACCCTGGTAAGATGACTTCTGACGAGCAAACGACGCGAATCTAAGAAAATGGATACACTGAATCCTGAAAAGTGGACCTCCGACATCCGAACTCTAGAATTCCTTGGGTGAATTGCTTTAAATTACGGCTTAGAAAAGCAAAAATGGAAGAGTCAAGCCGACGAATAATCCGGTTTTTCCGGCGTTTGCGGAATCTGCGGGCTCTCCAGGGACAAATAAGAATGAGCTGATTACAATGCCGTACTAGAGAGCCCTTGCGAGTCGTCCAACGCGGGCTATACTTTGGAGTCTCTACCGGAGAAAGCCGATACTCGGCAGTTAAGGTTTTAGGTTTTTCCGGGCCGTAAGCAGAGTGGACGTTGACCCAAGCGAGGGGTCGTAGCTCAATTGGTTAGAGCACCGGACTGTCGATCCGGAGGTTGCGGGTTCGAGCCCCGTCGACCTCGCTGTTTTTATATTGGCAAAAACCCTGGTTTTCTTTCCGATTTCCAGGGTTTTTTCGTTGGCATAGCGTGTGATGTGCTGGTGCGTCGCTGCGACTTTCAGGGAGCATTTCTTGTCGAATTTCATCGGTCTACGCTTGAATTGGCGTATGATTGATCTCATTACTCGACCTTAACGGCCTTGGCTTGGAGTTTCTATGCAAAAACAGTCTCGACCCGAATTTGAAATTTCGCCTGAAAGGTTGATCGGTCTAGTCGTTTTTGGGTTGGCCGCCATTTTTGTTATCAACGTCCTTGTTTCGGGGATGTATTCGGTTGCTGCTCACGAACAGGCCGTCGTTCTCCGATTCGGCAAGTACGTTCGAACCGTTGGACCAGGGTTGCATTTTAAAGCTCCTTGGATCGATCAGCGATTCATCGTTGACCAAGGAGAGAGAACGCTGCGTCTTCCACATGCCCAAGAAGACTCTACTTATCACAGTCAGAACCGTCCAACGGACATGGACGAGCAGGAAGACAAACTTATCCTCACCGGCGATCTTTATGCGGCTGTTGTCGAGTGGAACGTTTTTTGGCGTGTTGTGGAACCGAAAGACTATTTAATCAATTTCAACGGTGATGATGGCGAAGTCGCCAATGTGATCGTTGCTGTTTCGCGCAGTGTCATGCATCGAGCGGTTGGTGATTATTCTGCCGAAGAACTACTCACCGGTAAACGCGAAGAAATCACAAAGATTGCCTTAGAACAACTCTCAGCAAAACTTGCCGACTTCGGAAGCGGTATCGCGATTACTGATTTGCAAATGCAACGCGTGACTCCTCCAGACAAAGTTAAACCGGCCTTCGACGATGTCAACGCGTCCATTCAGCAGCGTGACCAGAGCGTTAATGAAGCCTATCGTGAACGCAATCAGCTAGTGCCAACTGCAGAAGCTCAACGAGACCGTTTAATTCGCGAGGCAGAGGGCTACGCATCACGTGAACTTGCCGAAGCTCAGGGTGAGATCTCTGCGCTCCTTTCAAAGTACGAAAGTTACAAGCTGGCTCCTGATGTCACTCGTAATCGAATGTACATCGAGATGATGGAGAAAGTACTCACTCAAAGTGGCCCCAAAATTATCCTGGATGGTAAGTCCAGCAGCCCGCTCCCTCTTCTGAATCTTTCACCTAACAGTCCCTTTCCAGCGTCGACAGCAAGTCCTCCTCTTCGATAATTTACGTCCCTTCGATCGTTGAAATCTCATGAAATACGTCGCTTACACGCTTGCCGTACTCGCGGTGCTATTGATTCTTTCGCCCCTTTTTGTATTCATCGTCGATGAACGCGAGATGGCGGTCGTGCTTCGATTTGGAGCGCCCAAGCATTCCCACACGGAACCTGGGCTCTACTTCAAATTGCCGTTCGCCGACAGTGTCCAACGTATCGCTAAGTATCAGCAGTTTTGGGGTGATCAGAAGAATGACCTCTTGCCAGACTTGCCAACCAAGGATGACAAGAAAGTTGAACTGATCCCTTGGGCAATATGGCGAGTAAACGATCCCGTTGTATTTGTTCAACGACTTCGCACGATGGATGTAGCAGAGCAAAGAGTTGAACAGATTGTTCGAAGTTCTATCCGAGACATCATCACTCAGTATGACTTGGAAGAGATCGTAAGAAGTACCAATCGTGTTTTATCAAGCGGAGCAGAAGGATTGGCTGATGTTGCTGAGTTGCCGGATGAAGTTGCTGCTCAACTGATCGAGACTACCAAGCAAACCAAGCCAAAGGGTGTTCAGTTTGGTCGTGCTGAAATCTTGGAACGGATTAAAGTCGAAGCCCACAAACGACTGGCTTCATCAGGTAGTGACAGCGACTCGGTTGGGCGTGGTATTGAACTGATCGATGTGGGGATCTCGCAAATCGGTTTCGTCGATAGTGTTCGTCGAAAAACCTTTGATCGATGGGTTGCAGAACGGCAAGCTATTTCTGCGAAGAATATAAACGAAGGCGAACGACTGAAAGCGGCAATCATTAACGAGACAAAAGCTGACGTCGCGAGAATCGAAGGTGAAGGTCAACAAAAGGCAAGTGAAATCAAAGGCAAAACAGATGCGGATGTCATAAAGCGTTTCGCTGAAGCCATCGAAAAAACTGGCGATTTTTATACTTTTGCGAGAACCTTGGAAGCATATGAAAAGTCGATAAACACAGATAGTCAGTTGATTCTTTCGACGGATAGCCCGTTCTTTAAGCTGTTTAACGGAATGGACTCAAGCGAGAAGTAAAACGGGTTTGGGGCTTTGGAGTGCTGTGACTCGGCACAGCTTTCGGGCGAGCGATACTGTTAAAAGAAAGGCCTCGTGTGACAACGAAATCGTCTGGATAACGATGACTTTTTAAATCGACGGCCGATAGATAAGTCTTAAAACTGCGATGAGTCTCAGCAGTCCAAAGGTGGAGCTTTAGCAGCGTTGTACTGTTCTTGCTCCGGTGCGACGAATGATGCCACGCATTTGTAACGCACTAATGGTGCTAAGTGTCCTTGATGGAGCGAGACCGCTTCGGACGATGACTTGGTCTAGGTCAGTTGGGATATCTTCGATAGCTTGAAGGACTTGTTGCTCCTGTGGGTTCAGCTGCAGTTCGGCTGGATGGTGAATGACTCGGTCAGGCGAAATTTCCGCATGATCGACCAGTGGGCCTAGGTGATCCAAAATATCTTGTGCGTCCTGGACGAGGATCGCTCCATCGCGGATCAGCCGGTTGCAGCCTCGCGACATTCGCGAATTCACGGGCCCCGGAATCGCAAAGAGATCACGACCTTGCTCGCCAGCATGACTGGCCGTGATAAGCGAACCAGATCTATCGGCAGCTTCTACGATAACAACTCCGAGCGACATTCCGCTGATTAAACGATTTCTCTGCGGAAAAACTCCGGCCTTAGGTTTTGAAAATGGATGCGTCTCACTGATCAGAGCTCCTCGCTGCGAGACTTGCTGCGCCAGTTCCATGTGTTCCGGGGGATAAATGTCGGTTACGCTGCTCCCTAGGAACGCGATGGTGCGTCCACCTTCGATTTCCATGGCCGAACGATGAGCAATACTATCGATACCCCGCGCGAGACCGCTAATAATTGTTAGACCGCTGCGAACGAGCGATCGGGATAAGCCTTCCGTTACCATCCGTCCGTAGGATGTTGCGTGTCGGGTTCCGACGATCGCAATCGATAGCTGATCGACGGGTTTAATATCGCCACGGATGAATAGATACAGCGGCGGCGATGGGATCTCACGGAGTAGCCTGGGGAATTCTTGATCGTCAGGGAAAAGAATTCGCACGTTATTAATCAAGCAATCGCCCCAGATGCGATCGACCAAATCATCTTTCGAAGAAAAATGGATTGCCTCGGCAAGCTTGGGCCCGATACGTTCTACTTCGTGCAGTTGACAACGCTTTGCTGCCAAGACTTCGGTGGGGGTTTCGAAGTATTCGACAAGATTTTGAAACAGTTGCGGACCAACGCCCGGCGTAAAAGCCAGTCGCAAATAGTCACGTTGTTGTTGCGTAAGAGTTTCGGTTGTTCGTGCGATACTTGACATGATCGACTACACTGTAAAGGTCCAGCTGTTTCAGAATCACCCGCCCCAGTATCGTACGTGTTTTTTTGCAACGAAACTACTAGCCAGAGTATTTCTTGCGAAGAAGACTCCAGAGATCTCGCCTTGTAAGCCCCATTGTCGTTATGAAAATTGTTTATCTCACCGCAGGTGCTGCAGGAATGTTCTGTGGTTCGTGCATGCTCGATAATTCGTTAGCGAGAGCAATGAACCGACTTGGCCATGACTGTATGCTGGTGCCGGTATACACGCCAATTCGAACCGATGAAGAGAATGTCAGTTTGGATCGAGTTTTCTTTGGCGGGGTGAATGTCTATCTACAGCAGAAGTTTCCGTTTTTGGCATACTTACCTAGATGGTTGGATGCTTCGCTGAACAATCCGGCTCTGATACGTCGATTGACTTCAAAGGCAGGCGAAACATCGCCGAAGCTTCTTGGAGCACTCTCGGTATCAATGCTACGTGGGACGCAAGGACGCCAGCGAAAAGAAGTAATTCGAATGTGCGATTGGCTTCAAGCATCGATCAAGCCCGACGCCATTCTGTTAACAAACCTTTTGATTGGTGGATGCATCCCCGAACTCAAAAAACGTTTCCCATCCAAGATTTTTGTCACCTTACAAGGTGACGATATTTTCTTAGACATGTTACCGGAGCCCTATCGCGAGCGATCGATTACGGCGATGAAGCAATTGGTTCCTTTGGTTGATAAGTTTATTGTTCACAGCCACGACTACGGTCGACGCATGGCAAGCTTGCTTTCAATTCCGGATCATCAAATTGCGTGCGTGCCGGCAGCAATCGACACGAGCGATTTTCTTCGAAGATATTCTACTCCGCGTTCAACGAATCCTTCCGAGGATAAGTCGCTTACGATCGGATACTTCGCACGAATGGCACCAGAGAAAGGGCTTGATCTTATCGTTGATGCGTTTATTGCACTCTCGAAGCAAGCTTCCAGCTCTTCAGTTGCGAGTAAGAATCGCCGGAACCCTTCTGTTCGATTAAAGATGGCCGGATGGATGGGATCACAGCACACCTCATTTTGGGAAGAGCAGAAACGAAAGCTAGATCAAGCTGGATTGCATGAGCGATGGGAGTATTGTGGATCGATAGATCGGGCTGCCAAGGTGGAGTTCTTTCGAGGGATAGATCTGTTATGCGTTCCCACATCGTATCAAGAACCCAAGGGGCTTTTCGTCTTAGAATCAGTCGCGGCTGGTGTCCCTTATGTCCAACCCTCGCACGGTGCATTTCCCGAATTGCACCATCGATTAAACGCGATTGATTTAGATGATCCATCATCGGATGTTCCGATAGATCCAAATCGGTTTGGACGATTGTTTAAACCGCATCAACTAGAGGACCTGATACGAGCGTTGTCCGAAACATTGGACTCTGTTAGCGATGCGCCGATGCAAATAAAAGAAATCTCCAAGGTGCATCAAGAAATTGGTATCGATCGTATGGCTTCAAGGTTGCTGGAAGTGATCGATACTTAGAGTTGCGACATACCCTTAAGATTGCAGCAATGCGGTTTGTGTATTATAGAAGTTACGGACATTCCAATCTTAATTTCAGTCGTCGCGGTCTGTGATCTGGGCTCTTGTTGAGTTTGGTATTGATCGGCTAGCACATTATGCTCAGATAGCTGGAGTCTGTCTTGCTTGCGCGATCAATTCGCTTGCACCGGCGGAGATCAGTTGCAATGCGCACGTTTCGCCTATTAATTCGGCGGTGTCGATAGGGCCAGATTGGTCTTGTTCGAGGACTTGCGAGCCATCGAGTGAAAAGACTTTTGCTTTTAGGTGCAGCGTTTTGTTATGAATGACTGCATGGGCGGCAACCGGTGCAAGGCATCCGCCGCGGAGACTGCGAAGCAGAGCTCGCTCGGCCAAAACGGCTTGGTGCGTTTCGTAGTGAATCAACGTCTCGACAATCGCTCGCGTTGATTTGTCATCGGCCCGGGTCTCCAGGCCGAGTGCCGCTTGACCGACCGCTGGGAGCATTTCGTCTAGGCTAAAGGTATGCGTCACGCGATGGCTGAGTTCCAAACGCCGCAGACCAGCCGAAGCCAGTAAAATTCCGTCGTACAATTGGTCATCCAATTTTTTTATTCGCGAGTCAACATTTCCTCGGATATCGATGACTTTCAGGTCAGGACGTTTTTGTCGAACTTGAGCCGCACGACGAAGCGAGCCGGTTCCAACGGTGGCTTCCTTCGGCAGGTCTTGGAGTGTGCGACTAGTCCGGCCGATAAAGCAATCTCGCGGATCTTCGCGCTCGGGTACTGCGGCCAACCATAAGCCATCGATATGTTCGGTGGGGAGATCTTTGAGTGAATGGACTGCAAGATCGCATCGGTTGTCGATAAGGGCTCGCTGAATCTCCTTGGTGAAGAGACCGACACCGCCTGATGCCCCCAAAGGACCGGTCGACACATCTCCTGAAGTGACAACAGGAACCATTTCTACTTCGACACCTTGAGCCGCAAGAAGGGATGCGATGTGGTTTGCTTGCCAACGTGCGAGAGGGCTTTGGCGAGTTCCGATGCGGAGAATCATGGCTTCAATTCGTAATGAAATACAATAACTGGAGTGTTAACGAAAACTTTTTACTTGGGATCAAGCAGAGGTTGGTGCGTCGTGAATACATGCATTGCGTCTATCGAGCGACTTCGCGGGCGTTGTGAGAACACCAGCTGCAAAGTATACTCTCGACGCAGTTAAGTAGAGCTACCCCTTCCCAATGAACTGTCATTAATCACTAGTTATCGCGGAGCAAAAAGAAATATGGCTGTTAAAGTCGCCATCAACGGTTTTGGACGAATTGGTCGTCTTGTTTTTCGAGCTTTAGTAGAACAAGGTCTACTTGGCGAGACTTTTGAAGTAGTTGCAGTTGGCGATATTGTGCCTGCGGACAACTTGGCTTATTTGCTGAAGTACGATTCGACTCAAGGAAAGTTTGATGGGACTGTCGGATCGAAAAAGTCATCGCCGGACAAGGTTGAAGATGATGTTTTGATCGTTAACGGCCACGAAATTGCAGTTGTATCCGCAAGAACGCCAGCCGAGTTGCCTTGGAAAGCCATGGGTGTCGACATCGTTATCGAATCGACCGGCCTTTTCACCGAAGCCGAAAAAGCAACTGGACACATCACTGCCGGTTGCAAGAAAGTCATCATCTCCGCTCCAGCCAAGGGCGAAGACATCACTGTTGTCATGGGTGTTAACGATGAGAAGTACGACGCCAAGGCACACAACATCGTCTCCAATGCATCTTGCACGACTAACTGCCTCGCACCAGTCGTTCATGTCCTTCTCAAGGAAGGCTTTGGGATCGCTGAAGGCCTAATGACAACCGTTCACGCTTATACTGCTACGCAAAAGACAGTAGACGGACCGTCCAAGAAGGATTGGAAAGGTGGAAGAACTGCTGCCCAGAACGTAATCCCTTCTACTACCGGCGCGGCGAAAGCTGTTGCCTTGGTTTGCCCAGAAGTTAAAGGGATTTTGACCGGGATGGCTTTCCGCGTTCCCGTGCCAACAGTCTCTTGTGTCGATTTGACTGTCAAAACTGTCAAGGACACGTCGCTGGCTGAGATAAATGCAGCTTTGAAAAAGGCTTCTGAAACGTACCTCAAAGGTATTCTCGCCTACACGACCGACGAAGTTGTCTCTTCGGACTTTATCCACGATCAGCACAGTTCGATCTACGACGCTGGATCGTCGATTGAGCTCAACAGCAAGTTCTTCAAGCTGATCGCTTGGTACGACAACGAATGGGGTTATTCGAACCGCGTTGTCGACCTTACTAAGAAGATCGCAGCATCGCTGTAAGAAGAAGAACTCGATGACTCACCGAGTCTCGTGCCCACCGTAGCAGAAGTCGTAAGACTTCTGCTCGTTTTTGCAAATGGCCCAGGATTTGGTAGCTCTCATTAGTCCCCGGCAACCTGTTCGGTCCGTCTCAACTTGATCACCAAGTAAACACAGTAGAATTGCTAAATTCTTACGAATTCAGCTACAAAAAACGCCACGCAATTTGCTTGGCGTTTTTTGTTATCTCAGTGGCTTGCTTACGCGTGAGCGAGAGCACCCACGGCTGCGGCGAGTTCTTTCGCTCGGGCGGTAGATTCCCAAGTGAAATCTGCTTCGGTTCGACCGAAGTGTCCGCCGGCAGCGGTCTTTGTGTATATCGGACGACGTAGGTCGAGGTACTCGATGATTCCACGAGGAGTGAGATCAAAGAATTCCTTGACGACTTCGCAAATTCTTGCGTCATCTACCTTGCCCGAGCCTTGCGTGTCAACGCGGACGCTTACTGGCTTGCTGACGCCGATTGCGTAAGCAAGTTGCACTTCGCAGCGATCGGCTAGACCAGCAGCGACGATGTTCTTCGCAACGTGACGAGCCATGTAGGCAGCGCTTCGGTCTACTTTAGTTGGGTCCTTTCCGCTGAAGGCACCGCCACCATGTCGCCCCCATCCGCCGTAGGTGTCAACAATGATTTTTCGGCCCGTTAGACCGCAGTCGCCGTGTGGACCGCCGACAATGAATTGTCCAGTTGGGTTGATGTGATAGGTGATCTCACCCTTTGCAAGCGCCGGCGGCAACACTGGCTTGATGACCTTTTCGATCACAAAGTCTCGAATTTGTTGTTGCGTGACACCGGGAGCATGCTGGGTCGAAACTACAACCGTGTTAACGGCTGTAGGTGTGTACCCGTCATATTCGATTGTGACTTGGCTCTTGGAGTCCGGTCGCAGCCAATCGACTTCCTTGTTGAATCGTGCTTCGGTGAGTCGGTTGGTGATACGGTGCGAAAGAGCGATCGCAAGAGGCATCAACTCAGGCGTGTCAGTGCATGCGTATCCAAACATTAACCCTTGATCGCCAGCACCGATATCTTTACCGGCAGCCGAATCGTCATTGACACCCATCGCAATATCTGGACTTTGCTTATCCAAAGCGACCATGACGTTACAGGTCTTTCCCGAGATTCCAGCTTCATCGTCATCGTATCCAACTGCGAGAATGGTTGCGCGTACTACGTCTGCGTAGTTTACGATGGCCTTCGTGGTGATTTCACCAGCGATAAGAGCCAGCCCGGTTGTCACCAAAGTCTCGCAAGCAACGCGAGAGGAGGGGTCTTGAGCAAGGATCGCATCGAGAATACTATCCGAGATTTGGTCTGCCAGCTTGTCTGGGTGGCCCATCGATACTGATTCACTGGTAAACAAATATTTTCCTGAGCTCACAAATAAACCCTCTGCTGTTGCAATACAAAAATTAAGTCAAAAGCCATTCGAATCCGCGATTCCGGCTCTATCTTAGTGGAGATTTGCTATTTTTGAAGCCATACTTATCTGCAAAAGGTCGATTTGTGACTCAAACCGATTCGATTACGATAACGTATGCGAAATGCGTTAAATCAGTCCGCTTTTACTCCTTCCATAATTACAGTAGCGCCGCGAGATGTCTTCTACACCACCTTCCCTTTCAGAGCTTTCCGTTGATCCAGAAGGAGTCGTAGATCTGGATTCTAATAGCACACTGGCGGTCGTGGCGGGCTTGCTTGCATTGGTTGGGCTTTTATCAGCTATAGAACCGTCGCTGTTGATCTTGTCGGCTGCAGCCGCGTTACTTGGAGCGGTGGTCTTGGTCTTCGCAAAACGCTGGCAGATAGCGGGCTTTTCTCGGAAGATCGCCACAGTTGCCATGATCTTAGCCGCATTTTCTCTTGGAGCAGGGATGACTCAGCGTTCGTTTTGGAATTCCTATCGCGAATCCAAAGCCGTCTCGCTGGCAGAAAGCTACATGGATGCACTTGCACGCGGGGATCGAAATCTGGCAATCAAGCTTGTTGGCCTCCCACCCATGGTTCAAGTCGAGGACCAATCGTCTCCGCTCAGTCGCGAGCAGGAGGCTGTTCGTGCTTTCCTCGGAGACTACATCGTTCAGGAGGTGATTCAACGCGGCGACAAAGCTTCATGGAAAACTACAGGTGTTTTAGCTTCGTGGGTGGATGATGGAATCGTTCAATCGCGAGTCGGTTTCATTGATACCAATGTAACTAATCAAATCCCTATAGTCGTAGAAGTGCGAATGCAACCTCCTTTGAAATACGGAGTTGATAATAAGACACGCTGGATTGTCAGTTCTATTAGTCGCCAGGAAACAGGCAATTGAATGCCGCTAGCTGGTCCTCGCGAACTCTTGTAAGTCTCGGCGCAAATCTCGGTGATGCGGAAAGGACAATCGATAGTGCAGCCCGATCCATGATTCAGTGCTTCGGGCGCGAATCAATTTCATTCAGCAGACTCTACAAAACAGCAGCCGTTGGCGGCCCTTCTGGCCAAGAAGATTTCTTCAACGCTGTTGCACTCATCCAATCAAACTATACTGCATTTGAGGTTTGGCAGTTTCTTAATAAGACCGAGCAAACCCTTGGTCGCCATCGATTTAAACGTTGGGAAGCTCGACGCATTGATTTGGATGTCTTGCTCCATGAAAGTCGGACGGACAGCCAAAGTCCACTGCTGCCAGAGGTCGTATGGACCCCAACGTTCAAGGTGCCGCACCCTCGCATGACAATGCGAACATTTGTGCTGACTCCCGCTTGCGATGTCTCACCGGATTGGATCGAGCCGGTTACCAGGCAATCGCTAAATGAATTATCAGCAAGGCTTGATCGCATCACATTTCAAGGTCGATTGCCAACAGTACTTCTAAGCTGCGATTCTTCGTCTGTGATAGAGGCACTTATACAGTCGCTCCGAAGATCCATACCTTCCTTGAGCCTAACACGAGATCCAGATCCAATAATCTTCCGCGATGGTCAGCCATGGATTGTTATTGGCTTGGTACCAAAATTGGCTCCGAATATTAAAGCACGAGCGAATTCGCCATTCGCTGACTCGGCGACGGCAAGCTATCAAGCAATTTGCGAATGCTTGACAAAGCGTATTCGGCAATCGAGACAAATACATTCATCAATTCATCCACGGATACAATTCGACCACTGGATGCATGTCTGTCAGTCGCCAGATCCTTCGATTAGTCACTGGGAAGATTTTTGTCGGACTTGGGCGGATGCCCTAGGAATGACGGAGCGACTTGAATCGAGTTTGTTTGATCATCAGAAAAGTGAATTCGATTTAAGCAAATTCGATTTATCAGGGTCGGATTTGTTGAAGGTGCCTCCTTACTTGCTTGCAGCTGACGATATCGATTGGGCTGCTCACGAACTGATTGCCGCGACCGAAGCGATGTCCTGCCCAATTCAACCGTATGGAGTTATTAGCTAAATGGCAAAGAACGAATTTACCGACCGCGACGATTCCAATTTGAACGAGCGAGAACTAACAGACGGCGAGCTGGAAAACGGCGAGCTACTTGATGACGAGGGTGCTGATTATTTTGACGACCGCCCTCCGCGCACGGGTGTGTTTCGCCTTGAGCAATACATGAAGGCATTCAATATTGCCGCTAGTGGAGGTCAGGCGAAGGTGCTCATTCAAAGTGGTCAAGTCCGAGTCAACGGGAAGGTTGAAACGCGACGAAAGCGTCAACTTCAAGCAGGCGACAAGATTCAGTTTCTCGGTGAAACTTGGCTTGTACCAACTGAGGAAAATTATTGAGGTTGATTATTGAGGTTGATTAGTGAGTAATTCCCGTATGACTATCGTGTTCATGACTTCTTCTAATCGTTTGAGCGATCGTGCAGCTAACATTCCGTCGAGTACGCGATGATCTGAGATCAACGTGACCATGCATTCGCCCTTGTCATTGCAACGCGTGTAGGAGAGGCTGGTGGTGACTACCAGCGGATGCCCATAGTTTGACACATCCTCACCGGCTAGAGTTGAGACGCTGAAGGTCCCGATCTTTTTGGCCCGCTGCCGAGGCTTCCAATTCATTCCTAGCCACCACGACAATCGTCGAATACAGCTAGGCAGCCGTTCCAACCGCAATCCGTCTCGGAATACTTCTCGAAGTGGATTATGCACTGCGTCATTCATTTGTCGCTGGATATCCGATAGCGAGCTAGTTTCACAATTGGAAATTCTAGCCCAAATCAACCGCTCGACGCCTTGATCGTCAGGTCGGTGAATGGTGATCGATGCAACCGTGTGTGGGTGCTCGTAGAGACGCGGCCATGGCATGCAAAAGTAAAGCGAACGGAGCTCAGGGATTTCTTGGCACACTATCGCATAGCTTCGCAAGAAGATCGCAACCCATCCGATCCGATTTTCATTTTTCGCATTATGAGCGTTACGGGCTTCAACAACCCGGTTTAACTGCATAAGGCGGTCGATAGGAAAGCTGGGAACTCGAAGAGAAGTTCGACAAACGTCGAGAATCAATCGTCGGTGAATCGGAATCGGGTGACAGCGTCCTCGTATTTTCATCTTTTGTCCACCGCCGAATCCTTCGATCTTGTTCCTTGACCACCTAGCTAACCGACAGTTGTTACAAGATAATCTAGCAATTGACAATCCGGCTTGGAACCTTCAAGAACCATCGAGCCAAGTTTTCATTTACGCAATTTATGTCTAGTAATACTCAATCGATAGTTTGTTGTCTGGGGGACCCGGTCGCAGGGAACCCCACGCAATTCCTGATGCAACGCGCCGCCGCTTCGCTCGGCATGGACTGGATGTTTGTAACCGCTGAAGTCCCCGAAGATCGACTGCACGAAGCATTTCTAGGAATCAGGGCGTTGAAGTTTTCCGGAGTTGCATTTCTAAGCCCACACCAACAAGCCGCTTCGTCGCTGGTCGATTCGCTTACCGAGTCGGCATTGCGAAGTGGACAAGTCAGGGTCGCACGTCGCGACGGTGATGCATGGCTTGGCGATGACACGCTCGGTATGGCAATTGTTGAACTTTTGAGTAACAACGAGTCGAACTTCCAGCCCACACGCGACTCAACAGCACATCACGACGCACGTGCTGCACAGGATCCAAGATTAAATAGTGATCAGCAGTCGAATGCCGCAAGAGGGCTACTCTGTGCAGGATTGGACTGGATGCCTCACCTGATTCGATTAGCACGTCCTGACTGGAGTTCAAGGATTTATCACTGGGACGCCAAAAAAGAGGAGCCGCAACGAGTGACTTCAGAACTAGTTGAAATCAGTGGTATCGAGCGAACTCAAGCAGGCGAAGAGACTGTCCAGACCGACGGAGCAAACTTCTCATGCTCGTCTTTCGCTATCTTCATTATCGATAGTACCTCGCCCCCCATCACGATAAAGCAATTAAGCAAAATTATTGGAGCCGAAAACGAGATCACTGCTGTATTTGTTCATCATAATGCTGCGTGGGAGTCGGCCATACAGAAGCTGGATGTTGCTCGCAAACACGTCTTTCGCTCCTTTGATGTTGCAGCCGCAAAAGCAGCGGTCAACTTTCAATTTTGGACCGGGCAACCTCCCGAGTTTGCGTCGATCCGAGATTCTTTGGACGAGTATTGCCAGTGGTAGCAAGATGCTAACGATCCAGTGATGAATCGGTTAAGCTAAATAATCTGATATTGGAATCCATGATAACTTTTATTCCTAGATTTTGTGAACGACAACTCTACCAATAACACTGAAACAGAAGCCTCCTCCTCGTTCGCAAGCGTGGTTCTTTCGGGGCTGAGCACCGAAGCGACATTGCAGCGATTCCTGTTCCGTTTACTTGGATGGTGGACCAGCAACTTGCCTTGTGCATTTGTAGGCATCGCCGAGTGTACTCAAGGGAACTGGAAGCTCGTCGCGCAGCAAGGTCGGCACACGGCGGCCCCTCCATGGGGAGTTGCAAGTCAATCACTCGATTCGCGACAGCCCACGCGTCATGCAAGCTGGGCCTTTTTTCCGGTTCAATTACCGGCGAGCGATTCGTCTACGCAAACCGATTGGATGTTCGCCATCGAATGGACTCGTCTTCCATCTCCCAAGATTCAGCATCTGGTCGATTGTCTCGTTAGCGGGATTGTTGCTTGGCGATCGTTTCAATCGCGGGCTCGCGACGTGGAACGCATGACGCAAATCTTGAACGTGGCTGCTGACTGGCATAAGCATTTGGACCTGGATAGACTTTTGGAATCGATTGCGCTGGCTGCGACGAAACTTCTCTCGGGCGATCGAGCGAGTATCTTTCTTTGGGATAAATCAGCCAAAGAGTTGGTCGGACATCCTGCTCTCGGGATCGAAGGAAAGCCACTTCGCATTCCTGATAATGCGGGTCTTGCTGGAGCAGTGCTTCGATCGCTCGAGCCACGTCGCTGGGATCGGTCGGACCCCTCCGACGAAGTCAATCGAAGAGTCGATCAAACGCTCAGTTACCGAACCGACTCGCTTGTTGCAGTTCCTTTAATCGACCAGCGAGGAAAAGGGATGGGGGTCTTTGAAGTCCTGAATCATCGCTTGGGCAAGTTTAGCCTCGAAGATGAACGCGACTTGGTGGAGCTTGCTCGTCATGCATCGGCGGCGCTCGCGAACACTCAGCAGATCGCGCGGTTAGTTGAAACGCGAGACCGACTAACGCAAGACGCAATCAACCAAGTTCAACTGATCGGCGATAGTCCTCAGCTTCAGACGCTCAAGGCAACTATTCAACGTGTTGGTAATACGGACCTTGCCGTTTTGTTGCTGGGTGAAAATGGAACTGGAAAGGAAGTAGTCAGCCGACAGATTCACTACCAAAGCCGACGTCGTCACGAGCCATTCATCGCCGTCAACTGTGCTGCGATCACAGAGACGCTCCTGGAAAGTGAATTATTCGGTCACGAAAAAGGTGCCTTTACTGACGCTCATGACACACGGATTGGCAAGTTTGAACTCGCCAATGGTGGGACGCTTTTCCTGGATGAAATTGGTGATATGAGTTTAGCCGGGCAAGCAAAATTATTGCGTGTCTTAGAAGAGAAAGTCGTCGTACGCGTTGGAGGTTCTTCCCCGATACCTGTCAATGTACGAGTCATTGCGGCTACCAACCAGAACTTAGTGTCGATGGCACAAACGAAAAAATTTCGTGAGGATCTGTACTTTCGACTAACCGTCGTGACTTTGAATTTGCTCCCGCTCCGGGAACGCCGCGAAGACATTCTCGCGCTAGCTGATTTTTTCATGAACATGTTTTGTCAAAAGATTGGCAGAAATAAACCTGAGTGGTCAGCTCCCGCCAAGCGAAGACTTTCGGCACATGAATGGCCCGGTAACGTGCGAGAACTGCGGAATGTAGTCGAACGAATTGCCTACCTGACAACCGAGGATGTTATCGATGAAGAACAGGTCGATTTTGTCCGCTCGCCACGCATGGAACGTAGCGAAACGTCGGCTCTCGACACCTCGCAAACACTCGCCGAAGCCACCGAAAAATTCCAAACACAATTTATCGAGCAGCATATCATCGCGGCCGGAAAAAATGTCACCCTCGCAGCCGAAAAACTCGGCCTTCAACGGTCGAATCTCTACCGAAAAATGAAATTGCTAGGAATGAAACCACCGGAATAAGGCTTAAGACTTAAGTTTTCTGGCTTACTCCTTACTCCTTATTCCTTACTCCTTTATGATACGGCTGAGTTATCCGCGGCATTGCTCGACGATGCCGATCTCCCAGCAGATGGTTTCCCTGTAGATAGTCATATGGTCGCAAACATTCCTGAAAATTCGCCCGCTTCTGTCACTACTGCACGTATTGCTGACGAACGAGTGGTCGTGCTCGATTTTGGGTCGCAGTATGCCCAGCTCATCGCGAGACGTATTCGCGAAGAGAATGTCTACTGTGAAATCTTGCGACATGATGTTTCTGCCGAAACAATTGCCGGACGAAAACCAAAGGCAATCATCCTATCGGGCGGTCCCTCGAGCGTTTACGCGGAAGGATCTCCTAAATGCGATCCGAAGCTTTTTGAGCTTGGGATTCCAATCCTTGGTATCTGTTATGGAATGCAGCTTGTTTCGGAATCGCTTGGCGGTCAAGTCGAGCATTGTCCGGCTCGGGAATATGGTCGATCACGCCTGAAGATCGACAACATGGAAAGCCTCTTCGCTGGTTTTCCTCATGAAATTGATGTGTGGATGTCGCACGGCGATCAAGTCAGCAACTTAAGCGATAGCTTCGAAACGCTCGCCGGAACTTCAACTTGTCCATTCGCTGCGGTTCGCCACAAAACGCTGCCCATTTTCGGTCTTCAATTCCATCCTGAAGTCACCCACACTTCGCTGGGTGGCACGCTAATTCACAACTTCCTTTACAACATTGCCGGTTGTGAAGGGCTTTGGCATTTAGGGGACTTCGCAGCCGAATCGATCCAGCTTATTCGCCAAAAGGTGGGCAGCGATCGCGTTATTTGTGGGCTCTCCGGCGGTGTTGATAGTAGCGTAACCGCCGCACTCCTTTATAAGGCTATCGGTTCGCAGCTTTCGTGCATCTTGATCGATAACGGACTTCTCCGCAAAGACGAACAAACTGCCGTCATCACCGAATTCACCAAGCACTTCAAAGCCGACTTGAGAGTTGTTAATGCTGAAGCAAAATTCCTTGACGCTTTAAAAGGAATTACCGAACCGCAAGAGAAACGACGCCGAATCGGGCATGCGTTCATCGAATGCTTTCGCGAGGAAGCCGAAAAAATACAAGGGGCCAAGTTTCTTGCCCAAGGCACACTCTACCCAGACGTGATCGAAAGCGGTGCCGCTCCAGATGGACCAGCGGCGACTATCAAGCTTCATCACAACGTAGGCGGGCTTCCCGATGAGCTCGGCTTTGAATTGATTGAACCATTGCGAGATCTATTCAAGGACGAAGTTCGGCGACTGGGTAGCGAACTTGGACTGCCAGAGCAACTCGTCTGGCGACATCCGTTTCCTGGTCCTGGACTGGCCGTGAGATGCCTTGGTGAAGTGACTCGCGAAAAGTTAGTTGTACTTCGTGAAGCAGATGAAATCGTTGTCAGCGAAATCAAAAATGCTTCCCTCTACCGTCAAACCTCGCAAGCCTTTGCCGTGCTGCTGCCTGTTCAAAGTGTCGGTGTCATGGGCGACGCAAGAACTTATGAAAATGCGGTCGCCGTGCGATGTGTAAACACGGACGACTTCATGACCGCTGACTGGAGCCATCTCCCTTATGAAGTTCTCGCTCGAATCAGCACGCGTATCATCAACGAAGTGCGAGGAGTCAATCGAGTTTGTTATGACATCAGCAGCAAGCCTCCTGCAACCATCGAATGGGAATAAGTTCATCCATCGGAGGTCAGGCTGGCCCAATCAACACTGAGCCGATGGCGCTAGCCACGGGTTCCCCCCGGAATGGAATCACTGAATACGGAGGGAACCCGGAGCGATCGCTCGCTGCTCAAGTAAAAGTTAGAAAATCGTCAAATTTCCAGTATTCGATACGATGCGAACCCATTTCGGATAGGCATGTATCAAACCAGTTCATTAGCAATAATATTTGAATTATGAGTCGACAATACATCTATCAAATCGAGGACCTGACCAAGAAACGTGGCCAAAAGGAAGTCCTTAAAAACATCTTCCTTGCGTTTTATCCCGGAGCAAAAATCGGAGTTCTCGGCTCCAACGGTGCAGGTAAAAGTACCCTTCTACGCATCATGTCCGGTGACGACACACAATTCGATGGAACAGCGAAGCTCACCAAGGGTTTCACCGCCGGCTACCTTTCGCAAGAGCCACAACTGAATCCCGATAAAGACGTCCAAGGCAACGTGGAAGAAGCCGTCGCATCGCGTCGTGTCGTGCTGGATAGGTATAACGAAATCTCCATGCAGCTTGGCGAAGTTACTGATGACAAGCTGATGGAAAAGCTCTGCGATGAAATGGCTCGACTTCAAGACATCATTGATAGCACCAACCTTTGGGAGCTCGACCGCGAAGTCGAACTTGCGATGTCGGTCATGAATCTACCGCCAAGTGATGCTGATGTGACGAAGCTTTCCGGAGGAGAGCGACGTCGAATTGCACTTTGTAAACTTTTGATTCAACAGCCCGACTTGTTGCTACTAGATGAACCGACTAACCACTTGGACGCTGAAGCTGTCGAGTGGCTTGAGTTGCATTTGGCTCAGTACAAGGGAACCGTCGTCGCTGTCACACACGATCGCTACTTCTTGGATAACGTAGCCCAGTGGATCCTTGAGCTAGATCGTGGATCGGGGTATCCGTTCGAAGGAAACTATACGAACTGGCTTGAACAAAAGCAGAAACGCTTACTGATCGAACAAAAGCACTCGGCGGCAAGGCAGAAGACCCTCGCAAAAGAACTCGAGTGGATCCGCATGTCACCGAAGGCACGACAAGCTAAGAGCAAGTCACGTATTTCGGCTTACGAAAAGATGGCTTCCGAACAATTCGAAGATCGACCAGACGAACTGGAAATGCAGATTCCACCAGGAAAACATCTTGGCGAAGTCGTCGTCGAGGCGACCGGGCTTTCGAAGTCGTTTGGCGACAAGATGCTCATCGATGATTTGACCTTCCGGTTACCAGCAGGTGGAATCGTCGGCGTAATCGGTCCGAACGGTGCTGGAAAAACAACCCTCTTCCGGATGATGACAGGCCAAGAGAAACCGGATGCTGGAACGCTTCGCGTCGGTGACACGGTCGAGTTCGGTTATGTCGATCAAAGTCGAGATTCACTCGACGCCGAGAACACAATCTACAAAGAAATCAGCGGTGGGAATGACCTCCTGGAAATGGGTGGAAAGAGGTTGAACTCGCGAGCTTACGTCTCGAAGTTCAATTTCAAAGGGACTGACCAAGAAAAGAAAGTCGGCGAACTATCCGGTGGTGAACGGAATCGTGTTCACCTTGCCAAGCTTTTACGTCGTGGGTGCAACGTTTTGTTATTGGACGAACCGACCAACGACTTGGACATTGATACTTTGCGAGCACTTGAAGAAGCCATCTCATCATTCGTCGGCTGCGTAGTTGTTATCTCGCACGATCGCTGGTTCCTGGACCGAATCGCTACGCACATCTTGGCCTTCGAAGGAGACGGACACGTCCATTGGTGCGAAGGAAACTTCGCAACCTATGAAGCCCAACGCCGTGAGCGACTAGGGATTAAAGACGACGAACCGAAGCGGTTTCGATATAAGAAGATATCAGGTTAGCGGTGGGAATCGTTCCTAGGGCGTTGCCCTAGCAATGTTGAATATGGCCTTTGTCCAAAAATGCACATTGGGTTTCATTACCAGGGGCGTTGCCCCTGGCTATGGTGAGTATGGCCTTTGGCCAAAAATCCAAATATGATGCGCATAAATCATTTCGTCGAAAACAAATCACGGCGACGAAAACTAACCGTGTCGGCAAACGAAACCCATGGCCAACGGCCTTTTTCATCATAGCCAGGGGCAACGCCCCTGGTATGCGAGTCGAGGTGAAATCGTTTGGCCAAAGGCCATATTCAAAAACCTTCGGAAACTGCAAGATGCCGCAATCCTTGTCGCAACTTTATGTGCATTTGATCTTCAGTACAAAGGATCGATATCCATTCTTAACGGACGATATTCGTGAACGAGTACATGCTTATCTTGCGACAATTCTCCGCGATATGGGTTCGCCTTATACGGTAGTAGGAGGAGTCGAAGATCACGTACATATCTTGTTTGACATGGGGCGGCTTCACGCAGCGAAAGATTTTGTGGAACAGATCAAACGGGAGTCATCCAAATTTGTTAAAACACTCCGGCCAAATTTAGACAACTTTTATTGGCAAAGCGGATATGGCATCTTTTCTGTAAGTCCAACCCACCGGGAGAGCGTTGTTCTTTACATCAATAATCAGAAAGAACATCATCGATTGAAGACGTTTCAAGACGAATATCGCGATTTTCTGAATCGATACGGGATCGAATTCAATGAGCAATACGTTTGGGATTAACGGGATAATTGAATATGGCCGTTGGCCAAAAATGCGTGTTGGGTTTCGTTACCAGGGGCGTTGCCCCTGGCTAAGATGAATATGGCCTTTGGCCAAGTCTTAAAGCTGCGACAAGTCGCAGCACTCCAAAAGAAAACAGCCCCTTCGAGAGAACTCGACGGGGCTGAATGAAAGTTTTGTGACTCAACGTTCAAAGCCGAGATGAGACGGCTTGGAAGATGACTACTAGGCTGCAACGGAGGTCGAAGCATTCTTTCGACGATATCGCGATGCCACGCCTACAATGCCAACCAATGCAACAAGAGCCATCGACGATGGTTCAGGAACGGCAGTCGCGTCAATTGATAAATTGTCTACAAATTGGTCACCGGTGTTAGTAGTCTGTCTCCAACCGAAACCACCCAAGCGCACGATTGCCGCCGCGGCATCAGTGGCATTTACGGAACCAATTCCGGCAACTGAAAGCGATGCATTCGAGCCCGTAGTAAAGCCTAAAGTCACGTCATACACCGTACCAGCAACAAGGTTCGTTGTTAAGTAAACGGCACTTCCAACCGTGCCCGTTGTGTTCCCGACGCCGATTTGATATTCGCCCGCTGCTGGGATTGTCGGTTGGCGGACATAGAGACGCGCTATAAAATCGCTAGGCGCCCCTATGAAATCTGTATCCCCGATCAAGTGTGCGAAGTAGCCTCCGGTACCCGGGAGATCTAAAGGATCCATGCGAAGTTGGAAGGTTGCCAACGCGGAACTTGAATCAACGAAATTAGCTCGAGTATCTTCCGTTTCGTTGTCGTTGAGAAAAAGCTCATTGGAAACGACGTTTTGTTCGTTCGCGGTTCCAGAACTTGTTATCCACGGGGTTCCGGGTCTTGTAACTAACGGTCCATCGGGGTAGGTAAACGATTCGGTGAACACAATAGCCCCCCAGCTTTGGCAACTCACCGCCAACGTTGTAACGCAACCAAAAATGAACTTCTTCAACATAAGAAACTCTCCTCAAAAAACTACTCAAGTACATAAACTCGATGTCGTTGCCGTACTGACCAACCGCGCGATTGATAAGGAAGTACCGCTTGACTATTTTCTGTTGCAATGATTCATGTGTTAGAATAACGACGAAAAATCGGGTTGCAACGATTTTTCGATGAAGGTTTAAATAAGGTTTTGTGCGGCTTGGGTAGAGAATACGCCGCTGAAAGTCTATCTATCTAGGTTTGCTGGCTAAAGGGTGCTTTTGTCGCCCTTGATACGCATAAAGGCCCGGTTAGATGCCTTTTTTTTACTGGAGCAACTGCCGCAAAAAACATTGGCAATCAATTGGCCATTAAAAAACGTTGGAAAAGTTGAGTTTTTTATGCTCGAGACGGATTTTAATTGTTTAGAATCGCGCCGACATACAGATCGCCGTCTGTGCGCCACGGATCTCCGCCTCCGTTAAATCCTTGGAGCGTTGCGTGAAATCCTTTTACGATCGACTGTGCTTTAAGTTGCTCTGACTTTTCCAGGCAATCGAAGAGATAGTTTCGTTCGGTATCAACATCTGCGTCGGTCACGTGAGTGATTTGACCTGTTGTCCTGCTAAGTCCAACTCGCTTGTCGTAGACAGCCGATCCGATCCATCGGGGGCGACCATCATCGCTAAGCTTATCGGTCTTCCAGAATCGAACGTGATGTCGATGTCGAGGGTTATCGCCAACGGGCTGTTCAAAAGCGAGGTCTTCTTTTCGTCCGAAGAGATAGAGACTGCTTACGGGTGCCGATTCGTCGGGGCGTGAAAGAATCGTATCGGCTGCAATCTTCAAGTCGCTTTCAAGGCCCAGTGCTTGTGCAGGGAACCATTTGGCTGCCTTCATGATTTCCTGAATTTGCGTTGCGGTGCCGATGAGCGCCACATTAATCGGATCACCGGGATGATGATCGCTGGTGTGAGTGATCCGAGGCGAATCGTCATTGGATGGATCGCTCCGCAGTAATTCGAACCAGGCAATAGGGGCGACTAGGTAGGCAACAACCAGCCACAGCAGGATAGATCCGCTAATGAACTTAATCGACGTTTTGGTGTAGCTTCGTTTCTTGTGGGTCATGTAGCCTGACGTTGTCCTTTTTGTTTATTCTTTGGGCCCTAGAAACATCAAGTGTTGCCAAGGAAGACCGTCGTATTCCGATAGTAATTGGAATCCGTTGGCTTCATACTCTTTAAGAATTTGTTTCTTGCTCATCTTATGTTCGGGTTTGATTGGAACCGAGGCGTCCTCTTCGCGAAATTCAGCGAGTGCAATGCGTCCTGTCGGCTTGAGGGACTTGCGAATCTTTTTCAGCATCGCTTCAGGGTCTGAGAATTCGTGATAGACATCGACCATCAGCAGCAAATCAATTTCATTATCCGGAAGCTTTGGGTCAGTGGTCGTCCCAAGGATCATATCGATGTTATCGACTTTGGCTTCTATCGATCGGCGGCTCAGCAGTTGCAGCATCTCCGGTTGAATATCGACAGCCAAGACACGACCATTGGGAGCAACCGCTTGGGCCATTTTTAACGAGTAGAACCCGTTACCACATCCCATATCGCAGACGATCATCCCTGGCTTTAAATCGAGTTGGTTCAAGAGTTTGGTGGGATTCTCTTCCGATTCGCGTTCACCTCGGATAAGCCAATTGGCTGCAAGATGAGTCATCGCGGGGGCAATCCGCCGACCGAGATAAGTTCCGTAGGGAGCGCGTTTGCCTTTCTCTTGTGCATCGGCTTGTCGTGTGCAAACCGAATCGACAAGCGAAGCTAAAAGAAAAATGAGAAGCAGGGATTGAGTGCGGGTTGCGAAGCGATTGGAGAGAAATTGCATCGTAGACTGTCCGTTCCGGGTTATATCGAACTAGCGGCAACCTGTTGCAGCCAGGGACTTATGCGTTCCAACTCTTGGAGTCGGTTGAGTTGTGGATTATATCCTAGTCGATCTCGTGCTGATTGAATCGAAAAATAATGATCGACCCCTAACTGAAGAGCTACGAATCGTGTCATGGGAGGCTCAGAGCGAATTCTCCCAGTGCGATAAATGGTCTCTAAAATCGCTCCAATTCGGTAAGCACTCTTCAATGAAATCTGCTTGTTAGGTACGACCAATTTTGCTGCGGTAAGTATTTGAGAAACCCAAGTCCAACATGCAATCGGTTCGCCGTCGGTGATAAAGTACGCTCGACCAGCAGCACCAAGATCGTTGTCCAATAGTTTTTTCATCGCAATAACATGCGCGTCGGCGGCACTGGACACATGGACTGTGTCCATCAAATTAGATCCATCTCCAACTCGTCGTAGCCGCCCTTGTCGACAACGTTGAATGAGTCGTGGCATAAGATGGGGATCGCCTTCCCCCCAAATCAAATGGGGCCTCAACGCAACGGTCAGCATATTCTTGGGGTCGTTCGAGGCGAGTACTTGCTGTTCAGAGATGGCTTTTGTACGAGGATAATCGCAAAGCCATGTTTGCGGATAGCTTACCGATTCATCGATGCCGGATTGTGGCGTTCCGTCGAAGGTAACGCTGGGGCTACTGCAATGAACAAACGCGCGAACACCACACTCCTTGGCCGCGCTGATAAGGTTGCTTGTCGCGGTAACGTTAATCGATTCGAAATCGGATCGTTTTCCCCACACACCGGCTAGAGCAGCAGTGTGAATCACCGCGTCCATTCCTTCGACTGCGTCACGACACTGCATTGCATTCGTTACGTCGCCGACAATTGCTTGAACGCCGATTTGTCGAAGCTCTGGATAATCGTGCCGGGCGATTCCATGAACTCGATAGCCTTGGCGTGTTAGCTGCCGACAGATATGGCTTCCGAGAAAGCCACCGTAACCGGTAACTAAAACGCGAGTTGTCATGAGATACTTGCAACAGGAGTGAGGGATTCTACTTCGTATAGTTTACCTCTTGGCTCCGGCGCGTCATGGCCTAAGACTTCACAAGCGAGAGAAAAGTAGTCTTCCGCTCCGTGCGAGTTGGGAGCGTAATTGAAGATCGACAGGCCAAAGCTGGGAGCTTCCGCCAGACGGATGTTACGTCGAATTTTTGTTTGGAAGAATTTGGCACCCGCCCACACTCCCGACTGCGAGGACTGAAGCGTTAGGAACTCTTGAACATCTCGCGAAACTTCAGCTGCCAACCTGGTTGATGATTCGTACATGCACAGCACAATCCCCGATAGCCGAAGCGTTGGGTTCAGTCGTTTCGCTACTAAATCAATTGTACGGAGCAGCTTACTCAAGCCGTGCAATGCGAGGAAGTGAGGCTGCAGCGGGAGGAAAACTTCGTCCACAGCCGTCAACGCATTGAGCGTCAGGACATTCAGCGACGGTGGGCAGTCCAGGAGCATAAAGTCGAATTCTTCCGTATCGATCTCTAATCGATCCTTCAGAATCATCTCGCGACCAACTTCGCCCGCTAGCTCTATTTCAGCAGCAGCCAAATCCAAGCTTCCTGGCACGACAGCAAGGTGAGGATGGACCCACTTGCGCGCATCCGCCAACGAAGCATTATCGCACAGAACGTCGTACATACTCGGTTCGCCTTGATGCGTAGACATTCCCAAATGCAGAGACGCGTGCGATTGGGGGTCTAAATCGATCAAACAAACACGCTGCCCGGCGTTCGCCAAAGCAGCAGCAAGATTCACAGACGTGGTCGTTTTTCCAACACCACCCTTTTGATTCAGAATAGCAATCTTTCGCATAGCATTTCATCCTTGAAGTAGCGTGGGATTTTTTCGGTAGCTGAACTCATGTCTCTGGATATCGTGATAGCTTAAGTGGCTCACGATCAACCCACAGACAAAATGTGATCTAGCAAGCACGTTTCGCGGTAGTCGATTGCCGACGATAAAGATACGGATTCAAGCTTGGATCGTTGTACATTTTAAATTGCCGATAAGTCCGATGTCGTTTCACGCCAGAAAGTATTTCTTTGATAGCGGTATCCAAACATTGACCTAACTCGCTCTGTTGAACTCGACATATTGCGGAGCGTGTAAGCACTTTATCGCGATGCGCATCATCGATGTCGGGGCGATCGAGTTGTTCATCTAGATGGTAGATTCGGATTGCAATAATCGACAATCGATCGATCATGGATCCGGGGGTCTCCGAGTTTTGAGTCGCATTTGCAACAAGAGTGATTTGTTTTTCTTCGAGATACGCGGTGAGCCAATCGTCCAGCTTCTCAATCCAGTCGTTTCGTTGTTGGTTGAGCTTGTCGATCGCACGCTTGACGGTCGTTATCTCGCTGTCGCTGACGTCAGGGCTTCTCGCGATATCTTCTTGATGCCACAGATCGTAGTTGTATCGGTGCTGCTGGCATGCAATTTCTAGCCAACTGGAACATGTGTTCAAGTAGTCAGACTTGTGCCATTGTTCTACAGCGGCGACTTGCATCGCGATGGTTTCGGAGGCGTTGAACATAGTAATTCGGTCGTTGGAAGCGACGAAAGAGCCGGAAAAGGAAACTTACTTCCACGGTTTTAGCGAGACTTCACACTGGAGAACAAGGGCGATTTGCAAAGATTTGCATAATCGAAATTAGTGCATGCTAATGCCAGAGCATTCAATTGAGCCTCGGGGCTAGCGACCAAGGATCGACGTCCAGGGCGTTGAGCCACGTATTGAGCCACGTATTGAGCCTCGGGCATTAGCCGAGTTCAAAAGGCTATGACAAACCGCTTGTGCAGGAACGTACAAAGACGCGGCTATGGCCAGCGGCTCAGAATTCATCGTGCCACTTGATTGGCGTCAAAACGGCGAGCTCACAGGTTGGCGAAAGCCGTCCGGGTTTACCGGTCGTGTTATGCTATCCCTGCATCGATCGCTTGCATCAAGTCCGCTTGAAGATCTTCTGGGTCTTCCAAACCGATCGAAATTCGAATCAGTCCATCGGTGATCCCGAATCGCGCTTTGTCGGACGCTGCGTAGCTCGCATGCGACATGGTTGCTGGCTGCTCGATGAGCGACTCGACGGCACCCAGGCTTACTGCCAGTCCGAATAGCTTAGTTGCTTGGCAAACTCGTTTGGTTGCTTCCAAGTCCCCATCGACTTCGAATGTGATCATCGCTCCGTAGACGCCTGCCATTTGTTTCTTGGCAAGCTCATGACCAGGATGCCCTTCCAAGCCGGGGTATAGCACTCGTTTGATTTTGGGATGCTGTTCAAGCCATCGAGCGATAAGCATAGCCGATCGACTTTGTTCGCGAACTCGCAAGTCGAGCGTCTTGATTCCTCGACCGAGCAAAAACGATTCGAACGGACCGAGCACAGCTCCGGTTGCGTTCTGCGTAAAGTAAAGATCCTTGAAAAGTTGTTCATCGCCCACGACTAATGCTCCCGAGAGGCAATCGCTGTGGCCTCCAAGGTATTTTGTCGCGGAGTGCATGACAATATCGGCTCCCCACTCGAGCGGTCTGACTAGCGATGGGGTTGCAAACGTGTTGTCGATACCTAGGAGTGCGTTTCTGCTGTGTGAATAATCAGCGATCGCGCGGATGTCTGGAATCGTCATCAACGGATTACCAATCGTCTCAATCCAAGCCATCTTGGTGTTTGCCTGAAAGGCGGCTTGAAATGCTTGCGTGTCGTGTGCTGGAGCGAGCGTCACGTCGATACCGGATCGATTCAAAATCTTGTGCAGTAATCGATAGGTCCCGCCATAGATGTCGCTACCGGCCACAACGTGATCACCAGCCTTGAGCAACATCATCGCGCCGTGGGTTGCTGCCATGCCTGATGCGTAAAGCAACGCTCCGACACCACCTTCCAGCGATGCGATAGTCTTTTCAACTTGATTGCGGGTCGGCGAGCCTGATCGGGAGTAATCGAACTTGCCCCACTCGCCTGCTCCAGGTTGGATAAATGTCGTCGCGGTGTGGATCGGTGGAACAACCGCGCCGGTTGCTGGATCCGGTTCAGCACCGACGTGAATGGAACGCGTTCGAAATTTCATGAGTCTAATGCTTGTGCGAGGTCATCAATCAAATCTTGTGTGTCTTCGATACCGCAAGCCATGCGAATCATGTTGTCCGGAATCCCGAATTGAGCTCGTTGCTCTGGAGGATAGTTGAAGTAGCTCATCACCAGCGGTTGCTCGATCAGCGATTCGACGCCGCCGAGACTTGGACCGATTCTCGCGATTCGACAAGCATCGACAACGTCTGCCGTCTTTCTCCAGTCAGCATCCTTGATTAAGAAAGTGATCAAGCCACCGAATCCACGCATGGTTCGCTTTGCCACATCGTGAGTTGGATGCGACGAGAGTCCGGGATAGTAAACGTGCTCGATGCGAGGGTGCTTCGCAAGGAAGTCTGCGATCGCTTGTCCATTCTGGTTGTGACGTTCCATTCGTAGCGCAAACGTTTTCAAGCCACGTTCGAGGAGGTAAAGGTTGTGGGCCGAATTGATACCACCCATGATTCCGCGAAGATTGCGAACCGATTCCAGCTTTTCCTTGGAGCCAACAATCGAACCGGCAAGCAAGTCATTGTGACCGCCGAGATACTTTGTGCATGAATGCCAGACGTAGTCGACTCCGTAGTCAAGCGGTCGTATGTTGTAGGGGCTCGCGAGCGTTGCATCGATCATCGTTTCGACTTTGTGCTCTTTGCCAAGTGCTGCGAATTGCTCCAAGTCGATCACGGTTAAGTGTGGATTGGTAGGAGATTCACTCACCAGCATTTTCGTCTTGGAGTTTATCGCTGCTTCCATCGCGTTGAAGTCACCGGTAGGTACTTGGCGAGTCACCACTCCGAATCGAGCGAGATGCTTCGAGCAGAACTCGCGACTGCGATGGTAGCATTGGTCAAAGAAAACGATTTCGTCCCCTGCATTCAGCTTGGCCATGTACAGGCCGACCGCCGCAGCCATACCACTTGCGAAAACGATTGCATCTTCCCCGTTGTCCAGCGCTGCGAGTTTCCGCTCCACTACTTTTTCATTTGGGCTGCCGTATCTTCCGTACTCTTCGCGGGGTTGCTTCTGTTCGATAAAGTCGATGACACTCTTAGTCGACTCGAACGTGTAAGTACTGCTGCAACAAATCGCGTCGGTAATCGCATCAGCCATTTTTTGGCGAGCTTCACCCGCGTGGACGCATTGTGTACTCGGGCCGGCGACCCGAAGTGGAGCTGGTGTGTCGTCGATAGTTTGTTCAACCTTTTGAGTCTGCATCGTGTTCAGAACTTTACAATCAAGTCTTTGCAATAAGAAGCATCAATAAAAAACCGCACTCTTGCTTCTGCCGAACAAGTTTGGCAGATTCGAGAATGCGGTTTCGCAAAGCTATCGGTTGTATTCAAAGGCTCGAATTGAATCGGTCTTTCTCACTCATCCATTGCCTATTCTCTTCATCTTCGATTCAAGACGCTCGATTTTGGCAAAGTCCGATGGCTCTTTAGCAGTGTTTGGCTGCAAGCGGCCGCAAATCCCGTATACTAGAAGTGTACCCCACGCCCTGGCAATATTCAACTGTCGGTGCGTAAATACGCCAAGACAATCTCCAGTTCGGCGACCTGCCCTGGAGCTTAGCGAGCTGAAACTCGAATCGATTATCGGGCTGCCTAACGTTTGTTTTCTCGACAGCGTTACCATGCGTTTTCCAGCTCGTAAAAAGTACTACTTTATTAACGTTGAAGCCGTTCATTACAAAACTGTTACTCCCGAGCGAACTTATGCCGAGAAACATACCCCACCAGAATTCGAAGCAGTTGGCAATCGCTGCCGTAGTTTGCTCCGTTATCGTACTTGTAGGCGCAGCCGGTCAACCGCAGCCAGCGTTTGGGCAAGATAGCCAATCCACAGCCGCGTTGGATGCTCGCGAGCCAGATCCCGCGGCCATTCAAAGCTGGATCCGCGACCTTGGTTCCCCGTCTACTGACTTGCGAGAGGCGGCTGCGGATCACCTCTACAGATCGGGGAGTCTCGCCCTTCCGTTGGTCAAGCGATCCGTTACCGAATCAGACGAACCGGAGGTGCGGGCACGCTGCGCGAGCCTAGCAATTGCGATTGAAAATGATGATCTCGGTAAACGCGTAGATCAGTTTCTTCGAGAATCGGACCCGAACAAAACGTACGGACTCGATAACTGGCCCAGCTTTTCTGAGATCGTTGGACCTGGCAGGCTCTCAAAGCGACTCTTCAAAGAGATGATCGAAGCGCATCCCAGCTTCGCCGAAGATGACTTCGCAGATAACGACATTCTCCTTAACAAGACCGGGAAAGTAGGACGAGAAGTTTTGGGAAGGAACGATGTCCTTCTTACTCAGACCGAAAAACTTGGACGTGATGTTCTTACGGCGCTTCGATCAGGCGAGGAAACGAGGCTCGGAGATGTGGTGACACTGATGTTTGCAAGTGTCCAACTTAGTAAACGCAATATGAATGTGCCTCGAGACATAGAACTCACTACTTCGACACTGACTCGACGAACGCCGTTTCCTCAGGAAGTTCAAGGCACGGCTCTTGGAACACCGCTCAAAGCACTCTTTCGGGAATGGATGAAAACGGCGACCTCGGAACCGCAGATGATCATGATCACGTGCATGGAGCTTGGATTAGAGGAAGGTAAAGACGTAGCAAAAAAGCACCTTGCGGATAAAAACGTTGGGCCCGACTTGTTCGAGATATCGATGGCTTGCATGATGCGATTTGCGGCAACAGAGGACCTTCCGTCGATTGAACCATGGACCACCGACGATCGTGGACTCACACCAGTGTTTCCGGTCTCGACGAACACATCAATGCGACAGATTCCTGCGCCTTTTGGAGTCCCTCGCATCGAAGCCATTGATCCCCAATCACCGATAACTCCCAAAATCGAAGACGTCCAAGCTCAGTATCGGGACTTGGCTCTGGCGGCTGGCTTAAAGGCGTTGAGCGAAGACGTAACAAAGTATTATCCGAGAGCACAATGGCATCCCTACCGTGGCTTCGCAGCAACCACCCTCGCACTTCCTGTAGCCGACAATTCAAAACGAGACGCGGTTCTTGCACGTTGGAAAGAGCTAGTTGAATTAAACGCGAAGCCTTTACCTAGCGCAGGTGAAAGTGACACGCCCGCGCTCACGCCACCTGTTGAAATCAAAAACTAGTTAAGCCATTAAGTAGAAGCCATCCCCAAAAAAGCCTGACTCACAAAATTCTGACGTACAAAACTCTGGTAACGCAGAAGCAAATTCAGCGCTGTCTTGTCGGTAGCCTACGTAATCAAATTAATCAAAAATTTGATAGAAATGGCGATTATAGTTCTCGATTCTTTTCCGGATTTTTATCATCGCAGTGACCAAACGTGTCACAACCGATGAGATATTGATCTGATGAAATTTGGCTCCCACGGTTTTCTTTTTACGAGGGGTTTTGCTATGAGGAATGATTTAACGGACATCACTTTGGTTGTGGACCGCAGTGGTTCTATGCAGTCGATCCGCGACGATGCCGAAGGAGGTGTGAATGCGTTTATTGAAGGCCAGGCCAAAGAATCGGGAGAAGCACTATTGACCTTGGTGCAGTTTGATACCGAGTACGAGTTTCTTCACAAAGGAGTTCCGGTATCGCAAGCGGTTGGTTACAAGCTGGTTCCACGAGGTAGTACCGCATTGCTAGATGCTGTCGGACGAGCAATGAACGAAACGGGACAACGACTCGCTTTGATGGCCGAGCAGGATCGACCGGGTTTGGTTGTATTTGTGGTGATGACCGACGGCGAAGAGAACTCTAGCAAAGAGTTCTCGAAAGCAGACATCAAAAAAATGATCCAGCTCCAGCAAGAAAGGTACGGTTGGCATTTTACGTTCCTAGGTGCCGACCAAGACGTGTTCGCAGAAGCTAGAGAAATGGGTATGGCAAACTCCAGCGCGGCCAGTTTCACCAAGCACAAAGTCGCCGAAGCCTACCGTGCTACTGGTGCGAAGGTGTCGCGGATGCGTAAACAAAGCATCGATTGCTTGCCCGTCGCTAACGATTTTACTATCCAGGAGCATGAGGAAATGCAGTAGTTGTATTCTCCGATAACGACCCGAGAGATGGGTTGGAATCGTCATCAACGCGATCGTTTAGGCTAGAATTGTGAAATTACCTAGATACATCTTTCTGGAGTCAAATCAATGAACGATCAAGCTCAATTCTTTGTTGGTTGGGGAACGTTGTCTTTGATCAATGCGGGACTGGCGCAAAGCAAAAACCGGAGTGGTTTACTTTGGTGGATTGCGTCGCTCGTCTTCGGCCCTTTGGCAACCTTCTTGATTGTGATTTTGGCTCGTGTAGGACCTTCGCCTTATGAAAAAACTGATTTAGACTAACATGAATCGTCGGTACCGAGGAGGCAATGAATGCCTGGTGTTAGACTCCGCTTATTTGAGACGCACGCTAGTTTAAAGTGACATCATGGAAATCGGTTGGGGCATCATTGGGCTGCTGATTTTTATCTTCTTTTGGGCGGGTACTGGTCATTTAATTTGGAAGATTGGGCGATGGTGCTTGGGGGGATTTCGAGAGGCTGCTGATATCCGGCGAGAAGTTCAGCCCAGACCGGTAAAGTTTGAAGCACTCAACCCGGCAAGCGATCTCAAAGGTGCTTATCGACTTCTGGATTATTCCGTTATTCAAGGGTGGCTTGAGCCATCCCAACGCCAAATGCTGGTCGATTTGCTCGCCAATTTGAAGGAACGCATCGAACCAAAGACGGCGGCACAGGCGAAAGCAGCAGACTCGATAGCGAATGCTTCGATAGCCAATTTCTCGAAAGCGGCGGACCCGGAAGTTGTTTCTCAACCTCCAGTTTCCCAAGCGGACTCGTCAAATCCGATTGGAGTCATGGTTGCCAGGGCGACTGAGAACGAGCCAGAAATCGAGCCCGAGTGGAAATCGATTCCGAAACCGTCGCTTCCCACTCCAATGCTTCCTGCCGAGTCGATTTCGACGCCGAGATCCAGGTTGGCACCAGTGCATGCTTTGGATGCAGATTATTCGGAAGACAAGCAAATTGAACCGGCTCCAAAGAATACGGGACGATTGAAGACGAATTTACTTCAGTCGTTTATGGAACGATCAAACATTCGTTGGATTGAGTTGGTCAGCGCTGCATTGATTGTTGTTTGCTCGGTTGGACTGGTGATTAGTTTATGGAGCACGCTGTCGAAAACGAATCGCTTTTTCCCGTCGGTGGTCTTCATGTTAGCAACAGTTGCTGTTCATGCGGCAGGTCAGTACACGCTGAAGCAATGGAAGCTGCGTAGCACCTCACGCGGAATCCTGCACATTGGATTGATGCTCATTCCATTGTCGGTTTTGGTGAGTATCCTTTTGGTTCGACGCGACGGAGAGCCACCCGTGTTTACGGTCACGGTGGGAGGCATGATCGTGGTCGGATTGGTTGTTTATGGGTGGCTTGCGAAAACGGCTTCGCAGTCGCTCTATGGTGGTCGATGGCCGTCGTTGACAATCCTGACCGTGCTCGCGAGTTTATCGTTGGTCGCTTCTTACTGGGTTGGTCAGACCGTCATAGAAGCATCGCCCAACCAAGCAATCGCGTTTGCTTGTTGGATACTGTTACCAGTTGTTTTTGCTTCTTCGATCGTCACGCAATCGATCGGTCGGAGTGTTCTGGACAGTAAGAGCATCAACGACTCTGTTATTCGGCGATCATTAGGGATCATGACACAGGCAACGTTCGCGATGAGTGTTGCTATCAGTTTTGCATTCCTTCAATGGAAGTCGAATGCAGCAATGCTTACAGGGCTTTGGATTCCGGTTGCGGGAGCGTTGAGTGTTTTGGCTTCTTGGGGATGGTCCCATTGTCAGGAGCTATTGAACCGTAACTTGAAAGCAGACAGTACTGAAGCGATGCTGTTTAATCGTGATCACTCAAAGTCAGTGGGTGGAAGTACTCTTGCTATTATGTCATGGTTAGCGGCCGTGTTCGCGGTGGTTGGGCTCGCTGTGGTGGCGTGGCAGGGTTGCGACTTACGAGTGTCACTTTTTGCGATGTTGGTTGTCGTAGGTGCTTTATGGTTTACGCAGGGTGTTGCGCTACGAGTTGGATGGAGTTTAATCGCAAGTTGGATCGCTTTTCTCACGTCGGTAGCTTTGTTCATCGAGTCGCTTGGAGGAGCGGATTCTAACTTGGTCGCGGTTGATTGGATCTCTCGCGGACGTGTGACTAGCGTTACGATTGTCGGCTTCGTCGGGCTCCTGATAGGATGCGTTTGGCAAGTCATTCATCACTTACCATTTGTGATTTTTCATCGACGAGAGGCTCAGACGTGGGCATTTGCAGCTCCCAAACGTCGTTGGTTTGATCTTCGCAAGATCGAAGCAATCCTAAGCAACGCATCACTGATCGCTGGAGCGTTTCTTTTTTTAGTGAGTGCAATCTTGTCGCTTGTTGCGTGCCTGGTTCCTTGGGGTTTGACTCCCTATGGCGGTGACTGGGCGGCAATTTTTGTTCTCGCTTATGGATTGTTGGCGATTATCGCTGCGATCGCATGGCAGGAACGCTCCATGCGATTTGGGCTGGGTGATCAATCGCTCAATAAGAACTCGTTCGCGATCACTTGTCTTTGCATCACGGGGCAAATATTGGGCTTGATTGGAATCATCCGTATTTTTCATTCGAGTCCGATTCTGGCAAACTGGCTTAGCGAAGCAAGACCGGGATATGCATGGGCGATCGGGCTAGCGTTGCTAGCGGTCGCGTGGGGATTGATTGCGGTTGTACTTAGCAGAAGACACAAATCGCTTCACATCGATTTGCAGTCGCCGATTACTGCAAACGTTCAGAATATGTTGACTAGCGGTGCTTTAGTCTTGATTGGCGTATCGACGTTTGTGTTATGGCTTCCCGTACCGATTTGGGAAATGAAGTATGCGGTTCAGTATGGTTGGACCCTTCCGCTGGTCCTGCTTTGTGCGTGGCGAGTACTACGAAGCGAGGCCCTTCGCGAGCTACTTATCCTTGCAGCAATCGCTTGGCTTTCGGTTTTGTTTTGGTCCATGCAACTTCAGCTTCAATGGTATGAATCGCTTGGACCGGTCGGAGTTGCGTCGATTGTCTCCGTTATTGCTGTAATGGTCTCGATCGTTTGCGATTACTTGCGTGTTATTGGTTCGGCTAGCTCAACAGGTTCGACTTCGGAGGCGTTGAGTCCTGGGTTCTCGGTACCTGTGGTTGTTGTCGGGACGGTGTTGGTGTTGATGGGGGTACTGTTCTGGCCAGGTTACTTTCATGCACTTTCAAGTATCCGAGGACAAGCGGCACTCAATACTCGTGTTGTGTCAGGAATTGGAGGTTGGGTCTTTAACGCGTTGTAGTCGCTTTGGCATCCCACGGCGTGATGGTTGTGCATTTATTTCGGCGTCGCGCGAGTGCGTTGGATTGGACTCTTTTGAACTCGCTTCCGTTGGTTATGGCACTTGGTATATCGGCTTGGTTGGCAAGTCTATGGTCGTTTCCGGCAATTCTTTGGGTTCTCGCTGTTTCGATTATCTTGTCGGAGATTATCCCGTTATGTGTTCTGAAGTGGCGTGAAATTTCGGAAAATGCTTGGGAAGAATTCATTGGTCCTATTGATCCAGCAACGAATCAAACAGAAAAGGAAATTGATTTCATTGGTGGGCTCCGAAACTTTCGGTACTCTCTTGGGCTGGTTCTGGTTCTGCTGACGATTGTTGGTGCGACTGCTGCATTGATTGGAAATCTTCGATTGCCCGAAGGTTACTCGCCATTGGAAGAAACGCTGATTTGGTTTGGACCCTGGATGTCGGTTATTGTCCTTCGATGGATTCGAAGCGTTTGGTTGTGCAGTTCGCAAGTGGCGATGACGACGCTTGGCTTGCTGTTGGCTTTGAGTGCTGCGACGTTTGGTATCTCGTTGATTCTCATGGTGAATCACGCTGAGGATGATTTAGAGTTTACTGATTCATATTTATCTGGGCCGTCGGTGACGCTGTGTATTCGGTTTCTCCAAGTTTTCGGTTTTGCACTCGGGGCGATTTCATGGTTGACAATCGCTTGTTGTTTTTTCAAGAACTTCGCGACGCTCAAAATGCTCAGTCCGCAAACGTCCCTTCGCACATTGCTAAGCAAATCCGCGAAAGGTGGGCGATGGAAGCGAGCCGAAGAATCGATCAGTACCTTATCCAATTTGGCGATAGGAGTGTTGGTTGTTTTGTCGATGGGTTCGGCTTTGGTTGTCATTTGTTATCCAGAAGCAATTTTTCCTGCATTGAGCGATCTGGGGAGCGGTTGGTCGATCGCGGTTTACGTTGCTGCTTTGTCGATCGCAGTTATTTCGCTTGTTGGGCAAGGTGCTAGCAAGTTCGGGCTTCTAGCCGTGGGACTTGGGTTGTTAGCGCCACTTGCCAGTTGCGTTTATGCGAATCTACTGGTGCAGTTCCCGAATTGGCAGTTTGCAGGAGCAAGAGATTTTGAGCCTTATCGAAGTTTAGTTACGCTTTGGCTTGTTGCTCTTTTGATAGGCCTGACGCTTCGGTGGCTTCGACCGATTGAGGTTTCGCGAACTTCATTTGCAGCGCAGCAACTCTGGGTTTTCATTGCGATCGCTTGTGGTGTGTTGAGCTTTATAAGTTCTGTTAGCGATCCCAATGTATGGTGGTCGACCGGGCAATTGAGCGTGCTTGCCGTGCTCGCTGCAATCAGCGGAGTTTTATCCGGTCAATCTTGGCGCGGGCATGTTGCTGCCGTTATTGCGTCGGCAGCTGTATTTATGGCGATTGGATTTGGCGTGCGAAGGAATTCGCCACTGGATGACATATGGATTGCGATGGCCGGACCGATTTTCGTTGGTTATTTAAGCGTCCTACTTCGCCTTTGGTTCGACCGCAAGCATGACGAGAACGCGTCTAAGCTCGCAAAAGTTTTTGATCAATATACGGGTGCTCGACACGTTGATAGTTCGGTAAGTTTACATATCCCTGTCTTGTCATTGGGCTTGGCGGCGGTTTGGGTTTACGCAAGCCCTAAGATTATTGGTCAAGCGTCACAAAATGGGTTACCGATCGGCTTGTTAGCAGCGTTCGCATTCGGCTTGAGCTTGCTTCGACTCTTCCGACCAATTACCTGGGTGCAGTTTGCATCGATTTACGCTTCGTCTTTGTCACTTGTTTCGACGATCGCGTTGATCGTGTGTGCGAACCTTCAACTTCCGCGTGAAATTAGCTGGTTGATATGGACAGCTTCCATTGCTACCGGCACGAGTGCTATGGCGTTTGCATTGCGTGAAGCAAGTTCATCAAGAGGTCGATGGCTCAGAGCTTCAACGGACGAGCAAGGGGAAGCGTTTCATCGAGAGATCGCGTTCGTGCAAATTTGGATGCCTAGGTTGCATTGCATCCTAGGAGCATTATTGATGTTACCGACGATTTGGTTGGTCCTTGCTAGCGATGCACCAGAAGTTCGTAAATTGGCGTCGCTACTTCCGTTACTGATTGCAACGAGTATCTTGTCGGTTGTGGGCAGGGAGAACCAAATCGCATGGCAACGAACGGGACTGGCTTTACTTTCGGGGGCAATATTCTTGTTTGCAATCGCTTCGGCACCCGTGTCGTGGTTGGCTCACGGACCATCTGAAAACTGGTTGTTCTTTCAACGTTTGCTTGTGGCTGGCGTGTCGATCTCGTGGGGATATTGGGGAGCTGGGCTTTACTTCGCTGCGAACGAAAGCTTCAAATCGGACAACCCAGAATTGATTGCGAACGAAGACGAGAAGTCTACTACACGTCGCTGGCTGGATGCGTTGTTTCTTTTTAGTTGGGCGGTGATCGCGATCGCGATGGTGGCTGGAGTCTTGCTAATTGGGTACTCGTTGCCTAGGAGTTCACGTGACGACATCGCAACTGCCAGCGGTATGAACAAAACGTTTCTTATCCTAGGATGGGTCGCGATATTTTGGAGATGTGTCCAGTCGGCCGCCTTTCCGCTTGGGATCGATTCGCGGTTGACGCGGGGCAGTCGTAAGATGCTGGTTTACTTCGCTGAAGCTAGCTTGGTTGGTGCGGTAGCTTCGATTTACCTTTGCTTCCCGTATTTGTTCTCTGGCGTATTGGCCAATTGGTGGCCTGTCATCCTGTTCGCTATTGCGATGACAAGTCTCGCGGTTGGTCAAACGCTCTCTAAAACCAAACTAGAAATTCTTACAGATCCAATCACCCGCAGCGCTCTGTTGCTTCCTGTGATTCCACTGGCAGGTATCTGGGGATCGAAGTTTGGGCCAGGGCTCTACAACAGCTTTGGTTGGGACAGACTAGAGTCGTATAGCTTGCTGCTATTGATTGCTGGCGGTTTGTATGGACTGCACAGTTGGATAAGCCGCTCGATTGGGTTTCGGTTTTTATCTGCGTGTTTAACGCTGATGGCTTTCTGGACTTTATTGCAAAGCCAACCGAACTTGCAATTCTTTGAGCATCCACAGTTCTGGCTCTTACCACCAGCCATCGCGAGCTTAGGATTCGTTGAATGGAATCAAAATCGGCTAACGGAAGCTGCCGTCACAGCGACTCGGTACATCGCGATACTCGTGGCGTATTTAAGTAGTACCGCAGAGATGATGATCCGAGCTTTTGATGGACAGTTTTGGCCGCCACTTGTGTTGCTATTGATTTCCGTGATTGGAATGGTGGCGGGGTTTCTTACACGAGTTCGTGCGTTTCTCTACTGCGGATCGGCATTTATCTTCATCGCTTTACTTGGGATGGTTTGGCATGCTCAGCAAGCAATTGACCAAGTATGGCCATGGTGGGCCTTTGGGATCGCCATTGGAGTGGCGATCATCGCAAGCCTTGGTTATCTCGAGAAGAATCGGCCCCGAGTCGTCGCTTACTTGGATTCCTTAAAATGATTACTCGAATACAATACTGACAACGTTTACGGAAATTAACAAGGCACATTGCATCTAAAGTGCTCCTGCCATCGCTTTGAAGTGACTCCAATTTTGCAAGATTCTAGCTCCTCAATCATCGATCCTAGCCGCATTTTGGTGAGCCTGGTTGATTGTAAAATTGTTTCGTCGGCAATGCTGGAACGGGCGAATCGACCGAGTTGTGGTTCGGTGTTGTTGTTCTTGGGGACCACGCGGCAGTGGACAGGAGAAGATGAGACGGAGTCTTTGTTCTATGAAGCGTACGGAGAAATGGCGATTCACGGACTTGGTGGAATTGCATCTGACGCATTGAAGCGTTGGGGGCTAGAATGGGTCGAGATTGTTCATCGCTTGGGACGCGTTGCGGTCGGTGAAGCGAGCGTCGCTGTGGTCGTAGCTTCGCCTCATCGGAAGGAGTCTTTTGCAGCTGGAGAATGGATCATGGAACGGCTGAAGGCAGACGTTCCCATCTGGAAGCGAGATCACTCGCCCAAGGACCAACCGCCACAATGGCTACACCCGCGGCCATCGCCGCAATAACATGCAATCCATACCGCTTCCAACTATCAATAATCCGCTTGTCGATTCATTTCAACGCACGCATCGCTCTTTGCGAATTAGTGTCACCGATCGTTGCAACATTCGCTGTCAGTACTGTATGCCTGCGGGCCTGGTCCAGTTCTTACCACGCAGCCAATTACTGACCTACGAGCAGATTGAGAGGCTAGTACAAGCGTTGGTGCCAGTCGGCATTACGCGACTGCGTTTAACGGGTGGTGAGCCACTCGTGCGAGCGAAAGTTGAAACGCTCGTTAAGCTTTTGTCGTCTGTTCCTGGCGTCGAGTCGATTGCGTTGACGACAAACGCGATGTTGCTGGCAGAACAAATCGACGAGCTATTCGATGCGGGGCTTCGGAACATCAACATCTCGCTGGATACGCTTCGGGATTCTGTATTTAAAAAGCTAACACGACGCGATGGGTTGGAGAAAGTGCTCGCCGGAATCGATGCAGCAGTCAAACGAGGATTAAAGCCGAAGCTGAATGCGGTTTTGTTGCGCGACATCAATTTGGAGGATGCGGCAGAATTGGTTGAGTTTGCTTTGGAACGCCAGTTAACCATCAGGTTTATTGAATATATGCCTCTGGATGCGGACGGAAGTTGGGACGGGACTCAAATGATCTCTGGCGACGAGTTACGATCGCTTCTGAAAAAGCGGTTCGGCCCCATGGTGATGCTTGATCGGGAAGATCCGTCCAGACCTTCGACGAATTTTAGCTTCCAAAACCTATCGGGAACTGTTGGATTCATTGATTCGGTCTCACAGCCTTTTTGCGGTGCTTGTGACCGCCTGCGATTGACTGCCGAGGGACTTATGCGTAACTGTTTGTTCGGAAAAGAGGAGTGGGACTTGCGTCCGTTTTTACAAAGTGAATTCAATCCTGAACGGCTTGTGGAACGCGCGCGCGAATGCGTGGCTAGTAAATTTGCAGCCCATGGAATAGGTACGCCAGAATTTGTTTCTCCCGAGCGAACGATGCACAGGATCGGTGGCTGATGATCAGTAGCCAAGGCAAGACTGCGCGGCGCGTCTACATGGATCATGCAGCAACAAGCTGGCCGAAAATGCCCGGAGTCAACGCGGCTTGGATGGACTATCAAGAACGAGTCGGGATCACGGCTGGCCGTGGAAGCTATCGATCGTCGGTTTTGGCTCAGTCGATTGTCGAAGATGTTCGACGAAGGCTGGCTGGAATGATCGGTGCTAAATCCGCTTCTTCGATCGCAATGGTGCATAACGGAACGGCAGCTCTTAATTTAGCTTTTGCAGGTTTGCTCAAGAAGGACGAGCACGTTGTGACGACCGCTGTTGAACATAATAGCGTTCTTCGGCCCTTGCACTTGCTGAGTAAGACCGTTGGAATCCGATTGACGATTGTCGACTGCGATGCGACAGGTTGGGTTGATCCAGAAGATGTTCAAAAGGCACTGGAACCAAACACGCGGATGGTTGCTATCACGCATGCCTCGAATGTGACAGGCCGGATTCAATCGATAGATGCAATCGGGACAATGTTGGCTTCGCGTGAAACGTTGTTTTTGGTCGATGCGGCTCAGACCTTAGGATATACTCCGATCAATGTCGAAGGTCTTGGGATCGATCTGCTAGCTGCACCGGGACACAAGGGAGCAGGTGGCGTCATGGGGTGCGGGATGTTGTACGCCAACGAGGATGCAGCCTTTCAACTTAATGCTCCTTGGGTGGGTGGTTCGGGAACTCAAAGCGAATCGTTAGATGGTCCCACCGAGTGGCCTGCCAAAGCGGAAGCAGGTAACTTAAACATCCCGGCAATTGCAGCTTGGCAAGCAGGTCTGAAATGGTTGGAGACATCCCATCAAGAGAGTTTGAATTCCAATCGCGAAACGTTTTTGGTTCATCCTGTGATTGAAGAAAACTATCGACGTCTGCTTGCAATTCTTCGCCAGTGGAAAAACTGTTCCGTAATTGGTCATGGCTGGGAGACTGGTCATGGTATGAATATTGGTCTTAGTTCGAATACCGACCATAAAGCAGGCAGAACTCACCATGCGAGTGTCGATGCGTATGTGCCGGTTGTGAGTGTTCGAAGTAATGCTCCTTCGATTTCGGTTGGCGATCTTGCCGCAATTCTGGATAGCTCTTTTGAGATCGAGGTGCGATCAGGTTTGCATTGTGCAGCGTTGATCCATGAAAAGCTCGGAACGCTTCTTGAAGGAGGAACGGTGCGATTTAGCATCGGACATACGACTACGCGTGAAGACTTGGACCATTTGGAAATCGCTGTTCAAGAGCTCAACGGAGTTATGTCGTGATTGACGAGCATATAGAGTTTCCGTGGTATCAATCAGGACTCGCGTTTGAATGTACGCAATGTGGTAATTGCTGCAGTGGCCCCGAGACAGGATATGTTTGGGTGACTGATGAAGAAATCGATCGCCTTGCAGTTGCGATGGACATGGAAGACGACGTGGAGGGCTTCAAGCAAAAGTTTGTTAGGCAAGTTCTCGCAAGTCAAAGCTTGGTGGAATACTCCGACGGCGATTGCATTTTCTTAGACCCGAAGACTCGCGAATGCATGGTTTACGAGGCCAGACCAGTCCAATGCCGAACATGGCCTTTCTGGCCACAAACAGTCTCGTCACCAGCAGATTGGGCAAGAGCCGCCAAGGGCTGTCCCGGTTGCAATCATGGGCCCGTTTATGAATTGCCAACGATTGCAGCACATTTAGATTCAACGATCAAACACCAACTACCGCAAGCTTAGTAGGATCTTTTCTATGAGACAACGATGGGGCTTTCTGGGAACAGGCCGTGTGACCAACCGCATGGTGCAAGCTGTAGCACAATCACAGTCCTCGTCGCTTGTTGCGATTGCAAGTCGATCGGTCGAGCGAGCTCATCAGTGGATTATACGGCAACATCTTCATGAGTCGGCAATTGGGATTCTCACGATGGGGAGCTATCGAGAGCTAATCCAAACTCCCGGAATTGATTGGATCTATAACGCGTTGCCGCCGAGTTGTCATTTTGAGTATTCGGCCGAAGCGTTGCTTGCTGGAAAGAATGTACTTTGCGAGAAGCCGCTTTGCTTGAACGCCACGGAAGCGTCTGAGTTACAAGCCATCGCGGTTCGCACAGGGCGACGACTGGTTCATGCGACTGCGTTTCCGCATCATCCGCGGTCTCATGCTTCTCGTAAGTTGATACTCGCAGGCGAAATCGGTGATGTGCGTCGTGTCACGATGGCTTGTACATTTGTCGACGCATTTCGACGCGAGAATGAACATCGCGTCGATCCAATGCTTGGAGGTGGTTGCCTGCTTGATCTGGGTTGGTACTGCGTTGCGGCGACCATGTGGCTCACAGATTTAACTGTGAAGTCGATGCAGGTGACTGGCTCAAAGCGTATGGGTGTTTGGGAAAGCGTTCAGGCACTCGCAACACTATCTAACGGCGCGATCGCTCATTGGGACTGCGGATTTGACACCGCCTCTCGTAAGTGGATCGAGGTTGCTGGAACAGAAGGCTCATGGATTTGCGACGACTTCATTCGGCCTTGGGACAACGCCAAACCACGATATTGGCTGCATGGTCACGCAGGGAAATCAACAGCCGAACTGATCGGTGAGGATTTCTTTCAAGAAGCTGCCATGATCGACGCGTGTTGCAATGCACCCGACGAATGGATTACGAGTCAAATGGATCAAGCAGTCGAGATACATTGCGTACTAGATGCTTTGGATGTTGCGGCTGTTGTCCCCTAACCAGCGATCCATACCTTCAATCAAGCGATTGACGGTGATGATTCTGCTTGATTAGATTCCAGGGAATCCGATGCGTTTTGGCTGGAGGGTGTAGATGGCGATTCGCTTGCTGGGTGGGCTTCTTTTCTACTGGTCTCGCGTAGAATCTTATCGAGAATACCGTTGACGAATGAACCCGAGTTTACGTGGCCATATCGCTTTGCCAGTTCGATCGCTTCGTTGATAACGACTCGACCAGGAACTTTCCCGAAGACCATTTCGTAGGTTGCTAACCTTATTACGTTTCGATCGATGGTCGACATACGTTTAACGGACCAATTCGCTGCGTGTAAGCCGACCAGAGAATCGATTTCGCTGCGACGTTTACGAACGCCTGCGAGTAATTCTTCGCCAAAGGCTATAAGAGGCTTGTTTCGAAGCATACGACTTTCGATAAACTGCTTTGAAAGCATCATGTCTCGAGTTGGATTCATGTCGTCTTCGTAAAGGACCTGAAGAACAACTTCGCGGGCACGGCGTCTTGTAGTCATAAAAACTTTGAGTTGAGCAGTAAATCAAAATTCCAAAGATCATCGACGAGAGGATCGTCGAAAACTTGTCTATCGTGTGATAGAACGTTCACATGAAGATACCATGCAATCCTAAATCCGAAAATGCTTTCTTGCAAAACTCGCCAAGTTGGCCCAATTTGCTGGATAAAAGGACGGTCGAAAGGCTTGTAAAGAAGCACGGAACGCCTTTGCTGGTTGGAAGGAAATCGCTGGTTCGCAAACGTTTTCTTGCGATTCAGCAATCTCTGCCGCAAGTCGACGTCTACTATGCGATGAAGGCGAACTCGGATCGAGCTCTGCTAAGGGTTTTGCACGAGATGGGTGCTGGTTTCGATGTTGCGTCCGAAGGGGAGTGCAATCGAGTTCGCGACGTGAGTGGGTCGCTTTGCAATACGGTCTTTAGTAATCCGTGCAAAACTGTGCAAGCGATCCGCAAGGCATACGCTATGGGTTGCCGGAAATTTGTTTTTGATTGCCATTCGGAGCTTGAGAAACTGGTTCGTCTGCCGATTGAAGCTAGCTTGCATCTTCGGATAATTGTTCCTGCCGGATCGTGTCGAGTGAATCTTTCACGGCGGTTTGGTGCCGCAACGGAGCAAGTCGAGTCGCTTGCCACTCTCGCCTCGCATCATGGTCGCAGCATTAACGGATTAGCATTTCACGTTGGCTCGCAAGCGACTGACCCGGAGGATTTTGAAGTTGCCTTCAAATTGGCGGAAGTTGCTCGAAAGCTGCTTTATCGATCCGGTCACAAGATTGATTGCGTCAACTTTGGCGGCGGTTTTCCCGTTGATTACGGAGACGGCGAATCCTCGCAAACAGACTCGCTATTTTCCAAAGCCACTCACGAAGAATACTTAAGTAGAGTTATCGAATTGCGAAATCAATATTTGCAGTTGGAAACAAATAATGATTTCTCTGCCGATCAAAAAGCCTCCGGGCAACAAATTCAATCCAGCACGCAGGGTACGATTCGATGGATGGCCGAACCGGGGCGATCGTTGGTCGCGGAGGCGGTTACGCTGCTAACAAGTGTAATTGGCGTGAAGACACTTTGGGATGGTAAGCCACTTTATACGATTGACGATGGTGTGTACGGGAGTTTTTCTGGTCGTTACTTTCCACTGGATCATTTCCGTTTTTTTCCGATCGCTTCAACGGATTCCAGCGAGTCTGAGAAGATCGCCATCCCTTCGATGATTTGCGGGCCTTCGTGCGACGGCGGCGATGTTCTATCGGAGTCGCAAGCGATGCCAAGCTTGAGAATCGGGAGCTTGCTTCAGGTCCCAATGATGGGGGCTTACACAAGTGTTGGTGCAAGTCATTTCAACGGTCTCGAAAAGGCGCGACGCATATGGATCGAGTAGATGGCTGGTCCCTATTTCGAGGTCGCAATGCACTTTGCCCGTGGCCATCAAGTGCGGCTATGAAGCTCACTGCGGCAAGGCGGGCCTGTTAGTTTGGGTAATTTAATCGGTCTCGCGTATTCTAGTTTGATCTTCCGCTAGCCTTTGTCCGAAGAATCGAAATACCTTATTCGATTCCTTAGGATGATCATTGGCATGGCCGTCGTTAACGCAGACAGCTTACGCAATACTCTCGGTGGGCAACTCCAGTTGTCGCAGTCGGATCTCGCAGAACGGATGCGCGAGACGCTCCTGGTGCGAAACGGTGTTTACTGCGCACGAAGATTTGCAATCGACGGGTATACATTGACTTGGTTCGTCGAAGAGAATCAAGTCAAGCTAACCGGTCCTAATGGCAAGCTTCTTTCTGCCACTTCGGCGCTCGCATTTGTTCACCAGCAATCCTCTGGTCGCCGCGCTGCATAGCACTCAAAGATCTCGTCCATCTCGACGAAGTCTTGGTTTTTAGCTGAACCACTGGTACTTGCCGGTGGCTTCAAAGGCGTTTTCAAAATGACGAACCGATAGAGGATTCAAGACTACTTCAACCACGTCGAATCGGGCTGGGCAGTCGAGCAGTCGGTACTTCTTGAGGAACTCGAGTGCCAAACGTGTTAGTCGTTCCTGCTTGCGATCATCGACGGCGTCCGAAGGACCACCTTCGCTTGGATTGGTCCACGCTTTGACTTCGACAAAGACGATTTGCTTTGCCCCGGTGCGTGTTTTGCCGAGTACCACCAAATCGATTTCGCCGAGTGAAGTTCGATAGCTACGAAAGAGAATGCGGTAGCCCGATCGTTTCAAGTGTTGCTCTGCGATCCGCTCGCCACGCTCACCGACAGATACAGACTGGGTATCAATCTTCGAAGCCATCAACCATGTCAAACGCTTTTTGATATGCGTTAAAGCGGATTGAATTCTTGCTTTTGAGATCAAAAGTTCTCGTCCTCGCACTAGATTTTGACTCTAGTTCTTACGTTTGGCTTTTCGCACAGCTTTGTCACGTTCTTTTTGTAAGCGTTCTCGTTCTTTGGGTGTGAGTCGTTTTCCCGTGCTTTGCTTGAGCGACATGCCCTGCATGGGGTTCATAGGATTGTTCGACATCATCCCTTGCATCTGCTGAAGGGCAGCCATCTTTTCTCGCGCGCCACCGCTAGACATCATCTTCATGAAGCCAGCGATTTGATCAAACTGTTTGAGGAGTTCATTCACCATCGGTGCTGTCGCTCCGCATCCTGCTGCGATTCGCATTCGACGTTGGTTGTCGATGATCTTGGGATTGTCTCGTTCGGTTGGAGTCATTGAATCAATGATTCCGGCGATGCGTCGCATTTCTTTATCGCTGTCAGCGCTTTGAAGGGCTTTGGACATTTCACCCATGCCTGGCATTAAGCCCATCATCTTTTGCATCAGACCAGGCTTGCGTAGCTTTTGCATCATGTCGCGGAATTCGGTAAGGCCAAATTGGCCCTTCTTCATCCGCTCTTCCATTGCTTTGCGTTCGTCCTCGTCGACTAGTCGATGGGCTTCTCGAGCGACTTCCAGAATGTCGCCCATTTGAAGGATACGGCTAGCCATTCCTTCGGGACGAAACGGCTCCAGTGCATCAAGGTGTTCTCCCGTTCCGAGGAACTTGATGGGGACTTGCGTAACGGCCTTGACGCTCAGCAACGCTCCACCACGAGCATCTCCGTCCAGCTTGGTCATGATGACACCGTCAAGCTCGAGTGCGGCGTTGAACGCACCAGCACTGTTGACCGCATCTTGACCGGTCATCCCGTCGACCACCAGCAAGACTTGATCCGGTTTGACGCTTCGATCGATTGACTTGAGCTGGCCCATCAGTTCTTCATCGATGGCCAAGCGTCCGGCGGTATCGAGAATTACGACATCAGCACCGGCTGCTTTTGCAGCAGCGATACCCTCTTGGCAAACTGCGACCGGGTCCGAGGCGCCTTCCTTGGAGAAGACTCCGACTCCCAGTTGTCGCCCGAGTACGTGAAGCTGCTCGATAGCGGCTGGGCGCTGAAGGTCAGCTGCGATCAGGTAGGGCTTGAACTTGGATTCTTTGATTAACTGCGCGAGCTTACCGCAGGTCGTGGTCTTTCCGGCTCCTTGGAGACCGCAAAGCATGATTGTTTTGACTTGTCCACGTTGTAGCGGAATTGTGTTGTCGACTGGCCCGAGAATCGCGACTAATTGGTCGTAAACGATTCGAATCAGCTCTTCGCTGGGTTTGAGAGAGAGAAGAACGCGTTTCCCGAGGGCAGCCTCGGTGACTCGTCCCATAAACTGCTCGACCACCGAAATGCTGACGTCCGCCTCCAAAAGGGAGGTTTCCACTAGCTTTAAGCCATCCCGCATGTTGGCTTCGGTGAGCTTTCCCTTGCCTCGAATGCTCTTGAATGCGGATTGGAGATTTTCGGATAAGGAATCGAACATCTTCTGAAACTCTTGAGAAACGGTTGGGACTTTTGTTCAGGTAAAAGGTTATCGCAGCCGCCTCGGTTCTACCAGTCGTATGGCGGCACAATGAAGCTGGCCTTGTGAAAATGCGGTTTCTTGTGAGCCGTGAGCGCTAGCTCAGGGTTCCCCCCGGCCAACCTCCCCAACAAAACCGACATAACCCAAACCAACCACCAGTCGCCGCGCGACACCCGTGGCTAGCGCCATCGGCTCAAGGCTTGGGCAGCATCAGAGTGTGAGTCTGGGGAACTTTTCCGGGCGTAACACTATCCAAGCCCAATAGATCACCCAGGGGAGCACCCTGCGCTGGCTGTAACGAGAGCACCGATTAGGAGGCCTCGATGAAGCAAATCAGGGCCGTAAAACCGGTATAGATTTGCTAGGAAGTGCCTTTCGGGAGCTTCTTTCGTTGCAATCAAAAGGGTCGTAATTAGAATCCAAAGATAGGTGTACGGGAATTTTCTCACCGTATTTCCTTAGATAATCGCTTCATTTTGTCACCTGAAAGTCGCATATGACCATCGGTCGCAACGGAAATCGTTCCCAACTTCGACGTCAAAAACTAGGCAAAGCACGTAAACTTTCGCAGTCCCGCCAGGCTCTGCTGGAGTCTTTGGAGCTTCGTCAATTGATGACTGTCGGACCGCAATTAATCGCGATGCAGTCCAACGAAGGGACGGTCGTTTCCGAAGGGCAGATCCTCAATACGAGCCCTCGAGAACTGGTCTTCCGTTTTAGCGATTCTTCGAACATCGATCCGGCGACTCTTAGCGGTATTCAGATCACTCGCTCTGGTGGCGATAGTGCATTCGACCGAGCTTACGTTAGCACGGATTTGGGTACCAACGGAACGGTCGTCATGGACTTTGCCGCGGCAGTTCCTGGACAACCTGGCAATGGAACTCGCGTAACGTTTACTTCCGTTGCGCAGGCCACTTCTGGCGTTCCCGTTCTGACGGTCGGAGCCAAGAGCGTTAACATCCAGTTGAACACGCTTGCCGGTTTCAAGACGACCGCACAAAACATTCTGACCGCATTCCAAAACTCGCCTGCTGCTCGTTCGGTTGTCATTGCATCGATCCTTCGAGGAGTTCCTACAACCGTTGTTGCGGACACTGCTCCTGTGGGGCAGACATTGACTCTTACGGGAGCCAATACACCTAAGGCAACCACAAACCTGAACGCTGGTGCTGCAGTTCAAGTCGACTTCACTGCTTCGCAACCTGGCGTATCAGGACTGAATACGCGAGTTATTATTACAAGTCGAAATTTTGGTGGTCCTGGTCTTCCAAACGTTTCCGTCGTCGGTCAAACGATCAACGTACAAGTCAACAGCAACGTCAACAATGCGACAACTCTTGGCGAGTTTGTTGACGCCATCAACAGCAATACGGCCGCTGCACAACTCTTGACAGCAAGAATCGCTAGCGGACTTCGCTCGACTCGAATCGGAACAACCGTTGTCAATAACACAACGATTCCACTTGGTGGACTTAACGATGTCAACATTGTCCCTGGTTATATCGGTTTGGGTGATACACCGAATGAAGTCATCGTTCGTTTCGCTGAAACGCTACCTGATGATATTTATCGCGTCGACATTCTCGGTACGGGGATCACCGCTTTAAGAGGGATCAACGGTCAAGCTTACAACAATGGTACCGATACGAGCAGAACGTTTGAACTGGATCTTGGGGCATTAGTAGCAAGCGTGGTTCCGCAACCAGTTGTTACCACCAACGGTGCCCGAAATCAGCTACTCAATGAGATCCACGTCTACTTCAATAATGACGATCTCAACTTGCAAGACGCACGAAATCCAGCGTTCTATCAACTTCGATATTTGCGTGGAACGGTCGATTCAAATGACGACTTGGTTGTCTATCCACAGACGGCGACTTATGACGCAGGTACTGATCGAGTTGTCCTAAGGTTTGCGCGTAATCTCGATGGTTTTGCTTCCTCAGCAGGCCTAACCGTAGAAGCGATGCGTCTGCGAGTGGGTAGTCGTGTTGACGCCAATAAGTTTGCGGTACTTCCGGTAAATGCGCTCGTAGCCGTTCCTTTGTCGGCTCCTTCAACGATTACGTTCGGGCTAAACGAAGAACCGGGTGATCAGTTTTCAACGGCTAAGAATTTGAATACATCCGGCTGGACTATTTCAACTTCCGCACCAAGTTCGGCAGTCCTGAATGCATTGATTTCCAATCCGACTCCATTTTCACTGGATTTCCCTGGAGCCGATTCCGAACCAGGCAATCGAAAGATTCGTTATCAACAACACGTCACCGGAGTGGATGCTGATGGTATAGAAGTTATCGAGTACAACTTCCAAGGCTTCTTAGGAACAGCCAACGGTAGCAATCAACTCAATGCGATTACCGATGGCCAAAAGGAAATCGTCCGAAATATATTCGATCTCTATCAGAACTATTTGGGCGTAAGATTTGTTGAGACAACTTCGCGCGGTGCAACGATTGCTGTCGGAGACATGCGAGCCATCGATCCTACTGCAGTCAATGGGCTGGGTGGACAGACGCTTATCAACGGCACGTTGCTGGCAAACGGGCAGCCCGCTGTTATTTTTGATATTCAAGATTCAGAATCATCTACGAACAATATTTTTGGAACCGAGTTGTTCCGAACTTTTGCCCGAGGCATTGGTAATTTGTTAGGTCTCGGGACTGCTGATGAAGTTCCTGGTTTGACTGTTCAAAGCAATATTCCTCCAGTGAATCCGGGAATTGATACGGAACTGGTTTATCCAGGTAATGCCGATATTGTTTATGGGCAGTACATGCATCGCCCGGAAAGCAAGGACATCGATCTTTACCGATTCAACATCCCCGCAAGAGGCGAAGTTCGAATCGAAGTAAGTGCTGAACGAATAGTGGCACGTGATCCCGTAACCGGCGAGTTGCGTGGTGATGCTAGCTTGTTAGATGCATCACTTCGATTGTATCGAAGATCTGTCGATGGAAGTTGGACTGAAGTTGCAGCCAACGACAACTACTTTAGCGAAGACTCGCAGATTCGTTTGAATCTTGAGCCAGGCGATTACATTGTCGGTGTCAGTGCCAAAGGGAACCAATCTTACGATCCGAACATTCCCGATTCAGGATTGGGTGGCCGATCTGAGGGCAAGTATCAACTTCGATTGGATTTTAATCCTCCGCAAACCGCCTCGCTACGCGATTCTACGGGAGTCGCGATTGATGGTGATGCCGATGGAAAGCCAGGCGGTTTCTTTGATTTTTGGTTTGTGCCAAACAGTGCAACCAATATGATTTATGTTAGTAAGAATGCGCCAGTTCCCGGAGCAAATCCACAGCCAAATACCGGTAACGGTTCTTTGTTAACTCCGTTCAACACAATCGCGGAGGCACTAGAGCTCGCAGCAAAAGACCTTAATCGTAAGGTGGTTCGATTACTTGGCAACGGCGGTACAGACGGCGATATCGCAACAGCCGGTGACAACTTTGCTTACGAAGTTGGCTTTAATCGACTTGGACAAGTTCAAGCCGATGGGCCTACCTTTGATGTTCCTTCCAACGTAACCGTGATGATCGACGCAGGTGCGATCGTGAAGCTTAGCCGCGCTAAGATTGGTGTTGGCAGTTCGACTGTTTCGGTGAATCGAAGCGGTGGCGCACTTCAAGTGTTGGGGATACCGCGATTCATCGATTCAAGCGGACGAGTAGTTGCCGATTTGGCCGGTAACCCGGTACCAGGTAACGTTTACTTCACGTCGCTTAACGATTCCTCAGTTGGAATTGGAAGCAACCGCGACACAAATAGGCCTGCGGCCGCACCGGCGGATTGGGGCGGGATCGATATTCGCAATCAAGTCGATGCGTCTTTAGTAAGTGTCGCAGGGTCGACTCGCGCAAACAAAGAAGCGAACGGGCTCTTCTTGAACTCGATCATTCATGCTGATTTAAGATTCGGAGGCGGAAGCGTTGTATTCGATGGTGTATCGCAGGTTATCACTCCAATCCACATGGTCGATTCTCGACCGCTGATTGCTAACAGTTTGATCTCTAGATCCGCAGACGCGGCCATTGCTGCGACTCCAAATAGTTTCTTGGAAAGTAATTTCCAAGATCCTGTTTCACAAGCAAGGGCTTCCGCACTATTCATTTCCGACCTTGAGCGAGTTGGACCGGACATTCGCGGTAATCGTCTAACAAACAATTCGGTCAACGGTTTGTTTGTCAAAACAAAAACGACTCCGACATCGACAGTAGAAAAGATTACGATCCCTGGTAGGTTCAACGATACAGATATCGTGCACGTTATCTCTGAGAACCTTGTGATTCAAGGTGCAACCGGTGGCTATGTTGCCACGACTGAATCTCCTTCAGCTATCGCTGTGGTCGCGACTCCATCGAGCGTGTTAGGACTTACTAATGGACTCTCTGCACTTACTGGCCCTACGAATGGATACCGGTACAAGTTTACGTTCTATACACCTGCGTCTAACTTTGAGTCGCCCGCATCAGCATCAACACGTTTGATCCAAGTTCAAACTCCAACAGGTGTCGACTCTGGACAAATCCTGTTGACTGGACTTCCCGTGTTGCTCCCAACGCAAGTTCTCCGGATCTATCGCTCGTCGGTTGTCAACGGAGTTGAGTCTGTGTCTTACTTGGTTGGGACAACTAGTCCGACACAAACAAGCTTTACGGATAACTTTGCAGCACCTGAAATTGTTGCTGCGACGCCATCGACTATTTCCACTGTTCTTGCAACTCCGCCAACCGGAATTTCGGTTGGAACGGCAAACGACTCCTTTCTTACCAACGGACTTGTTTCAGGTCGCTATCGCTATCAGATTTCCTACATGGAAGTTGACGGCAGTGAAGGATTGCCAGCGACTGTAGCACAGGACGCCGTGGTTGTTACGACTGTGGTTGGCAGCGCCACTGGACGCGTGATTTTAGATAATTTGCCGCTAGATACAAGCTTTGGCGCGGCAACTCGGATTCTTAAAATATATAGAGTGCCAGTCGATCCAATTTCACTCGCAATTACCGGAAGTTTCCAATTAGTTGGAGCTCTTCCTTCGGGAACAAGAACGTTTGTCGACTCCAACGTTAAAGTTGCGTTTGCACCACCGGCTGTACCGCTTAGTACGTTGATCCCGCCTACCATTCCGGTTGGAGGACTCGCTCCAGTCTTGTCGTTTAATGCAACTAGCGGACTACAATCAGGCAACAGCTATCAGTATTCATACTCGGTAGCGAATACCGCTGGTGCTGAGAGTGCAAGAAGTTCAGATACCGTGGTCACGTTGACCGCCGGCGTTAACACTATTCAAATTCGATCATTACCGACAATCGCAGCTAACGAAACTCTACGAATTTATCGTTCGAGAGTTAGTAACCCGGCTACACCGCCCGTGGTAACGCTTGATCCACCTATCTTGGTAGGAGTCGTTTCGAGTGGTGTCACTAGCTTTACAGATACCGATGCTCGGGTCATCCCTGCGTTTAACACATCTGTGGGCACGACAATTCCTACTCCAGCACTCTCGGTAGTGTTCGTTCCCCAAGTCGCCATCGGAGCGAATGGTACACCGGCTCTTGTTAACGGAATAACTCAAGGCACCTATCAGTATCAAATCTCAATCGTCGAAACGGTTGTCAATCCGAATTCTGGTATATCGGAGTTCTTAGAGAGTGAGCCGACCGGGACTTTGCCTAGTCCCCTTGCAACGGTGAACGTAACCAATACAGGTTCGGTCGCAAACGGAACGGTCAGGATTTCCAACCTCCCGTCAATTGCTGCGACTCAGAGATATCGTATTTATCGCGCATTGGTGACCCCTGGTGCACCGGTAGCCTCATCTCCGTTCCTTCTCGTTGCCGAGTTACCTGCAACGACCACAAGTTTCGTAGATGCGAGGGCGACAGCGGGAATCATCTTACCAACGGTTTCGGACACTTCGCTCAACGATTTATCTGGAGCATTAACAGCGAGAACGAATGGTTCTCTTAAAATCGATCCCGGCACTGTGATTAAGCTCCAGGGTTCACGGATAGAGGTGAACGGCGGTGCTCAGCTCCTCGCTGAAGGTACTGATGGATCGCCAATCATCATGACCAGTATTAACGATACGCGTTATGGTGCTGGCGGAACATTTGATACAGCCAATCGACGCGGGACCGTCGCTCCTGTTGCGGGTAACTTCGGTGGTGTATTTATCGGCCAGGCAAGCACAGGATCGTTTGACTTCGTACGGTTCGCTTTCGGTGGTGGCACGACGCGTATTGATGGCGGATTTGCTTCGTTTAATGCAATCGAAGGCCATCAAGCAGAGCTTCGAATCACTAATTCCCGATTCGAGGATAATGCTTCAGGAATCGAAGCGCTCACGCCGACCAATCGCGCCGGACGTGGTACTAACTTTGATGCAACGATTTTCGTGCGAGGCTCGCAGCCAATCATCGTCGACAACCGAATCACGAATAATGCATCGGCAGCTATCAACATAGACGTCGATTCGCTCAACAGTCAGTACCTAGTCGATAAGGGACGCCAGTCGGGGTTTGTGCAGTCAACACGAAGCAAGGATACGGCACGAATTGACAATCAAGGACCGATGATCGCTGGTAATGAATTGGCGAACAACGGTGTCAATGGAATGATTGTTCGCGGCCAGACGATTACAACGGAAAGTGTTTGGGATGACGCTGATATCGTTCACGTAGTTCGAGATGAAATCATCTCGTCGAATCTTTACACCTATGGTGGGCTGAGATTAAAGAGCAATAGTTCGTCGAGTCTTGTAGTGAAGTTCGGTGGTAGCGATTCGACCGTAACGAAGGGGCTTACGGCGACCGGAAGAAACCTCGATATTGCAGATCGAATTGGTGGAAGTGTTCAGATTGTCGGTGTTCCTAACTTCCCGGTTATCTTGACTACTATTGATGACGACTCGGTTGGGGCTGGTTTTACTCCGACTGGAATTCCGGTTACCGATACCGATAACAACGGTGCTTTTCAAACGCTGTCAGAGCTTCCGACAATTGGTGAAGTCAATCGTGGAATCACTATTGATAACGATGTTGCTACAAACGTGGTAGGACATTTCGAGTATACACCGGCAGCGGGCGGGGAAGTCACGTCGTTGATTCCAACAAGTGGTATCACTGCACAAGGAAACACTCAGCTTTTGACAAATGCGAACGTAATATTCGCGTTCCAAAACTTCGTCGATTTAGGTGCCGATGGTGGCGCCATACGCTTGGGTAACACCACAATCACGCTTCAACCGACTCTCATTGCGCCCGACGTCGTAATAAGTGAAGGAAATTTTGTCGGAAATGGTAATGCCGTTGTTAGCTGGCGTGTTCGAAGCTCGTTTGAAAACGGTGTCGCTCAATTGGTGAATACGGTTACATTTACCAGTACAGCGAGCCTCGGCTCACTTCGCCTTGTCAATTACTTAGACGAAGACATCTTATCTAACGCGGATGATTTGCTATTCACTACTGGAACTCCTGGCGGTGCGGACTTCAGAGCGTTTACGATTGATGGTGCAGAACGTATTGGATTTTCCCATGGCGGAGCTTATCTTCCTGGCGAAGGCCTTATCAACGCAACGTATGCCGGATGGGCTGCTGACGTATTCCCTCTGCTTACCACCGCGATTACAGGACCCGGAACAACTTACTCCATTACTGGAAATATCAACCAAGCGAACCTCCCTCAATTGAACGACCCGACAATAGGTATCGCGTTTGGTCCTACAGACATCACTACTGCGTTTGCTTGGGATGTTGACCCCACAGCGACGACATCGACTATTACGACCTTCCTCGAATTGTTGCCGCGAGAAGTCCAAAACGCTGTCGCTCCAGGTGGTTGGCGTGGTTTGTTGTTTGAAACGGGAGCGAATGATCGTAACGTTTCGGTTGTGACCGAGCGTGAGTCAGCTCAAACCAGTGCAGAGGCGAGGAACGAGCAAACCTCTCCGGGCAATGCGGCTACGTCCAACGATAACCCGAGCACAGGTCAATTGCTCGGAACTCTTGCTTCGTCAGCTAAAGCAGGTGACGAGAATGCGAGATTGGGTTACCAAATTCATGGCGTAATTAACCGGCCATCGGATCGCGATGTTTACTCTTTCTATGCCGACAGCGGGACCGAAGTTTGGTTGGATATTGATCGAACAAGCAACAGCCTTGATACCGTAGTTGAGTTGATTGACGCAGATGGAAAAATCTTGGCTTCGTCCGACAATAGCAACGCGGAAGAAGCTGCCGGAGCCGTTACGTTTGCCGCTATCGATCCGGTGACAGGAAGACAAATCGTTGCGAATCCGCTTCGCAAGTCTGCGATTCAGACTTTCCCAATCGATTCACGTGGTCAAGCAAAGGATTTGTATAGTACAAATCCTAAGGATGCTGGTTTCCGAGTCGTTCTTCCAGGGAACTCCAGAAACACACTCTATCAAGTTCGAGTTCGAAGCAGCGATTCCGCGCAAGCAGGCGTGCTGGACTCCAGGAGCGGCACGAATGGCAAATCCAAAGGGGCTTATCAACTTCAAATTCGACTCACCGAAGCTCAAGAATTTCCGGGAGCGTCGGTCAGTTTCGCAGACATCCGTTTCGCTACGACCGGAATTGATTTAGCAGGTGTTCCTCGTCATTCGCCTCTTCTCGGAGAAGCGGCAGAGCAGGTAGATACAGCAACAGCTCCAAGCAATAACACATTTGCGACAGCACAAGAGCTCGGTAATTTGCTGCAAACCGATCGCGCAACGATAAGTGTTGCAGGCAATCTTTCCTCACCAACGGATGTCGATTGGTACGCCTTTACGCTTGACTATCAAGTCTTGCAAACGGACTTACAGAGATACTTCTCTACAGTCTTTGACGTTGATTATGCAGATGGCATCGGTCGTCCGGATACTTCGGTGTACTTGTTTAACGCAGCGGGTAACTTGTTGAGTCAGGGGCTCAATAGCAACATTCTTGACGATCGAGCTGGAGCCTTAAAAGGTGCTGACAACTCCGATCTCAGTCGCGGTTCGGCTGGAACGCTCGATCCATTCTTGGGGCCGATAGAACTCGGTGCGGCAGGCAGTACAATTTCATCTGGAAGGTACTTCATTGCCATCACAAACCAAGGTCGTATTCCAACGCAGGTTGCTGCCTTTAATGATCCAACCAGTGGAAATCCATTGCTTCGGCTGCAGCCATCCAACAATACGCAATGGATTGTTGAAGATCGTGTTGGTTCCGTGGGTGGTTCGACCGCTCAGCCACCAGTAACAACAAACTTTTTACCTGCCGCTTCGGCTGCTGTACCGTTTTCGCTCAGTGATGTAGCGTTGTATCTTAGCTCTGACAGTGGGTTAAACGGCACGAATATTTTCATCGCTAACCCGATGACAGGTACTTCAGACTTTGTTGGCACTAACGGTCAAGACGTCAACGACATTGCGTTTCGATACAACGGGGACCTTCGTGGATTCAATCGTGTTTTGACAGTACCTGGCAACGTCGACGCCGACGGAGAGGTTGATTATCAGCATCTCAATGATGCTACTGGAGCTGCAACTTCGGTAGGTGCATTCAACCTTCAGACATCGGTCCTAGATAGGACGGTTGCGCCTCCAGCCCTTGCTGCTGCTGATGTTGGATTTAACATTGAGGCGGTGGCATTCGGGAATTTTGGTGTTCAAGGTGGTGGTTTTGGCGGTCCGGAAACTGGACTGGTCGTTGGTAACAGACCTGTGATCAATCCTCTATCCGATGGTGTTCAAGCCACGCGATTACCAACCACTGCCCGTGGCACGAATGTTGTATATCGATTCAATCCGGACACGGGTGCGGTGATTGGGACTACTAACTTTAATGGGACAACACCAGGTGGTGGAGCTTTCATTCTCGGGAACGGTACCGAAACCGACGAACTCGGCTACATCGACACGACGACCCCTTCCGGCTTGCCTTCGCGTCGACTGACATTCATTGACGCTACAACCTTTAATTCGACTGCCATTCCTCCGATCACAACGCCGGTTCTCAACGACGGGGATAACTTTGTGATTCAGCTACCAACGGGCCAAACGCGTACTTTTGAATTTGATACTGGACCCGAGTTCCGATTAACGCTGGACCCCGTTAACGGGCCGTTCTTAGCGGACGGTTCAACGTTTACGTTAAGTAATGGACAAAGTTTTGAGATCCAGACGAACTCAACTCCTGTTCAAGCAGGTGCGAGACCGATCCTTTACAACACGAATATGAACAATGCTCAGTTTGCGATTGCCTTGCAAGCGGCGATGGATCTAAGCGGGCCTCAGTTTACGGTTCAGAGCAATCTAGGCTTTGGCATTGGACAAGATGGATCGCGATTCAACATTGCAGGTGCGGGTGTTCTGCAAGGAACAACTGGCTCGTTTGCCGACCCAGTAGTTGTCAACATAACGAACCCAGGAAGCGCGACTCTTAACAATCCGAACGCTGTTCAAGTAACTTTCCTGGCGCAAGACACTGGGGCGATACTTGCGCAAAAGGCCTCGACGGCCATAAACGCACAGGGTTTTCTTGGGGTCTCAACGACAATTGTTGGTGATAGTATTGTCCTCACGGGTGCAACCATTGCCTCTACTCAGGGAGCCATTTTCCAAGATCAAGTTGCGGCTGGTGGAACGATTACCGGTATTGCTGTCCAGAACGTCGCGGGAAGCCCGGTCTTCGCGATCTCAACTACAGGTGGACTCTATCGAGTCAACACAACGCTTACTGCGAACGCGGGAAACATTGGAACTTTTGTTGGGCAGATAGCAGCCCCTGCGGGAACGGTCTTTACTGGATTGACTGCAGGTCCGAGAACGCTTCAGGGTGGTCAGTATGCGAACCTATTGTTCGCAACGACCCGGAGTGGCAGTGTTTTCGCATTCAACACCAGCGGGGTTCTCCAGCCAGTATTTGCCTTGGGAGCATCAAGTATCAACACGGGGCTGGCGAATCTGAACGGACTTGCGTTTTCCACACTTGACTACAATCTGTTCAACGTGAGTAACCAACGTGGAGCTGATGCCGGTCACGGTAATCCTGGCTCACCAGATGGAATTGTCACCGCGACTCCTGGTGGGCAGAGTTGGCATTTCGCGTATGAAGGTGGAAACCAGAATCCAAATGCCCTATACGACGGCGTGACAAATCCTTCGGCGCAGGCGCGCTTCGATGCTGGTCCAACAACCAACACTTATAACTTCCCGGGTGGAGCAACTGGTGTTTTGCAGTCGCAACCAATTTCTCTCTCGAATATCGCCGCTGGTGATACTCCTTACTTTTACTTCACCTATTTCTCGACGACGGAATCCGCCAACAACACCGACAATGATCTGATTCGTATCAAGGCAATCGGAGACGACGGTATTTGGCGTGAGCTAGGTAACAACGACGTTGATTTGAATTCGCCTGTGATTTTCAACAACTCGGCGACACAAACGGGTTGGAAGCAAGCTCGAGTGAATATTGCCCAGTTTGCTGGGAATCAGAACGTGCGATTCCGCTTTGAATTCAGCACAGGCGGTGGAATCAGCAGCGACCCGGGGGCTGAACTGCGTGTGGTTCCAGGCAATCAGCTAAGCGACGGGCAGACATTTACTGTTGCAGGGACCGTGTTCGAGATCAATAAAGGATCCACGCTTACTGTTCCTGCTGGATCGTCTATCGCCAACGGTTCGACGCTAATAGTTTCAGGAACGACCTACACGTTCCGACAAGGAACTCCTCCACTTTCGCCATCGGCAACCGACATCTATTACACAACATCGCAATCAGCCTCCGGCATGACTGGATTGATCGCAACGGCAATTCTTGCTTCAGGGCCGACGGTCAGCGGAAATAGAATTCAGTTAGCCACGGGCTCCTTCACGTTACCAACAGGAAGTTCTTTCGTTGTACAAGGCAACGCTGGGACGACTGTTGGAAATCTACCTGTTAACATTTCAGAGACCATGTCCGCTAGCGAAGTCGCTATTGCGGTTCGTGATGCTCTTCGCGCATCGATTGGTAACGGAAGTACTTACGATATCTTCCCAACTCGCGAAGAGTTCGTCAGTCTTCCCGGTGTTCGAAGCGGTGTGGTCGCTGGGCCATTTACGGTCAACTTCCCAGATCCTAATTTGCGTCAGTTTGCATCCGTAGCGAATCCGTCTCCAACAAATCGCCTAGTCAATAACGCGTTTGAAGGGATTTATTTAGATGACTTCGTGATTGGCGTGGCTGAACGTGGTGAGACCATCGGCGGTTCTAGCACCGATACGACTTTTGTTGCAAATCCAAACGCAATCGCTAACTCAATCAATGTTGGAGCCTACCAGCTCGAAATACGCGGTGGTCAGGAGTATGGCGTTCCAACACAAGCGGGACTTCAATACCCAACCACGGTTAATTCGTCGTTAACGGGAATCAACACTCGTTTATCGCTTGGTGCAACCATCACCTTGCCAAATGCTACGGGAATTGTAAATGGCGATAGTTTCACGATCTCCGATGGGAACTCCTCGGTACTTTTCGTGTTCTCTGATACTGCATCGCCAGCACCGCTCCCCGTTGGAGCGATCGCCGTGCCGTATAGCGTGTCGATTGCGAATCCTCGAACAGGTGTAATTGGCGCGGAAACGTCTTCGACTTTGGCTGGAAGACTTCGAGACATTTTGAACAGTTCCGTTATTCAGTCGCGACTGAAGATCACGGCGATTTCGCTCACTGGTGCAGCGACTGGGCCTTCTGGTCCAGAGCTTGCATTGTCGAGTAACGCTGTAGTAACAGTTCCAACCCGCCCGGCTGGTTCGACGCTTGCCCCTGTGGTTTCAGTGACTCGATACGTTGGTAAAGGCGATTCCAACACTCCACGCGATCAAGGGCAGATCATTGTCGAAAATTCCAAGATCTCCGATTCGGCTCAGTACGGAATTGTTCTTAGACCCGATGCTCGAGATCCTATAAGTGGTGGTAACAACCCAAGCCCAGGCGCCGTTCGCAATACGGTTGTATTGAATACGGAACGCCTCGCACCTGGTGCGGTGATCATGAATAACGAGATCATTGGAAACCGCGTTGGCGGAATTCAGATCGTCGGCGACAACGCAGCCAACACGACCGTTCCTTCGTCAATTCCGTTTGCTAGAATTATCAATAATACGATTGTTGGCGGCTCGATAATCAAGACAGAGGTTTTGGGACCACAAGTCTTCAATGATCTGCTGTTTCCAAACGGATCAATTTCCTTTGCAGATTCGGTGATCTCCTACTTGCCAAACTTTAGCAATGGCTTGGCCCCTGCTGCTGGAGTTGCCATCGCAACGGACGCATTGGGGATTCCAAATTACACTGGCGGGTTTGCGGAACCAGCTACGGGACAAGGTGCTGTTTCTCTTGGTTCTGGTGGACGATTGACAGTCCAGTTAACAGATAACCTTCTGACAGGATCGAACGATGCAAGGCCCGATTTGGCGATCATTGAAGTCGGTGATTCGGAGCGTGCATTTGTCGAAGTCAGTACTGATGGAGTGACCTATACTTCAGTCGGTTCGATTAGCGGTACCGTTCGCACGATTGATTTAGATTTCTACGGATTCAATCGTGATAGTCGACTTCGGTTTGTGCGTATAACCGATGACATCTTGGAGGGCGCTACAAGCGGTGAAACTGTCGGTGCTGACATCGATGCTATCGGTGCCTTGTCGAGTGTTCCTGCTACAGTTTATGCAGCTGGCGGAATCGGTATCGATATCGGTGCGAATACGAGCCCAACTCTATTGAACAATATTGTTGTTAACAGTGTGACGGGCCTGAACGTTGCTGCGGGCTCGACCCTAAATCCGAATGTAACTGTTTCAACAGTCGGTCCTGTTGTCGGCGGAATGGTCTTCCAACGCAACACCGCAGACGTGGGCGGCATTGCGACATTCGGACAGTCGGTACTTCAACCGAATGCTAACGTTGAATTATTCCAAGACGCTGCCAACCGGATTTTCTATCCAAACGTCGGTGCTCCCACGATTGACTCGACAATTGATTCATTACTGGATCGTCCGGGTTTGATTGCTGTCAAGCAACCGCTCGGCTTAGATCTTTCTCCGATCATCGCTCCAACTTACGATCTTAATGGACTCCTACGAGTCGATGATCCAACCGTCAACACACCATCGGGTGTGGGACAGAACGTTTTCAAGGATCGTGGTGCTCAAGATCGATCAGACAACCTTGGACCAAGTGCAGTTCTCCTGCTGCCAGTCGATAACAGTACAACCAGCGGCGATTCTAATCCGCTTGTCGGCACCGTTCAGATTAGCAACCAGACATTGCCTTACTTCGAAATTCGATTGATTGACGGAGTCGATCTCGGTAGCAGTTCGAACGGATCGGGAATAGATGCTCAATCGGTTAGTGGTGCAGGGATCGTTGTTACTCGCGATGATGTCGAATTGATTCAAGGTATTGACTATCGGTTCGGCTTCGATGCCACTAGCAATACGATTCGGCTCACCCCAATCGCAGGTGTGTGGACATCGGATGCTGTTTACAAGATTCGATTCGTCTCTGCCGGCGAAAGCGTGATTCCGCTTAATACGATTGCAAATCTTGCCGACGGAACGACTTATGTTATTCTGGACGCCAATGGAGATTACAAGACCTTCGAGCTGGATCTTGGTATTCGCTTGACAGTTCCAACGGTAACTAACGGAACGACTCAAAGCTTGTTGGATGGATCGCAGTTTATTCTCAGCGATGGTATCCAGACATTGACTTACGAATTCGATTCAGACGGTGTTTTTGCGACCAATTCCGTTGTGATCCCAATCCTCGCGACAGAGACTCCGGCAGTAGTTGCCACCAGGATGATCGCAGCGATTCGTGCTTCGGGATTAAATGCTTCTGTGAATTCGGTTTCTAGTGACAGCATTCAAGTTCTTGGGGCGACAGTTACGCTTGATTCAAACACAAGCCGCTTACGCTCCGTAGGGAGCAATGGAACGATCTCGACATCGATTCCGATTGTCCTAAATGCGGGATTGTTGATCGATGGAAATGCTGTTGCAACGGCAGTCGCAGATGCAATTCGAGCAGCCGCTTTACCGGGCGTGACGGTCTCGCAGAATGGACAGAACCTACTGCTGAAAGGGACACAAGGCGTCTATGGAACGGGTGCAACGGTTGCGGGTGAAATCAAGGACATGGCTGGAAATGCCTTACGAGCAAACGGAGATAGTGGCGATACGACATTGACCATTATCCTGGCTGACGGTTTCGACTATGGTGACACGCCTCAGCCTCTTTATGCAACCAGCAAAGTAAACAATGGACCTCGACATCGCATTGCAGATGGATTCTATCTTGGCTTGGGCGTAAGTGCTGAAGGAGATGCTCTCCCCGCAGGAACGGATACGTTGGACGATGGGATTGCTTTTCCAGCAACGTTTGTCAAGGGTTACTCGACATCGATAACAGTGACGGCCGCGGGTATCTCTGCAGATCGAATGGGCTACTTGAACGCTTGGATCGACTACAATCGAGATGGTGTCTTCGCCGATAGCGAACGGATAACAAACTTGGGAGGTCGATTGCTGGTAAATGGAAACAGCAACAATCTTCAAGTGACGATCCCAGGTGATGTTACCCCGGGCTCTCTGAATGCACGTTTCCGATACAGCTCGGTCGCTACTCTAGGACCTCTTGGAGAGGCTGCAGATGGAGAAGTCGAAGACTACGTCATCACCGTCGGTAACAATGCATATCAGAACCCGACCAACCAGTTCGACGTGAACAACGATACGTTCGTTTCACCGATCGATGTGTTGCAAGTGATTAACTACCTGAATCGAAATCCAGGACAGATTTCAACTCAGTTGCCAATTAATCCGACGACGCCGGTTCCGCCTTATGTGGATGTCAATGGCGACAGCTTTGTCACTCCTCTGGATGTGTTGCTGGTCATCAATGAACTCAACCTGCGTTCAAGAGCACGTTCGGCAGGCGGTGAGGGTGAGAGCGTTTCAGCTGACACATGGGTTTCTTCAAGTGCTCAGGTCCCGTCTCAGTCAATCGTGCCAGCGTCGCCTAACTTCGCAAGTCCGCCAGTTCAAAGCCTGCCAGCTCAGAACCAGCCAGGGCAAAGCAGTGCCTCCAATCTGGTATCACAATCGGTTTCGCAATCGTCGGGTCAATCAACAGACTCGGAAGCAGCTTCCGGCAGTGTGGTTGCATCGGTTGACAATCTCTGGGCCGCTAGCAGTAGCGGAGCGGTAGATTGGCTCGATGAAATCGATTCGTCTTTGGGAAGTTTGAGTAACAACGAAACGTCCAACAGCCAAACGGTCGACGGTTTGTTCGCACGGTTGGAAGGTTTTGGGAGCTGAGTTCGCTTCAAACAATCGTTATAATCGAAAAAGCTTTGCAAAACGAAGGGTTTTGCTGAGCTGGTGGTACGGAAACCGCTAGAGGCTAGCCTTGGGGGGAACTAAGCTGAGGGAATGTCGTCAAAGGTTACGAGATTTCTGATCCCTTCGTGAAAAGACGAAAATGCCTCAATTTTGGCAAGTCTTAAAGAGTTCGAATCTACCGGAAGTCATTTCGCGTAGCGGGTTCGGTTTCTGCTTGAGGCAAGTAAAGCCACTCCAAGCAAAAAGATCGCGACGACTTTCGATTGAATCGCTAGAGACGCGAAAGTTGATGGCGAGTCTTCCTTTCGGAGCGTCTCCAGACGATCTCGGGGAGTTCCTGCTTGGCCGCGTTGCCGTAACGCCAGTGCTTCTTGAAAGCAACGGAGCAATCGACGAGAACATCCTGAACTGGACTGCTCAGCAAAAGACGGAAGTCCTCCAAAACATCACCGAAGGCCTTCAGTGGTGGAAGGATCTGCTGGCAACGAAATCATCGATCATGCAGCTTGACTGGGTGATTGATACGACATTTATCGACGCGCCCGTTGAAACTTCTTACGAACCGATCACGCGAGTGTCTAACGACTACGCGAAGTGGGTTCCAGAATTCTTGGACGATGTTGGTTTTAGCAACGCCTCCAATTTGGATGCGGGGATTCGCGCCTTCAATCACTCGCAACGCGTGAAGCTCGACACGGATTGGTCATTTACTATCTTTGTGGTGAACTCGCGACCCAATCAAATCTTCGCGCCCGGAGGTAGTTTCTCGCGAGCCTTTGCGTTTGCAGGTGGTTTGTATTTTATTACACCTTCAAACCGCCCCGCTTCGACGTATACCCATGAGACGGGACATATGTTTTGGGCTAGAGACGAATACCAAGGCGGAGGCAATTACTACCAGAATCGCGGCTACTACGATTCCCAAAATACGAACGCAATCGATTTAAACCCTGACTTAAATTTCCAACAGTCCCTCAGCATCATGTCCGCCGGGGTGAATTTGGAGACTGCTTACGATACTATTACGACATCGCAAGCGACACTCGCTCAGTTAGGTTGGCAAGACAGCGATGGGGATGGGATCTTTGATGTACTGGATGTACCCTTGCAATTGGATGGGGTTGGGCGATTCAATCCCACCACAAATACTTATCAATTCACAGGCAAGGCTTCTGCAAAGGCACTTCCCAACCGGAATTCAGCGGGGTTGCAGAATGATATTACGCTCAATCGCGTGGGCCGAATCGAGTATCGTTTTGATGATAACGCACCATGGATAACTGCTGTCACACTGAACCAATATCAAGCAGATTTAAACCTTTCAATCGCGGTTCCCTCCGGAACAACTGGAAGCATTCAGATAAGGGCTGTTGATCCGCGAATTGGAATCACCAGTGGCGTGTTTCGAGGATCGCTACTCGGAGCTGATCTTACAGCCGAAAGCGGTATCGCTGGATTTGCTTGGTCTGACACAACGAATGATGGACTGTGGCAATCGACCGAGCCTGGTTTCTTTGGATTAACGGTTCAAGTAGTGGATGCCAACGGTGTTGCTCGCAATGTACAAACGCGACTAGAACCGGATAACCTTCAGAATGGTGTGATTGCTCCTACGGCCTTTGCGGGGGCGACTCTTCGCGCGATCGGAATGGATGCGGATGGCACGCTTGGCGTCACGACGGATTCTCGTGCAACAACGGGAACGAGGGTGCTTATTCCCTATTCACCGATTGCGAGAACATTCCGAGCTGGATGGCGTGATGACGACCAAAACCTGCGTATCAATCTCAACACTCTACAATCCACGATCTCGGTAGACGTCATCGGTATCGACGCGGTCAACTTCGGAAGGCTGGAGGTTTACTCGGCTTCCGGCCAGCTCTTGGAGAGAATCACTTCAGCGAGTCTAACTGCAGGAAGCTCTGCAACACTTACCGTGACGCGTCCCACCGAGGACATCTCGTACGCCATCGTAAAAGGCCATGCAGGCACGAGAATCGGAATCGATAACATTCGATTCGGTGCGATCATGCAAACTACAACCGGGCCGTTTGGCGAGTATCGACTCCCAGGACTTTCTCCAGGGACTTATTCGCTTCTCGTGATGCCCAGCAACGGCGGTTACACTCCCATTCCCAGAACAGCCAGGACGCGTGCCACAACGGTGGAGCTGACGCAACCAACGGTGAACGTGAATTTCGGACTGTTCACCCCTCCGAGCCCTTGGCAAAATCGAACGAATCAGTTTGATGTAAACAAGGATGGAAATGTGTTTGCGTTGGATGTGCTTCTGGTGATCAACGCGATCAATACTCATGGAATCCTTGAGTTGCCGGGGTCGAGTGTTCCAGCAACATTTTCAATTGATGTCAACGGAGACAGCATGCTGACTCCGTTAGATGTTTTGACAGTAATCAACTTCATCAATGCATCGAACCGAGGAATGGAAGGTGCCGACGGTGAGGAACCTCCTGAAGGCCTCCAGGGACTCTATCTGGGGGATGATGAAATCCCTGAAGCGATCCTTGTCGGTGGCTTATCTTCGGCAATCGATAACCAGGAAGAATCTGGGTTGCTTGGCCTAGTTGGCTCTTCGAGGGGAGCTATTCCTGAGATCAAGCCACAGCGCCATGGACTGCTCGCCTTCGATTCGCCAACCTTAATCGACTCGGCATTTTCGTCACTCAATCTAAACTCGTAGCAGATGTCGCAAGACATCTGACGCGGTAGCCTATATTCAATAATCGATGACTTCTGAATTCTTACGAATTCAGCTACCCCACAGTTAGATAGATTGGACTCAGTACTAATCGATTTTGTAACACATGATTTTGTCTTGCTCTCGCAAGAACAATTTACCGTTGGCAATTGCAGGATAAGACCAAGACTCTTTTTCTTGGAAGGCCGGCTCAAAGGTTCGGACAAGATCATACTTCTTGGGGCTCGCTTTGAGGATCGAGACCTTGCCATTTTGAAATCGAAATACAATATGTCCGTCTGCATAAGCGACGCTCGATTCGCCACTTCCCGCACCGCGCTGTGGGCCCCAAGCGATCTTGCCGGACTTCATTTCAACACAGATTGGCAATCCGCTTCCATTGCCATGTCCGCAATAGATATAGCCGTCAACTAGAACCATTCCGCCATGTTTGTTCTGAAGGGTTTTTGAAGGCAAGAAGTAGACTTCCTTCATTTGCACTTCGTCTTTTCCCTTCTTCGTCAGCTCTAGCAATGCTGACCCCGTATCATAACCAGTCGAACAGAAAATCTGATTCTCATCAACGATTACTGTTGGGATGTTCGCGGTCGTATTGCCAACACCAGTGTATCGCCACAAAAGTTCTCCATCGCTTGCACGAACTCCAACCACTCCCTTTCCAACCAGTTGAACATACTGCTTCACTCCGCCACCATTGGAGATCACGATCGAAGCATAGCCCGCGCCTTCGTTTAGCTTTTTAGTGTCGCTGCTAGTATCACCAAGCTTCGATGCCCAGACTTCATCGCCGGTTTGTTTGTCCAGTGCAACGATCAACCCGTCAGCTCCACCCGGGGTGCATAACACCAAACCACCATCGACTAATGGGGACTCGGAAAAGCCCCATCCACTCATCATTTTGCCATTCCACTGCTTAAAGTCTTTAGTCCAAACTAAATTTCCATTTGCACTCTCAAGGCAAGTAATGCTTCCCCCAGAACCGACCACATAGAGTTTGTCTCCGTCGACGGTTGGAGTGCTGCGTGAACCTTCGTAAGAGTGACGAGGTTTCCCGTTGCTTATCGAGGTTGACCACAGAACATTTCCTGTCCCCTCATCTATCGCGGAGACCGTTTGGCCATCCTTCAAATTGCCAGTCGTATAAACGCGACCATCGGCGATGGAAACACTTGCATAGCCACTACCAACGCCTTCAGCTGTCCAAAGAAGCTCAGGATCGTTCTCCGCGATCTTCGTCCACAGAGCCTTCTCGCCACTCTTTCCATCGCGATTGGCACCTCGAAATTGAGGCCATGACTCCGCGTAAACATTCTCCACAACGACCGAAGGTAGAACGCTCACAGCGAGCAAAAAAAGAAACTTGTGTGATTTTTTCATGAAAGGAAGACCTTGGAAGAAGTGCCTGAAACCAACTTAGATTCGAACGTAAATTTTTCTCTGATTCATCCAATAGAGTATCAGCCAAATGATAACGAATGTTATTGACCCAACAAAAACTGGAGTTGAATGAGGAAAGCGAGCTTCTGTCGCGTCCCACAAAGGCCCGAGCCATGCCGTTATTCGATCCTCCAGGAACACAGCCGTTGTGTGAGCCATGACATACGCAACAATCGAATTCGATCCGATCACGACCAGAGGGAACGCCCAAGCCTGCCAACCCGCGAGATCAGAAACAAGATAAAAAAAGAGCAAAAATGCAAAGCACCAACCGCCACTCCACAGAACCCAAGTTGGAGTCCACAGTCGCTTGACGATCGGACATAGCTGGGCCCAATCAACACTCCAAGCAAGCCCCCAACACACGACGATGGCTACTAAGAAACAAGTCACTTTGTTTCCTGTGCTCTTATCGGACCGAAGCCAATTGCCTGCAACCAAACCAAGTAACATGGTTGCGAGCGTGGGAATAAAACTCAGCGTCGCATAGCCTCCATCAGAATGCGAAAATGGTTTCTCGCGTGGAAAAAGATTCATCCACCAGCGGTCAAATGCCCAAGCTAGATTCGAGTTCTTATTCCAGTGTGCCTCCAAACCTGAATGATGGTTAGGCCAATTGGAAGCAACGCCAACGGCAGCATAATCAAACGTTTCTGGAGGAGTAGGATATGCGGTGAATGCCACCCAATACCCAATCAACACAATGGCAATCGCAGCATAGGTCACCATCCTCGGAAGCATGGCAATTAAAAACAAAAATGGATACCCAAGTCCAATTTGACAAAGCGTATCATCAAATCGAAATACAACGCGGTCGCTATCTAGACTTCGAAGCAAAACTCCTAGCGCGATGAGGATGAAGCTTCGACTGAGAGCGTGAAGAAACATCCGCCCCCATGATTGCCCCGTCGCGATCCGTTTTCTGATTGAGAATGCAAGAGCACAGCCGACAAGGAACGTAAAGCTGGGCTGAATGAGATCATGAAGCGAACAACCTTCCCACTCAACGTGCGTCGTGTTGAAGTGAATAAAACTCCAGAATCCGCGATGCAATTCGCTGAGACTGGTATCTAGTTTTCGATGTCGTGACAACGAATCAAGATGAACCATCTCCAGCAGCATCAGGAACATCACCAATCCACGATAGATATCGATGGAGGCGATGCGATTAGGGGCTGCTGTGGGATTGTCAGGAACAGTCTGGGTTTCAATCTTTTGCATCATCGCCAAACAGTTCTATAAACTTTCGAACCTTGGAAGCGACAACACCTTGGCAATAGGGATTCCCTGGGTTATCGTTGAAGTAGTTTTGATGATAATCTTCAGCAGGATAAAAATTGATGAGAGGATCGATATCCGTGACGATCTTTCCATTGAAGACTTTATCATCCAATTTCTTTCGCACGTCCTCTGCAGTTTTCTTTTGTTCCTCGTCCTGGTAAAACACGACCGAACGATACTGAGGCCCTGAATCTGCACCTTGACGGTTCTTCGTCGTAGGATCGTGCGTTTTGAAGAAAACGATGAGAAGCTTTTCAAACGAGACGATCGATGGGTCGTAAGTAATTTGAATAACTTCGACGTGTCCAGTCTTTTTACCGCAAACCTGTTCGTAGGTTGGGTTCACCACATGTCCGCCGCTGTAACCGGAGACGACTTGATCTACCCCTTTAAGTCTTTGAAAGACGGCTTCTGTACACCAAAAGCATCCACCACCAAATGTTGCCTGCTTCAATTTCTTGTCTCCTTGGGTTTCCGATGAAGGGGTAGATTCTGCTGCGATCAATTTGGTGTTCATCAAGGCATTACCAGCAGCAACCAGTCCAACTACCACGAACGGAAGCGAGCGTGCAAAAAAACTGATAAAGTTTCGCCGCTCGACCTGGGGGAGAGCCGACGCCGAATCCGGAAGGCTATCAGCAGATTTCGGTCTAAAAAACCTTTGAAACGCTTTCATGAGGGAGACTCTTTCTGGAGGAGGTGGGGTCTTCGCAGTTCAAAATGTCAGTGTTTTTCCCAATCTCAGGCGGAGCCTTATTATAGGCATTCAAACGAGAGTTTTGCAGCAGCCAATTTCTTGTTAAGCTTATTCTTGAGAAGTTCCTTGATAGAAACGAATACCATTGAGAAAGCCACTACAAGAGCAAGACATTAAAGGCTCTATGCTGGTCCTGGGTACAGGCACCAGTGTGGGAGTTCCCGTCATCGGTTGCGGTTGCGACGTTTGTACGAGCACGAACCCTCGCAACAATCGCACCCGCTGCTCCGTGTTGTTCGGGCTTCCCAATGGAAATCTGCTGATAGACACGCCGCCCGATCTCCGAGTGCAGTTAGTTCGAGAACGAATCGGACGCGTCGATGCTGTCGCATTTACTCATGAGCATGCTGATCATTTGCATGGACTGGACGATTTGCGATTATTTCCATTTACGCTGGGGCATCCGGTTCCGTTGTACTGCGAAGCGAAGGTAGAAAATCGCATTCGCGCTGTCTTTGACTATGCGTTTTCAAGCACCGCGCCGACGCATCCTGGAGGTGCTCCGCAGCTTTCTTTGCAATCGATCGACGAATTCCCTATTGAGATTCTTGGCACTACCATTACGCCCATTCGCCTGTTGCACGGGCCTAGGTTTCAAGTCCTGGGTTTCCGAGTTGGGAACGTTGCCTATTGCACCGATGTGAAATCCATACCGGACGATAGCATGGTGAAACTTCAAAATCTCGATACGCTGATTCTCGGAGCCTTAAGATATTCGGACCATCCCACGCATATGTCGGTCGACGAGGCACTCGCGATGGTCGAATTGCTTCGACCGAAGATGACGTTTCTCACACACACCTCGCACGAATTGGAGTACGAGGCGATGAACAGTCGATTGCCCGAGAATGTCAAATTGGCTTATGACGGCCAAAAAATTTCATTGAGCTAGTTTCCTGCGACGGCCTTATCAGCGCGAACGTAAGGATTCACAATCGTGACTTGCTTTCCAACGGCTGTTGGAAACTCTTGCGCCGATTCGACAGGAACAGACCACTGCACGGGCGATTGCTTAGGGCGAATGTTGTAAGTTGGATTTCCACCTAGCAGCGATTGCGAGGCAAACGGGCTATCACCATACGGTCGCTCATAACGTCGTCCGTAATACACGGGCGGGAAAATCGAAAAATAGGGAGGTGTTGGTAGGCGGTATGAATAACCGTTGTTGTAGCCACTCATGAAAGTGCTACCAATAAATGGATCAAACGCTTTTGCTTCTTGGACGCTCGAAGAGACGCCAGCGCAGGCAACAATCGCAACCAGAACAAACCGACGAATCATGATGAACCTCTTGAGAAATTTTCTTGGACGGAGGCCTGTTTTTTTGCAGCGAAAGCCACGTATCGCATTCCCCGTGCTAACTCCTTCTAGCTTAATCAGATGAGGATCAATTTCAATGAAAAGCCAACGCCGAATCGCAAAATTGTCTTCGATTTAATGACGTTGGGCCAAGGAAGCAGGCCTTCCCAGAGCGTCTTGCTTGCGTCTGATATCAAAAAATTTCGCAATTCTTTGGTCGCGATTAGCGAGGATATACGCGAATGAATCAACGGATTTAGATGTAATCGAACGTGTCCAATATCCATCGCATAACGAAGCGATGAACACATTTAAGCCATAGCTGGGACACGGAAGGCACGGACCACACGGATTTCACGTGATTGTTCGATAACCGATCTGTAACACAAACGGTTACTAAAAATTGGATGAGCACAAAACCGTGGCGCTCATATTTGCGTGCAAAAGTAGTTTTGTTTTTCATTGCCCGCGAATAGCGCGGATCTACGCGAATGAATTAACAATTCTTGACGTAGTCGAAAGCGACTTTTATCCGGCATTTATCCGCGATCATTCGCGTGATTCGCGGGCAGAAAGATCGCGATTTTTGATATGCCCGGTGCGATGGCGCTGTGCCAAACAGCTTCGATATTGTTTTGCAGAAGCAGGCCTCCCCAGGGCGATTTACTTTCGTTTAATATTGAACCACTTCCGGAATCGAGACCCGGGCTTGTTCGTGCTTATGAGACCAAGCGGTGCAGGAGTTGCTAAGTGACCTACCGCGTGTGTCACTTGCTGATGACAACTAGTGCACAGGACTGGTGGTTTGGGGATTGGTCTGTTGCAGTATGGACACTCAAATGCGGCGATCGGACGCCCGGCTGCTGCCCATAAGCCATTCACTTCTGTAGAGAGAACCCAATTGGAATCATCTTTGCGGATGAGTGTGTCTTCATGGATGACTCCGTCGCGGATCAGTTGCAGCAACTCTTTCGCACTAATTGGACCGCGATCGTCTGACTTTACCGAGGCGTCAATCCGGTAGAACCACTGAGTCATTCCTTTGTCCTCTTATCAGCACAAATTCTACCTGCCATAGATACGCATCAAATCAGGATCAAACTGCATTACGAGAACTTGTATTTCCCGGGTGTTCGGACATCAACTTCCGGTGCCGTTCCCCAGGCTAATTCCTTCGGTCCAAGTGTTTGTTCTGACTGCATTGCTTGCTCCCAAGTGACGGGTTTGCCTGAATAGCAAGCCTCACGTCCCATAATAGCCATGAGAGTACTTTTGCACATGTAGTCGCCATTGTTGAGGGGCTTACCATCGCGAATCGACTTGAACAGCGCAACGTGTTCTAGGTCGTACATGTTTGGTTTTTCTCCCACGCCTTCATAAGCGTACTTCCAAGGTCGCGCGCCTTTGATTTCGTGAGCGAGAAGTTTTGCACTGCCTTCTAAGCCATACACGTAGTCTTCGGTCTCGTTGAAACAGCCTTCCATTTGACGTGTCGCTGCGTAGGTTTTTGTTCCGTCGGCCCATTCATAAACTACATAAAAATGGTCGTAGACATCTCCATACTCGGCACTTGTTCTTACTTGCCGACCTCCCATCCCATAGCATCGCACCGGGGGAACGTCGTGTCGAAGCCAAAGTGCTTTGTCGAGCGAGTGAATAAACTGCTCGACATAATGATCACCACTTAACCAACGATAGTACATCCAATTCAAGACTTGGTTGTGCATCGGTGTCCAGTCTGGTTCCGGGTTACGAATCCAAAGCGTCCCAGCCAAATAATTGCACTGCGAGTTTTGAATCTGTCCGATAGCACCATCAAAAATTCGGTCCATCGTGGCGCGAACTCCAAGGTCGTATCTCCAGCAAAGGCCTGAGACAAGCGATAGACCTTTCTTTTCTGCTAGACGCGAACTCTCGATGACGCTGCGAACACCAACGGGGTCCACAGCAACCGGCTTCTCACAAAAAATATGTTTTCCCGCAGCGACAGCGGCTGCCATCTGTGCAGGACGAAATCCAGGAGGCGTGCAAAGCAAAACAACATCGATGTCGGTATCGAGAACGCGTTGGCATGAATCCCAGCCAGTGAAGCAATTTTCCTCAGCCACTTCATATTGGTCTTTGAGAGTTCGCTTTAAAAGCTTCTTCCCCATATCGAGTCGATTCTCGAAAATTTCACCAATTGCCGTAAGCCTGCAGCCTGGGTCTGCTTGCATGGCATCGCCTGCTGCACCGTTACCACGTCCACCACAGCCAACCAAACCAACCTTAATTATGTCGCTGCCGGCAGCATGGGCACTTCGCGATAAAAACTCTTGAGTTGCGAGCGTTCCCAGACTCACGCTTGCGGCAGTCTTGCCAATAAATCCGCGTCGAGTGGTCGTGCGAGACTCGGGAATGAGCGAACCATTTTGATTGGTCGTAGAGACATTTTGGCTGGTTACAACATCAACTGGCATTAGAGTGCTTTCAAAATCATAGGAGAGATGGTGTCGGTGGGCCGTCACGGCGGGATACTCGATTGTAACAAAAATCGAGGGTCGCAAGTTTATTTTTTTGCGATCGATCTCGCTGCCACGTTACTCTCTTGAAACACATACTGCCTTAACGCAAGAATAAACGAAAACGCCAATAGAAGTGGTCCGCTCCAGACACGCATCCATCCCATATTTAAAGGTGCCGAATCAAAATTTATATCGCTCACAATTGAAACATCGAAAAGCATTATCCACAGCAATATTCCGATCACTCCAAAGAGAAGCCAGGGGCGAATCCGCATGTGCTGGATCGCGACATCAAGGGCTTGATCAGCTCGCTTCCTCAACCCGGGAACGATCGAAAACATCATCAATAAAACTCCGGAAACTACGAAAAAGTAAGAGCCAGCGAGTCGAGATGACTCCGTTGCAACGCGGCTTGATAGTTCAACACGCAGCTCGCCTTTATCAGAAGAATTCAAGACAAACGTGGGATTTCTCTTCGAGAGCATCGCTTCAGGAGAACAGTTAGCATCCAGGATATTCGATGAGTATATCATCGACGGATCACGCCGCCATTGAACGGCTGATTTGTCGCGTACAGCGAGCCAATCATCTACGGTTTTCGTCAGAGCGCTGTCGATGGTTGGGAAAAGCAGATCGCACGCAAACGCTTGCCATCCCACCCACCAACGATCACGCTGAGGCAGAGTTGAATCGAGTGCGGTACTGGATGCTGTGTCGGAACAAGTTGCAAAGAGACTCAGCATCGATTCGTTCAACTTCTCGTGCGATAAACTCGTCCACTCGACTTGTCTCAGCTTGTTATCTTGGTCAAGAAAAATCGGATCGACTTCTACGAATATTTTGGATGCTTTAGGTTCGTCCAAATACGGGAGGTTGATTGCGTGTGAGAGTCCATCGCTCTTCGGTTGTTGAATCGGTACCGCGAATGCAACTCGGATGAACTGCGGAAGAACCGATGAATGGAGCTGAATTTCCGCGGACGATATGGTTTTCTCGGACTCATTGGGCTTCGCTATAAACGGACACGAAACACCGTTTACGCTGGCTGATAGAAGCCGCATACTGCTTGGGAACTTAAGCGACGAAACTGATACGCCTTTGGGTTCGAGAATGAAAAATGATTCTAGCTGCGCTGCATCTGCACCTTGCGATTGAATTCGATGCACACTCAAGGAAACGGCAGACAAAGCAACTGTTCCTTTTAGCAAATTCAGTTGTACATCGGGTTGTTGCGAAAACGGAACAAACCAAGCAAACTCATTGGCGGGTGACGGTAACTCTTTCAAGCTCTCTGGAACTTGTTTTGAACTCCGAACCCCTGAGGTCGTCCAAGATAATTTTCTTCCGTTGACTGTTTTCGGAACCGCTATCCATTGATCAACCAAAGGTCCATTCAATAAGCGAACACTTGGTACAGATAAGCCAGTCGTTGATTGGTCGCTGTCAAGTTGGTACTCGATTGAGAAAGAAAATGGTTCTTTCGAATTCATCGTAACTTCCGAGTTGGGATTTCGTTTGGGAGAAACCAAGAGCAATCGTCTCCCCGGTTCGGGTGAGTCAAACTGTGTGAGTGTACTTTCACTTATAAGCGAAGGAACTATCTCAGTGGGGACGTCAAATAGGAGTCCGCCAATCTTGCTTTCGCCTCGGCTTACCGAACCAATTAGTCGGTACTTCCACGCGCTACCTTCGAAAGCCAACACAGAGACCGAGTGGCCTCGGATGTCATCCATCGATGGTCTTATGCGGTATTGCATTGTCAGTGGTGATTTGCGATTGGCCTGTTGCAAGTCATCTGACGATTCAGTAACAAGCAAATCCGCATCCCACAAGTGTTCGTGGATCCCATCCACCGAGAAGTTGTTCTCTCCCAAGGTTTCAGATGATTGATCGTTTTTAAAAAGTTGGAATGGAAGTGCTGAGGCGACCGAAGGAGTTAAACTCGGCGGTTGCTTCTGACTAGATACTTCGTCTTCAATTTTCGGTTGGGTTGCCATAGGCATGAGTGTTGAAGATAGATTGAATCCCTCGGTTCCCTGAAACTCAATCGGTAAATCAAGCAGACGCGAGGCAGATACATGAAGCGATGTTGTACTTGCGTTCCGTACGGCAACCGACGGAAGTCGCCTCCATTGGTTTCCCCTGGAGTAAATCTGCTTGTATCGGACTTTGAATCGCTTCGATTCATATCTCGACGTATTCGCGAACACTTGGACTTGGCTTGTACCATCGTCGAGGATCGATTCGGCAAATGGTATCTCATTGCCATCACTTTGAATTGACTGTACACGAGTCGCAGCGCTAGTGAGCAGTACAAAATCGGACATCGCTCGACCCATCACTTCGAACTGGAACTCCGTAACTCCGGAAACAGAATCCGAGCCAAATTCAAGGCTGCTTTTCACATCGACAGAAGGTTGCGAGGTTTTTGAGGTTGGTTGAATTGAAAGTGTTGCCGAAAGGTCCTGAGTCCTGAAGGCTTGGATGGTTTCTTTATCGGTGCTCGTCCACAGAAACGGAGACTTAGGGGCGAACGGTAACCAACCGCCATTTCGATTAATGTCCCATCGAGAATCGCTACTTTGCGAGATCGCAACCGAACGCGCATCAACAATCGTGTCACTGAGTTCTATTGCAGGGAGGCTGATCATCGGCGATTTTGCATCGTGGCTTCTGTGAAGAAATAAGCGTAACTGCCGACGAGAGGCATCAGAAACATCTTTCCATTGAACGCGAAATCGCTTCTTTAAGTTGGTGCTTCCCGCCAGAACATCGATTACTTTTCCATCACCCCAATCGAAGCCAATTGGCTCCCATTGGCGCTCGCATTCAACGTCGAAATAGTTCTGTTCCGTCGACGGTCCTGGGCAAGTAACAACACATTTTGCGACAGAATGATTGGAAGATATCGACCATTCTAGATCGACGTTTGCTCTGACCGTAGTTGTTGTGAGCCTCGGTTGCCCCTGCCGCCATCGGACTATGATTTCGTTTCGTTTCCCAAGTGCGATTGTATAGCGACCGACACCAGGATTTGTAACTTGTCCAACCGCATTGCTTTGGAGGTCGGCTGTATCGAGCCCGAATATATCAACCGTTGAATTAGCGATGGGAATGACTGGGAATCGAATAGAAGAAACATTTCTCAGATCAATATCCAATGGGCATCGAAACTTGATCTTGATATCCATACGAGCACGAACGCTCGGACGCAACTCAATGAAGGATTCATTTGAAGAAACGTCGATAGGAACTGTCTGGTCCACACCATCCATCGAAACACTAACGATGGTCGATTTATCCCCAGGTAAAACAATTCGAATCAATTCGTCAGGATCTTCAATGTTCCAATTGTAGAGCGATGTAACGATGCAGTTTGGATTGGTAAATGTCCCTTCAAGGCTACTGTCAATTAGGACTTCATGCTTGGCAGAGAGGACGTAGTTGCTCGTCGCAGGCGTCGAGTTACGACGATTGAGCCACTTCAGAAATTCTTCGCCGACATAGGCAATATCACCCGAAAGTTGTCCTGAACCATCGACGGGGAATATGACGCTGTAGAATGGCTTTTGCTGTGCGGTGCTTTGTTGAGAATCAACTTCCGATTCCTGTGCGAACGTTGTCGTTTGACAGGCACTTACGGTGAGCATGAAGATTAATAAAGCTGTTCCTTTGGTTGTTTGGATCGACTTGCTGTTGCCATTGGCTAGAGAGGCTTTTGCTGTAAGAGCATGCGTCGCGACGTTTTCTTTGTTGTCGTTGACGAGTCGATGAAGCAAGACAAATAGAAAACCAACGATTGCCGAGCTTGTAATCAATTGAAGCCAATCGACCATCGGTTCAGGCACTATCACGATTCCAATGAATAGCAGACTCATCATCATTAGACATGCGGCAGGCGAATACCGAGATAGCAAGAAGGTACCGATGAATGTCGCGATGATAAATATCGATTGCCAAGCATTCACTTTGCTGGTGTATTGCAAATGCATGTCATTTGTATCGATGACGGGGGTTGTTGTGTAGCCGCCGGAATAATTCAGAAAAGCAAATGGACTATTGATGAGCCACCTCCTTGATTTGAAACGGCCGTCTAGATTTGCTTGTTTCCAATCCCAGTAAGCGCTTTGCGTGTCGCTTGATTCAACGAGCTGCTTCTGCTTCGCGTCCAACAATGAAAATGAAAAGGCATCGGGCATTGTGATGATCGACTCGCGCCCTAGTACTTCGCAGGTTGGTTGGAGATTTGGCCAATCGATTCTACTTCCATCCTCAAGTGGTATCGGTGTGCCATCGAGAACGAGTTTGATTACCGAGGGCCGAGAGGTTGAGCCAGTTGTTTGTCTTACTTTGGGGAGCAGAACCATCCATGGGTGTTGCTCTGATTTGGTGGGAACAACTTGGAGTAGATGCTCGTCTTCCAGCGACGCGTTTCTGATCTTCCAACCATTGGCAATCTTGAATTCAAAATAAGATGTTTCCTTGTGGTGAAGGCTTACTGAAACGTATGCATCTCGACGCCCATCGGTTGAGATCTTTTGTTCTGTTATCAGCTTGCTAATCCATGCGTCGGGAGATTGGTGTTTGCGAACAATAGAAATGCGAAGATCAGGGGATTGAGCATAGAGAACTCGTTGATAGCGCAATCCACTATCATCAAACCATAAACCTTGTGGTTGAAGTCGACCATCAAAGCTGGCCTTGGGTAATTCTGCGATGGACAAATTCGACTCGATATCCAGTCTTGCACGCAATTGATTTGCTTCGGGTATCAGTGGTAGTTCCACGGGGGCATCTAGCGGAGAGCGACAGACCGATTCCAATTCAAAACTAGATGAACTTGGGTTAGGAAGCACAAGCCTGAAACGCTGACTTCCGTCAACGCTGGAAGACTTTTTAGGATCGAGCTTTTTCGATTTGTCATTGCTTCCTTGCGTGTCAATTGGTATCGATTCAATAGGAGCCCAATTTCCTACATTCGATGGACCAATTGATCGGTAGTTCCATTGCAAACCAGTCGCACTCGAGTTTGAAAGCGACACGAGTACGCTCGTGACAGTCCCTGCAATGGGCGTGCAACGAACCGTATAGGTGGTCTGAATTTCCTGGTCGTTACTTGTTGGACGGATGCGAGTATCAAGTTCGGCAGTGAATGGGGCCGCCTGACGACAGAAGGCGAGTTTCGGTACTCTTCCTGCATCGGGTTTGATAAGCCAGAATCCGCCCAAACGCGGAAGCATTAGTTGATATGCAGCAGGCAGGTCGGCTTCAGGAATACGAGATGCAATCAGTCCCGCATTTCCATCAATTGTATATCGTCCTGTTGCTTCGATTATGTAGAAATCGGATTGCGAGAAGTCCTTGAAAGTAATCGGACGGCATGCCTCGAGATAGAGAATTGCATCGTTGCCTAATGGCTTGTCGGCGGGTCTAGCAGAATCGTTCGATTTCGTTTTCTTGCAAATGATTTCAAGACTAAGCGATTGTGCCTCGGAGACCGTGCTCGCCGTAATGTCATAAACGAAACCTCCTGGTGATTGAGCGCGTTGATCGACTCGATTGCGGAAACTCGCGGTTGCCTTCGAAGCGTCAATTGGTTGCACAGACTCCAGCGTCCAAGAGCTATCGGTTTCTATGGTGAACGAGCCTGAGTTCACGAATCTCGCAGGGAGCAAAATCCGAGTCGTTGCAGTGAACCCATCGTTGGTATTAATGAGTCGTGTTACTGAGTCGACCGGTTGCTGAGTTGACGCGTGAGTTGCCTTGAGAAATGCATTTGGTGGATTGCCTTGCCATGAAAAGTTGAGCTCCCTTAGCTCTCTACTACCACTCTTGCTTCCACTTTCAGCCGCTATTGCACTCGGAACACTAGTTCGAACCGAAGTCGCAGTCCAATTGTCAGCGAGTCGAATCGAAGTGGAGCCGTCCAGCACATATCGACTGTCCCATCGGATCGTCGGTAGCTTGCCTGAGTTATTCTCAGGAACCCAAGCCGCGATCGCCTTCACGGTGACTTGCGATGATTTTTGAAATGCGTTCTGAAGCGGCTTCTCGATGCTGACCACAATCGTGTTGGCTGTCTCGCCTGCTTTCCACGTTCGCGAAGTGCTATTGATAAGCACGTCAGTGATTCCCAAGCCAGCGTCAACACTCAAAACGGCGTCATACATCTCCCCGAGAGCGTTCGCCGCGTTCGAACCGTCGAATGAATAATCGACTTGCGTGGTTGAAGAAACCTCGAGCCCTCGTGCGTTCAAGTCATACTCGATTCGTTGGCTGTTGATTGTTCCTGAGAACGGTAACGCGATGCGAGTTGCGTCTTTTCCAATCGTAAACGTGGAGGTGCCTGAAACGGGTAGATAAACAATCCACCAGTTTCCGGATGTATAAGCACGAGCAAACTCGACAGGCCAGTCACTGGGGATCGATCCGCTTATGTCCTTCAGCTTTGTTGCTATATTCTCACTTGATGGAATCGACCATCCAGGTGGTAGATCGAGCAGTAATCGCGATTGCACCGCAGATGGAAGGGTAAGCGAAAAGCGAATTTGTGATCGATTGTCGTTCCATTCTCCTCGGGCACTCCAGCCGATCCATGCTTGTACCGCCTTCGTTAAAGGCAACTCCGCCATGCCGCTGGATCGAAAACGAATCGCATTTGAAAAATCCTCTGGCTGTGTCTCGGGTTTCTTTGCCAAGCGCAGAGGCCGCCAAGCGATTGTGGTTTCCGGAATTGTCCAGACGCTTCCATTGCTGGCTGGGTTTTGCAAATCAATGGTCCAGCGTGAACCATTCGATACAAGATCTTGGCCCACCAAGCGAGCGACATAAACCGCTTCTGAAAGGTAAGGAGAAGAAAATGAGCGAGAGTCATCTTCGGATGGTAAAGCACCATTAATAAGCTCCACAAGCTTTTCTCGATCGGTCGGAACAAAGTTTTCACCGAGTATCGACAAATCGGACTCGGGAACAAAGACTTGCCGTACTTGAAACCCAGTAGATCCATTCGGTTCCGCGTTGAGTGGTGCTTGCATCGAGTCTTCAACAGGCTGCTGTTGGCCTATCGCAGCGATGGGTATCGAAACAAAAATTAAACAAGCGATGCACAACACAGAAGTCAACATTCGCAGCGACCCTACGCCGATTAAATCGACGAGCGTGTTGTGTGTTCTTACTGCCGAAGAGAAGGCATGCTCGATCATTCTAAAGACTCCGAACGATGAGAACCGCTCCGGTGAGCCTCCGTTCGCATAGTGGAAGCGATCGCTTCGGGTTTTGCTCCTCCAGATTGTTGTCCGCTGGCGCTACCTGTCGAAAGCAATATTGATTCAGGCTCGAAAGACCTGCGTACCGCTGGTGACTTCGCAGTTACACCATCGTTTTCAACTGGCGACAACTGCGTGGGCTGCGACCCTGCTCGTATCTCGGGCGCTATCTCATTCGCAGACTTCGCAATTGGGTTTATGATGGTGGAGCCGGTAGTTTTATAGCTGCCCGTACCAGGGTCGCGTCGTTTGGATCTAACTGGCCAAGCCCAACGACACAAGTGAATGATTGCGATCAACATCAAAGACACGACCGCTGTTTGGCCGACAAGTATCGCTCCGTCAGGGGCAATAGAGGCAAGCAGAATAAGTACCACGCCGAAAGCAACCCATATCAGCGGCCTTCGAAACCAAGTCGATAAACTCCAGAGTATAGAAATGGCAATCACCGTTGAACCAATTGGCAACCAAATCCAAACTCGAGGGATCACTACAACGCTACCAGTTGAAGCATCTTGATTCGTTGTGCCATTCTTCACTATGGAAGTTAATACGTATTGATTCGTAGATTGCGGCAATGGTGGTTGACGCGAAGCATTGAAATCGCGTTCGAACTCCAATTGATTTTGAGCTGCAACTCGCTTCATCCGCCAATCGGAAATTGTCCAATTCCAATCGGCGATCCAGCTCGATGGGAAGGACCATAAAACTTCTTCACTTGGTACTGCGATCTGCCAAGCGCAAGATACGGTTGGGCTGGCCCCCTCGATGTGAGGAATGAGCGGTTCGACTTTCGTAGCAAATCCGCTGGGAAGGCTATGCCAGTTCCAAAACTCTATCACGTGTTTGGAAGGCGTATCGGTTTTCTTGGAATCGAGAGGACACCAAAAGCTATCTACGGCCGGAGTCGCCTCTCCTGACGAAGTTAACAGCGAAGGCACTTCCACACCATCGATAACAACCTTCAGGGTTTGAGGGTCCCAAATCTTAGGCAATTTAAAAGCGACGCTACGTTCGATCGTTTCAACTTTCATCACCACGCGTTGTCGCACTTGGGACTTGTTGGACAACGTTTGCAACCAAATTCGATCGATCGCGAAACTAGGCAAAGCGACTGTCTTGAGGTCCTGGCATTGCATTTCAAGAATAACGTTTGAATCGAAGTGCGGCAAAGGAACTGGACCATCAAAGCTTGTAATTTGCAATAGATTCCCGTTAGCATCTTTCACTTCGCATAAAATATCCCCCTCGATTTTCAAGACAGGAGCCTTATCGAGAACCGTGGATTGACTATCGATCTGAAGCTCGGCTATCGGGTACTTTCGTAACCAGGAAGTTTGTGAATCCGAACCATCGGATGGCACCTTGCGAGCATCGACGTGCGTGCACGACAATTGAACATCAGCTTCTCTAAAAGCCTCAATCATGTCCGCTTCAATAAAGTAAAATCCCGGGGCCGATGAATCTGGTCGAGTCGTTACTGCGATGGGGATGTCATTTAAAAGAAGGTCCCAGTTCAAAGTCGTGGTCGGGGAATCTGATGCATCGATCGCGTCCTTAGAAACTTGCGTATCGAGATCGGCAACTCGAAAAGCGATCTTATTAAGATAGGGGCCCTCGATGTTTAGCTTCCATCGACGGTTCACAGTCCAGTTATTTTCCCTAGCGATGATATCCGTATCCGCTACTCCTGCGACAACCCTTGGAGTCAGCTTAAGTGGTGATTCCCATCTCGCTGAATTACTGCCCGAGCGAAATCGATACGCAAGTGGTGTATCGATAGGGCTTGGTAATTGGAAGTATGATTGAAAGTTTTCAAAGCCATCATTGGTTCTTGTCATCGCGGTTAGCTTCGCAGGTTCAGACGTCGCCTTGAATGGACCAGGTGAAATATAAAGCCATCCATCACCTCGTTCTTGAACTTGCTCACGATTGCTTTTCAACCATCGAACCAAGGGCAAAGTGATCGACATTGGAGTTCCATTTTCGACCGAAACAGGTCGCGTTGCTAAGAGACGGATCGATTTGCTTTCAGGACCAGAAATGCTTGCGACGGAAGAACTGAGCGATCCAGGAACCACACGGAGTGAAGATTCCTTCACAGAATCTGCAGGAATCAGATCGGCTGTGTCCACCCACGAAAGACCATGCAAAGTCCAACCGGGCGCTTCAAAGGTCAGCTCTTGGAGCGACGCTGGAGGTTGTGTGAATTGGTAGACACCATTAAGTTGTATTTCGTCGGTGGTGATCGTAGCTAAGTAAATGGACTTCAGTCGAACTTGAGCTTGATCGGTTCGAAGAATAGCGTCCAGTAGTCCGCCTTGCCGAGCAAAGCGAAACTCGTATTCATTGTTGTCTTGAGCTAGATCTTGATTTAGAAATTGCAGCTCGTTAGTCGAGGTCCAGGAAAATTGCTGATCCGATGGGACTCGGACCGAGATTCGTCCTTCATGTCGCTGAGCATCTAGAATCATTGGCGAAGAAATAGTAACCGCTTGTTCCGATTTATCTGAAATCGGTAGACGCCACTCGATAGGAATCTCATCGGTGAATCCACGTGCTCGCTCGGATAGTCTGAGTAGAAGTCGTTGACGCTTCCCCTTCGATAAACTTCGCTGCGGTGAGTGTGCCTCTGGAGTCTTCTTTTGATCGACTGTAGGCCCGGTACTAGCAGTACCTGAACTAGCAGTACCTGAATTGGGAGCAACTGGCACTTGGGACGTTTCGTCTGAGATCAAAGGAGCATTCCCCAACGTCCACATCGTTTGCAAGCCTGGTGTTTGCGAAGGGATCCACACTGCATTTTCGGGCAGTTCAAAAATGATATCTTGTGGACCGCGACGACCTGTGGATCGAAGGCGAATCTTCGAGGCGACATCCCAACGAAGCGACTGACGATTTAGTAGGAACCGAGTATCGCTTTCGGCTTCGATGACTCCAAGGCTTGGTTGTTCCAAGCCTTCGTTCCATGTAAGCAATCCAGATCCGCCTCGACCCGTAATGTTTGCTTTTACAAACGGAGGCTGGTCTGTACTTTGAAGAACCTCGCCGCTATTTCCGCTCCATTGAAGGTTGGCTGCGGGGCGATTTGCGTTGGATGGGATTTTCAACTCAATTCGGGTTGGCCCCGAAGGCAACTCGAATCGCAAAGAACTATCGAGACCTACTCGATCTAATTTCACTAACGCATCGATTTGAATTGAGTAGAAATTTGATCCGTCCGGTTGAATGGCCCAGATGAACCCATCACCATTCTTCTTTAAGTTATTCGTGTTTGCACCATTCTTGTTTGGATAAAGAAGACTCTTTTGGCCTCCAACAGTTTTTGGCACCCGCTGAATGTTACAGTTACTTAGCCCAAGTTCGATTTCGACCACCTTTTTTGCGGCGTCAGTGATCGTAACCTTGCAATCAATTTTCAATTGCGCGAAGCCGTCTCGGATTTCCCCGGTCGCCGAGATCGCCTCAAATACAGCCACCGGTAAGTCAGAGGGGGTTTGCGATGTTTGTTGATTCAAGTATCGCTCGAATTCTTCGTAGCGAAGCTGCGGTACAAAAACGGAGTCGCCATTCTCTCGTCTGAGATAAACTGCATCCGGGCGGTTGGCTTGCTCGCCTAAAACAGACCGTATACCTGTTGCTGGTAAAGCATCGGGAACCGAGATCGAATTCGCCTTCTTGGGTTCTTTTGGGGCCTCGTCTAATTGTTTCTCAGCGGTGTCCGGAGCGATTTTTTCCAAATCTTGTCCAAACGATATAGGCGACAAGCCCAAACAATTCCACATGAACGCAACGAAGATCAGCCCGCGCACGAATGACCAGCCAGGCAAGCCATGCGCTTTGGAAAAGAAGGACGATGATACATTCAGATGCGAAGAGACAATCACTGAAAAGCTTCTACCGTGAGGAAACCACGAACGACACACCTCTCCAGTTTACGCAGTCCGCAAACTCGAAGGAACAGCCTCGGCGTCGCTTTAGCAAAACCCGCCCACTATTTAATCAGAATAACCGTTAATTACGGTCGAAACGTTCGTTCTACAAAAGCAAACCAAGTGCTTCGTCCGGATGAAATACTGGGTGTCTTACTCGTAGCAGATATCGCAAGACATCTGAAAACATCAGCTTTAACCAATGTTTTCATAGGCATCTAAATTGTTACGAATTCGGCTACACTAATTTTTAAGTTAGACCAAACACTACATTGAGATACGACGCTCGGCCAATAAATGGTTCACTTCAGCGATGTAGCGTCTGCCTTCTGATCCGAATGGATGGACGAGGTTGTAGTAGAAAATAAACCACAACGCTTCGAAGCCATCACGTAAACCAATCTTTTTGCCTTCGTCGTATGTCCTACCATAGTAAGAGATAGGGACTTCGTAGGTTCTCGCCTTGGTCTTGCAAATCATAGCCGTGATTTCGACTTCAAGCCCGAATCCGCGGCTGGTCAACTTCATCGGTTGAATCACCTCTTTTCGAAACGCCTTGTAGCAAGTTTCGATGTCGGACATGTTGCGGTTTGTCAGGAAATTCGAGAGAAATGTCAGCCCTTTGTTTGCGAGATAGTGATAGAAATAAAGGACTCGAGCCGCTTTTTTCACCATGAATCGACTCCCGTAAACGACATCTGCTTGATTGTCCAGAATCGGCTGAATAACATCGGGAATCTCTTGCGGGTCATATTCCAAATCGGCGTCCTGGATCATCAGAATATCGCCGGTCGCTTCTCCAATTGCTCGAGCAATCGCGTCCGTTTTTCCTCGGTTTGTCGGTTGAACAAGCAATCGAAGATGGGGGTAGTTTTTGAGGCACTGCTCGACAACCTCTCTCGTTCCGTCGGTCGATCCATCATCAACGACAATGACTTCTAGATTCTCGATACCGAGCGTGAAAACGCGGTCAATTACGGTTCGAATCGACCTCTTTTCGTTATAGGCAGGTACAAGAATAGAGATTTTCAATTTACCAACCTTGAAGACTTAAGCTATCAGCGCGATAACGACCGGCGTTCGCAACCGAACGCTCGCCATCACTTATTGTATACAGAAAGTGATAGTCGTTACGAGCTATCGATACAGGTCGGTTCAATTTCCCGTTCGATCAAAAAGAAAGCTCCTGTTGAGCTTATCCGCCTTGGACAGCATAATGAGTCTAGTCAAAGGTCCTCGTAGCTCAGTTGGATAGAGCGCGGCTTTCCTAAAGCTGAGGTCGATGGTTCGAATCCATTCGGGGATATTCAAGTCACTGATCAGTTCAGGGCGTTTTCCTATGCCATAGGTGATTTTTAGGGTTTTGAATGTGTGATTTGATGTTTCTACGGATGATTTCTGAAGGGGTTGGGCTGGCTTCCAGCTTGACAGCTTTCGCATCACTCATTGACTTCTCTCCTCAACGCTGTGATTGCAGTTTGCCGTAATCACCTTTGTCGAAATCATAGTACGTGTTGCTGCCGATAGGTTTTTTTCGATGGACTTAATTGCCTACCATCACTTACTTTAGGTCATCACGATCTTATGGCGAATGTCTTGCTTCAGTTTTTAAACACAGAATTACTAATTGCGAACCTTGGAGTTTGCGATGATTTGTTTTGGGTGTTGCGAAATGCATTTCGCATAGTTTCAGAACTCGCATTGCTAGCTCTTTCCAAAGCTAGTTGCAAATAAGCTGGAAAGATTTGTTCATCGCGTCAAATTAGGATAGCGAATCCAGCATTCGATATCCGAAACTACAGAAGGTTTCTGTCGTTTGTATTGAAGGCGGTTTTAGGTATTTCGTGTTCGAGATTTTGTGACAAATACAGCGAAAAATAAGCAAAACCAATTTGATCCGTTTTGGAACGCGATACTTTCGGGAACGGTCGTTGCTTTGCTTTTGCTTGCTATCCTTCCCTCGCCAAGAGTCGATTTTATCTATCGAGTCAAAACTGTCGCTACGCAGCAACGGTTGGCTGCACTCCAGAATCGCATGGCTGCTCAGCCGAAAGGTCAACTATCCGAAGGCTTGTTGAATGGTAATATCGGGCTTCAGTTCATTACATCGCGGTTGATCGAGTCGACTCCGCCGAAAGTAGCTGCTGTTCTGTCGACTCGGCAAAATCTGCCGCAACGAGTCCTGGCCGAGGTAACTTTCCTTGCTGACCGGAAATACCAAACAGACGAAATTCAAACACAGCTGGAAGAGATCTCGCTCTCGAAGATCAAGTCCGACGAAATTCTACAACTCGAGCAACGTAAGCGAACACTCGAATGGGAAATCGCCTCAGCTCAGCACCTGTCAGACCAATTAGTAGCTTCTAATAACGCGGCTAACGATTTTAAAGTCGTTTCAACTTATTCCGTTGATGAATCAGCGCTTCAGCGAAACTGGAAATCGGTCATTGCGACCAAGCAGGAGCTTTACGACCAATTAGTCGACCAGATTCGAACGGCATCGCTGCGAGCGAGCGGCTTTGTTGCTATCGCCGGAAAGCCAAAGGTTTTCCCGCAAGTCACTGGGACGACGTCGATGTCCACCGTCGTTGCCTTCTTTGCAGGGGCTTTGACATCTTGTGTCGTTTTCATGTTGTTGCGATCTATAGGCAGTAGCCATGTCAAATCGATTGCAACTCCTTCGAGATCACTAGCTTTCGAGCGTAAGACGAGCGTAAGGAAACTTGCGCCGACGTCGCGACTCGATCAAGGGGCTGTGAGCGGCCTTCGGATGGCCGACCGGATATCAAAGCTGGGTATTCCCTACTTTGGTGCTATTGAATCCTCGGGCATTGCGGTGAGCAGTTCACAGGGTTCAGCCAAAGATGACGCTTCAGTGAGTATTACAAACGGAGATAAATCTAACATGCTTTCATCACCATTTGAGTCAGGTTACGTCACACCGATTCCGTCCATCTCGATTAAATCAACGCAGCAAGAGTCGAAAAATCATCAAGACGTTTGGTCGGTCCCATTACAGCGATCCCTCGAGTGGTTGCTTATACTTTGGATGGCAGCAGTTGTTATCCGATTTTTCTCAGATGACATCTGGCGAAGTCTCGTTTTGCAATCTCCTTTGACCGGGCTCGCGAAACTATTCTCAGGTATCGCGTAGTTAGAGAAGTTGCTGAACGCAATTTGGGAAGAGCGATTCTATGGGCTGATAAATGCTGAGCTGATGACGTTAGCCATGGTTGTTGTCTGTGCTAGGTTTTCCCGATAGTATTTGAGGCTAGCATCCGAGGCTAGCGCCTACGGCACAGAAAGGCGACAATTTATTAGGCTATCGCATTCTTGGTTGCTAGTTCCAAATGCATGGAACGCTAAGCAGCTTTTTTCGAAGACTCCAAAAGGGCTAGCTTGTTATAGAGAGTCTTAAGACTGATGCCGAGTTCTTCGCTTGCGGCGTTTTTATTGCCTTGATGGCGAGTGACTGCTTCTTGGATTGCAATCAGTTCTACTTCCTTCAAGCTCATCGGGACACTGCTTGTACGAAGATCCTTACGAAGCTTGCGATCGTTAAAGTGCTTAGGCAGGTGTTCGGGAAGAATCGGTGGAGTGTCACAAAGGATAGTGGCATGTTCAATGACGTTTGCAAGTTCGCGAACATTGCCGGGCCAACGATGAGATTCAAGTATGTTTAGTGCTTCTTGCGAGAAAATTTCTTGGATGCAGCTGTGTTCCGGGCGGAATCGAAGATAGATATGTCTCGCGAGTGATGTGATATCTTCAACCCGTTCTCGCAAGGAAGGTACATGAATCTCAAAAGTGTTGATTCGGAACATTAAATCTTCGCGGAACGAGCCTGCTTCAACCATCGCTTCTAAATCGCGATGCGTTGCACATACGACTCGAACATCAACTTTAAATGCTTCATTATCACCGACGCGGCGAACGTCACCACTTTCGAGGACTCGTAGCAATTTCGCTTGCATCGATAATGGGAGCTCGCCGATTTCATCTAAGAAGATGGTTCCTGTGCTCGCAATCTCAAAAAGTCCCTGGCGTTGGCTATCGGCGCCTGTGAAGGCACCTTTGCGATGGCCGAAGAGTTCGCTTTCGATAAGATTTTCGGGGAGTGCACCGCAGTTGATTGCAATGAATGGCTTCCCGTTTCTCATGCTCTGTTGATGAACGGCTCGTGCGACCAGCTCTTTGCCGCAACCGGTCTCTCCACGAATGAGGACGGTACTATTGGTTGGTGCTACCTTACCGATAAGTTTTTGAATAACTTGCATGGAGGCGTGCTTGCCAACGAGCTTAGACGATTCGTCGCGTGTTGCTTTGCTTTGTCGTTGCAAATTCACATACTGTTTTCGAAGGTCACGTCTGGCGGCGACTCGCGATAGCAACAAGTCCAGGTCTGCTAAGCGGCATGGCTTTGATAAGTAATCTACGACGCCGAATCGAAGGGCTTCGATGGCCGACTCGAGCGTTTGTTTTCCTGTCAGGACGATTGCTTCGGTTTCTGGTGCGAGCGTGTGAGCTCGTTCTATTACTTGGATACCATTCATGCCTGGCATATCAAGGTCAACCAGAATGCAGTCGAATTGCTCGTTCTCGAGTGTTGCAACCGCCGTGTAACCATCTGGGCAGACCGTTACCGTGTGCCCCATTTGCGGAAGCTCCATTCGCATCAATTCTTGAAGTGAAGGCTCATCGTCTGCAAACAGAATCTTGAGTGGGCTAAGCTGCTTTTTTGTGATAGACATGATTGTTTGTTTGAATCGAAGGTAGACGAGGGATATGGACTTCGAATCGCGCACCGAGGTTTACTCCAGGGCTCGATACGATGATTCTTCCGCCGTGATCGGCGATAATTCTGCTACAGATCGGTAACCCGAGGCCGGTGCCGCGTCCGTCACGACGCCGTGTAAAGAAGGGTTCGAAAAGATGTTCTTGTACCTCTGGAGTCATGCCGCAACCGTTATCCTCGATAAACAGCTTGCAAAATTGACTATCACTTTCGAGTCGAATTGCTATGTACCCGTCAGTTTGATCGGGACCGAGAGCATCTAGTCCATTCGTGACAAGGTTGAGTACAACTTGCTTCATTTCTTGCGGGCTTGCACATGCTTCGATGTCGGCTTTTGAGTCGAATCGTATGTTACGTGAGCGATACTGTCCGAGATGTCGAACCATGCCTATTACGTCTTCGATGATTGAGTTCATCTCGATCTGCTGCTTCTTTTCTGCTTGTCCGAGTCGTGAGAAATCCAGCAAGCTTTCCGTGATTCCCTTGCATCGAAAAGCTTCGTCTTGAATACGTCTTAGGTAGGTGCGAAGTGTATCAAGATCAGCTGTCGAGATTGGCTCGAGCGCATCCGAAGCACTCTCGCCGTGGATTGCTTCGGGGTCGCGGTCAGCAGGGCGTAGCATTGGATGAAGTATTCGGTGTAATCGCGATTCAAGAGCTTCTGCGCTCCATGCGATGGACGCGAGCGGGTTATTGATCTCGTGAGCGACACCGGCGGCCAAAAAGCCTACGCTTGCGAGTTGTTCATTCCGAATGACTTCGCGACTTCTCTCACGGACTTGATCATTTAGATCGTATTGAATCTTCAGAAACTCGGTTGTTGCCATGTTGATCGCGGCAGCCAATTCGGCGAGTTCGTCGCCACTGTCCATATCAATGCGATGGTGAAAGTCGCCGGCAGCTACTTGTCGTGCGCCTTGGAGAAGCTCCTTAAATGGTCGAATAACAACAAGTTTCGTATAGACCAGAAGTCCGATTAACAAGCCAGTGGCGAAGGTTGTTGAAGCAAGCGTGATGATGATCCAGGTTCGATAGTGGCTACGCATGTCGTTACGAAAGCTAACCATTCGCGATTGCAAGTACGTTGGTAACTCTTGGACGCGTTCACGCAAAGTCTTAAGGTCATTACGTTGCATCAGCGTTGCCGTAGGATCGATGACTCCCTCAGTGGCATGACGTGTTGAAATCTTAGTCAGCAACTCGTTGATTTCCGTTACCGTTTGTTGCTCGTGTGTTCGATCGGAAAGGAAGGGGTCATCAAGCGACGCCGAGGTGAGCTGACGTCGATATTCGCCGACAATCTGACTTACTTCGAGCAGCCGTTCGCGAAATTGAAATTCGTGCTTATCTGTATCGTCCTCCAACAAGCGTGCAGCACCGATGAGGCTCAGCTTCGGATGGATCGTTTGGAAGCTGAAATAGAGACTATCTACAGCTTGAGTGAGCCGGGCTGTGGTTGGAAGTTCCGCAGCGCGATGACTCACCGTGACCGCAAGATCGCGATAAGCGAAGACGCCTCGAACGCCGCTGTATGCCAAAGTGATGACCGCGACACCGAGAACCAACATGGCAAGAAACAGCTTTTTGCGAATAGTCATGTTATTCACGATAGACCCTCCGCATCATCCATGCACCAAGCAAGAATAGCATTGCATTCGCGATCCAAGGGCTGGCCGGATGCCATGCGCCTCCTTTGGATTTTTCTACACCAAGCATAAACAGTGGGTAGTAAATCAAAAGGATCGGCAAAAAACATATCGCAAAAGTCGCCGTGTAGTCGGCGCTTTTTCGAATGATTGCAAGCGGTATTCCCATCCACACAAAGAAAAAACAGCTGAAGCCTTGAGCCCAGCGACGGTAGGGTTCGGCGTTAAGACGTTTCAGTCGTTGCTCGCGATCGACTAGGGTCCCGCGATACTCCCAGACAACAGGGTCGTACATGAGTTTGTTTTTGCCTGAGACAAGCGTGATGGCGTTTCGAGTGAGAAGCTTGGCATGACGATTATCCATTTCGGATTGAATCTCTTCGCGACAAGCAGCAATGTCTCGGAGCGCAACCAGCGAAACGCTTCGCTCCCCAATACCACGTTGAGCCGCCTTGGATAGTGGAAGATCAATCTGAATCGATCCGGGGCCGCCATCCAGCTTCCATTTCACTCCGTTATCGGATTTCCAATTGATCAGTTCCAAAGTGAGGCTTTCCTTTTCTGGATTGAACCTCAAGCTCGCTTTCTCGGCACTGATTCGTTGTGGTTCTGAACCGGGATCACCGTAGATTGAGATCGTTGGATAGATCAACCAGCGACCTTCAACGTCGTGAACGTGGATTGTGAGTCCTTGCTCGGACACGTAGGAACGATTGGTTCGCAGCGCTTTGTAGACAATCTCTTCCAGTGAATGGAGCCCGACCTGTTGAATACCAGGAAGCCCCCATGAGACCGCCGTGTCGTTGATCCATACCGCAAGCGGACTCATCAAAAAGCCGAAGATCAACGTTGGGTAGATTATGCGCCAAGGCGATACGCCTATGCTTTTAACAGCTGTAATTTCATTGTCTGCGGAGATACGACCGTAAATGGTGCATACTGCGAAAAGCATGGTCGCTGGGACGGCAAACTGTAGCGATATGATTGTCGTGTATGGCAGCAATTGCGAAAGCGTGGAGAATGATACGCCCGCTGTTACTAATCGCTGCACGATCAGACCAAGCATGATGACAGAGGTCATCCCAATCAACGCAACCAAGAAAAGTTGCACGATATCGACGAGGATGTAGCGGGTGAATCGTTGGGGCCACAGCATGGCGCGGAGTCTAGCGATCTGGCAACTGCAACGGAACAGCTATTTTTTGCCAGCTCGCAAAAGCTGCATTGCTTTAACCATCGCTTCAGAATAGTTGCACACGGCTTCAGAGAACTTTTTCTGACTCGTGTTAAGCTCGCCCAGCCTGCGCATCTCGCCCATTTCGTCGTTAGGCTCTGACAGATTCTTCTCAGTCATCGCTTCTTGCAGAGCCTGAAATGTTCCCGCCAGGCGTTCGACCATGGTCGCATCAGCGTCGCAAGTGTAACGCCGGTAGGGAGCTCGGCCGTAGCGATCCTTCAATTGATTGTTCGGCTGGTGAAGGATTCCATGTCGAATACCAGCAATCGCTAATGCAAGCAGTCCCAAGGAGATAGCTGAGATTGCCAACGCGACTTGGCCTACTGTAAAGAAGATGGATGCAGCGAGAACCGCGATGGCTACTGCGATCCAGATGCCAACTGGAAAAGGATTCGATTTATCTGTGTAGGATTCGCGCGGCGTGAAACCCTTCGATTGAGTTGCAATACTAGCTTCCGATATTTCGACAATGATGACCGTGATATTATCTGGACCACCTCGAAGGTTGGCTAAGTCGACCATGGCTTGAGCCGCCATTGTGGGTGACAAAAGTTTCGTCAGAACTCCAATTTCAATGTCGGTTAACTGGCCCGAAAGACCATCACTACAAAGCAAAAATTTGTCGCCAACGCGGACCGGGAAAGGCCCCTCCAAATCGATCAGCACCGATGCGTTTGGTCCAAGAGATCTTGTGATGACATTTTTGGGAATCATCCCCAGGTCGATCTGCTCGTTACTTTGTCCATTGGCAAGCTGCATTTCCCAAACCAAGGAATGGTCGAACGTGAGCTGCTCGAACTGGTTTCCACGCAAAAAGTAAATTCGGCTATCACCAACGTGAGCACAGACAGCTCCCTCTGGAAGGATCGCCAGGACGCTGGTTGTCGTTCCCATATTCCTGAACTCGAGATTTGCTTGGCCTCGCCGAAAAATCTCGTTGTTTGCTTCGATCATCGCTCGATGCAGATTGTCGATCGAGCGTTCTTGATTCTGCTTGTTGTAATGATGCGGAATCAGGTCTACAGCGAGGCGGCTAGCAAGTTCACCCGCAGCGTGAGCTCCCATGCCATCGGCAACGACAAACAAATGGCCGAAGCGTTCCCAACTGGTTCTCCCGTCGGCAACCAAGCTAGCGTAACTATCTTGATTGTTCCTCCGACGCATCCCGATGTGCGAAACAGCTCCGACGCGAACCGTCGATCGCATGGGATCATCGCTTGGAGAAGCTTTCGAAGGGGTGTTTGAAGTCGGTTCCAAAATGGATTTCTAATGTCTGCAAAGGTGGACTGATGAAAATGTCGTTTTTCCTGAGCCGTAGGCGCTAGCCTCAGTTGCTATCTGGCAAATGCTTGTAAAATCGAAACTCGTGGCTAGCGCCATCGACTCAGATTTCATCAACCCAGCCCCCAAAGTCTAGTGTTACTTGGCTAGCTTTGGTTTGCAATTGCTCAATCAAGATTCGGACAGAAATGCTCTGGCTCTGGCTACCGAATCTTGACTAAACCATACTTTCGCTACTGTCCCTTATTTGATTGGGTGAGATTTTACCATGCCGTTTCGACCGATCAGTCGAACCTGGATGATTTTAATTTGCATGCTGCTGATTTGTTTGCCAGGATGCGTGCGTCGGCGTATGACGGTTCGTACCAACCCGCCGGGTGCCATGGTTTACGTGGATCACCAAAGCATAGGTACAACTCCCGTTTCAACAAGTTTTGTCTATTACGGTACGCGTCAATTCGAGATTATCAAGGACGGATACAGGACGGAAAAGTTTCTCCGAAAGATTGACGCCCCTTGGTATCAGTGGCCAGTGCTCGAGTTTGTCTCAGAAACCATGTGGCCTTTCGAGAAGCGTGACGAACGAGTCATCGATGTCGCGTTGTCCCCCGATACGATTGTTCCAACCGATTCGCTCATTAAGAGCGGCGAAGAACTACGGAACCAAGCGACACGCGGAGTCGCCGTCGGTCAACCTCCCACCATGGGGGCAACCCCGGAGCAACTAGTGATTCCACGAGGCGACGCGCCATTCCCAACTCAAGGTGGCCCGATTTTCATTCAGCCAAATTCACCGGGAATGGATCCAAACCTCTCGCCAAACGTCCCCGTCTCAAACGGTCCGTCTATTTTCGATGCTCCACCATTCAGCATCCCGGCCGCAGATGTCACCCCTGGTGCAAGCTTCCGTCAACCAATTCCGTGAGTAAAACGCACGTAGTCGAGCTCTACCCTGATTAGATCTGGGCCTGTTAATCTGCCCAACTTTGATTTTGGTAGTTGAATTCTTAAAAATTCAGACGTCAATGAATGGCAGGTAGAATGCTGTAGTCTTCAGATGTCTTACGACATCTGCTACGTTTTAAGGATGGCAAGGGTTACTTACGTGAGTGGAACCGTGGGACAACCGTCGATCGGCTTAGTTGCTACAATAGCGATGGAAATATGGTTTCCTCGATCGATGCACATGGAAAGCGCGGTTTGGTTGCCATCGCTTTGAAGCCACTTTGATTCCGTAATTGAAAGTTGAACGCCGTGTCTGCGTCTCATGGAAAATCATTTTTCAAGTCCGCAATTTGCTTAAGCGTTATCGCGTCCGGCGGACTAATCGCGTGCTTCCTTGTAAACCAAGTTTTCGCAACCGAACCGGTTCCCACGCCAGTGGTCCAAGACAGCCCTAGACAAACGGTTCCCGTTTTACCAAAGTCTCCTCCCGCTGACCTTCTCTTTGATTCAATTCGTCGCGAACTTTCAGTAGATCACAATCGAAGCGAGCCGACATCCGATAAGCGTCCTTGGGGAGCCATCGAGTCACTTTTAAAGGCAGCTCGAAAACTCGAAACACAAGCCGCTCAAATGGAAGCGTCAGGCGATCCAAAAGCGGCCACGCTCTTTCGGAGCAAAAGCTCCACCATCCGTGGTATTGCAATTGAACTCCTCGGCGTCACTCCAAACACTGACTCTCAATAATCACTAGCTCTAGAATAAGATCCTCTACCATGCTTAACTTCCGAAAGATTTCTCACGTTCGACACGGCCTTTTTGCATGCACATTGGTTTGCATTCTTGCGACCTCAACGTGGGCCGCTCCACCGCGGATCGATAAGTCGTTCTTTGCTGCTGACTATCAGAAGAAGGTGGCTGCCTTGCTGAGTGCTGATGGCGAAGTTCTTTGGAAGATAAAGATTGGAAGCATCCACGACGCGCAGCACCTTCCAAGTGGCGGTTGGCTCATTCAAACCTCATTCAAGAATGTTATTGAGCTCGACGCAAGCGGAAAAGAAACTTGGCGATACGAGCCCAAAGTCGTGGATAATCAACGAGTAGAAATCCATGCGTTTCGTCGTTTGCCAAACGGACTCACCATGATCGCGGAAAGTGGAACCGGGCGAATAATCGAGGTGGATCGAGATAAAAACATCGTGCATGAAATTCCTTTGAAGCTAGAACATCGCGATGCGCACAGGGACACGCGACTGGTTCGACCAACCGCTCAAGGAACGTACTTGGTGGCCCACGAAGGTGATCTCACCGTACGCGAGTATCAAAGCGATGGGACTGTCATTTGGGAACATCCACTTGGTATGAAGGTCTACTCTGCATCGCGACTCGACAACGGTAACACACTTATCGGCACGGGCGACGGTCACAGCGTGCTGGAAATATCGCCATCGCACGACACAGTTTGGTCGGTGCAGGAAAAGGACCTTCCCGGAGTTCAGTTGTTCTGGATCACCATGGTCGAAAGACTGCCCAACGGTAACACGTGGATTGTGAATTGTCATGCTGGCCCAGAGAACCCGCAAATCCTGGAAGTAACACCGGATAAAAAGGTTGTGGCAAGCTTCACTGATCACGAATTTTTTGGTAATTCTCTCCCAGTTGCCGTGCCTGTGAGCATAATAAAACGGTAGTTTCGAATTGCCAGGACGACTTGGAAAGACCAGCCAAGGTTACTTTAGGGGCGGGTGTTTGTTTAAATTCAATGTTACTTCGTGGTTAAGATCAATTGCCCTAATCGTGTTGGTGCTGACCGGACTTTCGTTCAACGCCATTCATTGCTTCGCAGGTGCTACGGCGAGTCAGTGGGTTATTGTCGTCAATGGCGGCTCTGAACGATCGCGGACAATTGCAAACTACTACTCACAATGGCGCAATATCCCAGCCGTTAATATCATTGTCTTGAACGACGTGCCGGCACAAAATTTGATTGGCATCGAGGTCTTTCGAGAGAAGATTCTCAAGCCCGTTTTGCAAGAAGTCGAACTGCGACGACTGGGCGCGCACATTCAAGGCATCGCTTATTCCTCAGATTTTCCAAATGCAGTTGATCTGACGGCCGAGCTCACTCCAGATCCCGCCAGGCCTCACTATCTCACGCCGATCGCTTCGATTAATGGTCTTACCTACCTGTATCGTTTAGTGCTTGCGAAGCAGATAGATCAGTCCCTTGCACTGTTCAACAACTTTTACGCCCAACGACCAGGCGAGGCACTTCTTTCGTTTAATGCTTCTTCGGAAGCAGAAGTCGAATTGCTCAAAGATGCCGTGAAATTCAAGAACGATAAGGATTTTACCGGTGTCGCAAAAGTATTTGATAAATTCTTTGAGACTCATCCACATCAATTTCCAGCCGCGTACGTCGCCGCTGAAAACTGGGCCGTCGCCGGTGAATCTATCAAAGCCATGGATCGACTTCAAAAGGCGATCGAGGGAGGCTGGAGCTTTGCTGAACACATCCGCAATAATCCTCAGTTTCAATCGCTTCGTGGCGAGAAACGTTTTCAGGCTCTTGTTCGAAGTACTGAAGAAGACTCTTTCTTATGGACACCAGCCGTTGGATTTGATGCTCGAAAATTCTATGCGCAGAATGGAGTTCCATCATTAGATCCGAAACGCGGGCTTTCTTACATGATGTCGATGGTGCTAGCCGTTTGCACTGATTTTGGTAATACGGAAGCAGAAGCACTGGCCCAGCTAAAGACTTCAATCTCGGCCGATCACACTAACCCCTCCGGGACCTTTTTTATCACCAGTACGGACGATGTCAGGACGACTTGTCGCAAACCAGGTTTTCAGTTGGCGATTGATCAACTAAAAGCACTTGGAAGAAACGGCGAAATCATTCCCGATGTGATGCCGATGTCTCGTCAGGACGTTTTAGGAGTGACGATGGGAACGCCATTCTTTGGATGGGCATCGTCACAGTCGACCTTTGTTCCCGGTGCCATTGGAGACAATCTCACGAGTCTCGGCGGTGAGATGGATACAGGAAATCAAACCAAGCTCACTGAGTTTTTGCGACATGGAGCAGCTGCAGCAAGCGGTGCCGTGACCGAGCCATACTCGATTCAAGCGAAGTTCCCACACCCGACGATTCATGCAAGCTACGCAACGGGGCTGACTTGTGCCGAGGCCTTTTACTTGGCAGTCCTTGGACCCTATCAGCTGTTGATCGTAGGGGACCCTCTTTGCCAACCTTTCGTGAAGCCGCCGAAATTTGAATTAGTCGGTATCGTCGAAGGACAATCGTTACGATCTCTCGGTCGCATTGGATTCAAAGCATCGAAGGAAGCAGAAACGCTCAAGCCGAACTTGATGACAGTGTTGTTAAACGGTGTGATTCGTGGCAGAGGATCTGCGAGCGGATCGGTCTATTTAAACGATCCACGAACGCCACCTGGCGTTCATGAGTTCCGGTTCATTGCCTCCAGCGATTCGCGTCAATCGGAGCGTTGGGAGAAAGCGGTTCAAATCGTTAACGGCACTCCAGACCAGCAAATCGTATTTGATGCGCCTCTTACATGGAGTCGCACTAATGAACAGCCGCTAACGGTCTCTGCGTCAACAAAAACACCAGGAGTTTCGATTTCCATTCGTCATGATTGGGAGGTCTTAGCAACACTTGAACCAGGCCAATCAAGTGTTCAGCTACCGATGGAAAAGCTTGGACGCGGCCCGGTAAGACTGCAAGCGGTGGGAAAGATAAACGATATCGAAATCTACTCAATGCCAATCATCGTCGAGATCACGCCTTAAGATTCTATTTTCAGATCACGCTTTGAGATCGTTTCTGAGGGAAGATCGCTTTTGAGGGAACGTGACTTTTGCAGTCGTCCCTTTGCCGAGCGTTGAATCGAATTCAACCGTTCCGCCTAAACCGGCAATAACGTTGCGAGTGAGGAAAACGCCCAGCCCCATACCTTGTCCGACTTCTTTAGTCGTGTAGAAAGGCTGCCCGATGCGGCGAAGAACGTCTTCGCTCATCCCAGTCCCTTGATCGATGATGAGTATCTGCCAGTCGGAATTTTGTTGCTGAATATGGATGGCGACGCGACTTGGTTCCGGCGAGGCATCGAGTGCGTTTTGGACGAGGTTACGAATCGCTTGCGAGACTGCTTGCAGCGGAAGCTGAACCGACTGCGAACGAATCGTTGGGTCGATGACGACTTCAACTCGCTCGGGCTTTCGGATTGGTTCTAAAATTGTTTTGACGATCTCCTCTACACCAACTTGATTCATCACTTCGGCGGCCGCTTCTCCGGCTCCACTTTTCATTCTTTGAAGCACTTCGCGACATCGATCTAGTTCGCTTCGGATTAGATCAACATCGCGACGAACGTTCGGGTCAATTTGTATTCGATCAAGCTTGCGAGCCAGTTCTTTAGTGACCACGGCGATCGTCGAAAGCGGCGACGCAAGCTCATGACCCGCTCCAGCAGCAAGCGTTGCTAAGGCCTCGACACGTTGAGCACGCTCGGCTTGAGCCTCTGCTTCGGCAAGCCTGTTTTCACGCGAGCGAAGCTCCTTTACCAAGATAGTCATGAAGTAAGTCACTACCCCGCAACAGGCAGTCAACGCTATCAACGCACCCTGCTTGGGTATTGAAAACAGCCCAGCGCCTTCTGCAAAAGCGATTCCCAATTCAGGAAGTGGTTCTGCGAAGGTCAACAGAAAAATCGTGCCAAAAACACTTGCTACCGCGAGCATCCAAGTCCATACCGCTGGTAATACCAACCCACCCACAACGATGTTCGCAAGATAGAAGCAGGCAAACGGATTCACCGCGCCCCCCGAGTAATAAAGTAACCCGGTTAAAGTCATCACATCAATCAACAGCAACAAGGCAAGCCAATAACTGCGAATATGAATTGAATCCCACGGACTCGCTTTAAGAGAGTTGCTCGGGCTGGGATTCAAATCTTCCAGGGCTTCATTACTACCGATTAAAAAGTGAGCGTGGTATCGGCGAAGCGAGAAATAGATCAAAAGGTTTGTTAATGCTGTGAATGCGACAAGGCTCAGCAAGGGGATCAATGGTAACGGAATATGCAACAAGGCATGAGCAATGCCGATCGCAAGCAGTTGCCCAACCACCGCAACCCATCGAAGCTGCAGAAGCCACACGACTGTTTTGAGTGTTGGCTCGGAACGAAGACTTCTGTTTTCCGGTCCCATGTTGCTAATCAATCTGCCAATCAGTCTTCGTAAGCATCGAAGTATTGCAAACGCGTATTACTCTGCCAATGCCGAGCTTTCATCAGTGCGATAGAGAAAAGGTTTGCTGCAAGCGATGGCTCGAATAACTTCTGTTAATCGATAGCCACCGGGTCTCGTTTCGTTCAGGATTTGATTGATCGTGCATTGGTCCTGCCGCACTAGCCCTCGGCCCAACGCGTAGGTCAACAACTGAGTCACAAAATGTCTGGCTACTTTTTCTTTGTCGGCTTCTAGATGTTCAAGTAATTCACGCGGTCCATTGAACGTTCTGCCATCCTGCAGTTTTCCTCTGGCATCAATCTCGACTCCATCATCTTCGCTACGCCATTGGCCAATCGTGTTAAAGTTTTCCAGCCCTAAACCAATCGGATCGAGAACATTGTGACAACTCGCACAACCGGGATCAGCTCGATGAAGTTCCAGTTGCTGGCGAAGTGTCAAATCCTTGTGATTTTCTTTGGTTTGTTCGAGCGGTGGTACTCCCGGCGGTGCAGGTGGCGGAGGATCTCCGATAATGTTTTCCAGGACCCACTTGCCGCGTTTTACGGGACTTGTCCTTGTTGGATTAGAGGTCAATGTCAAGATCGATGCTTGAGTGAGAAGGCCACGACGCTCTTTCGGAAGCACGACACGAATCCATTTATCTTCGTTCTTGTAACGACCGAGTCTTCGATCATTGCTGCTTTGCCCTCGTCGACCTTCTGCCTGGGGATAGAGTTGCTCTGGATCTTCCCCTTCGAAATCGACACCGTAGTATTCTGCAAGCCGAGGATTCACAAAGGTATGCTTGGCTGTCAGCACATCGGATAAGGATCCTTCATGGATTAGGTTCTTGCAAAACAAAAATGTTTCCTTCTCCATCGCTTCGGTAAGTAAATCCGACCAAATGGGGAAGGCTCTTTCATCGACATCAACCAGCTTGAGATTCCTCAAACCCAGCCATTGCTCGAAGAAACCGGTCACCATCGCGTTTGATTTGACATCGCCCAGCATGCGATCAACTTCTCGGCGAACGGCCTCGTCATTAGAAAGCCGGCCATCAGACGCTAGCTGGATGCTGACATCGTCGGGCATCGATGACCACAAGAAGTAAGACAAACGGCTTGCTATGGCAAAGTCATTCAATCGCTCATGGTTTGGCTCTTCGGGGCCGGCTTTCGCTGACGTGTCGACATTGTTGGCGGTATTGGTTTTTGCAGTACTGGCTTGCACGTTGACAGCCTTCGATTCCGGTTGCTCTAAGCCCTCTTCAAAGCGAAACAGGAATTCTGGCGAAATGAGTATTGATTGGATTCCAAACTGGACCGATTCTTCGAAGTTCCAACCTGCGTTGGTCGCTTCAACAATAACATTCGAAACCTTATCGAGCTCGCTTTGCGTGCAAGGTCGTCGAAACGCTTTCGGGAGCAAGTTTTTGACCATCGCATCGGCGGCTTGTCGAACAGAGACCGAGTCGTTCGGTTTTGCGACGATAACGTTTTGGTGAGCGATCGGCATTGGTGGCAAGCCTTTGGATGGGCCAACCATGCTGAGTGTATGAATCCGTAGGCCTCGATAGCCTTTGTTCTCTCGAGCTATCTCGTCGATGTTTTCTGGCTGTGCAATCAACTTGATTGTCATGTCATGAAAGCCAGCCTCAAGGTCACGGCGCCATTTGAAGTCCTTGCCACCCTTCTTCGTGGTAACGACTTCGATAAGCTCGCCATCCAAGTAGACTTCGACTTGGCCGTCAGCAGGAATGTCAGCACCAAAGCTATTTGAGAGATACATTTTTGCATTGATCGTGTATTCGCCCTCGCTGCAAAGAAACTTTGCAGTGGTAGATTCATCCAACACGATAGGTTCGAGATCAGCCAGTTGTGTCTTCATGACGTTGGGATCAAGCGAGATCACACGTCCAGAAACCCACTCAGCAGCTTGGAGATATTTTTCTAGGATGAGTGGGGAGAGGGTTAGGACTTCTCCCTGATTGTCAAACCCGTTTCCTACGTCATCCGAAACGAAGCCAATTTCTTTGGAAGGTTTTAAATCCAGTCCGAAAAGGTCGCGGATCGTGTTGTCGTACTCGAATTTGTTGAGACGCCTGGAAGTAACCGATGGAATCTCGGACGTGGCAGAGCAGTCGACTGCGGTAAGTGCTTGATGAATCCAGTTGCTCGTTCTTTCACGATCAATATCGGATGGTTGCTCGGAATAGTCTTTCGGTGGCATAGCTCCTAAACGCACAATGCCTCGGATCTGCTCCCAGAGTGACTGCTTATCGCGAACGCTTTGCAAGTTTCGAAAGTCGGCAATATCCACCGAACTTTCTGCCGTATCCCCTTCGTGGCATTCGTAGCAGTATCGCTGGAGCATCGGCTGGACGGTTGTCGTGAACTCATCTTGTAGATCACGATCGAGCTGGGAAACTTTCGGTTCGAGGCCATAGATCGAAACGGGTGACAGTAGGCAAACGAAACCCATTACAGCAATCGCGAGACGCCGTGCAAGATTTGTGGTTGGTCGATCGAGTGCACTAGTGATCAGTCGTGTTTTGACAAAGTTGAGTGCGTTGGCAGTCATAAATTCAGCTTTCTCTAGCGTTGACGAGAAACTGGGGCGGGATTCACCAGAGCCAGGCTTGTTTTGTCTGCTAAACAAACAGTGTGGCTAAGATTGGAGTAGGAGGCGGAACGACAGGAGGGCTCACAAATTGCGGATCGATCGAAAATGTTGGGTGGGGGAACTTCACCGGTCAACGAAAAGTGCGGTGAGCACATTCCAACTAAATTCGGGGCAGGAACGTTTCAACACTCCTCATTGTATAACATCCGACGAGGCTTGCTATTGGAAAGGACCCTTGAAAATCAAACGGCCTAGCGGTCGCATGATTTTCCTGATTTTTCTGAGTACGACAAATCTCCAGCACGCGTTAGTTAGTTTGATCCCAGCTGATCCCACGCAATAAATGACGTTTGGAGGCGGTTTGTTTGAGCAGAGACCGGGGCGAATTTTTTACCCTAGTCTGATTTTGGAAATCCAATAAAAAATAGTTCATGCTATAATTTAAGGGTTTCCCATTACTCCAAAGCGACTTTTTAGGATCTTTCTTTTACCTTGTAGCGTCTCTGAATATGAAAAGCACGCAGGATGACCTTTCAAATTTGGACCTATCCGCTCCGGCGATGGGCTCGTTGAATCCGTCGTCGCCCGGCCTAGCTTCTTTCAGCCTGGCTGGGGCCCCGACATCCGAATTGGAGGAAGGCGTCGAAGCGGTTCTTGAAGAGCAAAGGTATGTCCGCCGGTGGGCGTGGCTTTCGATTCCGGCTTGGCTGGTAAGCATGTTGGTCCACATCGCGGCCTTGCTTTTTATGGCCGCGTATCACATACCCGGCGTTGGTGATGCAATTTCGGGAATGATCATGACAGCCTCACCGACCGAGGATGCTCCAGAAGCTTTGGAAGAGTTTGCGATGGAGTCTCCTCAGGCAGTCGAAGCGGAACAAGATCCATCCGAAGTCATCCCCAGTTCGACTCCTGTTTTGAATACGGCGATAAGCGAAGTATCAGTCGACGTGAAACTGGAATCAATGGTCGCACCAGCGATGGCGAATCTGTCGCTTCCTTCGATGAGCGATTCATTGTCCTCTGCATTGCTATCAAGCGGTGCAACCTCGGTAACAAAAAGTCTCGGGAGTCGAGGAAAAGTTGCCAAGCGAGAATTGCTCGAGCGATACGGCGGGAACGAAGATACCGAGAAGGCGGTCGCTGCCGCGTTAAAGTTTCTTGCTCAACATCAACTTGCAGATGGTTCGTGGAGCTTTGTTCATAGTCTCGCGTGCAAGGGTCAGTGCACCGACGTAGGCAAAGTGACTGCTGCCAACGCCGGCGCGACTGGTTTGGTTCTCATGTCGTTTCTCGGAGCGGGACAAAACCACATCGATGGCGAATATAAAGAGGTAGTCGGAAAAGGACTTGCATACCTAATCAAATCGATGCGTGTTACCGGCAAGGCAGGGCCAAGCTGGTACGCCAATGGCCAAGCGACAAAGTCGGGCGCGATGTATACGCATGGGATCGCATCAATCGCGATGTGCGAAGCATACGGCATGACGAAAGATCCGCAACTAAAGCAGGCGGCACAGTTGTCGCTCGACTTTATCTCGGTTGCGCAGAGTCCGACCGGTGGCTGGCACTACGCAGCCGGTGCTCCTACGGCAGACACTTCGGTTGTTGGCTGGCAGTTGATGGCACTCAAAAGTGGTTCGATGAGCGGACTGGCGTTTCCGACCAAAACGCTCGTCAATGCTCGCCGCTACTTAGATTCGGTACAGAGCGAGGACGGCACGATCTATGGTTATTCGAAGAAAGGGGATCGTAAGGGGATCGCAAACGCGATGACGGCATGCGGTATCCTTTGCCGAATGTATATGGGTATGCCCAAGGACTCTCCCGAGCTCGACAAAGTCGCTCAGGCATTCATCGCAAAAGGTCCGATCCCATCTGACATATACTTTAACTATTACGGTACCCAAGTCATGAAGCAAATAGGTGGACCACGATGGGAACAGTGGAATCAAAAAATGCTCAAGTTTATTCTTCCAACTCAGGAGAAGTCTGGTCACATGGCAGGTAGCTGGATGGAAGGTAAAGGTACTCACAGCGGTGAAAGCGGTGGACGACTCTACGTGACTGCCATGTCGACGATGATTCTTGAAGTCTACTACCGATATATGCCTCTCTACGGTGAACAGACCGAGGAAGAAGCCTTCAAACTCTAGGTTCATCTTTCGATAGAAGTTTGATTTCTCAACTAGCCGCGTCAGTGCACGTTACTTAATACACTGAGCCGCTGGCGCTAACATCATTAGTGGATATTCCTGCGCAAGCGGATGGTTGGTCTTTTGAACACGGCTCGCCGCCGAAGCCGCAGGAAGAATGCCCTTTTCATAACCCCAGCCCTTTATCGCGACATGGCGAATTGATAGATAAACAATACCCGTCGTGGCTAGCGTCATCTGCTCAGTATTCGCTAAGCCAGTCGGAGCCTAGGCAAACGAAAAAACCCGCTTTGCAAAACAAAGCGGGTTTCAATAAGCAAGCATTTTCGCCACTTGGCAACTAAGCCAAGTTTGGAAAACGACTAGCGACCGAACTACTCACGAGGTCGAATTGCTCCAGTAAGACCGCTGTAATCAACGCGATCATCATCATGCCAAAGGGGTTGTCCCAATTCAACACGCTTTCGGAGGATTTCAATCTTCTCTGGCGAGCCAGCCGGAGCATCAGTTGGCATGAAGTGATTGTCTACTGCTGGATCGAAATCCTCGTCGTGACCATACTTCAAAATCGCCTCAAAGACGTTCTTACAAACAGCGCTCATTCGTCAGGTTACTCCACTGAACCAAAAAATAAAACAAAGACACGAATATCAAACTTGAGTGCAAACTCGCGAGGATCTACCTCACTGTGGGACTGACATGCTGTAAATCTTATTGAGATCACAAAGTCGAGCTTACACAGTCATCCGCACAGACTGCCTACAAAAAGTCGCAAAAGCACCAAACGAAGTGGTTGCTATTACAAGTAAAGGATTATTAGCGGCTATCCCCTGGTGTCAAGCAAATTTTAACACGAATCACAACATAACCTTCACAATTGAAGTTTCTCAAGTGGGTAATGGGCGTCCTGCAGGCTCGGTAGAGTTTGCTATAAATTCCTAATGCGATGTGGAATGCGCACCGAGTGACGTTTAGGCGGCATTCGATCCAGATCGCAACGGCCCGCGAAACCGACCTACATCCCCTTTTGCTGCCGTTTGCGGCAATTTACTTACCGTTAAACACCATGCGTGGTTCTCGTTCTATGCCAGACTCTCAAAAGACTTCCTCGCAGCCACTCTGGTTCCAAAAAACTATTTCCCTGTCACGACGACCGCGAGGCTTTCATTTAATAACTAAAGAAATTATTCGTGATATTCGAGAAATAGAGCTCATTGAAGTTGGACTCTTACATCTATTCTTGCAGCACACATCTGCAGCTCTTTCCATCAACGAAAATGCCGATCCAGATGTACGAGTCGACATGGAGACAGTTTTCAATCGAATCGTGCCCGAAAATCAACCTCTGGTACACACGTTGGAAGGGCCAGATGATATGCCGGCCCACGTAAAAAGCAGCCTTCTCGGATGTAGCCTGACAATTCCCGTGACTGCCGGGAGACTGGCCTTGGGGACTTGGCAAGGAATTTACCTATGCGAGCACAGAAACTACGCAACTCCAAGAATGATCGTGTTAACTTTGCACGGCGAGCGACGGCTTACCTAGGGTCTTGCCCTTCTACTCATTTGATCTCCAAACGAGTCCATCGATATAACGACCAACCAATTTGCAGGGTAAGACTAGTCATTTTTGTAATTCTGCCTATCATTCCTTGGCAAATTTAATCCAAATAGACTTTGTCCTAACCGAGAATACACGAGAAAAAAATTGATTCAGCCTCTCAAAGAACCATCTATCCTTCCCGATATCCAATCAACCGGCGACAAGCGAAAAATCGCGATTGATAAAGTCGGAGTCAAAGGAATTCGATATCCGATCACCCTGCGAACCCCAGGACATGGTGACGGTACAGGCGTGGCACATACTGTCGCGTCGGTGAATATGTACGTTGCTCTTCCGCACGAGCAAAAGGGGACCCACATGTCCCGATTCTTAGAGGTCCTGAACGAGCATCATGAATCGCTCAGTTCGGATACTTTGAGCGACGTATGCAAATCCATGCGGGAGAGACTGAAGGCAAAGGAAGTTCACCTTGAGCTAACGTTCCCATATTTCATCGATAAGAAAGCACCTGTCACCGGCCAATCCGGAAAGCTGGACATCGATGTTACATTCGAGATGGCGAGCAACGGCGTTGATGACTTCGTCATGACAATGAAAGTGCCTGCCACAAGTCTGTGCCCATGTTCGAAAGAAATCTCTGCTTACGGTGCTCACAATCAGCGTTGTGAGATGACGGTGAAGGTCCGTGTTGCAGAGGGACAGCATCTCTGGATTGAGGATCTTTTCAGCATCGTAGAAAAGTGTGCCTCGACACAAGTCTTTTCAGTGTTGAAGCGGCCCGACGAGAAGTGGGTCACAGAACGAGCGTACGAGAATCCAAAGTTCGTCGAAGATATTGTTCGAGACATGGCTGTCGCAATGAATGCTGACGACCGAATTGTTTGGTACCAATGCTTTTCCGAAAATTTTGAATCAATCCACAACCATAACGCATACGCTTTCATCGAGCGTGATAAGCGTGGCGATTAGTTAAGGCTTGATCTTGTTTGTGTCGGTCGATGATAAAGAGCTGCTTGAACCATTTAAGCTTTCAAAGTTTCGCGGCTTTCAACGTCAAATCATCGACCGGACTCTTGGAGGTAAGCACTCGTTGGTTATTATGCCAACCGGCGGCGGCAAGTCGCTGTGCTATCAAGCACCTGCAGTTCACTGGTTCCGACAATTTCAAAGCGATGAGTCAGGGGGCTCTTCTTTTTGCCCCCTGACAATTATTTTGTCACCATTGATCGCTGTGATGAAAGATCAGGTCGACTCTTTGAATGCGAAGGGGATTCCCGCAACTTTCATTAACTCCTCACTCGATCGGTCGCAGCGACTTGCACGCTATGAGTCGATCAAGCAAGGAGATTTTTCGATGCTCTACGTTACACCCGAGCGATTTCGCAAGCCCGACTTCGTTGAGTGCTTAAGTGGCCGCACGATCAAATTGCTTGCCGTCGATGAAGCTCACTGTATTAGTCAGTGGGGACATGATTTTCGACCCGACTACACGCGTGTAGCTGATTTTCGTCGCGTGCTTGGCAACCCAACAACGATCGCTTTGACGGCTACCGCAACACCTGAAGTGCAACAAGATATTGCGATTCAACTTGGCCTTAGCGGAATTGGGGCAAGTGCTGACCAATGCGAAATGTTCCATGAAGGGATCGATCGACCAAACCTTGAATTAATTGTGAGCGAAGTTTGGGGCGTTGATGAGAAAGTCGAATGCATTAAGACTTCCCTCACAAAATGGATATCACTTTCGATAGCTGCCGAGTCGCCGCAGGGAAGTGCGATCATCTACTTCACTTTGATACGCAGCCTGGAAGCATTTAGCGAGATTCTTCGCAAAGAAGGAATCCGTCATGTTGTTTATCACGGAGATTTATCGCGGCATTATCGCAAACAAATCCAGGATGACTTCATGGCAGGTAGGTCGCCACTGGTTCTTGCGACGAACGCCTTCGGCATGGGAGTCGACAAGTCTAATATTCGCCTTGTTATCCATGCTGACATACCAAACTCATTGGAGTCCTACTACCAAGAGATCGGTCGCGCGGGACGCGATGGTTTGCCTTCGGAGTGCCGGCTCCTCTATGACGCCGACGATCTGGCGACTCAGATGGAGTTCATTCGTTGGAGCAATCCGGACGCTGACTTTTATCAGCGACTGCACCACCATCTATCGCATGACCTGGATCGATTACGAGCTTTTGGAATGGATTGGTTACGGCTTCAGTTGTGTGGGAAAAACAAGCACGATCGACGCTTGGAGACCGCCTTAGGAATTCTAGAAAGATACGGCGTGATCGATCAATCGGAAGACCTGTCGATGGTTGAGGTTCTTGACGATTCGCTTCCCACTCTCCTTAGTGATTCAACACACCTTGCAGCCAAATTGCTGAACGACCAGAAGAAGCTTTATGCACTCGTGCAATACGTCCAGTGCGACCAAGACCGGCAGGCTTTTCTTAGGCAGTACTTCGAAGCCGATTGAAAGCCCGCACGCACTCATTCGTAAGTGCCAGTAGTTCGTTCTCGCAACGTGACTTTCTGCTTCTTACTTACGTCGTATATAGCGTTCGACTCGTCCGATTTGAAGCTGCCACCAACCGAACGTTTCGGTCAACCATTTGTAGATCGACGCACCGACCAGCGACCCCAAGGCGATCGATACCAATGCAAAAATCGCATCGATCAACCCGTCGATCCCAGCGTCTCGGTCACTGAACATGCTAGTCACGCTCAGGAGTCCCAAGGCTCCAGGAACTAGAAGCCAAAAGCTTGGAAGGAAAGTAACAATCGCTGGAGGGCCACGGAAGCGAAGCTGAATCAGATAGCCCAGCGGTGTTACTATTAGCATCGCAAAGAAGCCACTGACATTCGTATTCCCAATTAGTTCTGCAGCCGTTTGTTCCGTCGCAAAGGTAACCAACAAGACCAGCAGCATCCATAAAAGCGAATTGCATGGAGCCGAAAAGTGAATATAAGCTCCGAGCCCAAACACCAGCACTCCTACCCAAGGAAGCCAGGGAACTGCAGGAGTCAAACCGCTTGAAGCAAGCTCAATAGAAGTGTCGACTAAATCTCCTGGCTGATAGCCGACAATCATCGCACCAGCGGCCAGTCCGAATGCAAGCAGCAAGAGTTGAACAAAACCCGAGATCAATCGACTCGCGCCGCTGACCATGTCTCCATAAGCAAGTTCCACCATTCCGAGCGTTAGCATGCCACCGGGCAGGAATGAGACCAGCGGCGGGATGATCGCGCATCGAGGATCCAGAGGAAATCCCATCTTCACCGCAAGGAAGACCAAAACGGATACGATCGTTGCCGAAATAACTGGCAGAGGCACTGCAAAGACAGCGCGATTGCGGTTGAATACTTTGAACAGCCCAACGACCGCACCTAGAACGCCCGTTGCGGCGATGCTTTCAGCAGCCGTAGTCAATATCATCGCCAATCCAACGGTCAGGATCGTGTGGCCGACGATAACTCCGAAGGGGCCAAACCGAGCCCGCTTATCATAGATTTCAGAGAGGCGACTAATTCCTTCCTTGGGTGGGACGTCGCCTTGTTGTGCCGCATCACTTAACAAATATACGTCGGCAATTTGGTCCAATCGCAAGGCCTGAGTCGGACCTTCTGCGAAAGTGACTCGCTCTTCTTCATCGACAGTGACACTGATAAACAATGCCGTTGGAAAGACCACCACCCGTGAACGCCGCATGCCATAGGCCGATGCAGTTCTACGCAGGATCAACTCGACCTTCGCCGTTTGCTCCCCGCAACCAAGTAATGCTTGACCAAGTCGAAACATGAACTCCAGAAGGTTGCGAACATCGGCGGAAGTCTTCGAAGGTTGCTTCACGATCGATAGCCGCCTTCAGTAAAAATTCCGATTGCCTTGGGTAGTGCTTCTCGCTCCAGTTCCAGAACACGCTGCTGAAGCGTTTCTGCGGTATCACTTGGCATTACCGGGCATGCTTGCTGAAGGATGATCGGTCCATGATCATATTGGTTATCAACGTAGTGGACTGTGCAGCCGCTAATTTTGACTCCGAAATCGATCGCCGCTTGATGAACTTTCAATCCGTAGAATCCTTTACCGGAAAATGCCGGGATGAGTGACGGATGAATATTGATAACTCGCTTGTCGAAATCTTCAGGAATGAGTAAGTGCTGAAGAAAGCCACCCATCACGACCATTGAAACATTTTCGGCGCGAATCGCCTCAAAGTTTGCATCGCGGTAAGCTTCGGGAGTTTGAAAAGATTTTTTCGAGAGGGTAAGGTTTTTGATTCCCGCATCTCTAGCGAACTTCAGCCCTCCCGCCGAAGCTCGCGAGCTGATAACTAGCCTAATATCGATCGCCAGCGCACCAGATTGTTGTCGGTCTATTAAATTTTTGAGCGTAGATCCGCCACCCGAAATGAGTACTGCGATGGGTAGTGGCTTTTGTAACACGGCGTTTTCTTATGATTGGGTTTTCGTGCCTTGACTCGGTGTCGTCGGCTTGATTTGAGCGGCTCAATGACAGATGCGGTACCATTATAGACAACCTTTGGCATTTCGTTTGCTATTCATTAGCCATTTGCTACTTGAACAACACTCGGTGTTAACTTCTTTGCCAACGTGACAGTCTGATCACCATGAATAGAATCCCTCGAGACGATGATAATTATGTGGCTCCAACTCACACAATGAGCTTGACGGGGTCCGTTCTCGTAGCGACCCCGCGTTTAGAAGACGAGATCTTCGGGAGATCGGTGTGTTTGGTCTTGGAGCACGTTCCCGATCATTCGGTGGGGGTTGTTCTGAATCGACCCTTTGCGTTAGATGTCACGCCTTTATGGCAGGAGCTAACTTCAGGATTGTCAAAAACGGCTTCCCCACCGCCGCATTTGCATTTCGGCGGACCAGTTTCTGGACCAGTCGTTGCGATTCATGATCGCGAGTCGCTTGCCGAGGCGGGTAACGGGAACGGCGTCTATCTCGCAGCCCAAGTCGAAAATCTTAAGAAACTCGTGTTGATTCCGCCGGAGCACTATCGCCTGTTTGTTGGGCATGCTGCTTGGCGATCAGGGCAATTGGAGCAAGAAATCCGCGATGGCTACTGGTATCCGCTCCCAGCAGACCCCGAATTAGTTTTCGGCGACGATTTCGATATGTGGCAAAAGGCGATGCGTCGCGTTGGCAATTTTATGATGCAGTCTGTCATAGGGCTTCCTGGATTGCCGAGGAGTCCGAGCGAAAATTGAACGCAGACGACAACTAAATTCAGTAAATCCCGCCAAGTCCAAGCGGGAATGATTACGATTGCCATTTCGATTTCGCGTATCCGACGGTCCCTCATAAGCATCCAAACTCGATAGCAAAACCCGCATACCGGGTTGGACGCATGTCTGCAACTTTTGCCCAGGTTTGGGCGCGATTGCTATTTCTTACGAAGGGGTTTCGATATCCTTCAGCGAACGCCCAAGTCGACGTTTTTGAGTCGATTGGCTTCCGCCTTCGGATTGAATCCTCGTGGAATTGGATGGGCCGCCCAAACCACGACCAGCTTTTCCGTTGCTGCTCATCAGGGCAGCTACTTGTGGGTGGATTGTCTGTGGATCGTCCGGCGTGCCAATGGTTTCAATAGCATCGCTGACCCCTAGCAGCACGGATTGCTTCACGCCCTCGCGGATCCAACCGAAAAAATTAATGTTACTTTGCATGTGTCGCTCCTCCAAAAACGCGAGTGTGAAAACGCCTCAATAATTTCTATAGACGATCAACCTCCTAGAAGTCGAGATGGATTTTCGGGCAATCAATCAGCGAAATAAAAGCGGGTTATCAATGTGCAATCAATGTGCAATTTTGTGACTTTTTGCTGAACGAAATAGTTGAACGGAATAAAAGAAGAGACGAATTCCGAGTTACAGGTTAAACTTAGTTCATCAACTATGACTACAAACAAAACGCCAATACTCGAACAAACACCCGCTCGACTTGCTGCTTGGCTTGCTGCTCGTGGCTACCCTACCTACCGCGCGAAACAGGTTTTCGAGTGGATCTTTCTCAAGCGAGCTGCGGATTTTGCTGAGATGACGAGCCTCCCCAAGGGCCTGCGTGAAGAGCTTTCGAACCATTTTTCGGTCTTTACGGCAACGACCGATCACCAACAAAGCGGCGACGGCACGGAAAAACTCTTGGTTAAGCTTGCCGACGGTGGGCGGATCGAATGCGTTTTACTAAGGGACGGACCGAGAAGATCCATTTGCGTTAGCAGCCAAGTCGGCTGCGCGATGGGCTGCGTCTTCTGCGCAAGCGGACTGGACGGCGTCGAGCGGAATTTGACTCGAGGCGAAGTCCTGGAACAGATGCTTCGATTGCAGAAACTGCTCCCCGCGGACGAACGGCTAAGTCATATCGTCATGATGGGCATGGGTGAACCACTGGCGAACCTTACGAATGTCTTGGAGGCTTTAGAGGTTGCTCGCGACCCCGCACTTGGACTAGGTATAAGCCCACGAAGAATAACTATCAGTACAGTTGGACTTCCACCAGCGATTCGCAGACTCGCCGAAGCCAACGCACCGTATCATCTCGCGATCAGTTTGCACGCTCCGAATGATCCTCTTCGCACGAGGCTTGTTCCTGTCAACAAAGCGATTCGAATTGCACCTATCATGGAGGCATCGGAATACTACTTTGAGAAAACCGGTCGCAGATTGACTTTCGAATATGTGTTGCTCAAGGATATCAACGACACACAAGAATGCGCACGCGAGCTAATAAGATTGTTGCGAGGACGCGTTTCCATGTTAAATGTCATCCCATACAACCCCGTGCCGGGTTTGCCCTATGAGACACCAAGGCCCGAGGCGATCCACGACTTTCGCAAGACTCTTGTCGACGGCGGAATCAATGTCATGTTTCGTCAGCGCAAGGGGGACTCGATACAAGCTGCATGCGGACAATTGCGACGACTTCGCGAGCGACAGACCATCCATCAATTAGGCGACTCTATAGATGACTCCGTAGATGACTCCGTAGATGACTTATTAGAAGACGCATTAGACCAACACGAGAATGCGAATGCTGATGAGTTATCGAATTCAGAACCAATCGATGCGCAGAGAGAAGAACTCGCCCAGCCATCGAAGCTCGTCCTGCCACAAATCCACGAATCACAGATCTGATTATGACCTATCGAAACTGGCGAATCTTAACGTCGGTCGTCTTTGTTTGTATGGTATGTGCCATTCAAGCACATCGAACACGAGGCTTAGGAGACATCGGTTTCGCGATCGATATGATCGAGCAGAACTATGTTGAACCAGTCAATCGACGGGACCTCTACAAAGCCGCGATGACCGGGATTGGTAACTCGCTCGATCCGTTCAGTAGCTATATTCCAGCCGAACAATTTGGGGCATTCCAAATGCAGCTATCCCAAGAATTTGGTGGGCTAGGAATTGTTATCGAACCGCCAACCGAATCGGGACGACTGAGGATTGTGAACACGGTCTTTGGATCGCCTTCGGCTAAAGCAGGAATTCTACCGGACGACCAGATCGACTCGATCAACGGGCTATCGGTAAAAGGCATGACCGTTCAGAATGCCAGCGATAAGCTCCGAGGTAAACCCGGGACGTCCGTTGAGCTCACTCTCATCCGAGCCAACGTCGCGGAACCGATTACCGTTCGAATCGAACGAGCGATTATCGAAACCGAATCTGTCACGGGAGACCGTCGCACTGAAGATGGCAGATGGGATTTTACGATGCAGGCTAATCCTAATATTGCGTACATCCGCGTCGAAATCTTTGGGGAAAAGACAACGGGTGAGCTTGAGCAAGCCCTCAGAAGTGTTCGCGATCGTGCGAAAGGTTTGATCTTGGATCTGCGTGATAATTCAGGTGGCTTACTGCCAACGGCGACCGATCTGTGCGACATGTTTCTGGACGAGGGAACTATTGTTTCTACCGTTGGGCGATTTGGCGTTGTCGAGTCGACTCGGAAGGCAAATCTAGGCGTTGAGATTCCAAACGAAGTCCCCATGGTGGTACTCATCAATCACGATTCGGCTAGTGCAAGCGAGGTGACCTCCGGGTGCTTGCAAGATCTTCATCGAGCGACAATTATCGGCGAACGAAGTTATGGAAAAGGATCAGTGCAGAATGTGGTGCAGATCGAGGGTGGGGATGCCGCTCTTCGACTGACTTCCGCTCATTACTTCCCTCCAAGCGGTCGAAACATCCATCGTCGCAAGGATGCTAAAGAGTCGGACGAGTGGGGTGTTGAGCCTGACGAAGGATTTAAAATCACCCTCGACCAGGAGCAAACACGCAAAGTCTTCGAACGACTACGACGCCGTAGTAACCTCACTAACAAGCCAAGCGCTACCAACGATGATCCTCAAGTACTAGATACTTCACTAACTGAGGACCCGCAGCTAGCAGCCGCTGTCGAATTTCTCCAGCAAAAGTTCCAGTAGTATCCTTGATCCATCGTTTAAGCCGAATGGATTGATCGGCCATCGACTGCCAAGGCTGCTTCATGAAGCGTTTCCGAGAGTGTTGGGTGAGCATGGCAGGTTCGAGCGATGTCTTCACTGCTTGCACCGAACTCCATCGCAGCTGCCGCTTCAGCAATCAGATCGCCAGCATGACCGCCTATGATATGTACGCCCAATACGCGGTCTGTCTTGGCATCGGCAAGTATTTTCACGCGGCCTTCGATGTCACCAAGTGTTCTTGCGCGGCCGTTAGCTCCGTAGGGTGACATTCCTTTTCGATACTCGATCCCAGCTTCCTTCAATTGCTCCTCGGTCTTGCCGACGGTTGCAATTTCCGGATGAGTGTAAACGATAGCAGGAATTGCATCGTAGTTCATGTGGCTGTGTATGCCGGCAATTTTCTCCATGCAGACACTACCTTCATGCATGCCTTTATGAGCGAGCATAGCTCCTCCGATCACGTCACCTATGGCATAGATGTTTTTCACAGCGGTTTCGAAGTTCTCATTGACCGGAATGAACCCGCGTTTGTCAGTCTCAATTCCACAGCTTTCTAAACCGATGTCTCGACTGTTGGGGACACGACCAGCAGCGAGCAGCACGCGATCGCAAAAGATTGGTTCTTGGCCTTTGCATCGAACAACACAACGCCCATTTTCGACTTTAGCACCTTCTACCCACATACCGGTTCGGAATTCGAGTCCTTGCTTGGCGAATGATCGTTGAGCTAACTGGCTCAGTTCTCCATCAAGGCCAGGAAGGATTCGGTCGGCTGCTTCCAGTACGATCACTTGAGCACCCAATCGCGACCAAACGCTTCCGAGTTCCAGTCCGATATAGCCGCCGCCAATAACCACCATCGTCTTCGGAACCGCTTCATACTTGAGAGCGGCCGTGCTGTTGCCTATAAGGTTGCCATCCTCTTCAACGCCACGCATCGTCGCCGGTCGCGAACCGGTTGCAATGATAATGTGTTTAGCTCGGATCGCGACCGGTTCTGAATCGGATCCGACAACGACTGTTTCGACATCTCGCAGTCGCGCGACACCTCGATAACCGGTAACCTTGTTTTTCTTGAAAAGCAAATCGATGCCGCCCGTGAGTGTCTGGACGATGGAGTCCTTTCGCTTCATCATGGTCGCCAGGTCTAATTGCACTTGGCTAACGACAACTCCGTGGGCTGAAAGCGAATTCTTCGTGTCGACGTAATGATGACTCGATTCGAGCAATGCTTTACTTGGAATACATCCGACTCGAAGGCATGTCCCTCCAAATTTTGGATTTTCATCGATACACGCAGCACTCATGCCCAACTGGGAGGCTCGTATCGCGGCAACATAACCCGCTGGTCCGCCACCCATAACTACCACGTCATATTCAATCGTTTTCATATCGGTATTGTCTTCGTCAAATCGGAACTAAATGAATTCAAGAATTGGTCAATCTACTTGCTTCACCTATCTTATCGTCTTTGGTCAATTGCCCAAAGTGCGGTACACAACGAGCACCATCAGATTAAGCTAGAATACGGTACTCTTCTCGGCGATCGCAACCTAGTTTCGCTTTCAATCGTACTCGTACTCAATGAAATGGTACTCGTACTCCTACTCGATTGAGTGATTCAAATCGAGTAGAAGTACGGTACCGCTGATGGCTGAGTACGAGTACGAGAAGACAACGATTGCGAATAAAAACTTCAGTCAGATGGTGGCGATTGGTGAGGAGTCTCGAATTTTAAGGAATAATTGACGAATACCCACGCGATAAACCTCTCGTCCGCACCTGAGATACAAACCTATGGCCAAAGAACCTTTTAAACTTCGTCAAGTGTTGATCGCACTATTCGTTTTATTCAACGGATCGCTGTCGATGTTGGCAGGGGCAGATATCTTCCCCGACAAAGCTCTCGACCGGGCCGTTCGTAAGGAAGTCTTCGACAAACGAGGCAATGAAAGGCCGCTAACGCTCGATGATCTAGCCAAGGTTTCGCGAGTGGTTGGAAAAGGAGAAAAAATCGTGTCTCTCGAGGGACTGCAACACTGTCACTCACTTCTAGACATCGATCTAGAAAACAACAAAATTTCGGACTGTTCCCCTTTGCGAGATCTCAAGCTCGTCCAAAAACTCACCCTTTCAGGAAACAAAATTGAGACGATTGAACCGCTCAAGGAACTCACATTGTTGCAATACTTGGACGTTAGTCGAAACAAAATCCAAGACCTAGAGCCGATTCGAGCTATGCGAAATCTTCGATCGCTCTACTTCGAAGAAAATCAGATTCGCTCGTTGGCCCCTTTGGAACCGTGCAAGAAGCTTTGGTCCGTCTACGGCTCCAAAAATCCGATCGAAAATTTTTCAGCATTGTCAACTCTCTCGAATGTCGACACCCTTCAGTTGAATGAGACTGGTCTAGCAGATCTCAAGAGCTTAGGACTTTCAGAACGGGCTTTTGCGGAAGGCCAGACGAAGTTAAGAAACTTAGAACTTCGAGAAAACTCGGTTACCGATTTGAGTCCTTTGGTCGAAATGGGGGAATCGAACAAGGCTATGGAGATAGCGACAGAGATGGCTAATCAAAAGGCAGGCCCGCTCATTCAGCGTCCCAAACCGCTGAGCAGCTTAAAAATCGACTTGACTGGGAATCCACTCTCCAAGTTAGCCAAAACCGAGCAACTTCCCAAGCTTCGGAAATCACTTATCTTTGTAGAATTGAATCAGAAGTAGTCATCGTCAAGCGTATCAGTGCGCGAAAACAATGAAGCGGTTATATTAGTACTGTATTTGCTTACCATTTATTGCCCTCGCTGTAGAAACAACCCACGATGGGGAGAATGATTTTCCATGTTCCAAGATTGGATCAGTATGATCCGAGAATATGGAATACGGCCTACGTAACGGGTATCGAAGGTGTCCCCTGGGAGGGCCGCGTTTCGGTTCAGGGCGAGCTTCTAACGATTGATCGGCCCATTTACGAATCCGGGCGGCTTTCATTGGTTTGGCCCACGGCAGAGTTTGGTCTATGCACGCTCCACACCGCTTCGCTTCGCTGTAATGATCAACCCTACCTACTTCCATTGGAGTTGGCTCGAGGAACACTACATAGGGTTCGTGGACGAGCCGCTGACTGGCAACGCGTGGGGCTAAAAGTCCCCGAAACCTACTCGAATTCGATCAATATCGCGACCGAACGTTTTGTTGATGCGATGATCGCCAAAGAGACAAGCGTTGAGAGCTCGGAAACGCTTGCCCAGGCCTCCATCGCAGCCGCCATGCAAGCTCAAAGGCCTTTGTGTCGAGCCTTTATCTCGCAATCGATTCAGTATCGGCAACAACAAGAAAAACAACTCAGCACGCTGCTCGCAGCACAACTCGATCCCCGAGCCGAGTGGCAAGCAGATGCCACTCTCGCGCTACCAGCCATGAACACGGTGATCATTGCACCTACATGGCACTTGGTTCAAGCAGATGAGAAAAGCATTCCGCTTGAAGTCTTTGATGAACAATTCCAATGGGCTACCAAAGAAGGCTTGAGAGTCATTGCCGGACCTTTGATAAGTCTCCAACCATGGGCTCTCCAGCATTGGATGAATCTTATGAAAGATTTTGATGCGGTCTGCAATGCGGCGTGTGAATACGTTCGAAATATCGTGTCTCGATACCGTGGGCAAGCCAGTATCTGGAATGTTGCAACGGGTCTGAATGTGCTTAACGATCTTGGGTTATCCGATGAACAGCATTTAAAAATTGCCGTAGAAGTAATTCAAGCCGTTCGCAAAACTGATCCGCGAACCCCCGTTGTCATGACGATCGATATGCCTTGGAGCGAGTACCTCGGACAGTCCGGGCAAGCGATTAACCCGTTCCCGTTTGCGGACTCGCTTATACGAGCCGAGCTTGGATTGTCGGGAATCGCGTTGGAAATCAACACGAACTTTTGGCCAGGTGGAAGCTTACCAAGAGATCTCATCGATGTTTCAGACCTTATCGATCATTGGTCGATGCTCGGTGTGCCTTTAGTTGCCCTGGTAAACGGGCCCGTTTGCAATGGCTCCGACATAGGATGTGTAAGTAAGGCAACCGAAGTCTTTCGCTGGAATGCTCCCTCCGGAGTTCTAACAAATCACGACGAGGGTTCAGCAGCCGTGAATTCGCCTGCTGCAGTTCCTTCTAACAGCCATCTTGCCATGAACCAAATCGAAATTATTCAAATGCTTCTCGCAAAACAGAATGTTCATGCGATAGGATGGACGCAAATGTCCGACCGCCTGCCTCATCGTTTTCCTAATGGAGGCTTGATCGACGGACACGGTAAATCGCGTCCAATGCTCGATGGTTTAGCACAAATCCGAAAACGATACGGTGAGTAGTAATGATGCAGCGATTTTATCGCCGGGTCGATTGGTGGATTGAACGACTCAAGTGGCCTGTCGCTGTGGCGGCAGTCCTGTGGACACCACTTTTGATTTGGGCTTGGGTGCTGCTAGGTTATCGCGTTATGGATCAGCCCTTTGCATCACTTTGGTTCGCAGCCGGCGTTTTGCTCTTCTTTGTTTCGTGGAAATCGATTCTTAGATATCAAAGCCTATGGCGTTGGCTGGTAAGAGCCGAACATGAGGCCACGCATCTTCTATTCGCTGCTCTCACCGGACACCCTGTCTTGAACTGGAAACCCGAGAATGATAACAACTCCAACGATCCCGACCACAACGATCCCGACAACAACGATCCAAACCGCATAATTCCCAAACGCAGTGATCCAATATATAGCGATCCACAAGAGACGACTCGCAAAGTTGCTCGCGAAAGCCATTCAAAAGCCGCATCGAACCGGTCTAGCAAAATGGCGGTCGAATTCCCGAGTTCAAGCAACTGGTTAATTCAGATTGCTCCCTACTTTTTCCCAACAGCTGCCGGCATCCTTTGGATCGCTGCGATCTTTATTCCGTTGGGGTTTCTAGGTTGGACAACGATTGCCCTCGGCCTGGCAACTGGGTTTCACGTTACTTCCACAATCATCGAGATCCGAACAGATCGCGATGAATTACAGCAGTTAGGCTGGCGATTTTGTTGGATGTTTTTACCCGCCGCCAACCTGATGGTGCTTGGGTGCTTGCTTTCATTTTCCCAAGAAGGATTCACGGGGATCTTTGATTTCCTAAGCGATTCAATCCAGCCAATCCAAACCATCGTGGCCTACTTTGCCACTCGACCGGAATAGCAGCGATCAGTAATACTCACAGGGGCTTGGGGCTTTGAACCACCCAAGTTAAACTTATAGAAGCTGTAGTTCAGCGATGGGTTTATAACGCGAGACGCAAAGCACCGATATACAAGGCATATGCGGGTTTTAGTCCGAGCTTTCTAGACCAAAACAATGGCCGAGTGGCGAAATGGCAGACGCACAGGACTTAAAATCCTGGGAGGGGTAAACCCTCGTGCGGGTTCGATCCCCGCCTCGGCTACTGAAAAATACCAGATGTAGTTTGGGACCATTGTCCCAGCCCTTTGAAGGTCATTTTGATATTCGCGTTTTCTTTATGTTATTTGTTTTCCGGACTGCGAGTATATCGGCTGTAGCAGCGTGTATGTGGCTTTTTCGTTTTACAGGTATCTTTTTCTTCTTTGGGCTTCGCGGCG
>JAPLNI010000031.1 GCA_026692865.1 Planctomycetota bacterium
AATTGCCCGCAGATGACGCGGATCTACGCGGATGAAAATGGTGAGGATCTTGGGAACACTAATTGTCGCTAATCTGCACTAATGAATTTTCTGTCTCGGCTGGTTTCTTCGTTGGTGAAGATAGTGCCGATTCGTGTTTAAAATTGAAAACTAGGTTGCGTGTGTGATTGAACTGCCTAAGCGTGTTTGGGATCGCCCGGCAGGCGAACCCTACTGAGCCGATGACGCTAGCCACGGGTGACGCGCGGCGATTGATGTTTTGAATTGTTGGAAAGCTTATCGGGGGGAACCCGGAGCTAGCGCTCACGGCTCAGGGTCCTGAACTGCGGGTGACGCGCGGCGATTGATGTTGGTATTGATGGTAGGTTTGATGGGATTCGCCCGGCAGGCGAACCCTACTAAAGTTTATTCGCGCAATTGGCGGGCAGTGTATTGAGCCGTTTGCCTGCGGATGAAGATGGCGATGTCGGTGAATGCAATCGCCAAAGCTGATGACTTTAGATGTCTTACGACATCTGCTACGAGCAGAAATACCTGTTTCTCATCTGGGCGATGCGATTGTGGCAACGGTAATCCGGGGCCTGGTTTCGTCCCCCAAGGAGCGGCTACGGCATAACGGGTGGATTGTCAGATTTTTGTGAAGAAATTGGAGTGAATGCTTTGCTTTCTGGTTTGTTCCGCAACTAAAATCATGATAGAGTTGAGTTATCGCTCTCTTGTCTACCCCAAATCGGTTAATTTTCCGTTAAGACCCTTCTCCAGTATGGCCAGTATTCGAACGGTGATTCCACCTCGAAACTACGAAAGTTCAAAATCATGAAACGTTCGATTGCATTGAAATCTAGAGGTTTCACGCTCGTGGAATTATTGGTAGTCATCGCCATCATTGGTGTATTGGCAGGGTTGCTTTTACCAGCTGTCCAACAAGCCCGTGAAGCGGGTCGTCGTATGTCTTGCGGTAATAACATCCGACAGTTGATGCTGGCCGCCGAGATGTTTTCGGGGACTTATCGAAAGTATCCGTCTGGAGTTCATCCGCGAGTGTCGATCGTCCCTCTCAATGCTGCTGCGGTTGTTCAAGTCTCCGCGCTGACCCTGATGCTCCCCTACCTGGAACAGAACTCGATCTACAACAATTACAATCAGAAGCGAGATTGGTTTGACGCCACGCCACTGGCAGCAGGAAGTCAAAGCAATTTTTCGCTTGCGGACAACAGAATACCATTGCTCAATTGTCCGTCTTCCGTAGACCCGAATCGACGAGACGGAAATCCCGCGGATCCTGGGTCGACCATTCCTCGGGTTTATCCGACGGCTGCGTTTGTGAACGCAGGATCACCAGCAAACGGGAACTGGTCGGAGCAGTTTGCTGTCACTGACTACTCTGCAACTCTTGGTGTGAATCCACGATTAGGGCCGACCGGACTCAACTTGGTGGACGAGACCGGTCACGGTGCTTTATCACAATTTGCTAGCGCTCGTGACGCAGATATCCGAGATGGATTGTCTAACACGATCTTCTTTGCAGAATCTGCGGGTAGACCCAACGTATACAACAAAGGCAGACGCTCTGGATCAGGACTTCTCACCAATCGCACCAGCGGTGGAGCGTGGGCTAATCCAGCGAGTGACTTTTGGGTTGACGGTTCTTCGCTGACGCCCGGGCCAAACGGTAGCTGGATCGTCTCTTTCCTCGGAGCGGGTTCGCCTGCTACATCGCCAAGTTGCGCCATCAACTGCACCAACGGTCAAGATATCCAAGGGGCTGCCTATCCGACCGGCTATCCAAGTACGGCTAGCATTGGTGCGCCGATCGTTCCAGCAACACCTAATCCTGACCCCCTTTCGTTGAGGAGTCGTGGTACACATTACGTGCCAGGTACAGTTGGAACAAGTGAAGTCTATTCTTTCCACACCGGTGGCGCTAATTTTGTTTTCGGCGATGGATCGGTCAAGTTTATCAGCGAGCAAACTAGTATTCGCGAGTTTGCAAAACTGGTGACCCGTGACGGAGGAGAACAAGCCGAATTACCAGACTAAGCATTTGGAGTGCTGTAGCTCTGGTACAGCTTTCGGGGTGACGATGTTTTGAAAAGAAAATGTCTCGCGTGACAACTCGATCGTTTCGTTAGCGCAGACTTTTATGATTGACTACCGATAGATAAGTCTTAAAGCTGCGACTAGTCACAGCACTCCAAAGAGGTATCGTTTTAGTTGGCGGTGATAGTGGGCTTCGCGGGGGGCTAGTTTCTGGCATTGTCGGGCTATCTCGATTGCTCGAGAACGATTGCCGAGCCGGAATTCAACTTCTCCTAGAGTATCGAGATACATGTGATCGTCGACTAGTATTTCTGTGACCCGGGTACTGAGTTGCTTGGCGCGTTCTAACCGGTAATCCAAGTTGGCATAAAGCCATGCGACGTTGTTTCCGACGAGCGTATCATCAGGGAAAAGCTTTAAATGATTTTCGAGTGGATCTGCATAGAGTCTTATCCACGATTCGACTTTTTCAGGCTCGAATTTCAAGCGTGCTACCGGGATCAATTCGAGTAGCGTTTCAATTTGGTCCGGATTTGCTCGCCAGCATTTTTCTACTGCTTCATTGGCCGACTTCCAGTCCCCCGAATCGATTGCTAGTCGCGCTTCTAATCGATGGAGTCGCTCGATAATGAACAAGCAGTAGTGAAAATCAGGGACGCGAATTGGATAGGCATTTAATCGGCTCCACAAATGAAGACGACCTGCATGAAGACTATCCTGGAGCGTTTGAAGCATCTCGGCTTCATTCAACTTGGGTTGTTCACGATCTTGATCGATGATTCGTTGTTGAGCATAAAACCATTGCGAGGAAAGAAACCAATAGTTCGGATGAGTAATCGACATGGAAAGGCTGGTCGCTTTCGAGACACTTGCATAAGCCGAATAAAGTTTCGATTGATCCAGTCGTTGCTGAACTCCGTACATGATTTCAGGAGTAAGTGGGGTCGTCTTTGCAAGTTGATCGAGATCCATTGCGAGCTCGCGATTCCCAAGTCGTCGAAGACAATCCGCGCGATAGATCATCGATCCAACATCAGGTTCTGCTTTGTGAAGGATTGCGGTCACTGCTTGAAGGCGTAAGAGATCTTTTTTCGCTTCGTAGATCTCTTGAAGGATTTGTAGGTATTCGACTAAGCCATTCGTACGAAGCTCTTCGCGTGTGTAATGCAAATTGGGTTCGTAAACTGATGGGAGCGAGGCAAGTGATCGTGTAGTTTTCTCGACAATCGCGATTGGCAAGAGAGCTTCGATCCACTGCTGGGCGAGATCGTAACGCGAATGCTCGATAGCCAGCCGAGCGAGCTGAAATGGAAGTTCTGATTCGCTAAGCTCGCGTTTCGACTTTGGTAAAATTTTTGATGCGATCCGAGCAAAGCCACCGACATCCCAACGACCGCTCCAGTCGTCGGGTGCGAGGCCCCAAGCAAAGCGTTCGAGGTCTTTGGAAGCTTGAATTCGATTCCCATTTCGTTCTGACGAAAAAGCCATCAACACATCCCAAACGATCGGTGTCAAGTTTGGAAAAGTGAGTGAGGGATACAGTTCGTCGAGCACGGCCTGCTGAAGTTCGTCCGACACACTGTCTTCAACCAATGTCTGAAACTGCTTCAGCGCGAGCGGGCGGCGGTGATGAAGCAGCCAAGTGCGCATGACCACTTTCCACCGTGAGCGTTGATCATCATCGGATGTGTCGTGTCGGCTGGCGTTTGCATCAGACTTCGCGGACTCGCCATGCGAATTAGGATCGGTTGCCCAAAGGATCACGGCATCATCGACTAGTCGCGCGTGGTCTGGTTTGCCGATTCGCGCCAAGAGCGATCCGACTTCGGCAAGCTTCTTGGTTCTGGAGATATCTTCTTCTGAGTTGCGCACCTCTTTGGCTAGCTCCGTATTCAACCATGCTTCCACGGCTTGCAGTTCGATCGGTTCATTCGTTGCGGAACCGTCGGAGTTTTCTGAAACTTTCATTCCGAGGACACGAAACGCGGGGATGATTTTTTCTTGAACCCAATAGGTTGCAAAGGCTTCATCGGGCATCCGTTTTTCGAGGATCGTGATCGCTTGATCCGGTCGACCGCCGACTGCCAAAGCCAACGTAATTCCTTCGACGTCTGTGAGTTCTAAACCGGGGTCTCCGATAGCGTTCAAGAGTTGGTCAGCAATCTCAACGCGACCGCTCCACTGTGCAAGTAATGCTTCCTTCGCGCGTTCGATTGCTTGGATGCCTCCCGAGATCGATCGCGGCTTGAGCTTTAAATTTTCCGAGTTCGTCGCGAGTCCCAAACGAGTTGCAAAAGTCGGAACGAGATCCCATCGAGCGGCTCGAAGTGCGATGTCTTCGGCAGCAGCGAATTGCTGATGTTGAATGGCTTGGGAAATCGCTTCTTCTGCTTGCGAGTGGACTTCCAGCTCAAGCAGCTTTTCTTTTGGAACAGAGTTGCGTTGTTGGAGTGTCGGTAGCTCGCCGGCTTTGGGTTGCGTGGGGACGGAGTCGACTGCGTAAATTGGAGCGCGAGCAAGTTCGTCGAAGCCGTGCGTCTTCCATTGAAGCCTCGCAGACGCGGCAGCGTTGGGTTCCCAAAGTTGGTCGACCAAGGCGGGAATCAATTCGTACTTGGAATCATCCCATGCAAGTGTTAGGAGCTCGATTCGCAGTGACGACGATTCTTCGGGTTCGCTATGCATGCGCAGTCGATCTTCGGGCGAAAGCATCGAAAGGAGAGCCATCAGATCGCTCCATCGACTTTCTCGTGCGAGTCGAACAACTGTCTGAAGATCGCCGCTTCGCATACGAGCCAAGTTATCGATCATCTGAGCGGCCGTCTCCGGCGAAGCATCCATGCGTTGCAACAGCTTCAACCAATTCCGGAGAGCGATCTCGGATGGACCGCGCGGCGGCGATTGCTCGAAGAGTCGATCGAGCTCTTGCGGTGGAAGTTTCCAGAGCTCTTGAAAGGCTTGCTTGCGTTGGCTGTACTGAGAGGACGAAAGATCGGCTAGCAAGTCGCTCACGGATCTCTCTTGAGGAGTCGCCCGGTTTTTTTCTTGAGCTGCAGAGTTTTCGAGAGCACTCGCAAGCGAGCTCCACGGAAGGCACAGCAAGACGGCGAAGGCCAAGCGGCGAATTCGAAAATCCATTTTTGTTTTGGCGACTGCTGATTGACCGGGCGACATGTTATAATCCAGCGGCAGGCACTTCATTTTTAACGAGGATAAAGCAGAATGTTTTTCAACAGACTCGAGAGTGGATTCATCAGTATAAGCGGTCGTCGATCGGTCGCGGTAATTTTTAGTACTTTCGTGCTCGCTCTTTTCGCTTGGTTGGATGTCTCCGCGAGAGCCGAATCGGATTCCTTGCATTGGCGTGGACCAAGTGCGAATGGCAATGTTGGCAAAGGAGTATTTCCTACGAAATGGTCTGACGCGAGCGTGCTTTGGAAAGTTGACTTGAACGGCCGAGGCGGATCGACACCGATTGTGGTCGCGAACCAGATTGTTTTGACTGCGGGTATCGAAGGCAAAAACAACTTACTCTCTTTTGACCTCTCAGGGAAAGAGCTTTGGAAAACTGCGTTAGGTGAAGAACGTCCTGGCAAGCACAAGAAGGCCTCGGGAAGCAATTCTTCGCCGATCTCTGATGGACAGCATGTTTATGCGTACTTCAAAAGTGGTGACTTGGCGTGTTGCGATTTGAAGGGCAAAGTAATTTGGCAACGAAACATCCAAACCGACTTGGGTGAAGATACTCTCTGGTGGGATCTTGGGACATCGCCTGTTTTGACGGATGATTGTGTCGTGGTCGCTGTCATGCAGACTGGTCCAAGTTTTCTGGTTGCCTTCGACAAGAAGACAGGCGAGCAAAAATGGTTGACCAAGCGAGAGATGGACGTGAATTCTGAATCGAACCAGGCGTACACGACGCCGGTGATCGCCGACACCAAAGAAGGTAAGATCCTGCTGACGCTCGGAGCGGATTACGTGACGGCTCATTTGGCAAGCAACGGTAAGTATCTTTGGAAGGTTGGGAGCTTTAATCCAACCAATCACCAGTATTTCCGAAGCATCGCTTCGCCCGTCGTCGTGGGAGAGATGGTTATTTGTCCTTATGCTCGTGGTGCGAATTTGAGTGGCGTCCTGTACGGTTCGGGAGTCGCCGATGAAGCTCGATTGGCTTGGCAAAGAACGGACATCGGCTCTGATGTTCCAACGCCGGTATATGCGGGAGAGCGGGCTTACATTTGTGGGGATAAAGGGGAAATCACCTGCATTGAAGCGAGCTCTGGAAAAACCCTTTGGACGCATTCGCTTCCCAAAAATCGAAATGCCTTCAGTGCCTCGCCCGTCCTGGCCGGTGGCAACCTGTACTGCCTTCGCGAAGACGGTTTGACTTTTGTCATTCGTGACGCAGATCAGTTTGAGCTGGTTTCCGAGAATCAACTGGATACCAATACTGTGTCGACGCCTGTCGCCATTGACGGAAAAATCTTGATTCGCTCGTTCGATTCCCTTTATTGCATCGCGAATCCCTAGGATTTCGAAGGGTTGACAGGACTGTTTCTACCAGCCAATCTATGGGGCAGGTGGAAGGTTACGAAGGATTGACGACTCCACGAATAAAACTGAATTCAGAGTCCGGTCTTCCGAGGTCGGGCTTTCGGGCTCTGGGTGTCAATCGATTCACTACAGTCTTGAAGAGGAAAACCTTGCCAAATTCCCTTTTGGAAGATCAAACAAACACTTGCAAGTTGCTGCTCGAGCCGCTGATGGACGATATTCCATCAGTGAACTCGGACCGTTTGCGCGAGCAAGATTGGTACGAGCAAGCCCTCCAAACTGAAGCTCCTATTCGAGCTCCTCGCGCCTCCTGGAGCGAAGATGACGACGAAGATGTTGTAGACGACGTTGAAACCGAAGACGAGGTAGAAACAGATCCGTTTGACGACTTCGATGAAGAAGATTTTGACGATGACTTCGACGACGATTTCGAAGAAGAATTGGAAGACGAATACGAAATCGAACCAGCCGACGACGGTGCGGTAGTCGAATCCTTTGAGGAAGAGGAAGACAACGAAGAAGACGAGGAAGAGGATATCGATTAAGGGCTTCCTCGTTTTCGAACCCAAAGCTCGCCTTAACTCGGCATAATCGATCATCGCCCTGCATCCATTCTCACAACCCCCCTCTCAAAACCTACGGGCGAGATGCCTGTGCCAAAGCGAATCTGATAAACACGAAAGTAGTAAGAGCCAGTGACTGGGTTTCAAGCCGTTGGAACGAACGCGAAATTTCCTGAACTCGAAGAAGGCATTCTTCAATTCTGGAAAGACAACCATATCTACAAACAATCGTTGGAGCTGCGTAAAGATGGCCCGTCGTTTGTCTTTTACGAAGGCCCACCCACAGCAAACGGTCTTCCGCATCCTGGGCATTGCTTAACACGTGCTATTAAAGATGTTTTCCCCCGCTATAAAACCATGCGAGGCTATCGCTGTCTTCGCAAAGCCGGTTGGGATACGCACGGTCTACCGGTTGAAGTCGAAGTCTGTAAAGAGCTCGGCATCCATGGCAAATCCGAGATCGAAAAATACGGCATCGAACCGTTCATCCAACGCTGTCAACAAAGCGTCTGGCGTTACATGCAGGAATGGGAACGACTGACCGAACGTATTGGCTTTTGGATCGATCTTTCAGAAGCGTATGTCACTTATCATCAAAGCTACATTGAAAGTATTTGGTGGTCGCTGAAAAGTCTTTTTGATCGTGGTTTACTGTATCGAGGTCATAAGATTGTTTGGTGGTGGGCTCAGGGTGGTACTGCCCTCTCTGCCGGAGAAGTCGGACAAGGCTATCGAGAAGTGGCTGATCCAAGTGTATACGTTAAATTCCCGCTTGAAGAAGACCCGTCGCTATCGCTGCTGGTTTGGACCACCACGCCGTGGACTCTGCCAAGCAATCAATTCGCCGCAGTCAACCCAGACCTAACCTACGCAATCTGCTCCTTCCCTGAGCCGACGGCGCTAGCCGCGGGTACGGACGCCCCATCAACTGCCACCTCGAACGTCAATGCAAACACGCCCGCGGCTAGCGTCGACGGCTCACGGATCATCGTTGCTCAAGCACTCGTACAGTCCCTCTCGGACAAACTCAAGCGACCACTTGCGATTGATTCACTCATCTCCGGTAGCGAGCTGGTTGGCAAGTATTACAAGCCGCCGATGGACTACTACTACGGAAAATCAAAAGCAGAAGTAGGGACACTCAAAGCGGGTGGCCAGCAACGACCCTCTTGGCGAATCGTACCAGCTGATTTCGTCACAATCGATTCGGGAACCGGTGCAGTTCATATGGCTCCCGCGTTTGGCGAGGCGGACTATGACGTTCTGAACCAACAGAAACTGCTCTTCGTCGATGGTGAAGCGCCTCCGCTTATCTGTGCCGTCGACTCGGAAGGCAAGTTCACTTCGGATTGCCCCGATTATCAAGGCATATGGGTCAAAGATGCAGACAAGCTAATCGTACGTCGGCTTCGCGAAGAAGGCTCGCTGCTGCACTTCGAGCAGTATGTCCACGATTACCCGTTTTGCTGGCGAGCCGAAGCGGACCCACTGATTCAATACCCGCGTGAAAGCTGGTTCGTTCGGACCACACAGTTTCGCGATTCGATGCTCGAGAACAACTCGAAGATTCGATGGATGCCAGAGCATATTCGCGATGGCCGCTTTGGTAACTTTCTGGCTTCCAATGTCGATTGGGCTCTCTCGCGTGAACGCTACTGGGGAACGCCTTTGCCGATCTGGGTTTGTGAAGCCACAAGCAAGATGGATGCCGTCGCGAGCTATGACGAGCTGCTGAAAAAACCGGGTATCACTGGGACCGAAGTTTGGTTGAAGGCCAAAGCCGCAAACCCAGAGCTCGTTGAAGATTTGAAAGTGCATAAGCCCTACATCGACGCGGTGACCTACGACTCACCGTTCAGCAAGGGATCTCGTATGACACGAGTCACTGAAGTCATCGACTGCTGGTACGACAGCGGTGCCATGCCGTTTGCACAGTGGGGCTACCCTCACAAGAATCATGAACAATTTGCAGATCAGTTCCCGGCTGACTTTATTAGCGAAGCAATCGATCAAACTCGAGGCTGGTTCTACAGCCAGCTCGCTATCAGCACGATGGTGTTCGGGCCAACGCCAAAAGCTCTCGCTCATTCGCTAGAACAAATCGATGCACAGAAGCCAACTGATGCGCCCAAGCAGAACTTCGTACAAAATACAGACCAAGGGCAACGTGACTTTCCGCATCCGTTCAAAAACTGTATCGTCTTGGGCTTGATGCTTGCCGAGTGGTACGAAAGCAAGGACGCCAAACAACGCTTCCTCACCGAAGAAGAAGCCAAAGACGCCTGCGGAAAAGACTATGTATCCAAGTCGGGAAAGATGAGTAAGTCGCTTCGGAATTACCGAAGCCCCAATGAAATATTTGATCGCTTTGGTGCAGATGCGCTGCGTTGGTACTTCTATGCAAACCAACCCCCCTGGAACTCGATTCTTTATAGCGAACGAGCCATCCGCGATAGCATCCCCGAGTTTCTGTTGCGACTCTGGAATGTGTTTAGCTTCTTCACAATCTATGCCGAGATGGATGGATTTAGTGGGCCTGCGGATATCTCTGCTAAGCTCGACCAACTGACCCCCGAAGAATTGTCGCAATCACCAACGTATCGTCCAATCGCCGATCGAAGCGAACTCGATCGATGGATGCTCAGCGAAGTCGCGGCGGCTACCGAAGATGTTATCGCTAAGATGGACTCGTTCGATAGCTACGGCGCATGCCAAGTCATCAGCCAACTCGTCGACAGCTTAAGCAACTGGTACGTACGCCGCAGCCGAAGTCGCTACTGGTCTTCAGACAAGAAATCAACTGACAAGATCGATGCCTATTGGACACTTTACGAAAGCTTGCTGACGATCAGCAAGTTAATCGCTCCGTTTGTCCCATTCATGGCCGAATCGATTTGGCAACAACTGACCAAACCAGTTGGTTCGCAAGTCCGAACAAGCGTTCATTTGTGTGATTATCCAACTGCGGATGCATCGATTGTCGATCGACAACTGGGCGTTCGAATGAAGCTGTTGCGAGAGATCTCGTCGATCGGTCGTTCCGCACGGATGGAAGCGAAACTCAAGGTACGGCAACCTCTTTCACGAGTCGAAGTCACCCTGGCCGATGCGACTCACCAAACATGGTTGAAGGATCATGACGACATCGCGAAAGAAGAATTGAACGTCAAAGAGATTCAATACAGCAGCGGTTCAAGTCCTTACGTCGAATACGTTGTTCAACCAAATCTGAGAAAACTCGGCCCGCGAGTCGGAAGCATGCTTCCTAAGCTCAAAGCCGCGCTGGCAAAAGCCGATGGAGCGACACTCCTTGATCAGATGACAACCAATGGCAAGATCAGTTTGACACTGGAAGATGCCAACGGTGCCAAGTCGATCGATTTGGACGGTGAAGATATTCTTGTTCGCTTGCAAGCTAAAGAAGGCTGGGCGGCAGCACAAGGACACGGATGTGTTGTAGTGCTTGCAACTGCTTTAACGGAAGAATTAATCCAAGAGGGGATCGCTCGCGATGCAGTGCGACTAATCCAAGACCAACGAAAGGCGGTCGGCTGTGACTTCGCCGATCGTATTGAAATCGGGATTACAACCGCGTCGCAAGCAATCGCCGACGCAATCAACAATCACAAAGCGTTTATCGAAGGTGAAACGTTAGCAACCAGACTTGATGTTCATGTCGTCGAAGCGTTACCCGCAGAGGACCCCGCATTACAAGACCTTGGTGAATATCCGGTTCTGCTTGTGATCAAGACAGTCTCTTCTTCGGCTTCGCCAAAAAGTTAGTTGGCAGATGAATCAAGATACTGAAAAATCGACTGCAACTCTTGTTCTCTTTCGCTTCACAGGCGACGATCGACCAGGTTTGACGGCTGCCCTTTCGGAGCACTTGGCAAGCTTTGACTGCATGATCATCGATGTCAACCAAGCGGTCATTCACGAATCGCTGCTGCTTGGATTGCTCGTCGCTATTCCAAGCGACCAGGACGCGGTGGCGATTGTGCGAGAGATGCATCACCTCGGTCATTCACTCGGGCTAAGCTGCAAACCTAAATGGATTGAAGATCACGACTACGATGACTGGGTGCATCGTCAAGGCAAATCTCGATTCATTCTGACGTTGTTATCACGGGCGGTTACTGCCCAGCAGTTCTGTGCCGTTAGTCGAATGCTTGCCGATCAGGGACTCAACATCGATGTAATCACGCGATTGTCGGGGCGGCCTCCACGAGTAGCAACGAGCGAACTTACGCGAGCCTGTGTCGAGTTCTCGATTCGCGGCGAACCTCGCGATCCAATTCAACTCAAAGCCAGCCTCCTCGATCTTTCAAGTCAACTTGATCTGGATCTCGCTTGGCAACGTGACGATGCATTTCGCCGTAATCGACGTGTTGTAGCTCTCGACATGGATTCAACGCTGCTTCAAGCTGAAGTGATTGATGAATTAGCAAAAGAGGCTGGTGTCGGTGAGGAGGTAAGCCTGATCACTGAAGCGGCAATGCGCGGCGAGATCGACTTTGATGAATCGCTACGCAAGCGAGTCAAATCGCTCGCGGGATTGCCTGAGAGTGTTTTGCCGAAAATCGCTGCCCGATTGGAGCTTACTGAAGGAGCTGAATTGCTCCTATCTTCGCTTCGTCGATTCGGATATCGCACTGCGATTTTGTCTGGCGGCTTTACTTATTTTGGTAACTACTTGAAGCAACGTTTGGCAATCGATCACGTCTATGCAAACGAACTTGAAATCATCGATGGTAAGCTTACCGGGCACGTGATTGGTCCGATCGTGAATGCTCAGCGGAAAGCCGCCTTGCTTGATCAGCTTGCCCTTAATGAAGGGATCGATCGCAAGCAGACAATCGCCATTGGTGACGGCGCCAACGACCTACCGATGCTTGCGCGAGCTGGACTCGGTATCGCTTTCCATGCGAAACCAGTAGTGCGACAATCCGCCGAACACCAAGTCTCCACCATGGGACTAGACGCCGTACTCTATCTCTTAGGCGTCCGCGACCGCGACTTGGTTTGAATCACCATAGATTCAAGAATTTGCCCGCGAATGACGCGGATTTACGCAAATGAAAAGGCGTAGATAGGTTGGCAATCTTTGCGATACTTCCATCCCGCATTTATCCGCGCCCATTCGCGTCATCCGCGGTCAAATCGTATTCTATTAAACGATACCTAAATCACGATCTACATATGACAACATTTGCCTTCGCTAGCACATATCAAAATAACTGCCCGCGAATGACGCGGATTTACGCGAATGAAAAGGCGTAGATAGGTTGGCAATCTTTGCGATACTTCCATCCCGCATTTATCCGCGCCCATTCGCGTCATCCGCGGGCAGACCGTATTCTTTCATACGATGCGCTAAAACACGATCTACACAAGACTGTATCGGCGTTCGCTAGCACATATCAAAATAACTGCCCGCGAATAACGCGGATTTACGCGAATGAAAAGGTGTAAAGGCGAGAAATTCTTTAAACTGTATGGGCAGCTTTTTTCCGCGACAACTTGCGAGATGAGCTTGCTGAATTGTGTTGTTTCGAGACTGCAATAAACGGTACGTCTCGTGTTATAGAGGTGAAATGGAATGAGTGATAACCTAATCTATCGTGATGAATCCTTCAAAATCATCGGTGCCTGCTTTGAAGTTTACAACGACATGGGATGTGGATTTCTAGAGCCGGTTTATCAAGAATGTCTAGAGATCGAGCATCGATATCAAAGTATTCCGTTCGTCCCTCATCAGCAGCTTCAATTATTCTATCGCGATGAGGAATTGAAGCAGAAGTATATTCCAGATTTCATTTGCTATGACAAGATCATCGTGGAAATCAAATCCGTGAGCAAGCTTACTGACGAGCATCGCGCGCAGGTTATCAACTACTTAAATGCTACTGGCTACCAGCTTGGCTTACTCATAAATTTTGGCGGCCATCCCAAGCTAGAGTGGGAGCGACTTGTCCATACTGGGAAGAAAGCTCATCGTTAGCGCCTGAGCATTTACAAGAAGATGCTGTCCGCGAAAACAAACGGCGTGCGAGAGCGATTCTAAATTGCATTTATACGCGCCTATTCGAGACATTCGCGGGCAAGCGGCATTTGGTTTACTTGGACTTGTCCTCTCGCGTAACGCAATACAGGTGACTGTTGGATCTTAGGAATAGTTGTCCGGCGTCTATGGCTGGGGTTGCGTTGAATTCGGTTGTGTCTGAATCGAAGGTGTTCTGTGCAACAATATCAAGCTTATCTGACGGATTGATTACAAGAACTCCACTAGTTCGTGTTTGCGCATAGACTTTTCCATTAATCGCAACAGGCGAAGCGTAAACGGGGCGGCCTCGAGTATCGATACCTGGTGTTCGTGATTTATGAATAAGCTCGCCCGTTTCGGCATTGATACAGTAGTACATACCGCGATCATCGATCCAATACAAACGACGATCCAATAATACAGGAGATGCGACGTACGACGAGTTTCTTCCTGTCCAAAGAATGTTTGATTTTGAAACATCGCCTTTGCCACCTGCTTGCATTGCAAGGCTACCTGAAGAACGATATCCGCCGAAGGCATAGATAGTCTTGCCATCGATAACTACGCTCGGCGATAGATTGTCAGTCAGAGACGTTTCAGCAAACCAAGCCAGCTTTCCAGTCAATGGATTCATGCCCCATACTTCACCAGGGACCGCGATCACCAAGTCATCGCGTGTGTCACTTATTTTGACAATTGCGGGAGTTCCATAAGTCGATTCAAGTGTCGACGCTTCCGCTTTCCAAGCAACCTTACCGGTAGCTTTCTCAAGTGCAACGATCGCTTGCGACTCTTCTGAAGCGTTCACAATGAGAAGGTCTCCATAGACGATCAAGCTTGCCGCCGAACCCCATCCACGATTTCCTGACTCAGTACCCACCGAAACATTCCAAAGTGGATTCCCGTTCAAATCAAACGCATGTACGCCGGACTTTCCAAGAAATGCATAGACCGATTTGCCATCCGTCGCTGGCGTGTTGGTTGCGTAACCATGTTCAGGAACACCCATGCCTTGATAGGGGTCTTCACGTTGCTCGTTGTTTACTGATCGAGTCCAAACGATTGCCCCGGTGCTACGGTCGATACAACTAAGATGACGTTTGAGTTGCTTGATATCGCCCAACTGGCCTTCCTCGCCGTAACCCGAATAAGAAGTTACAAAAGCATGAGCCTTCGTAAGAACCGGACTTGAAGCTCCCGATCCGGGTAGTTTCGTCTTCCAACGCAAATTCTTCGTATCACTCCACTCAGTTGGAATGGTTGTATCAAGGCTCACCCCGGTACCGTTAGGACCTCGAAAGCGATTCCAAATTACCTCTTCCACGATTGGGCTATCGGTTTTGACAAGCTCGAACTTAGTCGATAAAGGCATCATCGATTCGCGTGATGTCTCAACGTCTGCAATCGCATCAGGATTAGCTGTGACGCTTTCGATTGCAGGCCGCGCGGAAGCACCGTTCATTCGCGGTCTTCTACCTCGAGGAAGCAATACCATAACAGCGACTGCAGCGAGCACGCTTGAGGCAAGGATGACAGTGAGGATTCTTTTTTTCATTCGAGCTACCTAAAGAATATGAAGCTATCTTAGTTTTGAACAAATTTTGATGTTTGTTGAGAAGCGTAAGTATTACTTTTCAATCACACGTAATACGTCGTTTCGTTTGATCGCGATTGTACCTGGACCAAACCCGGTTCCCTTAAACTCCAAGTGGCAGTCTAACCAAACACCCAACGAGGCATCGTCAGGGATCACGAACTCAGCCGTAACTGTGTTTCCTTCACGCGTAATTTTAGTTGATTCGTAGGGACCTATCTGAGCCCAAGTCGGGTTACTTTCGGGAAGTCCGCGTCGATTGGCATTCTCTGGAGTCAATTCGAATCGCACCGAGTGCGTGTTGCCACGAGTAAGGCTTCCCGGGATTACTGACGCAATGACTGGTTTTCCTTTTTCACCGCTTTGCGTGTTATCTATGAGTGGTCCTGTCCCTGCGCGTCGAAGTCCTCGGTTGTTCGAAGGTTCAACAACGCCCGCGTAGCCGCCAAGGATGTATGGAAACTTTCCCGGGGTGACATGATAGTGGTATCCTCGCAATTCGTCCTTGTGACCATTGCAGGCATCCAAAGCTTGTCCCTCTTTGATATCCTTGGCCATCAATCCGTCTGCCTCATAAGGGCCATAAACAGGAAACCCGTCGAACGCGAAACCGATCATAGGCGAGTGCTGCTTGCCATCGTCAGCAAAGGGCGACTTCACACAACTTGGATACTTGTGATAGTGATAAACGCCTGTTTGTTGAGGATGTCCGCAGCAAGAGTCGAGCCACACTTCGGTGTATCCTTCGACTGCATTCATTCCCTCTTGTTCGAATGGATTGAAGAAGACGACGCCATTTAATGCCATCCCAACCGGCCCCATGGGAAGTCGAGTAATCGTCTCGGCCATTTTTGGAACTAGCGGAATTCGGAAGTTGAATTTTTGCACGCGAATCGTGTTGGGATTGCCGCTATTGGGAAAGATAGCCGTTGGATGATTCGGGTAGCCTTGGCTTTCAACGATAAGAAAGTTTGCGTCATGACTTAGCTTCAAGTTCGCAATTCCGTCTTTATTCGAGTCTTGCTGATGATAAGAGAACAAGTCAAGAAATCGTTCACCATCCTTGTAAAAGTAGGTGGGCTTGTCACCTTCTTTGACATACCAGTAGCCGCCGATTGCGGTAAGGTCGGAAGCATTTTCTGAATGCCCGCTAGCACCGGAGGTGTCGCCCAGCATCGCAAAAAAGTTCAGAATGAGAAGTGCTGCGGTAGCATTGATTGCGAGAAATACTCGTTTGAGCATGACGTTGCTTTCCGGTAGTGAGAAGAGAGAGATTCGCCTTTCCTTTCGCATTGTACGAAAGCAACCTGAAGCCAAGGTGAAGATCGGCGGTAAAAAGTTCCTGAAAAGCAAAACGCCCGCGAATAACTAGTCATTGTGCCCAAGTACAATAATTGAACTATGGCAGAGACAACCACTTCCTATTACATCGCGATGCGTCGGGAAAGCCTCCGGGCGTTCTTTGATGCTTCGCCGACAGCCAAGCTTCTTCGGTCAGACCTTGCTCCGTTTGTGCTCGAATTTTTGAATCGTGTCTTTAAGTTAGGCGAATCGATCACGATTGGACAAGCCGAGTTGAAAAGTCGGCTTACTCTATTTCAGGAGGAGATCCATGAGACCGAACCAACTTTATTAAGCGGCCCACCGGACGGATATTTGACGAAGTGGACCGACGCGGGTTGGTTGAAACGCTTCCGTTCGGCAAGCTCCAATGAATCCCAGTATCAGTTGACTCCATTTACAGAAGAGGCAATCCGTTTTGTCGATGGTGCCCTTTCACGGACGGGAGAGTTGGTTGGTACGGAAAGTCGTCTGCGATTGGTCATTGAAACCATCGAAGATATCGTTCGTGGTGCATCGGCAGATCCTCAAGAGCGTCTGGCATATCTCAAACTACAACGCGAAGAAATCGATGCACAGATCGAAGCAATCGAATCAGGCAAGTCTGTCCAGGTTTATCGCGATAGTCAAATCCGTGAAAAGTTTCAAATCGCAGTCGATCAACTCCTGCGATTGCAATCCGATTTTCGAGCCGTCGAAGAACGATTTCAAGTGATCGCTCGTCAAGTTCAACAACGCCAATCACAAGGAAGCGGGACACCCGGCTCCATTCTTGGGTTTGCTCTCGATAGCGAGGACATGCTCAAGATGCAGGACGAAGGAATCAGCTTCTTTGCCTTTGTCAATTTCTTGTATGCTCCCGCTCAACAAGAATCGCTGATGAAATCGATTCGCGAGATCCAGCGACTTGCGGCGCTGGCTGATCAAAGCGAATCGCTCTCGCGCGTTCGCCGAATGGTTCCTTCGTTAATGGCCGAAGCCGACAAAGTCATTCGCACCACCGCTCGACTTTCATCCACGCTGCGACGGCTGCTCGATGTAGATGCGACCGCAGAAAGAATCCGTTTGGCAAATGTACTCAAAGATATCCGTCATGCTGCGTTGCGTTTAAACGAACAAAGCGATGCACTTAAGTTGCGTGAGATGATTCAGATCGATATCGAGTCCGATGTCCAGGTGTACTCGCCGCTGTCGAGAACGTTTTGGAGTCCAACCCAATCATTCCAAGCCCCGACAGCTCACGAACACCACTACAACCTCGAGCAAGCCAAGGCAATCGCGACGGCGTTTTCCAAGCTCAAGCGTTTAGACCTGAAGAAGCTGCGAAAGACTATACGACAGTGGGTGAGCAATGGAAACAGCGGGACACTCGCGACCATGCTGAACGATATGATAATCTCGCTATCTTTGAGCGATGGTGTCATCGAAGTGTTGGGATACATTCAGATCGCTCACGATGACGGCCACTTAATTGATTCGACTCTTACTGAATCAATCATCCTGCCAGAGGCGATCGGATCGCGCAAGACACTCAACGTGACAATACCCCGAGTAACCATCATCGCAAGCAAGTCGCATTCGGAATACAGTAAAAAACCGCGGTAGTGTTCAGATAGTGATCATAGAAATGTTCAACCCAGAAAACGAAACAGAAGAATCCAACTCCAACATAGTCTTGCAACATCAAGACTACGGATCGAATAACCAATCAAACAGCGAATCTAGTAGCGACACGAGCTATGAGGCGTGGAGTGGCGTCGCTGTTCGCTTGCTACAAGGTGTTGTCTACCATGACGACAACCAAGACAATTGGAATACTTTGCTGCGGTCCGTCTCGCCACTGACTGATTATTTTTCCAAAATCGGATTATTGCTTATCGTCAATGAGAGCGACGGAATGGCTTATCTTCGACAAGCCAACATCGACGATCTAGCACCAGATCAAGGAACGATCCCGAAGCTCTTTCGACGTGTTCCGCTCGGTTTTGAGGCGACATTGCTATCGGTGTTGCTTCGAGACGAACTACGGCAGTTCGAGGAGGAAGATCTTTCGAACGAACGATGTGTGATTGCTCAACATGATTTGTTAGTCCTGTGGCAAGCATTCTTCCCTGAGCAAACCGACGAGGTCAGGCTGACGAAAATGCTTGTTGCCTCGCTTCGAAAGTTAGAAGACTTAAAGTTTGTCCGGCAGTTCGAAAGCGAGCCTCCTTCGTGGGAAGTACGAAGAATATTGAAAGCAAGGCTCCCACTGGATGATTTGGAACGACTGCGTGCGACCATTGTTGAGAATGTTTCCAAGGGAGCAGTCCTTAGCGAAGTTACTCAGGATAGCGAAGGAGAAATCGGATCTTGAGCGACACGACAATAGCGAGAGAAACAGATATGAACGAACAAACCGATGGACAGAACTCTGCTGGCGATTTGATGCCGCCGATGGCTGGGTTCCGACTTTCCAAGATCGAATTGTTTAACTGGGGAACGTTTGACGGATCAGTTTTTTCGGTGCAAACCAATGGCAAAACAACCCTTTTAGTGGGAGAGAATGGGTCTGGCAAATCGACTTTGGTTGATGCGTTGCTGACGTTGCTAGTAAGGCCTCAAACACGAAACTATAACGTTGCTGCAGGAGCCACCAAGAACGAGCGTGACGAGAAGAGCTACATTCGTGGGGCCTTTGATCGCACAATGGGTGATGGGAACTCGCCACAAGTGCAAAGCCACCGCACTGGTCGCGATCATTACACCGTGATCTTAGCCACATTTACCAACGCGGCCACCGAGAAAGTGTTCACGCTTTGCCAAGTCCTTTATCTTAACGCAGAAAATGGGGTTGAGAAGGTCTATGGCTATGCTGATTGTGAGAAGGGAATCGTCAAGGATCTAGGAGACTTGCAATCATCAGCGTCGCTGAGCAAGCAACTGCGGGACCGTGGATTCAAATCGACGACCAGCTACACTGAGTACTTCGGTTGGTTTCAAAAAACCGTTCGGTTCCGATCGAAAGCGATGGATGTCTTCAATCAAACCGTCGCAGTCAAAGACGTTCAAAAGCTAGATGAATTCGTTCGCAAACACATGCTGGAACGCAAATCTTGGAATGAACGTGTTGGTCAGCTACTAAAGCATTTTGCGGAACTCAGCGAGACTCATCGGATGCTGGTCCGAGTTCGACGGCAAGACGAGTTCCTCAGACCGATCGCTGAGGATGGCAAACGCTATCGCAAGAAAATCGCAGAGATCGATGCGGCCAAACGATTCCTCGATTCGATTGACCTCTACTTCGCAGACAAGTTGGTTCTTTTATTGCAGCCACTGTGCGAGCAGTGGTCCCAAGAGATCGATCGGCTGGTCGCTGAAGTCACAAGACTTGGCGAACTCTATCAAGATCGCACGAATGAAATCGCGCGATTGAAAATGGAGATTGAACACCGTGGTGGCGATCGCATGCGGCAGCTACCTGGAATCATCCAGCAAGAGGAGCAGCTCGCGAAAATAAAAGCAACGAGTCGCATGAGCTTTGAAACTCAGATTCGTGCAGGTGGAATCCTTACCTCAATCACCTCGCCAGATCAATTCTTGCGAGTCATTTACGAAGTTCAAGAACGATTGCTGAAGCTCTCGCGGACCAAAACGGAATCTTTAGAATCGCGAGATAAAATACAATTCGAAATCGGTTCGCTCAAACGCAAGATCGCTGAAGAACGCTCCGAATTGGAAGCTCTCGAGCGGCGGCGTAACGGGAATCTTCCCGAGTCCTTTATCACGTTGCGTGAACGGCTCTGTCAAGATCTTCATCTCGCTCCCAGCGATCTCCCGTTTGTAGCCGAGTTGATTGCCGTCAAGCAATCGGAGCAAGCTTGGGAAGCTTCGATTGAACAAGTGATGTACTCGTTCGCAAGAAGTCTACTTGTCCCACGTGAACACTATGCACGTGTATCGGGCTACATCGATCGTACTCGGATCGTGGATTCCCGTGGCCATGGACAGCGACTGGTCTATCTCAACGTCGGTACCCAATCGATTAAATCGACATCCGATGGTAGCAACATTGACACTCGCTCTTTGGTCCTCAAGCTGGACTATCGACACGATCATCCGATGCGTCCTTGGATTACTGCTGAGATACAGAACCGATTCCAAGTCATCGGTTGCGAAACGATTGAAGAGTTCCAGGGGCTTCATGGTGCTGCGATGACCAAGAATCGTCACTTGAAAAGTAACCAATCGCGTCACGAGAAAGATGATCGCTCGTATCCGGACGACCGACGTCATTTTGTTCTGGGGTGGGATAACAAACAAAAGAAGCAATCGTTGAAACTGGCTATCCAAAAATCGGAAGCGGAGTTAGCGGACGTAGAAAGCAGATCGCAGAAACTCCTTGTGGAGTTTCATCAATTAACGGCTTGTATCAGTGCGCTGGAAGAGGCCGCAAAAATCAGCAGTTACGATTTGATTGATGACGCTCGACATGAAGTGGAAGCTCAGAATCGACGCATGGAACTCCAGACGCTCGAGCAGTCGAGTGATATCGTTCGTGAACTCAAGCGTCAGATTTCGGAGCGAACGGCAGAAGCAATCGGCTATCAAGCAGACCGCGATCACGCCATTGAAAAGAAGACGATCAAACAAAACGAATGGAAACAGGGCAATTCCGTTTTGCAGTCCGCAGAACGAAGAATCTCCGAAACCAAAGCCACCGGTCGATGGGGAGACATTTGCAAAGAGTTTGACGAGATCGAAAAGACATGCAAAGTCGCACTCACCACGGATAATCTTGGTACGCTTCCCAACGAGTTTCGCCAGCAGCAGAGCGAGCGGTTTCTTCGGCTGCAGGATCAACTGAAACCAATCACAAAAGAGTTAAATAGCGGAATGGGAAAGTTCCTGCGTGAGTTTCCCGATGTTCAGACCGATCTGGACCCACATGTCGATTCGCTTGATTCCTTCTTTGCTCTCCAAGCGAAGATCTCGTCTGACGAACTACCTCAACACGAGGCGAGATTCAAGAAGCGGTTGAACGAAAAGGTGCTTCAAGAGATCGGTGCACTGCGAGCAAACCTAGAGCAAGAGCGAGAAGACATTCGCGATCGCATTGCTCAGTTGAACGTGGCTTTGAAGCTATTGGAATGGAAGCCAGGCACATTCATGCAGATTGAAACCAGCGATCGCAAGGACCAAGAGATACTTGATTTTCGCCGCGAGCTAACCTCTTGTCTTCAAGGTTCAATGTCTGATGCTGAAGAAGTCAACGAAGCAACCTTCAATCGAATCAAAAAACTCGTCGACCGCTTTAACGAGAATTCGGATTCGCGTTGGAGAGAAAAAGTGATTGACGTTCGCAACTGGTTTAGTTTTGCTGCTCAAGAAATTGTTGCAGCCACCGGTGCTACTGGAAGTTACTACGATGGCGGAACAGGACAATCAGGAGGCGAGAAAGGCAAGTTGGCCTTTTTGGTACTCGTCGCAGCGATTGCTTATCAATACGATATCAATCCCGATGCGGACGAAAGTGATCGATTCCATTTTGTCATGGTTGACGAAATGTTTTCACGAAGCGATGACGCTCACGCCGAGTATGCTCTAAAGCTCTTTGAGCAATTCAAGTTGCAACTTCTGATTGTCGCACCACTGGACGCAAAGGCTCGAGTAACCGAACCGTTTGTTGGAACTTACCTTCACGTAGTGAAGGATAAAAACACACACAAGAGCCAATTGATCGCGATCACGGCTGAAGAGCATTTAGAGACTGATTGATACTTTTTGCGATGCATAAGTTTAATCAAATGAGCCTGAGGCGCTAGCCGATTTTTATCCGGTCGCTATAAAAAAACAGCTAGGAGTAATCCAAACCCTTGGCGGGTTCGGCTACGAATGCGGGATGATCGGCTAGGGAACTATTTCGCTTAGGCAAACAACGTTTTCATTGGTACAGTTGGACGATTTGAACTCTCACTACGCAAATGATTACACCTAATGAGATTCGTGAGAAAGCGTCGCGTCTTTTTGATGCTTCGGTAGAAGCTTGGATCGCTCACGAAACTGATTCGTACTTTCCGTATCGTGTCCGATGCGATCTCAAGGTAGGGCGAGATCTCAACAAAACCAAGAGCGAGATTCGTTCGTTACGTTCTCAATCTAAATCGGCAATCGGCTATGGATATCGACTTGAAGAAACAGAGATTGCATCACGCTCGCTGGGGCGTGATCGCTTTCCTACCGCAGTCTATATTGACTCGATAGAAGATCTGATGCAATTAGTGAAACGCCAGGATGATTTCGAAATACTTACAAGTAACATCGAATTGATTCGGCAGCGGCTTCCACTTCTTTCTTCTTGGATCGTTGACGCTTGGAAAAAACTGCTGCCTCGAGGCCAAGAGGTGAAAGATCTTGTCTCGGTAGTTGATTGGATGCTTAAAAATCCGCGGCCTGGAATTCACACTCGAGAAGTACCGCTTGCGATCTCTACGAAGCTCATTGAAAGCCATGAATCGATCCTTTCGGAATGGCTAGATCGGCTTCTTCCAGCCCATGCGATCGACTGTGGTATTGGCGTTTCCGACTTCGAAAAGCGATATGGATTTCGCTATTCCGATAGTCACATTTCCATACGCGTTTTAGATGAGCAGCTTGCCGAAGAACTTCGACTCCCGAGCAGTGAGTTGATGTTGCCGGTGGAGGCATTGCAACGAATGGATGTTCGCAATGTTTGTGTGGTCATTACAGAGAATAAAGCGTCGTTGGATATCGTTCCCAAAAATGCAAGAACGATCACGATGGGCGGCTTAGGAAATGGGATACAAATGGTCACTTCGATCGAATGGCTGCGAGAGGCAAGGGTTTTGTATTGGGGTGACTGCGACGTAGCGGGCTTTGGGATTCTTAGTCGACTGCGAGAACGGCTTCCGAATGTGGTCAGCGTGATGATGGATTCAGAAACCATCGATTCGTATATCGCAATTGCCATTCCCGACAAAACGAATTCAATCGTAGCGAAAGAAAACCTGACAACGGACGAGCAAGCGACTCTTTCGTCGCTTATCAACAGCGGGGTTCGTTTGGAGCAAGAGAAACTGCCGGCGTACTTTGTAAATACCAATCTAAATCATGCGTACGCTGCCATGAGTCGCAGTCCTAAACAAGTCACGTAAGTGAGCCTCTCCGTGGGCCGACGTGGTCGGTGCAGGAAAGGATTCATTTCTACGGAGCGAAATTGCTGCCTGGTGCATAGCCTTTAAAATCGCGCTAGAGAGGTAAAATTCATAAAAAACCAGCGGCTAATGTTAGGTCCGGCACTTATTGTCGATCAAATCCTAGACATGATTGTTTTGAATTTCTTCCTACATAGCTACCTTCTTGCCCTTGGACTTCTGAGCTGCAGCAAACAACGCGTTGATGTCGTCGATGCTCGCGATGAGCGACTCTTCTGCCACTTCTTCAATGACCTCTTTGGCGACCTCTTCAGACGCAGGTGCCGAAGACTGAGACGCGGCAGCAGGTTTTTCCGTTGCCTTGGCTGCGGCAGGCTTTTTGGTGTTTGCGAACAACGACGCGATGTCATCGGCGGATACCCTGCTGTCAGGGCTTTCCGCTGCTTTGGGATCGGAAGCTATCTTCGACGATTCTGATGAAGGTTGGGCGATAATTGGCTCTTCAAACGGTGCCGCAGGAGGCGTCTTGGGTTTCGCCTTTTGAGCGGCAAAGAGTGCTGCGATATCGTCGCCTGAAGCTTTTCCATCGGTGGCAGGTGCTGGTGTTGAAGTTTTCGCTTCTTCTACCGGTTCCGGCGTCGTTGCTTTAGGTTTACTTTTCTGAGCGGCAAAGAGTGCTGCGATATCGTCGCCTGAAGCTTTTCCATCGGTGGCTGATTCGGGCGAAGGATTACTAGGCTCAGGGGACTCAGGTGCCGTTTCGGTAACTGTCGCTTTGGGTTTGCTCTTTTTTGCAGCGAACAGGGCTGCGATATCGTCGCCAGACGCCTTGCCATCGCTACTAGGATTAGGATCAGGCGAAGCGTTTTGCACTTCTGGCGGTGCTGCAGAAGTCGTCGTAGTCGCTTTAGGTTTGATCTTCTGAGCCGCAAACATTGCGGCTATGTCGTCACTTGAAGCCGCCGACTCTCCCGCAACGGGCGTCGCTTCGATAGACGTGGGTTGTGCTTCTGTGCTGATTTCTGTTGGCTCGGACCCAGCCGGACTATCGATTGCAGCTTTGGCGCCCACTGGCGACTCGATTGGCGACTGAACCTGCGCTAGTCCAGTTCCTCCGCGTGTCTGATTTCCGCCGCTAGTTATCGCTGCAGCTAGCAGCTCTTCCAATCGTTCCCAGACTCCATCAACAAGATGACTGTCCTGATCAAAATCTTCGCTCAGGACTTCTGTTGTCCCGATCGAAACAGTCGTCGCAATTTCAGTTTCGCCTATAAAAATCGTTTGGCCTGCGATGGAAAGACGTGTTTCGTCGAGCAATTCGCATGCGCTGCGCGAGGGAACTCCAAACACCATGACTGCAAATGTATGCTCACTAAAACGAACAACAATACCATGAACATTCAATTGGCTGTTAAGCTGATTACCCACCTCCCGCAGTAATCGATCGCAAGTAATCGCTCCGTGTTTACTTACCAACTCGGACCAACTATCCACGGCTATTATCGATATCTGGATTGACAAGCCAAGCTGTACTTGAAGTGAACGAGTTGATCCTAGAAATCGATTCAGCGAATCAACTACAGGAAGACGCGTTATCGCATCTTGGTTCGGCTCGATAACCAAAGGAAGTAAATCTGAAAGCGACGACGCAATCTGACGGCGAGTATCGCTTAGGTTCCAACTGTTAATTGATGCGTGGTTAAAAAATTGCTTGGATGCCGCATCGAAGGCAAGCAGTCGCAAGGTCTGCAATGAATCTTGAATCGGTTCGAGCGATTCGACTGAACCGCTATGGTTGGTTGCCGCCGAATTCGAAACGCCGCTTTTACCGCTGCTATTGCTTGGATAGGCGATCGAAATGATCAGCAAAACAGCAGTCACTTCTGCGGCTAATGCTAAGTACTCGATCATAAAATTAAACCCTCGGGCGAAGTTGACGACGAGAAAGGTTAGAACATGAACTTTTGAGACAATGAGAATCGTCTGCAAAAGAAATTGTCAAACCGCAACTCGGATACCGGTTGTAGCGACCGTATCGATTGAAGGGCGATCAGTCGTCCGCGTCGAGTGTAATCTTGTCGACCACTCGTCTCAGTTGATCATCCAGAGCGTCTACTCCAATAGAGCAGCGTAAGTCAATCTGCACGGCCCACAACGGAACATTGCCAATCTGGTCAACTTCCAACTTGGCAAGGTCCTTACCTGTGCATAGAAAGAGTTCGGGGCTCGGTTGGCACTTTGCAAGAATGCGTTCGATGTCCGCAGAAGCATAAGCATGATGGTCCGGGAACGCAATTGAATCCACGACCTCCGCTCCACACTTGCGAACCGTCTCGAAGAACGCTTCTGGATTACCAATTCCACAGAAGGCAAGTACTTTTTTTCCGACCAGGCTTTCCGTGGGCTTAAGTGTTCCCGATGCATTGATCAGGGTTGTTGCTTGATGGTTCGCCTCCACCCAAGTTGCACGAGGCGCAAAACGTTGCACCGTAAGCCGAGTATCCGCGACTTGCTGGCGTGTCACCAAATCACTTCGTGTCAGCACCACGACATCCGCGCGACGCAGTGATCGGACGCTCTCGCGTAGCATTCCACGAGGCAGCATATACCCGAGTCCAAATGGTTGCGTTGCATCCAATAAGACGATCTCTAAATCGCGATGGAGCCGCCGATGCTGGAAGCCATCGTCCATAATAAGGACCTGCATGTCGAGCTCTTCATGAGCGACCCTCGCAGCGGCATATCGATTTGGATTTTGAAGATGAGGCACATCTGGAAGTCGTTTCTCGATCTCCTTGGCTTCATCATTGACTCCATCACGACCCGCACCGTAGCCCCGTGAGATGATCGCCACACGAAAGTTACGATCGCGAAACCATTTCGCAAGCAAGGTGACCGTCGGCGACTTCCCAGTTCCACCCACAGTCAAGTTGCCGACCGAGATAACCGGGATATCTACTCGATACACCTTTTTCCAACCGCGATCATAAAGATAATTGCGAATCGTCATCGCGAGTCTATAAAACTGGCTCATCAGGAACAGAAGAGCTCGCAGTACATTCGTGACGACTCCGACACTTTCTTGTCGAACTAATTTACCCCACCGCTCGATCATTTGCGTTCCATCTGTTCTGTGACCAAGAGCGGTCGCTCCTAGCGCTCGTCGTATTACTCCTGACCACTGCCTACTGCCTACTGCCTACTGACAACTGACCTCCTTACGAATTCGCAATGCGGCTTTGACGCATCTTTTCCCGAGCCCGAGATAGATACGGCCCAATGCTATTCTCAGCCAGTCCCGTTTTGGAACTAATGTCGCGATAGTTCATCCCATCTAGATAATACATCCGAACGGCCGCTGCCTCATCGCCCGACAAAGATGATAGTGCAGCTTCAATCTCCTCGCGACTCTCCATGGCTGACTCCCCAGGAGCAATGCCTGAGCCATTCGGCTTTCCTTCAAATTGCTCTAGAGATTCCTTCACAACCAACAGCTCTCGGCGACGCGACTTCTTTGTCTGAGCCAATCGCCGGGTGATAATTCTCCGCGCGACAACTGTTAGATAGGTCGCTAACGAACTTTGAAGTCGAAAGCGGCGGAGTACCGCAAAGTCATTGTCAACTATTTCAAAAAAGACATCCGATACAAGCTCCTCAGTTAACTTCGCATCGATGGAAACCGACCGGGCGCGAGCTGTATGATTTGCAACGCAATACACTAAGCTGGCAAACCTTTCAACGAAGTCTTCCCATCCGCCCGAAGAACGGGCCAAACAACGTTGCAGAAGTTCACGATCAACGTTCGATAACACGTGAGGAAGTTGCCTTGATGAGTCGCTAGTATTTGTCCCCTATCAATATTAGGTGCCAATGGCGAGCGCATCAAGCATATTCTCATCGCTTGACACCCTATCCTGCCCAGCCTAGATTGCCATGTCGGAATTTATGCGGGTTACGGAGAATACCCCAAGCGAAATTAGGATTCTAAAAAAAATCCCGAAGACGGACTTCCTCAGATTGAAAATTGGAAACGGCACGGCGGCTGTCCGCTAAAGCGGTTTGTTTACAGAAAATTTTTTGAAAGGCAGATAATATGACCCATGTCGTAACACAACCCTGTGTCGGTTGCCGATATACAGATTGCGTTGTAGTTTGTCCCGTAGAATGCTTCTACGAAGGCGAGAAGATGCTTTATATCCATCCTGAAGAGTGCATCGACTGCGAAGCATGCGTTCCAGAATGCCCGGTTGAAGCAATCTTCCACGAAGATAACGTGCCGGAAGAATGGAAGAGCTACGTCGATCTCAACGCAGAAAAGGCTCCCGAATCGAAGGTAATTACCGAGAAGAAGAAGCCTCTGGCAGAGTAGTTCGCAAGAATTGACAAGGGATATCGGCGAACAAAAGTCCGATATCCCTTGGAAAAACAATGCAATCAGAACTCTTTCGAGTTCTGTCTTTCTCGGAGCGGGACAGAAACCGCTCGCAGGCTGCGAACCTGATTATAAACTTCCCGGCAAACACTCGACACAAGCTTTGCTAACGCTACTTTGTGAATTTCGCCTATCACTCAGCCAAAGATCGATAGAACACTGATCTCGCGAGCTAAAATGCAGGGCCGATCGGTATTTCAAACGACGCAATTTAGCCGATGCCCGATGGACCAGGTTGCTTTGCCTAAGCCGGACCAGGCGCTCAGCGGCTGTATGCTCAGAGCGAAGTGACGACTAATGCTTTGTCCAACTTAAAAATTTGGGAAGCCAAATTCGTCAAAATTTAGATATCAATGAAAACGATGGCGTGATGATGTTTTCAGACGCCTTACGACATCTGCTACGAGCACATACCACCGTTTCTCATCTTCATCGAGCAAAAACCCTAGCTAAATGCGACAACTACTTGTCGCAAGATACTAAGCCACAATGTTTTGGATCGTGATTCTGGTGTACTTTTGGCGGTGCCCCGTTCGTTTGTCGTAGTTCTTTCGGCGACGAAACTTCTGAATGTAGACTTTCTCACCCTTTTCAAGGCCGACAACCGAAGCGGTGACTTTGGCTCCGGAAACCGTTGGAGCACCCAACTTCAGTGCGCCTTCGTTACTGATCGCTAAAACGCGATCAAATTCGATGCTGTCGCCGGTTTCCAGCGTATCGCGGAAATCAATATCGACTACTTGGCCTTCTTGGACTTTGTATTGACGACCGCCGTCAGTGAATATTGCGTACATGAGAACATCAACAAAATAAGGGTGGTTAAATTCAGGGAGGGAAAGTTTAGGCGTTCTTGCCTCGGTCGTCGAGTCCAAATCTGGGCTTTTGTAACCACCCACGCTCGCTAGTATTGGAGTGTCGAAACAAGTCAGATTATCGGTCCAATTTGTTTCTAGCTCTTGTAAATAATAGGACGGCAGTTGGACGGGCAACGAGATTGTTGGGCTGCACACAGATTGTCAGGCTGCGCAGAGCGACCCATTTGATGGCGGTATCTTTCCTAAATTAGCAAATCGCATGCAATTCGTGTTCGTAAATTTCCATCCATTCTAAGCAAAACACGGTGATTTGTGGCCAATTTGAATCCCCCGCAAGCTGAAGCAGTGAATACCCTCTCTGGTCCACTGCTGGTTTTAGCAGGAGCTGGAACCGGGAAAACGCGTGTCGTCACCTATCGAGTAGCAAACCTGATTAAGCATGGAATTCGTCCGGACAGAATTCTTGCCGTGACGTTCACTAACAAAGCTTCGCAGGAGATGCAGGAGCGAATCGGGCTTCAGTTAAAAATTCCGAAACGGCCCAAACGAGGCCAATCCCCCACGCCACGACCGCAAATTGGAACTTTCCACAGCACGTGCGTTCAGATCCTCAAACGGCATGCACGGGTTTTAGGGTACCCGGAAAAGTTTGCAATTTACGATCGAAGCGACCAGGAAAGTGTCGCTCGCGGTGTGCTGCGAGAACTGAAGATCCACGATACGGTTTTGAAACCAGGTGACTTTTTGTCGATCGTTGGCCGCTGGAAGAATGCGGGGGTCACCCCGTCGATGGCCCTGGGCGAGGCGAAGACTGATAAAGAGCATTTGGCAACCAGTGGCTACTTGCGTTACCAAAAGGCTCTTAAGCTTTCTGGAGCTTTCGACTTCGACGACCTTCTTCTCTGCACAGAGCAATTGCTAACCAAACATCAAGAAGTCCGAATCGCCGAATCAAAGCGGTTTGATCATGTCCTTGTTGATGAATACCAAGACACCAACGGAAGCCAATATCGAATCATCCGCGCTATCGCACAAGACCATCGCAATCTTTGCGTGGTAGGAGATGACGATCAGTCCATCTACGGTTGGCGTGGCGCTGAAGTCAAACACATTCTTAACTTCAAGCACGACTGGCCTGACGCAATGGTCGTTCGACTTGAAGACAACTACCGTTCGACGGCTGCTATCCTAGCGACTGCGAATAACTTGATTGTCTTCAACAAGCACCGACATGGAAAAGTGTTGCGGGCCGCTCGCCCCAATGGAACGCCTCCGCGCGTGCTTCAATTCCCTGGCGAGAATGAAGAGGCTCAAGAAGTAGTTCAAGAGATTGTTCGCAAGATTGGCTCGCGATCCGGATCAGAACAAGGCGATGCACCGAAAGCTCAATTCGGCGACTTTGCGATTCTTTTCCGCACCAACGAACAACCGCGAGTCTTCGAAACCGAATTGCGACGCGCGAAGCTTCCTTACACACTCACGGGAGCTCAATCGTTCTTCGACCGTAAAGAAGTCCGAGACCTTTTGGCTTACTTGAAATGGATCGATACACCTCAAGATGAAGTCTCACTGCTGCGGATTATTAACACGCCCGCCCGAGGCTTAGGTGCCAAGAGTGTCGAATCGCTGATTTCGAGCGCTGTAGAGGCGGGTAAAACGGTTTGGGATGTTCAAAAAGACGGAATCGATCGTTCGCAACTACCTCCGGCGGCTGTCAAAGGGATTGAAAGCTTGCGAGCTCTACACACCACCTATCAATCGCTCTACGCCAACGGTTGCGACCTTTATCAAACGACACAGCAACTGATCAAACACTTGCGATACGAGGAAGAGGTCTCGCGTTACTATCCAGATCCCGATGAACAGTCGATGCGATTGGCAACGATACAAGAGTTGTTAAACGCGATCGCAGCCTATGGTCAAGAGCATGAAGAGGACGCGACCCTCTCTGGTTTTCTTTCCGAAGTAACTCTGGGCGGTCGCGAATTCGGGTCTCCGAAAGAAAAGGAAATGAAACGCAATGCGATTGCCTTGATGACGCTCCACAGCGCGAAGGGTCTTGAGTTTCCCTACGTGTACATGGTCGGCATGGAAGAAGGTCTAATACCGCACAGGAGAAGCGTAGCCGACGCGGGTGATGCGATCGACGAAGAGCGAAGGCTTTGCTATGTGGGAGTCACCCGAGCTCAAGAAGAACTCACTCTCACGATGGCACAGGCTCGTTTCAAGTGGGGTAAAGAACGTCCAACATTCCCAAGCCGCTTCCTCTATGAACTAACCGGCCAAGCGGATCATCCAAACAAAGCAAAATCCATCCGCGGCTCGATGGCCGAATTTAGCAACGCAGGCTCGATGGCCAAAACGCCACAGGAAAAAAACGCAACTCGCGCCAAGTCTATTTCCAAGAAGCCAACCAAGCCAACCAAGCCAACCAAAGGCCGGCGGTGAAAGCTTCGGATCTAAAACTTCCACAGCATAACTGATAACTTACTTCAGCTTTTGGTTACTTACCTCGAGTCGTCGGCTCGACCGAAACGGGGATGGACTTGGCTGCGGAGAGCATGCTTCGGACAGCGGGGATAACCACGTCGTTTGGCAAGGCGTAGGAGCTAACTCGTCCGGCCCGGGCGATATTGACTCCCACTACTCGGCCTCGTGTATCGACAAGCGGTCCGCCGCATTGATGAGGCTCGAGAACCGTGTCGTGCTGAAATACTTTGGCGAATCCAGTCGATCTCGCACTCAGGTTTCCATTCACTTCGATCTCAGTTTCGTCCAGTAGAGATGGGTGCAGGTCCATCAACTGAGCTTCGACTTCCAGCGAACGTTCCCCGCGTTGCAAACCAATTCGGACGCGTTGGCCGGCGTGAAGCGTGCCGATCTTGGAAAGGACCGCCTCTTGACTCTCCAGTCGCTGGTCGTCCATGGCAACAATCACGTCACCATCTTCAATGCCAGCCTTCGCTGCACCGCCTCCGGGAAGAACCATCTTGATCAAGGCACCCTTTCGGTCAAAGCCAAATTCAATCCCGAGAATCGCGCGTTCCTGGCGAATCGTCCGAGGCAATACACTCACCACTCCGATCGACAGTGGCCGCTTCGAGCTACCCAATGTCGCGAGCCAGCCTCCGACTTTCACCATGTTTTCTTCATGCCAAGAGATAGGTAGTAAATCGTTAGCTTCAATGCGAACCAATGCCAAGTCGATATCCTGACGAACGCTCTTTCGAACCGCTTGAACAACGGTTCCGTCCGCAAGCCGACACTCTAAACCATCTCCACTGAGTTGGCTGGCCTTGGTAAGAACCCAACCATCCTTGTCAACAACGATCCCGAGCGAAACTTGACGGCCACCGGAAATAATCTGCACGGTCGAATCTGAGGAGCTACCGACAACTTGTTCAAAGGTTCTCAACACGGGCGAATGGATACGCTGATTGGGGCTTTGGCTTGGGAGTGTGTAATCGAGTCGGTAGCTGCTGTAACTCGACGATGGCTCTTGCACCAAAACCGACGCAACGTCTTGGTCATGAGGTTGTAAGCCAAAATCGTTATTCACTACTGGAAAATACTGAATCCAAGGAAAACAAAAACCGATTGTGACTGCTGCTAACCAAAGAGAAGCACTGCAACATCGAACGAAGCTCATTCAATTCTTCTTTCTTTCTAGTTCCACTGGTCTTCTGTTTTGGTGCACGAAACGTTTCTTCAAGCTAGTCTTTTCAACAGAGTTTCTCACGCCACGCAAATGGGCTTACTTCACCTGTCGCAAAAGCACAAACGCTAAAACATACAGACTCTTTACGAATCCTGACCGACAATGATTCGCAGCCGAAGTCGTTGGCCTTGTCGCTCGATCTCTACACTGACACGATCCCCAGGGGCGACCCCTTCGACGGCTCGTTGAAGCTCTTCGAAAGTCGCGATGTTCGTGTCATCGAATCGAACAACAACATCTCCTGCTTTCAAACCTGCGGCGGCGGCCGGACTACCTTTCAACACCTTGACGATTTCGGCGATCTGATTGGTGCTCGTAGTCCCGTTTCGTTCTGGGCCGACGACACCAATCACAGGCTTGTAACCGGGTAGCGTTCCCCAAGCTTGTCCATCCGCCAACCGATCCCAACTGTCTTGATAAATGTCGATAGGAACGTGCATGTTGTCCGCCGTTTCGGTCCCGATGCGGCTGTGAATACCAATTAGGCGACCATTTAAATCGAACAGCGGGCCGCCGCTATCACCACCGATCAAAGCACAATCGGACACAATCGTGGATCGCATGATGTTCAGCAATCGTCCCGCTCTGACTACTGCGGGTCGATCAGGAATCCACCCACCGGGATGTCCGGCTGCAATGACCCATTGACCCAAGTGAAGATCGTCGGACTTGCCAAGCGTTGCATGAGGCCATACCTCAGGCGATGAATTAGCGGACGCCGGAACCACGGCGCTCTTGGTCACATATCCACCGGCGACAGACCGATCGTCCACAGATCTGCGGGAAGGCAAATCGATGATCTGTATCAACCCAGCGTCCATTCCACGATTTGTTCCAAGCGTTCGAGCACGTACGCGACGACCATCCGAAAGGATTACCGTTGCCTCTCGTCCAGGCTTACCGGCGACGTGAGCTGCTGTCAGGACATAGCCGTCAGGCGTTATAATGACGCCGCTTCCTTGAGCGGAGCCTTGCTGGACGTTTACAGTCACTTCGATAATTTTTTGTGAAACCTTCGCTTGCTGGTCTTCAAGCAACTGAAGCTCTCGAATCGAACGAGGCTCCGCACCGCGTGCTAATCGGTCCAAGCCTTCTTCGAGTGCGACAAAAGTAATGCCCGGAAAGACACCCCGAGTTGTGGGAACTGGCTTGGGTATTACTGGCTTGTTAACCGTCACTGGAAAAGGTTCTTCGCCAAACAATTCGGCATTGAAACCAGTCGTACAAAACAATCCGTAGACGAAGCTAACGATTGTTGTGAAGCAAACGCGAGCCAATAGAGAATTAAACGCGAGTAATCTTCTACAAGTAAATGCAGAACCATATGCCCATGCTTGCCGCGGCGACTCAGTTGTAAAATGCAATTCCAAAGCTCCTCCCGAATTAGCCAAAAAATCTCTTAAACGAGATCTGCTAGCAATGCAGCTCCTGTGGAAATCCGTTCCATGTACTCAATCCCTTTACCCCTTAGCGGTCTGGATGCACCAAAAGCGACTCAGTGAATCATTTCGCGAACGCCCAAGGCGAGTTCGAAGGCAACCAATCCGAACATCGATTATTCACGGTCCGAGACCAAATTACCACCCTTTGACTTCAGGAATTTTCAGAAATGATTTGACAAACATTGCTGGCTCGCACTGATTACCTGCGGATTGTAGTGATTCGGAAAGACATTCTGCCGAGCGGCCCATTTTGGACTAGCCCTGACACTGGACTGGCCAACGAACGCTCCAAGAACGCGGTCGCTTCCGAAGTAGAGACGGTTAGATCGAGGAATAGACGGTTCAAGAACAACCGCGGTTTTTACTCGTAGCAGATGTCGTAAGACATCTGAAAACATCAGCTTTCGTTATTGTTATCATCAACGTCTGAATTCGTAAGAATTCAGATGCCCCAATTTTTAAGCTGGACGAAGCATTAGTTTGGCTACTTCACTACGACGACGATATCGAAAAAAAGCTTGGTACTTCGGGGAGCTAACTGAGTCAACAAGATTCCCAGAATAGTTGGTGGACTAATGAAAACTGACGTAAGGGCAGTGTTGGCGATCTGATTCTTCGATTTAAGAAACTCAAACACAATGAGCTCTAAGAGTTGCCAAAGTACCTCAACAAAGTGCCCTGTCTAGGCGATGCTCACAATTTCAAAGCTGTGCGAGCGGAGCAAATGTTGAATCCCATATGATGCTTATCGACCGCAATCATTGGGGACCTCATGCTCGGGCCATCGAAAGAGGACGGTTGTTAGCCTAACACCCCCGGAATAAGGACACGATGTGTCACAGGCAAAATTTCCGATGGATAGAAGTTGTGCTTTAGCACTTCAGGCGAGAAAAGCGAACAAAGGACTCGTCTTCAAAAGAAAGGACCTTGCGATCACAGTAAACGTCTACCGGCGATTCCGCGTTGTCACGTCCGCTGACGTCGATATCGACTCCGATGCACTCGGAGGCCTAGACCAATTCTTCACATCCGTCCAATATCAGTTGGTATTACCTTACTACAAGGGGTGAAGCTACAGATTTTCGACATTCCATTTTGCACCGGTTGTTTGTGCGTTCGCCTATAGCGTGCGTCGCGACGGAACTAAGGCGTTTTGACGGATTAAAGGTGATGTTTCGCTTTTATGTTGTTGTACGTTTACGATCGCGTTGGGTACGCCTAGCCTATTGACGCAAATCTGAATGAACCGTCTCGCGTGACAAGCGGAGCCGATCCTGCCGACTGCAACGAGTGTATCGCCGCCATCGCCGCCGAACCACTCGAAGTTAATTCGAAATACCGAGATTTCAACGAAACGTACTTTGATCACTTGCAGCGTCAAACTACGATGAATGCTTGTTTTTCGCTTACGATTTCCCGAGGGTTACACGATGTCCGTGACCAAGTCTGAAATTATTGAACTGATTTTTCGTCACAAGCTTAAAATTGTTTCGATTCCTATACTCGTTGGTTGCTTGACAGTCGCCTTATTGTTGTTTTTGCCAAGGACTTATCGTTCGGAAGTGCGATTATTTCTTCAGGTCGGACGCGAAAGCATGGCTGTCGATCCGGTTGCTAATACCGGTGGACCGACTGTTGGGCTCATTCAAAGCAATCGGGATGAAGAAGTAAAATCGGCAATCCAAGTTGCAAGTAGCCGCGGCGTGGTTTCAAAAGTGGTTGATGAACTTGGTCCTGACTTCGTTTTAAGTGGCGGGGTCAGCGAACCAAAGCCAAGCAATCCATGGCTGAAACCATTCAAAGACACTCTTTCGTCAGCAATCAAGGTCTTGAAAGATATTGATCCCATCGACGATCGTGAACAAGCCATCATTGCTATTGAGAAAAACCTGAGCGTAGAAGCAGAACGCAATTCAACCGTCTTAGCAATTGCTCTGGATTCGGATTCCGCCGAAGCGGCTCAAAAAGTTCTTGAAAAGTTGATCGAAGTGTACAAAACAGAGCACCTTCGGATCCATCGAAATCCAGACTCCAACGAGTTTCTTGCTGAACAAACCGCGATGCTGCATGGCCAATGGCTCCAAGCGAAAGACGATCTGTCTCGAGAAAGAACCAAATCAGGAATCTTGACCACCGCTGGCCGTAGAGTCAGCCTTGAAACACAAATGCAAGCAATCGAACTGGACGCGTTAAAGAACTCCCAGGATCTAGGGAACGTCAAAGCTAAAATACTTGAGATCGATGCACAGCTCAGCAAGACACCCGAACGACAAATGGGTTCGATGAAGAGCGTTCCAAACAACGGAGCAGATCTCATGCGAGAAGAACTCTATCAAAACCAGCTTCGTTATCAGGACCTCAAAGCACGTCTAGAGGAAGGTCACCCGCTTCTAGCGACTACAACTCGGCAGATCGAAGAAGCTCAAAAAATTCTCTCGCTCCAGTCTGAGAAGCGAGAAGAAAATAATGATGACATCAACCCTGTTTTTCAAGAGTTGAAAGCCGAACGCGCCCGACAGCAAACCTTGATGGCCGGCCTGACTGCAAGCAAAACCAAATTGATGGAGCAAAAATCGGATCTCCAACTAGCGATGGAAAATTTCAATAACTTTGAGATTGAGATTGATCGACTTGAACAAGCTGAGCAGATCGCGCGGTTCAAATTCACCGAGTACAACAGCAGTCTCGAACAGTCGCGAATGAGTAAGGCTCTCGAAGAAAGTCAGATATCGAGCATCAGTATCGTTCAAGCACCAACGCTCTCAAGGAAACCTATAAGCCCGTCAAAACTACTTTTGCTACTTGCAGGCTTTGTCATCGCTTTTGCAAGCTTGATCGCCTCTATCGTGTTGTCCGAGAAACTTAACGACCGGATTCGGAGCGAGTCCGACTTGGAGAACTTAATTGGTCTCCCGGTTCTTACTTCGATCTACGAAAATCCTTCCGACAAAAAACTACTCCTGCGTTGATAACGCCCCCCAGCTTTTCGGTGCTCTGACTATGAACTATGCGATGGACATAACTAACGCTCCTAAGCCTGCCAATGCATCAATCCGAACCAAGCCGTCGATGAGTCCCGCAAGTAATTTAGACTCGGACATGGATATGCTGCTTTGGCGGCTGCGGGCTCGAGTAGAGGTAAACGCCAACACAGCGACTTTGATAGGACTAACTAGTTGCTCTGCCAAAAGCGGTGTTTCTACACTCGCGACCAATCTATCTGTTCGAGCCGCCAGCAGTCACATGGGGCCCGTACTCTTAGTAGACGGAAATATGGGCGATCCCGCATTGCAGCGAATATTTCAAATGAAGGTCGAAAAAGGCTTGATTGATTTGCTCGTGGGATCGGGAACACCCGAAGAGGCCATTCACTCAACAGCAATCGATTCTCTGGATGTAATGCCGGTTGGATCTAATGAATCATTGCGAATCGGACGTATCATTCCCGAGAACTATGACGAGGTAGTCACTTGGATTCGAGATCGTTATCGAACTGTTTTTATTGATCTTCCTACCATCGAAAGCATGCGGCATTCCTTATTCTTGGCGAAGTTGTGCGATACGACAATCATTGCGGTTCGATCCGATGCAGTCCGACGGTCCGAAGCAACTGCAGCCATTCAACGACTCGCGGATGATGGCGTCAAAATCACAGGAACTATCTTGACACGTCGACGAGTCTATACACCGCGTTGGTTGCGGAATGCATAAAGGCGTGACCATGTCGACAACAATAAACAACTCTTGCACACCCAAAAAAGTATTAGCGGTCGACTTTGAATTTTCTGGTCATCATCCAGCGTATATTGAGAATATTGCCCGTATTTGGTCGCAATCTAATATCAATCACAGTATTGAATTTTTGCTCTGCAATCGATTTAAAGAGTTGCACAATAACATCGTCAAAAACATTAAGGATTTATCGGACCCGAAAGTCACCCTTCGATTTATCTCAAAAGATGAAGAAAGCCTTCTTGCCAATCCAAAAAGCAAGTACTGGAACGCATGGAAACTCTTTTGCAAATATGCAATAGAAAGCAAGGTAAGTGATGGCCTCATTTTGTTTCTAGATTTGTTTCAGCTCTCGATTTGGTTGGGGCAAAAGTCGCCAGTACCCTTTTCAGGGATTTACTTTCGCCCAACGTTTCACTACGGCCTTTACCAGGGTTTTCGACCAACGGTGCGGGACAGATTAGTCGGATGGCGTAAAGCATTCTTGCTTCAGCGTGTCTTGAAAAAGCCTCAGTTAATGAATCTTCTTTCTGTCGATAGTACCGCCGTCCCCTATATTCGCGAACACTTTTCGACATCCGCCCGCATAGCCCACTTCCCGGACTCCTTTGACCGTCAAGCGCCCTCAGATCAAGAGGCGACCGAATTGAAGACCAAGCTCGGAATTGAACCGGGTCGAATGGTGTTTTGCCTCATTGGCGTTCTTGATAACCGCAAGGGTCCGATGCAGCTGTTGAATGCTATACGTCACCTCCCCGACGATGTTGCTCAAAAGATTTGTATTCTTTTAGCGGGCCGCACTGCTGAAGGGCTCCGAGAACAAGTCGTTGATGCGGTATTAAAGCTGAAATCGTATTCGAAATCACAGGTTGTCTTGCACGACAAATATATACCACCATCGAAGATTCTAACATACTATAAAATATCGGATGTCATACTCACAACCTATCAGTTTCATAAGGGCAGTTCTTCGGCGTTAATTCATGCGGCCCACGAGAATAAACCAGTTCTTTCCTCAGATTATGGTTGGTTAGGCCATATAGTTCGAACGTACTCACTTGGGATCGATATCGAATCCAATGATTCCGTGGCTATAGCAAACGGGATCACCAAGTTCGCTCGCTCCGATCCAAGTACATTTTTAAATCAATCTCGCGCGAGTGAATTGCTGAGCGAAAATTCGCAAGAAAAACTAGCGATGGAACTTACACGCTTGGTGTGCCCCACGCCGTCCAACACGCTTATTGCTGACGAGAATGCTTGATCGCCTCCGCAAGCTTGTACCTAAGGACGAAGTGAATTTTAACATGCCTGAGATATCTAAAAATGTCAAAAATGGAGTGCTTGCGATTGGCGATCAAATGGTAGTTAGCGCAGGTACCTTTTTGACGGTGATGATCGTCTCCCGAAATTGCACAGCATTTGAAGTGGGCGTTTTCTCGCTGACATGGACAGTTATTGCGGTACTCCGGACTGTTCAAGAGCGATTAATCGCAGCTCCCTTTCTAGCATTCACCTATCAGCCTCGTTTCAACAGGACAACCTATCGAGGCAGCTCGATTGCACATCAATTATGCTTCGCCGGATTTTCTTCCGGGGTTGTCGCGATCGTCGCCTTATGCTTGCCGATCTTTAGCGGTCGCATCCACGAATCTGCCTTGGGCCTTAGTCTTGCCGTTGCGCTGTTTTTTAATTTGGCTCGTGACCAAATGCGAGCACTTTCATACACCGACTTCTCCTTTTTTCGATTACTACTTCTGGATTCGCTTGTCGTTGGATCGCAGTTAGTAGGTTTACTATTGCTCAGTTGGTCACAACGCTTTTCACTGATCAACACGAACATTATTTTAGGTATCGCTTGCATCGCTCCCTTGGTTATTTGGCTCCGGCAAATTCGGAGCACGTTTGAGATTAATCGTGAATGGGTGAATTTTGACTGGTTTCATAACTGGAACTATGCTCGATGGTTAGTAGGCGGGCGATTGATCGGAATCGCACCGATTGTCGCTGTTCCTTGGTTGATTGCCTATTTTCGAGGGGAAGAAGGGACCGGGATCTACGCGGTCTGCAGCAGCTTGGTCGGGCTATCGATGATGTTCGTGACGGGTGTGAATAATATGTTTCAGCCACGCACGGTACTCGAATTCCAAAAAAATGGCTTAGGAGGAATGCTTGCTTCTCTTTTTAGCTCAATAACGCTGATGATCGTTGTTCTATCGATAGTATCCCTAGCGTTTTGGTTTGTAGGAGATCGGTTACTGTCAACCTACGGGCAAAACTATGCTCAGTATAGTTTTATCGCTTTCTTGCTGAGTATTTCAATTCTTATCGTAAGCGTTTCCTGTTCGTTGGGTAACGGTCTTGTGGCCTTGAATCAATCGCGCGCTTTGTTTTGGAGTGAGGTTTCTCATTGTGTCGGTGCGGTAGCTTTCGCGTTCATCTTGATTCCAAGTTACGGGCTTCATGGCGCTGCCTACGCGTCGATTGTAGGTAGTGCTGCTGCAACAATTGTTTCGATGATCACACTAACCTTGGGTGTGTTAGCCTACAAGCAATCTTCTGCTTTACAGCATTTGCCTGTTCTGCCCGCAATTGATGAGATTCGAAGGATTTAAATGTTTACGCCAAGTATTTCAAAAGCTGCAAGCAATGTTGATTCAGTTCTAGTCGTTACTAAAGATCGTTTCGTCAGCATACTTTCATTAGCGACAGCTTTCGTCGTCTTTGTCACCTTTTATTTTGTGGAACACTCGTGGGACGCGAGCTTGTTTGCGTACATGGCACAGGAGTCGTACACCGGAAGCGAAAACTTCACGGCAGACCGACTAAGCCAAGTGAACCCAATTTCAACCCTCATGCGATTGGTAGTTGCTAGCTGGGGATTTCTTTGCTTTTGTCTCGCTCCAAAGCTTCAAGTTCGATTTTCGTCGCCGTTGTTTTGGGGGTTGGCCACCGTTGGAGTTTTTTTCGTGTCGAGTGTATTCTGGAGCGTGCGGCCAAATCACACTGCATTTAAGCTCATGGTCCTCGGCGCAATGGTTGTTGCTGCAGCAGGCATAGCATCTGCCCTATCAATTCGCGAGCTATTGACTGCAATCACCCTTGTTTGTCTATCGTTTGTCAGCGTGGGGCTATTGTCAGAATTATCTTTAGGCACACTTCGACTTGGTGGAGACTATCGATTCATCGGTACAACGCACCCAAACACGGAGGCAATCTACGCTTCTATTCTGTGTCTTATTGCGAGAATGTTCGCAACCGATTCCAACAAGTTAAACGCAATAGCAATTACTCTCTTTGTGATAGGGATGGGCGTGGTATGGATAACAAAATCTAGAACGACTTTAGCAGGACTATTAGCGAGCCTTTTTATTATTCAGATCCTCGCTGTCCGAGGTAGTAATCGATTACTACTTGTCACTTCGATAATTGTTTTGTTAAGCTTGGGACTTACCGGATTTACCATGATTAGTCAGAGCAGTTCGGGCGCTCTTGGCGAATTCGTTACGATGGGTCGCAAGGATGATGTTTCGAGCCTCTCCGGCCGTCTACCGCTTTGGGAAGAATTGGTTGATTCCATATCAAAGTCTCCTCTCATCGGGTATGGCTACCTGGCGTATTGGGATGCGAAGCGAGTCGAGTACTTAAGCGAAATGTTTCGATGGGAAATTCCGCACGGTCATAATCTCTATCTTGATACGCTGTTAGATGTCGGACTGTTGGGCTTTATCCTAGTGGTACTGATGATCTTTGCGGCACTTTGGCAAGCGATGACGCTCTATTGGAAGACTGGTCAAATCGAGTATTCAATTCTCTTCGGTTTATTCATCTATGGCGCATTTAATGGGTTCGCGGAATCGCTATTCAAGTTCCCGAATTTCCCTCTTTTCGTTGTATTGTCTTGCTGTTTTTCAATGATAATTCAACGAAAAGCAGTAGATAAGAATCTCAAGCCGGTTAGACATTTTGGTTTATCGCGTTCACTTGATTTGAATGCTCGTTTCAATGAATCCTTAATCTCCCCCCGTAATTCATCGCATGAGAAGGCATCGCTCTAAATGGATTTACATTAATCTGTTATTAGATTATGAAAGAGAAACCCCATGAAGATTATTGCAGCGCACAACTACTATCAGCAACGTGGTGGCGAAGACCAATGCTTCGAAGATCAAGTCCGTGTGCTTCGTGCGAATGGACATGATGTACGAGAGCACGTTGTTCATAATGACTCAATTGATCATGCGAGCAAACTGAAGGTTGCTGTCAATACATTATGGAGCAGGACCGCATATCGTTCATTTCAGCAGGCAATCGACGATTTTCAGCCTGATGTAGTTCATGCGATCAATACATTCCCGCTTCTCTCACCTTCGATCTTCTACGCGGCTATGAAGCGTGGTGTTCCAGTCGTTCACGAAGTCGCAAACTATCGTCTTGCGTGCGCAGGGACGTATCTATTGCGAGATGGGAAGATTTGCGAGAAATGCGTCGGCGCGATACTTCCTCTCGCTGCTATCAAGCATCGCTGTTATCGCGAGAGTCTTTCTGGTAGTGCAGTTGTGGCCTCCTCGATCGCGCTTCACCGTCTACTGAAAACCTGGCACCGCGTCGTTGATGGCTTTATGTGTCCATCCGAAGTAACCAAGCAGAAGTTGATTGAAATGGGTCTGCCTGGCGAGAAGATATATGTAAAGCCCAATGCATTGGACAATGATCCTGGGATCGGCGAAGGGCCTGCTGAGTTCGCCGTTTTTGTAGGCAGGCTCTCTCCCGAAAAAGGATTGTCGACGGTCTTACGGGCCTGGAAAGACAACCCTGATCTCCCAAAGCTTAAAGTTATTGGTAATGGGCCGTTAGCGGAATCCATCCGTAACGCGGCTCGTTCTGATGAGCGAATCGAATGGCTTGGACGTTTGCCCTTGTCGGAGTTGCTCGATGTTGTTGGACGGGCTAACTGCCTCTTGATGCCGTCGATTTGGTACGAAAGTTTTGGAAGAACCACTGTCGAAGCCTTCGCAAAAGGGACTCCCGTTGTTGGCTCTCGGATTGGCGGGACCGCAGAGATTATTGATGAGGGAAGAACCGGTTGGCTCTTTCAACCAGGAGACGCCGACGAGTTTACTGCAAAAATCAAAATGGCTATGAATCTCTCTCAAGAAGAGGCCGGTCGATTTCGTCAAGCAACCAGGCAAGAGTACCTCACAAAATACACATCGCAGTCAAACTATTCGCGACTAATCGAGGTTTATGAGTTGGCAATTGGCAACTCCAAAAAATCTCGACAGCATTGAGGTTGGTGGTTGAGGTTGGTGTACGGAGCATTCTGGCTAGGTAAGAAAAAAACGCCCTGCACGAATGCAGGACGTTTTAGGAGTTTTATGAAGCTAGAGGCCTGTTCAATGTAGATCTCAAGCTTAGAAGCTCAGCCGTACTTTAGTAGCGATAGTGATCTGGCTTGTAAGGACCAGCTTGATCCACCGCGAGGTATTCCGCTTGTGCTGGAGTCAACTTGGTGAGTTTCACTCCTAGCTTGTCCAAGTGCAGTCTTGCTACTTCTTCGTCGAGGTGCTTTGGCAAGACGTAAACTTCGTTCTTGTACTTGTCAGTGCTTCGCTCGGCCCAAAGTTCCAACTGTGCAAGAACTTGGTTAGTGAACGAGGTGCTCATTACGAATGATGGGTGACCGGTCGCACAACCGAGATTCATCAATCGGCCTTCTGCCAAGATGAGAACACTCTTCTTGGAATCAGCAAACGTCCATTGGTCAAATTGTGGTTTGACGTTCAGTCGTTCTACAGAGCCAGCCTTCTGAAGCTTCTCAAGACCTGCCATGTCGATTTCGTTGTCGAAGTGTCCGATGTTACAAACAATCGCTTTGTCCTTCATCATCTTCATGTGTTCAACGGTGAGAACGTCTTTGTTACCGGTTGCGGTAACGAAGATGTCTACTTCGCCGATGACGTCTTCGATTGGCTTGACTTCATAGCCTTCCATCGCTGCTTGCAAAGCACAGATCGGATCGATTTCAGTCACGATCACGCGAGCACCTTGACCACGGAGCGACTGGCACGAACCCTTACCGACTTCACCGAAACCGCAAACCAATGCTACTTTGCCACCGATCATAACATCGGTTGCTCGGTTGAGCCCGTCGACGAGCGAATGACGGCAACCGTAGACGTTATCGAATTTGGTCTTAGTAACACTGTCGTTGACGTTGATCGCTGGGAAGAGTAGTTGACCCTTCTTTTGCATTTCGTAGAGACGATGCACACCGGTGGTGGTTTCTTCGGAAACACCTTGTAGCTTCGCAGCCATCTTGGTGTACTTGCCAGGAGCTTTTGCGAGTTCGCTCTTAAGCAAATTCAAGATCACGCCCCACTCTTCAGGGTCAGTTGCTGGATTGAAAGCTGGAACCTTGCCAGCCTTTTCGTATTCGAAGCCTTTGTGAACGAGCAAAGTAGCATCGCCACCGTCGTCAACGATCAAATCAGCGCCTTCTCCATCTGGCCAAGTCATCGCTTGCTCGGTGCACCACCAATACTCTTCAAGCGTTTCGCCTTTCCAAGCGAACACGGGAACGCCCTTTGGCGAATCCATGGTGCCGCCGCGACCAACAACAACTGCTGCCGCAGCGCTGTCTTGAGTCGAGAAGATATTGCAGCTTACCCAACGAACGTCAGCGCCTAGATCTACCAAAGTTTCAATCAACACGGCAGTTTGAACTGTCATGTGAAGCGAACCCATGATTCGTGCGCCAGCCAAAGGCTTGGACTTGCCAAGTCGTTGACGAAGAATCATCAAACCAGGCATCTCGTCTTCAGCGAGGGTGATTTCTTTTCGACCGAGAGCAGCAATCTCGTAAGCATCCGATGCTCGGCCTTCGGCTAGTAGGTCAAACGCTTTGACCTTGAATGGGAAACGGTCTGAATCAACCTTAGTTGGCTTCGCAGCCGGTGCTTGCGGGGCAACAGTACTCATAACAATCAAACTCCGTAACAGGAAAGGGTAGTAGCCATCGTCACCAAAAACTGGAATCGAATACTACTGAAAACAATTAACAACTTACAATCTTCATTTCTAAAAGTCCGCTTCGCACCATGAATTTCATTCACGATTCGTTGCAAGACTTTTTATTTATCTCACTGCGTTCAGTGCGAATAATCCTGGTCCTTTAGCTTCCGAATCGGGCGGCAGATCAACATACTTGTCAACCTTCCAACCAGCTTCGACTAGCCAACCAGTCATCTGACTTCGGTCGAATCCCAGCCATGTGTGGCCGAGCTCCTCGCGATATTCTTGCCGATCGTGTGATCGGACATCTACAACAATCAATCTGCCACCTTGTCGAGTTGCTCGAGCAGCTTCTGTGAAGACAGCCAGAGGCGACTCGGTATAAGGGAGCACCAAAACCATGAGAGCAGTCGTCAGCTCGCCATCACCTATTGGCATGGCAGTCAGCTCACCCCGTCTCAAATCCACATTGTCTCGTTCTTTTAATCGACGTTTCGCCGATTGCAACATGGCCGCTGATGAGTCAACTCCGATGACGCGATCAACCCAGGGAGCCATCAATTGTGAGATCGCTCCAGTTCCGCAGCCCAAGTCACCCACGGTTTGACCTGGCGGTAACATGGCTGCCATGGTGGATGCATCTACTCGTCTTCCGAAGAGCTCGACCTTCATTCGATCCCACTGACCAGCAGCCCCCGAAAAAAAAGCTTGACTCTTCGAGCGGCGGTCTGCGATGACTTGTTCCAATCGAGAGTCATCCACGGCGATCATCGACTCGCTAATTGCTTGATCACGAACAAGGTTCCACAGTCGGCGGCGGCCTGCCTCTAACTTGTCACCAGCCATCTTATAGAGATTGCTAGTCCCATCTTTTCTCGATACCAACCAGCCGTCGTCGACAAGCACTTTCAAGTGCCGGCTCACGGTGCTTTGTGGAAGCTGAAGCACCGAACATAGTTCGACTACTGTCAACTCAGCTCGCTCCACCAAACGCAACAGCCGGCCTCGGGTTTGATCCGAGAGGCTCTGCATCCAGAGAACAATAGGTGGCGGGCTTGTCATGTTTTTTGCGATGGGGGTTATCAAACTTTCTCTCTAGTCCATCCGTTCATCCGGATGAATGTTAACTGATTTGGTCTCAGAAGTCAAGAAAAGTCGGGATTCGTTGCTTTTTCTAGAAATATCAACGCATAAACTACTTCTCCCCCTTTTGGAGTGCTGCGACTTATCGCAGCTTTGGGGGATCGTGTAACGCAACAGTAAAGCTCAAGCGAGATACCCTTTTTCCCACTCCGCGAATTTGCGCCGCTCGAACCGCGCCCGAGTCGACCAAATAAATAGGACACGGACTTCACGGACGACACGGAGGTCTCGCGTTATGAGCATTGCTCCGTGTCTTCCGCGTCTTCCGTGTCCCGTTCTTTTGAAGTTGTCGCCGCCTTTCTGCCCGCGAATTAGGCTAATGAGCGCGGATGAATGCAGGCAATAAGTGTAATGGACTTGTCCTGTCCCACCCATTTGATCCGCGTAGATCCGCGTGATTGAATGTAGATCAGTTGTCCCAACTGATTAGCGCTCTCGGAGAGTTTCCACCATAGTTGATGTACTGGCCCACCAGAGCCTCAATACTCCTTTACCAAAGCTTAATTTCGTCGTTAAAGGTTCTGCGGGCTCGGCGTAAACGCTTCGGGCAACAGCTGGGGACAGCTGTTCTACAATGTAGATCAGTTGTCCCAACTGATCAGCGCTCTCGGAGAGTTTCCACCAAAGTTGATGTACTGGCTGATCAGAGTCACGATTGTCTTTTACCAAAGCTGAATTTCGTCGCTAAAGGTTCTGCGGGCTCGGCGTAGACGCTTCGGGCAACAGCTGGGGACAGCTGTTCTACAATGTAGATCAGTTGTCCCAACTGATCAGCGCTCTCGGAGAGTTTCCACCAAAGTTGATTTACTGGCTGATCAGAGTCACGATTGTCTTTTACCAAAGCTTAATTTCGTTGCTACAGGTTCTGCGGGCTCGGCGTAGACGCTTCGGGCAACAGCTGGGGACAGCTGTTCTACAATGTAGATCAGTTGTCCCAACTGATCAGCGCGCTCGGTGAGTTTCCATTGAAGCGTAAATATCTGCGGATGTCCCCCGAGGCCCCTGATCTATAAGTTGCTACGGACTTATCCTCTCCCGCGTCTTCCGTGTCCCCTTTTCTCAACACTTTCAAAGACGTCAGCTGCGTTCCTAGGTTGATAATTACCAATAACTGCGAATCATTGGACTTGAAATGAACAGGACAATCATGCGATATCTTCGCAATGGCTGGAGCACTCGCAATAGAACGACCCAAACGTTGGGATCATCCGCTAGATCCTTCAATGCTCCTTCGTGATTTGGACTGGTTGATTGCTAGCGAACCCTTCGCGTCGATGAACCCCGACTGCTTTCCCAAGGCCACACCCTTGGTCGATATCCTCAAAAACGACGCTCGCATCAGTCGCTATGAACACGGCGATGTGATCATCCGTGAAGGCGAATATGGAGGCAGCGCGTTTATCGTAGTTCGCGGTCGCGTGAGAACGTTGATTACTCGTCTCGAATCAACGTCGGTTGAAGTCGCACAGCGCGAGCGGCCGTCATGGCTGAAGCTGCTGCGAGATTCGTTAAGGCGATTTCCGGTTCCTGAGGTCCGGCATGTCGCAGCGACGCGGTCTCACAAGGATGGCCCGCCGAGATTGGTCACTCAAGTCCGATCGGTCGATGACAAGCCTCGTGTGTTTTTACAGGACGCGTCAGCTATTCTTGCCGGAAGTACTTCGGAGCCGCTCGGAGAAGGCGAGCTCTTTGGTGAGATGGCTGCCATCACTCGATCACCGAGCCACTACACAGTTGTTGCCGAAGGTCCGGTTGTGTTGCTGGAGATTCGCTGGCAGGGGCTTCGCTTGCTTCGTCGCGATCCCGAGTTTCAGAAGCAACTCGATCACCGTTATCGAGGAGCGGGCCTCAAAGCACACTTGCGCGAGACTCTCTTGTTCCGATTTCTTCCAGCAGAACACCTCGAGAAAATTGCCGAGGCAACGCAACTTGTTAGCTATGGTGATCGTGAATGGTTCTCGGAGTATAAGTCAACTCGCAAGCTCAACATCCAAGAGCAACTACGTCAGGAACCCATCATTGTTGAAGAGGGTTCACCTGTTAACGATCTGCTGCTCATTCGATCGGGCTTTGCAAGGCGATCTTACCGATTAGGTGCCGGGCATCATACGATCGCTTATCTTGGACGCGGTGAGGCTTTTGGGCTGTCAGAGCTTATTCACAATACGCATCAGGGGATCAACGATAAAACGATTCTTCCGTATCAGGAGTCTCTGCGAGCGATCGGGTTTGTGGATGTGCTGAAGATATCGCGTCGCGCGTTCGTCGAGTATGCGATACCTTTCATGCGTGGCTCTGAACTTCCCAAGCCAATCGTGACGGCTCGCTATGATTCCCAAGGTCCAGTGCTAAGCGAAGCACCTCCATTGGTGTCTCAGCAAGAAAACGTCGATCCAGCCTTCCTCGAATTTCTGGTCGACGAACGATTGATTAATGGTCGTCAAGTCATGATGATCGATACGGAACGTTGTACGCGATGCGACGACTGCGTTCGCGCGTGTGCTCGCGTTCACGAGGGGAATCCAAGGTTCACGCGTAATGGCCCTCAATTCGGCCCATTTCAATTTGCGCATGCCTGCATGCACTGTGCCGATCCTGTTTGCATGATTGGCTGTCCAACGGGAGCTATCGCGCGTGATTCGGATACTGGAATCATTTCCATTAATCCCGACACATGTATTGGATGCAGTGTCTGCTCCGAAAGCTGTCCCTACGAAAACATTGTGATGGTTCAAATCCATGACCAACGAGGGCGTGCGCTCGTCGATAAGCAATCGAAACTTCCAATCTTACAAGCGACGAAATGCGATCTATGCCACTCGTTACCAACAGGCCCCGCATGCCAAGCGGCATGTCCTCATGAAGCGCTGGTTCGGATCGATGCGAGCAACCTCAAAGCGCTTCAGAATTGGATGGACCGCTGATGATTGCTTCTCGCTTAAAGACAGTACGAGCCGTGGTCGTCACATGCGGAGCCGTCGCGATCATGTTGATCATCTATCAGTGGATTGATAAACAACTTGGCAGGACGGATTACTATACCGGCTTCACTTTACTGGCTGCTTCGATCGGGTTGATGACTCTTTCCATGCGAAAGAAGTTGATTGTGTTGCCACTGGGCTCTGTTGCCGTGTGGCAGCAAGTGCATCAGTACCTGGGATTGTTCGCTGTGGCGACGTTTATGATGCACGCAGGATTTCCCGTACATGGAATCTTGGAAACAGCACTCTCCGTGATATTTGTTTTGATTTCGCTGAGCGGAAGCGTTGGTTGGTACATCAACAAAACGACACCCAGAAAACTGCTCGCCGCAGGACAAGCAGTTCTCAGAGAAGACATTGCAACCATGCGCCGATCCATTGCTCAGCAAGCCTACCATATTGCACTGACTGCAGCGGGCAAGATTGAAAGCGCTACCCTTGCAGACCACTACACGCAACGACTGAGCGACTTTTTTTCAAGACGAAGGTCGATCGCTTATTGCCTTGTTCCGACAGGAAGATCACGACGCGAGTTACTGCATGGCTTGGAAAAAGTCTCGCGACATCTTGGTCCCGAAGGTCGATCTTGCAAGCAGACGCTATCGGAACTTGTGATTGCAAAAGATGACTTAGACTTTCAATGGGCAATGCAGATACGGCTTCGCAGTTGGGTAATCTTTCACGTCTCGTTGGTATGGTCTTTCTTCATTCTTGTTGCCTATCACATTTACCTTGTCTATCGGTACAAAGGAGGATAGACGAAGGCAACATGAGCGATCCAATCAAACGATACCGAAGGCCAGACCAGCAATGGAAGTGCGGACTCCAAGACAAAGGAGTTTTATGTACTGCTGGGCCCGATCATCTCCATCGATGCTCAAATCCGAATACAGATCAAACTTGCCATCCACGTCGTACGCTCATTTGGTGGCGTCGTTATCTGCCAGTTGCATTCGCAGCAATTACGGTAGCGATACTGATTACGACTGCAAACATGCCGACCCATCGCGAGATCATTGCGCCCGGCCCTTTGACATTGGCTCACGCGCAATTGATCAGCAACCCGCAAGATCCTCACCGATGCTCCGCCTGCCACTCGGATGATCCTTCTTCTAATCCTTCGCCGAATCCTTCGTCTACCGACGTTTCTGCAAGTTCAAACGAACACTCAACTAGTCCAACATCCGATCAACCCATCAGTCAGGTCTCCGAAGCAGTCCTTGCCAAGCATAGTCAATCGGACCGCTGTATATCGTGTCATAGCCGAGACATGCCCCACTTAGCCATTCGAAGCGCACACGATTTGCCCGTTGATGTTCTTGACGAGATGACCGCGTGGGTAAAGCAACGTGCCAAGGGGACCCCGTCCACGAGCATGCCGGTTGTGTTGGTCTCCGCACCTGCCGCAGCGAATAACAATCTTCAAGACCAACCTGAGCCGATGGCGCTAGCCACGGGTGTCGATGCGACTACGCTTTCCCAGACGGAACAAAAGAAAAACGGCAATGGCAACGAGAGAGCAACATCTTCATCAAACAAGGCATCGAACGACCTTGCTTGCAGCACTTGCCATCGTGAACATCAAGGCCCCCATCACGATCTCCAAGCAATCGCAAGCAGCCGATGCCAAGCGTGTCATCAAGAGTCGTTCAAGTCCTTCGCGAATGGTCACCCGCAATTTGAAAACTACCCAGCCCCCAAGCAATCGAGAATCGCTTTCGGCCATCGAAAACATCAAGACTCGCACTTCACAAAAACATCAACGGCATTCGATTGCCGTGCCTGCCACGTTGACACAAACTCGCGTAGCAATGTCGGGCAAGTCTTCCGAAGTCTCTCCTACGAAACTGCATGTGCGAAATGTCATGACGGTTCGATTAAATCCTCCGTATCCGAGGGAGCTATCGTTTTCCAAGTCCCCAGTATCGATGTAGAAGGGCTTGCGAAGAATAACGCAGCAATTTCAAAGTCGCTATCAGAACAGTGGCCCGAAGAAGCGTCCCTGATGCTCGACGGTAAGATTCCTCCGTTGATGCAATGGTTATTGATGGGTGAATCGGAGGGAAGTCTAGCGCTTTCAGGACTCGATCTTTCCGGTGATCTGAGCAAGCTACGTTTGGATTCGCAGGCAGATCGGAAGTCCTTGGTTTCTCTCGCAACTGCTTCACGAATGATCCTTGAAAAGATCGGTAACTCGGGCCAGTCGGCTTTTGCGCAACGATTTGTTAGTAACAATGGTCAAAGCGTCGCCCCATTTGATTACGGCATTCGAGCAATACTTCGAGGCGCTCCACCTGATCTTTTTCGAACAGCTTTTGAGACTTGGTTCGATTCGTCCAAACAAATCGGAAAGCAATGGAAGCTGCTCAAGCCAGGAACCCACTTGAGCGATGGCGGTTGGATGATCGACAAGAATCGTTTGTCGATCTCTTACGTTCCCACTGGGCATGCAGACCCGTGGTTAGCATCTGTATTGGAGTCCGCAAATGATTTATTAGAAGCGGATCGAATGCGTTCGGACTCCAATCGCGAACAGAACGAAATAAGAAAAGTCTTTATCGCAAAGCAACTTCTCTCTGCACAAGGCGTCGGACAAGGTATCGGGCGATGCGCGGAATGCCACCAGAGCATTGCTCAAACGAACTCGACCGTGACACAGATCGCTCTTCAAGGCCAAGCCCAAGATCGATGGCGTTCAAAGCGAGTTAGTACTGCTACCCGTTCGCTAACGAAATTTGACCACGGTCCACACTTGATTCAGCCGCAGCTCCAGTCTTGCATTGCTTGTCATGCGTTCAATGGTGAGCAACCGAAGTATTCGATTCATTCAGAATTCGCGAACATCAAAATCGAACAGTGTGCATCATGCCACCATCCTCAAGCCGCCGGCGACCAGTGCACGCAATGCCATAACTATCATGCGAGCCAGCGGTAGTAACTTCTCGAATCGCGCTGCTCCGCCTCTCCAGTAACGTGCAGGCCTATTACTGCGCACATTCAACTGCCTACTGCATACTGCATACTCTATAAATACATTCCGACAAATCCTTGCGACTCCTCTACCGCGTTTTCAATAGACTCCATGCGTTCGCGCGTTTTCGCTAGGTCGCCTGCGGCAATGTATTTGTCGAACTCAACTCGTACCGCGCGAGGCACAGTCTCAGCGAACCAGCTCACAACGGATTGGTTCAACCAGTCGCAAGTTTCTTTTTCTAGGCAGACTTGCAGTTCGGTACTGGCAGCACTGCGATCGTCCTGAGAGGTGAATAAAGTCCCCTCGAGTTCGAACCGCATGGATCCAATCTCGGGGTCGTTGGTCAGGTGAAAAACACAAGATGCGTTATGCAAATAGTAGGTGTTAAAAGTCCCGTGCTTTTCAATCGCTTGACGGATCCGGAGCAGCTTGGCGGCCAGTTTCGGAGAGGCGTCCAGCGGCACATCGATCCGAGGCATGCTCCGAAGCGGTAGGCAATCGAACTTGATTTCTACCCAAGAATGGTCATCCAACGAAGTTTTTTTGCTGGTCATGAGCTTTGTACCGGGAAAAAACGGGCCAAGTGGGGATATGGGAGGCTTGGGTGCTATGAGGAAAGCGGGATATTGGTAATAATTGTGTAAGTAGTATTCAACATGAGTATCCATCCGGCGAATCGGTGGACATCTGCATTAGTTGTTATCGTAACTCACGAAGGATAAGCTGGCGAATGGAGTTTCAAACCGAGTCATCGAATTCTCAGGATGCAAATATCTTTCATTTGGGAAAGCGCGTCGCCTTCCTTATTGGCCTCTGGCATGTCTGTCTTTGCTTCCTGGCCCCGCCGCAGTTTCGCCAAACCTTTTCGCCAAAAGCAGTCGCTCAAGAAGAAACCATCGTTTCCCCGCTGCCGTTTGCGGAATCCAGCTTTCCCATCGATTCAGCAATCGATGTTCCATTCAGATTCACTTCCGCGACAGTCCGGTCCAGTAGTGTTCCTGACATGGCGACCTACTTGGCTCAGTCGGTCTTCTCAGCACGAACCAATCTTGAACCATCGCAGATCCCTAATCCTAGCTCGACCCGATCGTCATTAGATCTTTCGATGAACCGGCTCAAGAACTTCTTGAGTACAGCCAAGGATCGCCGAAGCGATAACTGGCTAGCCTTCCTTCGATGGAATGAATTGCAAGAGCAGCTATCCAGGCCGACTCCCGATCCAGATGTTCTCGTCCAGATAGAACGGAACATGCGACAAAACTATCGAGGGCTAGAAATGCCTGTCTTCACGGACGTTCGAACTCGATTACAAGATCACATTCGTGCTGTCCGATTTGGTGTCGAACCAAACACGACAATCACGTCACTCGAGAGAAGACTCGACCAACTTGCTACATCCATTCAAACACCAGCCAGTGGAAGCGATATCGAGCGTCAACGTGAAATCGGCTTTGCATTGTCTTTTCTGAATCAATCTGGTCAGGCTTCCTCACTCATTCAAACAATTCAAAGTGCCTTCGGACGCCCCAACATTCGCGTCTTGGTCTCGAATGAATTTCTATCTCGACAATTTGTTCGACCAATCTCGCAATCGAATCCGGTTAATGAAAATATTTTAGGAACGCAGATTTATGGGACCAGCTATATGAATGGTCAAGTCAATCCGCTACTGATCGACAACCCGAATCAAGCTTCCGTGAAATTGCTATTAAATGCCAACTTCTCAAGTAACAACATTGGGACAAATCGCGGAGTAAAAGTTCGCACACAGGGCCGCGCAAACGTAACCGCCTCCGAGTCGATCTCGCTCACCGACAGCGGACTAGCATCCAACAACGACACATTCGTCAGTGCTCCACTGCAATCCGATATTACCAGTATCGAACATCGCTCACGAATCGTTCGAGCCATCACAGCCAACAAAGCTGCCGACCAAAAACCGCAAGCCAACGCGATTGGACAAGGTCGACTGGAAAGCAAGATTCGAACTCAATTCCACGATCAACTTTCACAGCAACTCGCGGAATCCAATTCAAGAATTCGAAGCCCGGACTTTACGGTCTTTCATCGACTTGGATTAGACAAACCGCAACGAACTAGCTGGAGCTCGTGCGACTTCCTATCGATTCTTTGGAGACAGCAGGGACCGGCACAACTTGCTGCCCCAGCATCATGCCCGCTGGTCGTTCCCGGACAAGGTGTCACAATCCAGCTCCACCAGTCGGCCATCATTAACACGATTGACCCGATTATCAGTGGTCGCATCCTTCGCAGTGCCGACTTGGACGATATGGCTGGACAGTTTGGACTAGATCCCTCGCAAGGGTTACGCGAAGAAGCGGGCGGCGAGCCTTGGTCGATCACCATGGCAGGCTTTCATCCGGTTGTCGTCGAGTTTGATGACCAGTTAATCCGCTTTCGAATTCGAACCACTCGCTTGGACCGTGGCGATCAAGCACTCGATCAATCGGCGTCCATCGAAGCCACTTACAAACCAGTCATCCAAAATGGTGCTATCCAGTTGCAACGTGTTGGTGATGTCGCGATCGACTTCGTTGGTCGTGCTCAAAGCGGCCTGCGAGGCGTAACGATGAGAAGCTTCCTCCGCAAAAAATTCGATAGCGTCTTCAAACAAGAGTTATTCGAAACTCCGTTGCGCCCAACCGATAGACTGCCGTCAAACATCCCACTCAGTTTGGTAGATGTCCAAGTCGATGATGGCTGGTTACAAGCCTCACTAAACTAAAGTCCGCACTTCGCCAAGTCTCTCTACATACGTCTAGATATCTTGCCTACGCACTGACCGCATTAGCCTGTGGACTAGCAGATCTAAGGTTGTTCATGCCGCGGCGGTTAGTGCGACTTCAACCGAGCGACTCCTGGATAATTCGGTAACTTATATGAATCCGTGTCACGCCTTAGTTACCTGGAGATTGGTCTTTTTTCGGCAAAACTCTGTTGGCAAAGCCCCAGTTCTAGATTCCTTACACAAACGTTAACTGTACTGCTTTAACAGCATTTGTGAATTCCCGAATGTCCAGTGCTCGAACGAAGCCATCACCATTAAAGTCCAAAAACGGATTGAACAGTGGATCACCAAACGATCGGAAATTAGTGATTCTGAATTCACGAATATCGAGGGCTCGAACAAATCGATCGCCATTGATATCGCCAAAAAACGCAAAGAATCGATCTGTGGCGAGTGTTCCGAAGACATAGTCTCCTCCCGAAACACCGCTTTGATCACCGTCTAGATTCACACCGGAACGCCTTACGTTGGTCGCATCGATCGTTAGCTGATAGTTGCCATCCAGCAGGGCTCCTGAAGCTCGGGTCAATGCACCGCTGAAGGTAATCGTTGCGAATGTTTGCCCAGTTACGTTTGTGCTTGTCGTAAATCCTGTTGTCACTAACGGGGTCGAGCCGCCACGCTGGCGAACGACGAACGGGTTGCCAGTGATATCGACCGGCCCATCAAAGGTAACCACGATGGACCGGACGGCAGATCGTTGCGATCCGAGGGCGTTGCTATTTGCGACAACGGTGCTTAGCACTTCTGGTAAATCTACGACGACAATTAAGAATGTGCGTTCAAGTATCAAAGCAGGATTGAGGCTGTCTGTCGCACGAACACGGATCGACAGAGATGGTGTTGCTTCGAAGTTAATAGAGCCACTGACTCTTAGCTGGTTGCCAACGATCCTGATAAGAGCGTTGTGATCACTACCCGTGCCAGCAACGAGTGAATAATTAAAACTATCAAATGCGTTGGGGTCGACCGTGGATAACGTTCCAACAACTGTGCTCAGGGCTGAGTTCTCAACTACATTGTTGGAAGACAAAACGATATTCGAAGGAGCTTGGTTAGTGACAAAAATTTCAGTGCCAAACGTAGGCGAGGCACCCACGTAATAGGTCAGCGAACCGACACGTGTGATTTCCTGGGGACCGATAACATTGATTCCCGCAGTCAACTCTATCGCTTCAACTGTCCCGAGATTGGTTCCGTCGCTTTTCCAAGCTCGTGTGGTGGTGGTTGGTACTGGTACTATAGAGTCCGTTATAACGGTGAAGTAAGAGGAGTTCCCGATCGTCGTAAAGCTTCCGAATTCGAAGATAAAATCCTCGATGGTAAACCCGTTGAAAACGCGAACGGTTCCAACGCTAGTCCCGTCCGTTTTCCAGATCTCCGGCGCTCCTACAGCCGAAAGCGCTGCGAAGAGCAACGTACCGTTGACTTCAGTAAGGTATGAGGGGAGCGAGCCATCTACGCCAGGGACAATGTCACGAATAAGGTTAACTGTCGTTCCGTTTGTCGCCCAAAGCTCAATTCCTTCTGCCGGTCTCATCGCAGCAAAATAAAGTGTGTTTCCAAAGACTTCCATGTTATTCGGCTCGGAACTGTCTACTCCCGGCCAAATGTCGGCCACACGGGTTGTAACCAGTGTCGAGCCATTGGTTCTCCAAAGTTCGCGGCCGCTCGTTCCATCATCGGCTGCGAAGTACAAGTCACCGTTAAACACCGTCAATGACCCTGGATCTGAATTGCCGACACCTGGGTTAATATCCACAAGCCTGTTCGTTACACCCGTGGTTAGATTAGAAATCCACAACTCGCCCCCGCTAGCGGCATTAGTTCCGCGAAAAAACAAATTGTTTCCGATTGAAGCGATCAGCGGCGGCTCTCCGACCAACAAGCTTTCAGGTAAGACTCCCGATGCGACGACAACGGTTCCAGCTTCCGTTCCATCCGACTTCCATAAATCCCGTCCGCCAATCGGATTAATGGCCGAGAAATAAAGGACGCCACTGACATTGGTAAGATCGTTTGGAAAGGAATCCGTAGGACCACCGATTAGATCCTTCACCATCACGGTTCCCGCCGTTGTCCCATCGGACTTCCATAATTCAACACCGCTTGAAGCAGACGAGGCGGCGAAGAACGCTGTCGAACCAACCGAGACCATTCCGTAAGGCGTGATCGCCGTGTCAGCTACCCCAGGGTTGATATCTTGAAGCAACGTAAAGTCCGCTGCCATGAGATATCGACTCTCCAACGTCTCCGGAAAGTACAAACTCCGCGAAGACTTTTTGCGGGGACTTTGCTCTGTTCGATCACGCCGAAAAACGGAACGTATGATTTTAGCAAACATATAAGATCGTCTGGTTATCGTGCTGAACGAGATATTTTTGTTTGCCCACAGAAGAAGGTGCCGAGTGCCAAAAGCAAAGCTTGCCAAGCCAACAATTCCGGCGACACTCCGCTAGGTAAGAATATCAAAACCCATCTTCGTGTGAAGCGGATTAAACCGCAAGAATATTACGCTTACGATATCTACTAAAACCAAACGCGGCCAAAGTTACTGTTACCAAAGCAATTGCGGAAGGCTCTGGTACGGCAGTGATGCTTCCTCCGTCAAAAGTAAGTTCAGATAATGGTATCGGACTATTCGTGTTATCGTCGATCAAATCCAAGCTCCCGGGCATGTTAAACAGACCAGGAATCAAAACCATACCATTCGCTCCAGGCCGAACAGTGAAGGTGATCGCAGACACCGCAAAAGGGTTTGGGACAGACGTTGCAGTCGGCCCCGGATCGCCAAAGCTTGGGACTGTCCCAGCTATAAATTCATTGACTCCGTAAAGCCCGACAATCGGATCAATGAGTCCAGTGCTTTGAATGTTATAAACAGGCCCAGTGTTTCCCGTGCTTGGAGGAGCATTTGGAAGAGTTGCTGGTCCCGTATCTGTACGGCTTACGAACAATAGGCTCGATGAGGAAAATCGAGTGCTTATCTCGTAATTACTTACCGACGAGGAACCCGTAATGGTGAAAACGATTGTCGCAGTGACCGTGTCGCCTGGGCTGGCGACGATCGTTGACTGGATACCGTTTGCAAGCGTGGCATCCCAATCGACACTCACGATTACACCAGCATCGACCGGCTTTACTAGGCACGCGACGATAAACAGAATCGCGATTAAGAGAACGGGTTTTGTACTATAAGGCATGCTTGTCAAAACTCCCAACTTGACCGATCTGGAATCATTAAAACTTGCTGCCCAACGATTTAACGTTAGCTAAGATTAATCTCACAATCTCTTGGTTCCAGTACTGAGTTCCGGCGTTTCGTGAAAATCCCGAAAAACGCGGCGACTTCGATGGAAGAATCAACAATTACTCCGGGGCTAGCCCGATGAAAAGCGGGGATTTGTACTTGTAGCAGATGTCTTAAGACATCTGAAAGCATCCGCTTTTGCAAGTGTTTTGATCGACATCTAGATTCTTACGAATTCAGCGACCCCGATTTTTCAAGTTGGACACAGCACGTATGCATTATCTGGGAAGCCGCCTTTCGCGGAGTGGAAGGCGGCTACCGGCCGCTCCGGGGCTGGGTTTTGTTGGCATTCAAGGCTAAAACCTGCCAAACGCTATGTCTCCTTGTTTTCGACATACTTGATTTACGTTCCACTCGTTGACTTGTAAGTTTGCTCGTGAAATTGCTTTAAGAGTGTTGGTTCTTGTGCTGAGTCTCATAAACGCTTCGATTGCATCTCTGCTTATATCTTTCGGAGGAGCTTCGTCGGCTGTTTGCTTGGCAATGATTTTGGTGCTCGCGATGGAAAATTGCGGGTTTCGAACTCGGCGGTGGATAGACAGTTGGCTGTTAGGCACGCTTTTTGTCCCGACTTTTGTAATCGCCGGTGCTTGGACGGCGGGGTTTGGGCTACAAGGTTTATGGCCGAGTTGGCTACCTGGGTTCTCGCCGGTTAACGTAGCCGGGAAGCCAATCTTCAGCGCTCTAATTGTGATTTGGATATATGCAGTAACGTTGCTGCCATTGGCATTAGTGCTATTGAGACTGGGGTTCCGGGCAAGCAACTTTTCAGCTTGGACTCTTGCGAGAATGGAAGGTGGCTTCTGGGCAGGTGTTTGTTGTGGTTTATTGCCAACAGCAGCGTCTTGGATATCGGTGACGGTGGGAGTTTTAGCGGGACTCATTAGCACCGACATGTTTGTGACCAATTTGTTCCAGGTGAACACGCTTACCGAACGCAGCTATCAAGACCTGGTCTCCGGGCAAGACCCGATAGCCACCATCGCCGGCAGTACGCTTCTCTCTTGGTCGTTGATCTTGCTACTTCAAAAGAATCTCTTATCGCGGATGAACCATTTCCCAGCAACAGTCGATCAAGTCCCTCAAACCTCACTCATGCACCGTTCGTTCGCAACGCGATTGTTTTCGTCAGCCATCCTGTTCGCGATCGTTGGAGCTTTGACCATTGTTCCTTGGACCAATCTGGTGCTCAAAGCTGGATGGGCTGTGCGCGAGTTGCCTACTACTAAGTCGCAACCAATTGCATCCGCCGAGAGTGCTAACCTCATGCAAGGTGAAAAGCTCATTGAGCGTCGCTGGAGCTTGTCACAAACCATTCAAAGCGTCTTGGAAGCCCCCGGAAGGTTTTCAGATGAATTCTATTGGTCAGCCTGCTTAGTCGTGTCGGCTTCGATTCTCGCCACACTTGCGGGGTTGCTGATTGCCGTTGCAATGCAGAGGTCTCCAGTCTTCTTCCGGCGGATTGCCGTCTACGTGATGGCGGCTATTTTTTTTCTTCCGGGACCTACCGTAAACCAGATTGTTCTTTGTTTGATGCAGCAAGAATGGTTGGTTTGGTGGAACGACCATACATTACTGGCCCCAGTCCTTTGCTTGCAATTTCGGCTGATTCCGATCGTGGTGGCTTGGTCATTTTGGTTTATCGGTCAATGGAGTTATCGATACCACCACACCTGGACAATCGATGATTCGCTCCCGATACGTTCTAAACTTCAGATATTGCGAATACCTGTCGGTTGGTCTGTCGCACAATTATGGCTTATATTGGTACTAGTCTCATTCAGCGATCTTTCAACGTACATGCTCTGCCTACCGCCGGGAGTAACCACCATTTCGATGCGAGTATTCGATCTTCTCCACTATGGAGTTCGCTTCCAAGAGGCGGGTTTACTTTTATTCATCGCGGTAATGGGCCTCGGAGTCGGATTCCTCTTTGTCATTTTAAGTAAGACTCGCGAGGAAGACGCGTGGCTATAAATCAGAAAGCCATAAGTCAGAACGCCACTAGCTTGGCCGTTTGTTATCCAAGACGAGTAATGGCTGCGGTCCCGAATCGCGCCGCGCTTTTACGAATACTTGTGATCGCTTTGATAAGCTTAACGGCAAGTCATTCCCTCGCTGAAGATATCCAGACAAATACGCTTTACAAGATTGTCGTCAAGCCTTCCGGACGTCCTGCTGCTGTTCATTTGGCACGCATCCTTGCAGAAGATTCTGATGGTTCTTATTTGATCGAAGAGCAAAATGGACATCAACAACTAGTCTCAGCCGTTGCCTCGGGTGGGATCCAACCGACCGGGCAACCCTTTCAAGCTTGGTCTAAAGAACAAGTCGCCGAGGATATGCTCAAGCGATTTCCCAAAGGATTTAAAACTCATTCCAGCAAGCACTTCGTCATCGTCTATAACACGACCGATGCCTATGCGAAATGGAATGCGGTTCTCTTTGAAAGGTTGCATAAAGCCTTCTACGCCTACTGGAAACGATTTGGTGCTGAATTGCACGAGCCTGAGTTTCCGCTGGTCTCTCTGATTTTTGAATCTCGAAACGACTATCTGAAATATGCGGCTGAGGAAAAAGTGCAAGGCGCCGAGAACATGATTGGTTTCTACAGCATGCAAACCAACCTGATTGCGACTTATGATCTGACCGGCATCGAGGGAATGATTCCAGATGGCCAGCGTGTATCCACTACAGAATTAGTCAATACGATTCTTCGCCAACCAGCGGCCGAACGCTCCGTAGCTACTGTCGTGCATGAAGCTGTCCATCAAATCTCTTTCAATAGCGGACTTCAGCAGCGGCTCGCTTTGCACAATCCGGTAGCTATAAGCGAAGGACTCGCGATGTATTTCGAAGCGCCCGACCTCCGGAGTTCGTCCGGTTGGGGTGGTATCGGCAATGTCAACAAATACAACTTGGCTCTTTTTCGCCATTATGCGAGCAACCGCCCAACCAATAGCCTTATCACGTTGATTCAAGATGACACGCGTTTTCAAAATGCACAGACCGTCAATTCAGCGTACGGTGAAGCGTGGGCGATCTCCTATTTTCTAGCCAAAACGCGACCGAAAGAGTTCACAGCCTACTTGGCGGACCTTGCCACGCGGCCTCTAACAACAGTCAACGATGACAGACAAAGGATTAGCGATTTCCAAAAGCATTTCGGCACCGACCTTGAGAAGCTCGATCGCGAGTTCTTAAAATTCATCGCTCGTCAATAATATTTCCAAGATCTGAACAAGACAAACGAATAACATAGCACTTCGCATAGTAGCACAACACGGAACCGCCTCCTAACGAGCGATACTGCCAGTCACGTACTTTTGTGAATCAAATCTTTTCCATCATGACTTCCCCGAACATAAGTCTCCCACTCGAAGACATCGCGTTTGGTGAACCGGATGAAGGCCTGAAAGCTAAAGGCAAATCATGGTTGTCGCTCCCTTGGAGATCGATCGCGTACACAACCGTTCGCATTTGGCAGATCACTTGCCTGCTGGTGCTTCTTGCCGTAGCCGCAACTATTCCCATCATTCAATGGGCATCGCTGGGATATCTGCTCGAAGCCGCCTCACGTGTCGCTAATGGGAGACCTCGGCGTGAGATACTTCCCGGGCTGGAACGTGCGGGTAGAATCATTTTGGTTCTGCTCTGTCTTGTCATAACTTGGCTTCCTGTGTGGCTTGCGACGCAGTATTCGTATCAAGCAGAACTGATCGAACCTGGTTCGCGAATCGCAAGCCTATGGCGGACCGCAGCTGGGACCGCTGCGATTCTTTGGATGATCTACGGGCTTTGGGCAATCATTCGCGGTGGTCGCATTCGAGACTTTCTCTGGCCGGCACCTGTTCGGTTTTTCAAGGAATTTATTCCTCGCATCTTACGACGTTCAACGTGGCATGACCTAGAAGACCGGCTTTGGCGTGTCACCGTTGGTCTTCAAGTTCCTCGCTTAGCTTGGCTTGGTTTTCGTGCGTGGCTGGGCGCACTGATTTGGTTAGCTGGCCCCGCAACGATGATGGTCATCGGTATGCAATCCTATCAGCAACCGCTTCGAGTTGTAGTCGGGGTGATTGGCTTTATTGCCATGTGGTGGGTCTTGCTGCATCTACCGTTTCTCCAAGTCCAAATGGCTCAAGAGAATCGATTGCGAAGCATGTTTCGATTGTCGACAGTTCGTCAATCCTTTCGAAAAGCACCCTGGGCATTCTTCCTTGGTTCTTTGGTAACACTTACCTTAGCCCTCCCGCTGTATCTACTGCGTATCGAAGTCATTCCCAAGGAGCTCATGTTCCTTCCTTGTCTGGCTTTCGTCTTGCTAACGCTACCTGCTAAGCTCTGCGTGGGGTGGGCCATGTATCGTGGGCAACAAGATATGCCTAATCGATGGCTAATGAATCGATATGCCGCTTGGTTTCTACAACTCGCAATCGTCCCCATCTACATGTTGTTTCTTTACTTGGGATCGATCTCTTCATGGGATGGCCCGTTGGTTGTTTTTCTCCAACACGCCTTCCTCACCCCAGTCCCCTTTTTCGGTCAATAGCTTCTGCTACGTAATCAATTTACAAATTGAGCCGCTGGCGCTAGCCACGTCGTTGTCGATCTAAGAAGTCTTCGTGAATTGAAAGATGATCGATCTCGCGAGGTTTTCTTTTGGGTCACGTCGATCTCCCGAAAGCTGTAACCAGTCGCAGCACTCCAAAGCTTTACGTCGTTAGTCCGGGGATCTCGATCGTCGATTTTCCGCCTCGGCCTTTGATGACTTTGACTTGTACCGGGATCAAGTCAGACATTTCTGCGACGTGTGAAATGACACCAACCTTGCGGCCTTGACATTCTAGCTGCATTAACGCTCCCATCGCAGTATTTAGCGTTGCAGGGTCCAAACTACCAAAGCCTTCGTCGATAAAGAGAGATTCAATTCTTACACGGTTCGAAGTGAGCGATGCGAGTCCCAAAGCTAATGCCAATGAGACCAAGAATGATTCGCCACCCGAGAGCGAGTGAATCGACCTGCGTTCGTCTTCCATGTCACAATCGATGACAATCAGGTTGAGCGATTCGGGCAATCGTTCAAGACGATATCGAATGGCTAACTGCCGAAGCTGATGATTTGCATATCGAAGCAAGACGTCGAGCGTCTTTCGTTGGGCAATAACTCGAAACTTTGCTCCATCGGCAGAGCCAATCACTTCATTCAACTGAATCCATGGCTGTGCAGCATTGCGTTGATCTTGCAACTGATTCAACAGCCCAGCATTCTTCGCAATTCGTTGATCATCGTTAAGCAGAACGAGTCGCGCGGCTTCCAAAGAATCCTTGGTTTGTTGGTGATTGGTTCGTTCTAGATTGGCTGCATCGACGATTATCGATTCGAGTTCCTCGGTCGGTTGCGTTTCCAAGTGTGTTTTCATTTGCAACAGATACACGTCCAAAGCACCTTGCGCGTTGACAACCGCATCATCAACATCCTTGAGCGACTGTCGTTGCTCCTGTATCCACGAATCGTCTCGAGCTAGAACATCATCAAGCTCGGAAAGTGACACCAATCGCGACGTTTGCGTTGCAAATTTGGCGAGCCACGCATCCAAAGCAACTTGAGTTTGTTGAAGCGAATCTTCTGCTTGAGAGGAAGCGAGCGTCGCGGATTCCAAGTTGGTCTTTGCGGACGCGAGTTGTTTCTCCCAATCGTTATTGCTACTAGTTAAGCCTAACAACTCCTTCTCAATTGCCTCTCGCTTCGCAAACATTTTCGATTCAATTTCCGTAGCCGATTCGCCACCGAAAATCTGCAACCGTTCGATTTTATGCCGATCAAGTTCCGCTTTTGCCGATTGGTAATCCAATTCACATCGGGAAATTTCTTTTTCAACGTGACGCAACGATTCTTCCAACGGGCCAATTTCCGTTGCTATTTTCTGGAGCTGCGAACCACATTGCTTCAACTGGTCGTCGATGAGATTAAAGGCGTTTACTTTCGTTGCAAACTGTTCCCTTGCCGCAATCGAATCGCGATCAAAATCGATTTGCAAATCGGGCAAAAGCACCCAAACTTCATCCAGACGCTTTACGAGGTCTGCATAATTAGATTTCGATTGGAGCCATATCGCGTTCGCTTGTGATTGTTGTTGATCGATAACAGCGTGATGCTTCTCGCAGTCGGAAAAAGACTGCCGAGTTTCGTTTGCTAGTTTGCGAGCGACTTCAACCGCGGCTCGACAATCCGCTGTGGTTTTCATCGCGTCACGGCAAGTCTTTTCAGTCGCCGTGATTTGCTCTAGCGCATTCTTTGTTTTGGTAAATAATGCTGCAGCTACGTTTAGCCGATCATCGTTCGAGGGCAATTCTAGTATTGCTCGCACCTCTTCAAGATCGAAATCCTCCGCAGAGATACTTTCACTGCTTGCAGTGGTTTGCTGAATATCTGATTGGCATTTGAGTATTTGTTGCTCGCGATTTTGAATGTTGACATTCAGCTCCAAAGCTTTCGATTGGAGTAGATCTCGCTGTTTTTCAAATTGTTTGACAGATTTCTTTGCGGCTTTCACGGCAGTGGCATCTGCATCGGGAGCATGCTCGCTGTAGGGATGTTCCAGCGCTCCACAGACGGGACACTCCTTGCCATCTTGGAGAGCCAACCGCAATCGTTTTGCATGGTCGTCGATTGCGAGTTGAATTGCTTCTAACTGCTGCAAAGAAACTTGGGCAGCGATTACCGCTTCGGGCAACTCCTTTTCAATCAAGTTATCATACGCGATCCTATCTTGAGATTGAGCAAGTGTCAGTCGCTGTAAATCAGCATTCATCCCTGATAACTTTTGCTGTTGTTTAGATATTTCACCAAGTTTTATCTTCAGATCGCTGGTCGCTTGCAGGGTGCTTTCGAGTAGTGACCGATCAGAAGCGAGCCTTTCAGGGTAAAACTTGTTTTCAGAAACGATGGCTTTTTGCAATAGATTGTCTGCTGCTCGAAATGCATTTTCCGATTCGTCTTTTGACAGCCTGACCGCGCGGATACTCTTCTCACTATCAACAAACGAGATGCGGGTTGCTTCCAAGGCTTGAAGTGCGGTATCGATTGCCGTCTTGCCATCGATTGCGAGATCCATTCTGTCCAGCCAAGTCGATGCTTGTTTCGCGAGCGGAGCCCAACTTTGCAAGCTCGACTTCGTTATCTCCAATTCTGCCTGCCTTGCGATAAGCACGGACTGCCGCAATTTTGCTTCTTCATGTTTTGACTTCGCTGCGAGTTGTAGGACTCGCGCCGCATCGAGTGATATCAGCGACTTATCGAAATACTTGGTCGCAGGAACTAGAAGTGTGTCGAGGCATCTTGCTTTCGTGAGTGCAGGTTCAAGATCGATTTGTTCCCGCTTAATTTGTTCAAGCGATTGAGATGCTTTTTGAATCTTTTTGATTAAGATTGCGAGTTCGGAATCGATATTTTGAACTTGTTCGAGAGCCTCTTTTTTTGCGATGGTCTTTATCCGAACCGATTGTATTGCAATTTCATGAGCCGCGCGAAGTGGCTTTGCCTCGCGAGCAATGAGCTCAGTTGAGTGCAGCTCGCTGCGCTGCGTTGCGGACGCCGTTTGACGACGAGTGGCGTCCAGTAATTGCTGGTTCGCTTTCTGAACATTGCTCTCGCGTTCGGTTCGTATTCGAAACCACTCGAGAAACGATTCATACTTCTTGAGAGCAACGGTCGATTGATTGAGTTGTTCTTGAGCGACTTGTATGGCCGTTTTCGCTACCACCCGTTCGTCGTCAGAAAGAGGTGGATTTCCCGTTAATTGCGTGTCGATTAGCTCGTACCGTTTTTTTTCTTCGGCTGAGCGACGGTGAATTTCTTGCGAGATTTTCTCGAATAGTTCGGTGCCTGTTAACGCTTGTAAAATTTCAGCACGTTGTCGGTCATCTGCTTTAAGAAAGGCTGCAAAGTCATTCTGAGCCAGCAGGACGGCCCGCGTGAATTGCTCGAAGGTAAGACCAATCTTCTGTTCAATCGCCTGCAAAACTACCTTAAGACGTCCCGCCAACTCGGGTTTGCACTGGCTTTCTAGTTCCTTTTGTCCTCGGTACAACGACATTTCTACATCTTGTAGACTTCCGTCGACACGGCGATAGCTTCGACGTACACTCCATCGAGCGGTCCATGTTTGTTGGTCTATTCCAACGAAGCTCACTTCTGCAAAAGCTTCAACTGAGCCTCGACGTAAAAGTGAACGCGTGTCTTTTTGCTTTTCACCCGAACTGAGAGCGTCTAAGGCACCAATCCCTTGGAGTCGAGGTGTTTTATTGTAAAGAGCCAAGCACAAAGCGTCCAACAGCGTGCTCTTCCCTGCACCTGTGGCACCGCTGATCGAGTAGAGCCCTGCCGATCGCAAAGGCTCTTTCGTAAAATCTACTGTATGCGTTCCAGCGAGCGAAGCAATGTTATGTACTGCAATGCGGAGTATTTTCACTATTCGTTCCCTTCCGTATGCAATACTTTTTGCAAGACTTCGTGGAACGCTTTCAGTACCTTATCGTCCGGTGCGGATTGGTATTTTTGTTCATAAGCACCTAAAAACACTTCTTCTGGTTGAATCCAATCGAGGGCGTTCTGATCCAGATTGGGATCCAGTAGATCGGTGTCGGCGTCGCTGCGAGGCGTGTCGATTTTGATCGATGCGAGACGGAGTGGCTTACCTTCGAGTGCTTGCTCGATTTTTCGTCTCCGAGTCGGGTCAGGTCCCTCTTCGCGCACTCGGACTTCAAGAAAAGGATGCTGCTCGGGCGGTAGCGTTTTATCTACGGGAAGCGATTCAAGTTGCTCAATAACTTCCGAAAGAATGGCAGAAGATTTTTCTGGAACCTTCAGCAATTGCACCGCACGCGGAACTAGAAGTTCTTCGGCAAGCAGGAGATCGCTATCCGAAAAGGTTAGCTTGATAACTTGATGTCGATAATGACTTTCTGCAAACGAAAGCGGAATCGGGCTTCCACTATATCGGATGCGGCCGTGGTCAAATGATTGTGTTTTATGAAGGTGCCCAAGAGCAACGTAAGCAATATCGGGGCTAAATGTTGAAACGCCAATCGATTCTGATCCACCGATAATAATCCTGCGTTCCGAATCACGAGATTCGTCTCCACCACTGACGTGGCAATGCCCCATGGCAATCAGTAAAGGTGTCGGCGAATGTTGAGACGCTAACTTCAAAGCCGCCTCCGTCACCTTGCGATAAAGTTCAACAATGCCATCCAGGTATGGGTCTATAGCGACTTGGATATTAGCGTCTTGTACGTAAGGGACATCCGATGGACGCAAGAAAGGAACTGCTAAAACGATTGCAGCTACTTCTGCTTTTTCCTTACGAATGGGTATCAAAAATTTGTCGTATTCAATCTCGTTTTGATCGTTCCACAAAACGGTTCCAACGACATGAATATTCATCGAGCAAAGCAAGGGTGCGGGGGCCTCTAATCGAGCTGCGGCATCGTGGTTTCCTGCCGTGAGGACGATTTGCATTTCGGGCAAAACAAGTGAAACCTTCGAAAGAAAATCATAGAGCCGTTTCTGGGAAACTGCGGATGGATTGATGGTGTCAAAGATATCTCCAGACACAATCATTACGTCTGGTCGATGCGATTCCAGCGAAGCAAGCAACCACTCAAAGAAACGAGCATGCTCAAAGTCGCGATCGAAACCGCAAAAGGATTGCCCAAGATGCCAGTCCGCCGTATGAAAAACCTTCAACATAGAAATCAAGTACTAACTTATAATCAAGTACTAACTTATTGGGAGTTGCCCCGTGGCATAGGCTTCCAGCCTGTGAGCGAATGAACGGTTTTTACATACTGGTAACCTATTGCTTTGTCCAACTCAAAAATTGGGGTGGCTGAATTCGTAAGAATTCAGATGTGGATGGTAACAATGAAGAAAGCTGATGTTTTCAGATGTCTTACGACATCTGCTACGAGTACAAACCCCATTTTTCATCTGGATGAAGCAATCGTCTATATTTCGTTGATCAGAATATCCGACTAAGCTCCAGAGTGAAATCCGCAAGAGCATCGCCACCGGAGACAGATGTTGGGTTGTCGAGTAGTTCAACAGGCTTGTTAGGTTGATAGATATGGACTTGTTTTAGGATGGGGTCGATCAGCCAAGCCAATCGAACTCCACTATCGATGTATTCCTGCATCTTGTTCTTCAAAATTGCTACGCGGTCCGTTTCTGACCGCAATTCAACGACGAAGTCCGGAGCGATATGAGGAAACCCTTTGCGGTCTTCTATTGCTATTGATTCCCATCGATTTACGTGAATCCACGCCGCATCTGGTGATCGCTTTGCTCCTCGCGGCAGGTTAAACAGTGCGGAACTGTCGAAAGACCAGCCGCCATGTTGCCGCGACCAAGCTGTCAGTTGATATGCAATCTCACTATTCTTGGACGAATCTTCTGCGCCTGCTGGTGCCATGATAACAATCTCACCCGAGGAATCCTGTTCAACGGTTAGTTCTGGATTTTGGCTGACGAATTCATCGAAGCGGGCCAGCATCTGGTATTTGTTCTCGCCGATCCGAATGGGAAGCTCTGGCCCAAGCCCGATCGGAGATTCCGGAACCAATCCACAGGCTACTTCCGAGGCTGTTTCCAATGTGTTTAATGTTGTTGGCATAAGGCATTCCGCTTTTATTTGTGACTTCCCAAACCGCACATTGTAACATCCGCGTTCGTGAATAGCCAAATTCCCGTGATCGACAACGGAGATCCTTTCAACTAGTATTACTGTCAGTCCAGGACGCATTTGAAGTTACTGGCGGTGGCGGTTTAGATCTCATCTTCCATAAGAAGGCAAGAACCATGGGTATTGTTATCGGTCTGCTAATTTTTGGCGGCATACTCCTACTATTTTCGTTTTATCTTGTTTCGCTGTACAATAATTTGGTTGCTTTACGGAACCGATTCAAAAATGCGTTTGCGCAGATCGATGTGCAGCTTAAGCGTCGATACGATTTGATTCCTAACATTGTTGAGACTGCTAAAGCGTTTATGACTCACGAACGCGAAACGTTGGAAGCGGTTATCAACGCTCGAAACACGGCCATGTCAGCCGGCCAAAAGGCAGCCGCTAATCCTGGCGATCCAAGTGCAATGCAAAACTTGTCGACCGCTGAAGTTGCGTTGGCGGGTTCGATGACAAAGTTCTTGGGGCTTGCGGAAGCATATCCTGATTTGAAGTCGAATCAAAACATGTTGGCTGTGCAAGAAGAGCTAACCAGCACCGAAAACAAAGTTTCGTTCGCTAGACAAGCCTTCAATGATGCTGTCGCGACCTATAACACGGCTTGCGAATCTTTCCCGGGCAACTTGGTTGCTGGATTTGGAAGATTCGAACGAGCAAGCTTCTTCGAGATCACGGCTCAGCAAGAGCGAGAAGCAGTCAAAGTCTCCTTCTAAAGCAAGCTGCGAGATAAAAAGTACCGTAGGCTGGGACCATTGTCCCGGCCTGTTTATTGTTCGGGACATATTTGTTCGGGACAGTGGTCCCAAACTACCACTTGGCGAGTTGTACTTTGACGAGGATTAGCTGTGGATTTTTTTGACCATCAAGAGCAAGCACGTCGAAATACGGTGTTGCTAACGATCTATTTCGCGATTGCGATTATCTTGATCATTGCGAGTGTCTATTTTGCTCTTCTGGGTATTCTCGTCTTTAGCACAAAGGATACAGACCAACCGATTCAATTCGGTGGCTGGCATCCCGAATTGCTCGGAAGCGTCATCGTTGTTGTCGGCATCATCATCGCAACTGGAAGTCTCTATAAGATTTGGATGCTGGGTGGACACGGCGAAACTGTGGCGATCTCTTTGGGTGGAGTCAAAGTCCCGGCAAATACGACTGCTTTGGAAGAACGAATCTTGCTGAACGTCGTCGAAGAAATGGCGCTCGCATCGGGGACTCCTGTTCCTCCAGTTTATATCCTTGAAGACGAAAATGGCATCAACGCATTTGCTGCGGGGACCAGTCCACAGAATGCGGTGATTGGTGTGACCCGAGGAGCAATCACAACGCTTAGTCGCGATGAGTTGCAGGGGGTGATTGCCCATGAGTTCAGCCACATTCTCAACGGTGACATGAAACTGAATTTGCGTTTGATGGGGTTGCTTCACGGCATTCTTTTGATCGCGCTGATCGGATTTTTGTTTATTCGATATTTGAGTATGTCTTCCTTCCGCGGCTCTTCCAATCGCGATGATAGCAAGGGAGCGGCGGGGATCATGGCTGCCTTGTTCGTGGCTGGATCGGCGTTGATCGTGATTGGCTATATCGGCGTTTTCTTTGCGAACATGATCAAGTCTGCCGTTTCGCGTCAACGAGAATTCTTAGCCGATGCGTCCGCAGTTCAGTTCACACGAAACCCGAATGGAATTTCTGACGCGTTGAAACGTATCGGTGGCTGGAAGCAGCACGCGCGGCTTACGAATGCAAGAGCTAGCGAGTCGAGTCACATGTATTTTGGTGAAGGAGTCTCGTCGTTCTTGTTTGCGACGCATCCACCATTGCCAATGCGAATCAAGCGAATTGAGCCAAATTTTAAGGGGGTCTTTTCAAAGACCGAGCCTGTGACGCATACGGTCTCCGAATTGATCGATCCCAATTCACTTGCAATGGCAAGAGCGTCTTTTGCAGGCGGATCAACAGCGACTAGTTCCATCGTATCCGGTGGAGCGCGACCACTGGGAGCAACTGGCGGAGTCCATCGAGCGGCTTTGGCTGGTGCGGATCAGCATGAACGGCAACCGGAGCAAGCAGTGAACCACATTGGTGAGCCTCGTCCAGAACATCTTGCTCATGCCCACAACTTGGTCGACGAGTTGGTCCCAATACTATCGGAAGATATCCGCGATCCTCTTGGGGCTGTCGCGATCATCTACGCGCTCTTGCTTGCCCCGAGTTCCGATCCAATTCGGGCAAAGCAATTGGAAACGATTCAAATACAAGCTGACCTTCGTATCAACCATGAGCTCAGTCGAGTCATCAATCAGGTCGAGCTCTTAGAAGACGAGCAACGACTACCGCTCGCCTGCTTGGCCTTGCCCGCGCTACATCAAATGTCTCCTAAGCAAGTTATGGCGTTTCGTAAAACGGTACGTGCCTTGATTGAAGCGGATCGCAAATGGACCATTTTTGAGTTTGCAATTCAAAGGTTTATAACCAAGCGGCTGGTGAATCGCTTGGATGATAACGGGCAATCCAAAAGTGATTCGAAAGCCGAGCAAGCGTTACCTAGTGCATTTCAGGTCGTCCTTTCCGCTCTCGCCTACGTTGGAAGCGACGCGGATCACGCAGCCAATTCGTTTGCGATTGGGCTAAAGCAGTCGCGGTTTGTTGGCAAAACGATAACTATTTTGCCACGCGAGAATTGCACTTTGAAAGCTCTGGATGCCGCCTTGGATGTACTGGAAAAATCCAATGGATCGACAAAAAGGGGAATGTTAGCTGCGTTTTCCGCCTGCATTGCAGCCGATAGGAAGGTAGAACTGAGCGAACTGGAGCTTTTGCGAGTAATTGCCGACGCCCTTGGATGCCCGATGCCACCCATCCTCGAGGAAACACTTGCCGCAGGCTAAGAATTGAAAGTATACTACGCTTGTTGTGATCCCACCTTTCACTTTCTCGCGAACCTCCCCGGTTCGACTTAGTAGGCTTCCCAATCATGGCGTTGATCTGTTCACCGCTGAGGTCCTCGATTCAGGCTTTTAGATGCTCGTATGCATCTTCGTGGCTTGCTGTTATTTTGTTCCTCGCCTTTCTTGTGTCAATTACTGGGACCGTTTGGGCTGAAGCCGAGAAATCGGTCACTGCGGACAAGGTCCATTTTTTCGAAACCAAAGTCCGCCCGGTTTTGGTCCAGCACTGCTACGACTGCCACGGAGCCGACGAGGCAAATCGAGGCGGTGACTTTCGTTTGGATACGCCCAGCAGCATGCTCAGCGGTGGTTCTCAAGGTCCAGCGATCGTCAAAGGGGAGCCCAGTAAGAGCCGACTCGTTCGAGCCATTGAGTACGACGATTCGGAACTGCAAATGCCACCGGAGGGAAAGCTGACGCAAGAAGAGATCGATTCGATCAAGCAATGGATACAAGACGGAGCAGAAGACCCGCGGCCTGATGTGCCCGTCGCAACAACACACAAAAGCAGCTTCTCCGATCGACAGTCGCAAGCGAAATCGCACTGGGCATACCAGGCTTTCATCGACGAACCAGTCAAGCAAGAAGATGTCGGTCTCAGCTCGATGGATCTTTCCAAGGAAATAGATAAACGTGTCGCAAGGAAGCTCACGAAGAACAACTTGAAGTTTTCACCGCTTGCCAATCGCAGAACATTGATTCGACGTCTCTATGTTGATCTTACCGGTCTGCCTCCTACCTTCGAGCAAATCGAGAAATTCTTAAGCGACAAAGGAGAAGACTGGTACGAGAGATTGGTTTCGGAATTGCTCGATTCAGCTACATTTGGCGAACGTATGGCTCGACGTTGGATGGATGTGGCAAGGTATGCAGATAACAAAGGCTACGTCTTTAAGGAAGATCGTGAGTATCCCTATGCTTATCGATATCGCGATTGGCTCATTAGGGCGTTCAATACGGATTTGCCGTACGATGAATTCCTGAAGTATCAAATCATCGCCGACCAATTAGATCCTGATAACTCCAAGGGGCATTTGGATGCGATGGGAATGTTGACGTTGGGGCGTCGCTTTCTGAATAACAAGAACGATGTTGCCGATGATCGCATCGATGTTGTGTCACGAGGATTTCTTGGAATCACCGTTGCGTGCGCTCGCTGTCATGATCACAAATTCGATCCGGTTTCGGCAGCGGATTACTATTCGATGCGAGCCGCTTTTGTAGGAAGCGAAGAGCCAGGTGGAGACCCTTCGCCGCTTCGCATGGTCGACAAGCCAAAGCAGGATAAAGTCTTCGTGTTTCTTCGCGGTAACCAAGCCAATCGAGGTCCCGATGTCGAGCGAAAGTTCTTAACCGGAATCTTGGGCGACGTCGCACCGAAGATGTCGACCGGTAGTGGGCGATTCGAAATGGCTCGATCCATGGTCGAAGATTGCAAGACACTCACCGCCCGAGTCTACGTCAATCGCCTGTGGACTTGGATCACGGGACAACCCATTGTCGACACGCCTAGCGACTTTGGACTGCGCTGCGAAGCTCCGGTGCAACACGATGTTTTAGATCTCATGGCATCTAACTTTATTCGCGAAGGTTGGAGTACGAAAAGGCTGATCCAAGCGATTGTTTTGACACGCACTTACAAACAGCAAAGCAGCCATGGCGAAGATGCGTATGCGATCGATCCTGAGAATCGCTATTATTGGAAAGCCAAACGACGCCGCATGGATTTTGAAACTTTTCGGGATGCTTTGCTGTTAGCCACTGGCACGATTGATCAAACGGTAGGTGGCCCAAGCGTTAAGATTGATTCGGCCCCTTTCCCAGATCGACGTACGCTTTATGCCTATATCGATCGCCAGAATTTGCCATCACTTTTCCGCACGTTTGACTTTGCTTCGCCAGATGCCCACGTTGCTCAACGAAATGAAACCACCGTTCCTCAGCAAGGATTGGTGTTAATGAACAGCGACATCATGATGAATCTACTCGATGGCTTCACGAAAACAGAGACTCCCAATAAGGAAGCCTCGGATGCAAAGTCAGCCGATACAGTTGGAGATTTATTCAAACGCATTTTGGCCAGGGCTCCTACTGCCGTTGAACGTAAAGCGATAGTTGACTTCTGTCAAAACGCAATCGTTGAGATTCCGATGACTCCCGAGAATACTTGGAATTATGGTTACGGCGCACTTAACACGGAATTGAATCGCATCGAAGCGTTCCAAAAGCTTCCAATGTTCAGCGGGAAAAGCTGGATGGGCTCTGACGGAAAGCGACCTGATAAAGATCTTGGATGGGCCAGCCTATCGGCTGAGGGTGGACACTCGGGAGCGGGTCTTGATCGATGCGTCATTCGTCGGTGGGTTGCTCCCCGAGACGGCAAAGTAAACATCCGAGGCAAGCTAGAACACCCGTCAGAAAAAGGGGACGGTGTGCGCGGCATCGTCATCGCAAATCAAGATCAAGTCCTCGGCACTTGGGAAGTTTTCCACAGTGACACTCAAGCCAAGACCAAACCGTTTAGCATCAAGAAAGGCGAGACGATTGATTTTGTTATCGATGCAAAAGAGAACCCTAGCAACGATAGTTTCAAGTGGAATTGCCAAGTTCAATATGAGCAAGATCCACTTACTTACGATAGTAGCAAGCACTTTATGCAGACAGTTCCACGATCACTCGATCGATGGCAACAAGCCGCTCAAATGCTTCTTCTCTCAAATGAATTTTGCTTTGTAGATTAATAACACTAGCTGGCGCGTTTTGAAGTGGCATACTTTTTAGTGCCGAAGGATACAAACAGGGACTTTCGCCCCCGGCAAAAGGCTGTCGCCCCTTCCGGGGCTAGATGTGCAACTTCAAAACTGGCGCGTCGCGTTAGATTTTTGTTTTTAAGACTGAATAAACTATGTATCCAATGAATCGACGTTCGATGCTTTCGCAATGCGGTATGGGCTTAGGCGCTTTGTCGTTGCCTGGATTGCTGGACGTTGCATCTGCTGATAGTAAGCCAAGCAGTAATCCACTTTTGCCCAAACCCTCGCACTTCCCCGCAAAAGCTAAGCATGTCATCCACATCTTTGCTAACGGAGGGCCTTCGCAAGTAGATACTTGGGATCCTAAGGAAGCGTTGCAAAAGTATGCGGGACAAGAGATGCCCGGAGGCTCGCCAAAGACGGAACGAAAAACAGGAAACATCTACCCATCTCCCTTCAAGTTTGATCGCTACGGCGAAAGCGGAATCGATTGCAGCGAACTGTTTGCGAAGACGGCGAGTGCTCATGCTGACAAGTTATGCGTTATTCGCTCTATGTATGCAGATGTACCGAATCACGAGCCATCGCTTTTGCTCATGAATACGGGCGAAGCAAGATTGGTCCGTCCAAGCCTTGGGTCATGGCTTACTTATGGTCTTGGAAGCGAAAATCTGAATTTGCCTTCGTTTATCGCGATGTGTCCTGGCGGGTATCCCATTCAGGAATCGCAAAATTGGCAATCGGGATTTCTTCCTGGGATTTTTCAAGGCACCTATGTTGATCCCAAGAAGAGCGAGGCCAAAGACTTAATCGACTACGTGACAAATAATCGGATGACCTTCGATGGGCAACGTAAAGCTCTTGACCTGCTTGCGATGCTTAACGCGGATCATCAAAAATCTCGCCAAGAAGATCCACTCATCGAAGCGAGAATTCAATCGATGGAGCTGGCCTATCGAATGCAAAGCGAAGCGACCGACGCGTTTGATACATCCAAGGAACCCAAGCATATCCTTGACATGTACGGACCAGGGGTTCAAGCCAAACAAGCTCTTATTGCAAGACGATTAGTTCAGCGTGGAGTCAGAATGGTTCAGCTCTGGCATGGCGAGGGGCAACCTTGGGATAGTCATGATCACATCGAACGTGAGCATCGCAAACTGGCTCAGGAGAGTGATCAGGCGATAGCGGCGTTGCTTACTGATTTGCAGCAACAGGGCCTTCTCGATGAAACGCTGATCATCTGGGGTGGCGAGTTTGGCCGTACACCAACGGTAGAACTACCAAAGGAAGGATCCAACAAGGGGACGCTCAGCGGACGTGACCACAATCATTATGGATTTACCATGTGGATGGCCGGCGGCGGAGTCAAAGGGGGGCAAATGTACGGCGCCACAGACGAGTTTGGGTTCAAAGCCGTTGAGAAGCGAGCCCACGTTCACGATCTTCATGCAACCATCTTGCAGCTGATGGGATTTGATCATACGAAGCTAACCTATCGCAGCGCGGGTCGAGACTTCCGTTTGACTGACGTTCACGGACGAGTCATCCACGATTGGATTGCTTAGCGGACGTAGGCAGCTGGGTCCTGGATGTCGTTTTGTTCGAAGCCTCGAAGCCGCAGCAAGCATGCATCGCAGTGACCGCAAGCCAATTCGTTAAACGCGATCCCGTCGATGTCGCGTTGCTCGTCACTGATAATGACCGGATCATAACAAGAGAACGTCTTCGAATAGTCGACTCCCAGTTCAAGCCCTTGTTTGATGATCTCTGCTTTTGTCATGGAGATGAGCGGCGTTTGAATTCGAATGGGTTGGCCGATTTGCTTGGATGTGTAATCCACGCCCGCTTTCGTCGCTAGATTCGCCATTTTTTCGTACGCTTGAACGAACTCAGGGCGGCAGTCTGGATAGCCACTATAGTCGAGCGAGTTGACACCGATGAAGATGTTATTGGCATGAAGGACTTCGGCCCAGCCAAGTGCGAATGAAAGAAAAACCGTGTTTCGGGCAGGGACATACGTGATGGGTATTTCCGAGCCAATGTTTTCAACCGAATCCGATTTTGGAACTGCAAGTGACTTATCCGTCAAAGCAGATCCACCAAAGACACTCAAGTCGATATCGACGACGATATGCTGAGTTACGTTTGCGGATTCGGCTAAAGCTCGCGCCCGTTTGATCTCTCCACTATGTTTCTGTCCGTACCGAAAACTGATTGCGTAGATCGCGTAACCAGCCTGCTTTGCAATTGCCAAGACGGTTGCCGAATCGAGTCCGCCGCTTAGTAAAACTACCGCAGATGATTTGGAATGGGTCATTCAACACTAAACCTTTTCTAATTGATCTGCCTTCTGACCGATTGGATTGTCGGCTGGATGATTGCTAGGAATAGCGGTAGGCTTTCCCTCGCGTAAATTGGCTGTGAATTGCATAAGATTGGTCTCATGTTCTATCCACCAAGCTTCCGCCGAGGCCTGTTGCCAAGGGTAAGACTCTTGAATTTTCTTAAGAACATCGAGGATGGCACCAACCGATCCGGGACGCAAGGACGGTTCGGCCGAAACGCAAAAACCGATCAGGCGAACCAGTTCTTGAAATGCTTTTTGTCCCGCTAGTTCTCGATACGGAGACTGTTCGCTGGCCATTGCTTCTAACATCCCATTTGGTGTAATTCCCAGAACAGGAGTGTGTCCCGTGAGAAGATAATACGCAACGGTTCCGATCGAATAGATATCGATTTTCGGGTCGGCCAACCAAGGAGTTTCTAGTCGCTCGGGAGCCATGAACTTGGGCGTTCCGATTAAAACGTTGGTCACCGTCGTGTCGCTGGATGTATTATCGACAAAGGATTTCACAAGTCCATAGTCGAGTACTTTGATAACATCAGCGATCCCGGCTCGATAGCAGACCATAATGTTTTGGGGCTTGATATCGCGATGAACCATACCCGTAAGATGCGCCTCACGAATACCGCCACAGATCTGCACCAACATGTGCAGAGAGCGACTTAGGGGAATCGATTTGTTATAACTTATCAGCTCGGAAAGATTGACTCCTGGGATGTATTCCATTGCGTAATAAAATGCACCATCGTCCGATAGTCCGTAGTCGAAGATACTGATTGCATTAGGATGAACAAGCTTCGAAGCCATACGAACTTCGCGTTCGAATCTTTTTGCTAGTTGAGGATTCGTCGAATGCACCTTAAGCAGCTTGATTGCCGCCAAGCGCCCCAAGAGCCGATGTTGACCTTTGTAGACGATGCCGAGTCCGCCTTCACCAATCTTTTCAGTTACTTTGTAGGCACCGATTTGCAAGGGTGGCTTTCCGTAACGCAATCGCGCTCGCAACCCTGAAATAGCGGCCAAACCTAAGGCTATTAGCAAAGGTATTCCCCAAGCGATGCGATTTACCCGATGAACGATTTCCAGCGTTTGGAAAGCCTCGCTCTTGGTCTGTTCTACGATGATTGCAGCTTGTAATCCTTCGTCCCATCGCCAAGCACCGACGACTGCGCGTCCCGCGAAATCGCGATAGCCAACAATATCCATACCCGATTGCTTATCTAGTGCTACTCGGGCGGCCTTGGTACGTACCCACTGCTTCACTGGATCATCTGGTTGGTGCCCAGCAAAAATATCTCCGCCTGGATCAGCGACTCGAACGACATAGCGGTTATCTGATTCTCGGCAATATTCGCCGAACAGACCGAAGTCCTTCATCCGTTCAACGCTTCGGGGTTCATTGATCATCCAACCATCGATATCCATCAAGTAGCACTCGCCTGTCGCATCGAATCGACCGCTTTTAATGGCCGCTTCGAAATCATCGGTGATACGTTGGTCGCGAATCATGAGAGCTGCAATCGGCATTCCCTTATCATCATAAACCGCCGTGATGACTTGGATTTGAAGGCGTTTCGTTTCCATCGGATATTCAGCAGTGATGCGATTGTCGTCCATTGCTCTTGGTAGATACACAAAGGTCACATGAGCATTGCCTGGGACCGTTTGAAAAACTCGATTCAGCTTTGCTGCGCCTTCAGGAGAAGCTCCTTGTCCAACCGCTGAAGGAAACGCACGACGATTCCAGTCAGTGAGCGTTGTTCCGTTACGATTCCAAACTGCGTAGCGTTGACCACTTTCTTTCGGGGTGGATTGAACCCAAGGAATGCCTGATAGCGCATTGATTTCTTTTTCGAGCAGCTCTTGGGCGGGCGAATTCATCAACTTCGCGCGGAGCTCTTTAGAGTCCAGCGAGGTATCTTTACTTAAAGCGACAAGTTCAGCGATTGCGTTGCGAACGGTGGTTGAGCGTCCCCAAGATTCCACCTTCAGCGATGCCGCCTGCTTCCATTGATCAAGCAACCGTTGCTCGAGTTCCAAAACTGTTTCGAGCTGAGACGAAGTGGTTGCGGCAAGCTGGCTTTGCAAGATGGACTGCAAGCCCCAACCAAGTAGCGCCAAAAACGCCGATGCGCAGACGGCTGTTATGATCGGAAAAAATCCACCGAGTAACTTGGATCGAACGTGCTGAAGTGCGAGGGTACCCGTTCTGCCGAAGGTGGATTCCTCTGAACCGTACGTCGCCTCAGCTGAGTTCTTGATGATCGTCTTGGAGATATGGTTGTCGATTAGACTTCGAACTTCTCGAGCTAATTCGGGATCGTCTCGACGAAGTAACTCAAGCTCCTTGGCTTGCTTTTCTTCGCCAAGTTCAATGAGCCGTAGGAAGTGACCTTTCGCTTTCGAGAACAGCTCAGGTGTTATCAATCAAGATTATCCAGTCTTTTACGAAGCCAAGCACGACTCATTTTCCATTCGCTTTCGATCGTTCGCGTGGACACACCCAAAACTTCCGCAACCTCCGGAACAGTCATCCCGCCGAAAAATCTCATCTCAACAATTCGGCCCTGTCGCGAGTCCAATTGGGTTAGCTCCGTGAGAGCCTCCTCCAAAGCGAGAACGTCAGCGTCTTTCGACTTGGAGAACGCCAGCCCAACATCATAATTGACTCGCACGTATTCTCCACCTCGTTTTGTTCGATCGCGAGACCGAGCGTGGTCCACTAAAATGCGACGCATCATCGTGCTTGCGATTGCAAGAAAGTGGGCTCTGGAGTGATAAACCGCGTTGGGTTGATTCGCCAATCGCATGTAGACCTCATGAACCACAACCGTCGGAGTAAGCGAAACCGTTTGCGATTCGTTGCTCAAATAGCTGTTTGCCATGCGCCGCATGGCATCATAGGTTTCATCCAAGCGAATCTGATCTTCTGCGGATCGCGAATTCTCCTGCACGTAATCAGCCGGCGGATTTAGAGATTCTTCAGTTGTCATGGGATTGCACTCACAGAACTGGCATTAGGATCGGCGAAAGGGACAGAACTTCCTACGGCTAGTGCTTTATCCCGATAGTAAAACGGGGTTTGTGCTTGAAGCAGATGTTGTGAGACATCTGAAAGCATCAGCTTTTGCTATTATTTTTTATCGACATCGACATTCTTACGAATTCAGCTATCCCGTTTTTTAAGTTGGACAAAGCACTAAACAACCGTAATGGAATCCCTTTGAGGCAATAAAGATATCCTTATGGCGTTTCAAGGGAAAACTAGATACCATTTATGCCCTGCGAGGACAATTGCATTTTGCACATCCCCCACCGCCAGCTTCCTCCCAAGCTCGGACATCACCAGTATGCCAAAGTTTCTAGCGTTTTGCAAAAAAATGCTCCGGTATATCGCAATATTCATCGTGTGATGAGAAAGAGAGCCTTACCGATCCGGCTCCGAAATCAATTGTTTGCACCAATTCTACGACGCGAGCTTAAAAACGATGACCGAAACTTACCAATCGAATTGCTTTTGGTTAACCAGTTCAATCCCAGGTAACATGAGTGCATTAGCGCAGAGTCTGGCTTCGCACTTCAAAATAGAGACTCATAAGATTGGAAGTGACGCGGACTATCAAGTCCTAGGCCGTCAACTTCCCGCGCACGTCGTTGTGCTGGATGCAACGGGCGATGATGCTTCCACTTCAGCGGAACTTCTTGCAGCACGAATTGGCAAAGTAGTCGCACACGGAAACCAGCCGACAATCGTTTGCCTCGGAAATCATGCTCCGACAGACCAGATTGTCGATTGGATGCGTCAGTCAATCTTTGCATACGCCGAGACAAACTCGCCTGAAGATCGCGTAGCCAGATTACTCCGCGCCGCGTTTGAACAAGCAGACTCCGTTTTGTCGCGATTTCAGCGATTTCAAGTTCTGAACACTCGGAAGGCCTCAATGACTTTGCCAGAAAAGGCCGTATTAGAGATGATTTTGGAAGGAGTTCCGAACAAAACGATCGCCACCGAGCTCGCCGTCAGCCAACGTACGATCGAGGCTAGAAGGCACAAGCTCTATCTAAAAATGGGTGCGAAATCGCTTTCCGGAGTTGTCCAGTCGATCTGCGAATGGAAAGAGCTTGCGGTCCAATTTGAAGGTCTAAACCCCAGCCAGCCCAAGAGAGAGTTTGCGAAAGAGTCTGCAAAAGGATGCGGGGGCGAGTCTGAGCAGCCTCCCAAAAGTGTGAACACGAACCTGATTCATTCCAGCGAGAGTATCGCTACTCCAAAGCTGCAAGCGACCGTGCGGCAACACCAGCAACAACTGGATACAAATTGTTCGTGAACAAGACCGCGAGTGCGAGTGTCTGTCTAAAACTTGCTTTGTTTCGTTAAGAAAACTCGCTTACGGTTTACCAGAAGTTCGGTTTTTTCGTAAACTGGGCGGCGAATTGCTGTTTGCCGTTAAAATGGCGACATTGCATGCCGATCACATGTGGGATGTTAAGCCTTAGCCTGGCCTGATGAAAACTGAGCCGATAACTGAGCCGATGGCGCTAACCACGAGTGTCGACTTTGCCGAAATTTGCCTTGCAGCGCCCGAGGCTAGCGCCTATGGCTCAGGAAAAACAACGATTTCATCAGCACGCCTTTGCCCAGTACTCTCGAAAAACATAACGATCAATATTGTGAATACGAACCCGACCGAAAATACGAAGGCAGATTCGCAGTCCGATGCGACATCGCAGCAACAATCACCCGCCAGAAGCATCAAGATTTTTGACACGACTCTTCGCGATGGAGAGCAATCCCCCGGATGCAGCATGAACGCATCGGAGAAAATGGAGATCGCTCAGGCCCTTTCTGATTTGGGAGTCGATGTCATCGAAGCGGGGTTTCCGATCGCTTCGCCGGGCGACTTTGAATCGGTGCGAGACATTGCGATCAACATCCGCGGTGCGACTATCTGCGGATTGGCTAGATGCAACGACGGCGATATTGATCGAGCTTGGGAAGCATTGAAAGTTGCTCAATCGCCTCGCATTCATATCTTTCTCGCGACCAGTGCCATCCATCGTGAATTCAAATTGCGAATGACTCGCGAGGAGTTAGTCGCGCGAGCCGTTGCGGGGATCAAACGCGGGTACAGCTACTGCGACGACATCGAATTTTCACCCGAAGATGCCGCTCGAACCGAACATGACTTTTTATGTGAAGTCGTCGAAGCAGCCATCGAAGCCGGCGCCACGACGATCAACATTCCAGACACCGTTGGCTATACAACTCCGATCGAAATGTACGATCGGATCAAGTTGCTTTTCGAACGCGTCCCCAACATTCACAAGGCGACTATCAGTGTCCATTGCCACGACGACTTGGGTTTGGCCGTGGCTAATTCGTTAGCTGCTGTCCAAGCCGGTGCAGGCCAGATCGAATGTACGATCAACGGCATCGGTGAACGCGCGGGGAATTGTGCTTTGGAAGAAGTCGTCATGGCCATGAAGACTCGGGCTGATAAATTCAACTGCACTACGCGAATTGTTACCGAACGACTGGTCCCGACGAGCCGCTTACTTTCGAAGATCACAGGGATGGAAGTCCAGCGAAACAAAGCAATCGTGGGTCGCAACGCCTTTGCGCACGAATCAGGAATCCACCAAGATGGAATGCTCAAGAACCCGTTGACCTATGAAATCATGAGGCCCGAAGATGTGGGGTTCCAAAAGACAGACTTGGTCTTAGGCAAACACAGCGGTCGTGCGGCTCTTGCAGATCGAGCTCGTCATCTTGGCTACAACTTGACTGCCGAGCACCTTCAAGAGGTTTTCGATCAGTTCAAGATCTTGGCCGATAAAAAGAAAGAGCTTTACGACGGCGACATTGTTGCGTTGATTCAAAAGCAAATTAGCGGAAAGGTCTTGGAAGCGTGGAGTCTCGTTTCGTTTGAAGTCACCAGCGGCACCTCACTCCAGCCCAAAGTGCGACTTACTTTGAAACACGGAGATGACCAGTTCACCGAAGAGGTTCAAGAAGGCGATGGCCCTATCGATGCAGCCTTCTGGGCGGTCGAGCGGATCACGGGCGTGAAATTCATCTGTCGTGACTATAAAGTCCGAAGCGCAACGGTCGGCCGCGACGCGTTGGGCGAAGTCACAGTGGAAGTCGAACATGACGGGGAATCGTATCGAGGTGTTGGGCTATCCACCGACACGGTCGAATCAACGATTCTCGCGATGCTAAACGCCGTCAACCGAATCGTCTCCGAAAAAGCAGCTAGAACTACAGCTCGACTAAAGCCGCAAGGGTAGGACTGAGCCGATGGCGCTAGCCACGGGTTTCGATTTTTGCGACGATTTGCCCGATAGCACCCGAGGCTAGCGTCTACTCAGGAAAACTGCCCTTTTCATCACGCTGAGGTTGAGCCGATCCCCATCTTTAGCCGGGGACATGAGCACACTACAATAACGAAAAGTTCGTTCACTGACTTCCCCCAGTGTTTTAAACCCAGTGTCTCACCTCAAGTGCTCTCCCCCCAGGCAGGCGACATGTCAAAAACCATATCTGGAAACGTGATTGAAGTTACGCCGGACGGAGATTTAATCACCGATATTTCCGTCGACCAACTGAGCTCGGTGCCTCGTGACGAATCACTCAAAGTCGTTGTCGACGAAGAGCACGAAACGTTTGGACTTTTCCCCGCAGACCACCAGCAACCACCGATGACCTTCATCGCGGTCCTCGGGTCGGACGATTCGCTTCGACTTCATCTAGTCGGCGACTCGGCAACCATGATGCTGGGTGTTCGCAAAGGGGCACCGGTTCTTCTTAAATGGTAGTAGGGTTCGCCTGCCGGGCGAATCCCATTCTTCTCTCGATTAACTCAAACGAAATCTCATTTCAAACTTGGTCACCAATCCTGACGAACTCTACCGAATTGATCGTGAAGTCGTTTGGCATGCTTTTTCGCAAATGGCTGAATATGACGGATTGATCGTCGAGTCTGCTGACGGATGCTGGTTGACCGATATTCACGGTAATCGATATCTCGACGGCGTTAGTTCGCTCTGGTGTAACGTTCACGGACACCGACACCCCACGATCGACACGGCCATTATTGAACAGTTGCAACGTGTGGCTCATGTGACGTCTCTAGGTATGAGTAATCCGACGACAATCGATCTTGCTCAAAGGATCGTCGATCTTGCTCCTGATGGTCTAGAGCATGTTTTCTTCAGCAGCGATGGTGCTTCAGCAGTCGAAGTCGCGATGAAAATGGCTTTCCAATATTGGCAACAAATCGATGCACCGGAGCCGAATCGAAACAAGTTTCTTGCATTAGGGAACGCCTACCACGGAGATACCATTGGGACCGTGAGCGTGGGAGGGATTTCACAATTCCATTCCCTGTTTCAACCGTTACTCTTCTCCGTGTTGCGTGGCCCCTGTCCGGACACCTATCGTCATGAATTATCGACTGCAAACATTCCGGAAGACAGTTATTGCGATCGCAACTGCGATTGCTTGGCCAAGCGTACTGGCTGCCGGCTTGCCAAGCATTATCTAGATCAGTACCGACGGATCTTGGAGCAGCATCACGCAAGTATCGTTGCAATCATCGTCGAGCCACTAGTGCAAGGAGCAGCGGGTATGGTCATGCATCCACCGGGATTTCTTCGTGGGTTGAAGGAGCTGTCGACCGAGTTTAATACGCTCTTAATCGCCGACGAAGTTGCAGTCGGGATGGGGAGAACCGGCAAACTTTTTGCTTGCGAGCATGAGGACGTGTCGCCCGATTTTCTCGTGCTTGGGAAAGGACTCACCGGTGGCTACCTTCCGATGTCCGCGACATTGACGACGAACAAAATCTGGCAAGCATTCCTCGGCGAGTACGCTCAATCCCGTAGCTTTTCTCATGGACACACCTTTGGCGGCAATCCACTGGCTGCAGCGGCTGCAATCGCTACCCTGAACGTTTTTGAAGCAGAAAAAACCCTCGAAAACCTTGAGTCCAAGGCGCGTCATCTCGCCTTGTTACTCGAGCCACTGCGAGCACACCCTCACGTGGGCGACATTCGCCAGAAGAGTTTGATGGTGGCGATCGAACTCGTTTCTGACAAGCAAAACAAAAGTGGATTCCCGTGGACTCAGCGGCGTGGTCAAGCCGTTTGCGATGTCGCGAAAAAGCATGGCGTGTGGTTACGCCCTATAGGAAATGTCGTCATCGTCATGCCTCCACTTTCGATAAGCGACGACGAACTTACTCAGATTGTTGATTCGATCAAAGCTGGCATCAACGAAACACTAGGCAATGCTTCCTAGCTAAACTCGGCTGCAACATTCCATTTCGGACTTCACCAGCGATTGGTCGCTACTTACAGAAAGAGCAAGCCAGTGTCTTTCATACGCAGCCACCTCATCTATGTACTATTTTGAAAGCTTGTTAAAATAGGTGAGTCAGGACAGATAAAACATGTTGCAATTGACGTCGTTCAGTGCTTAGCGAAAAGCGTAATGGACTGTAAGAAAAAGGGAGTTTACAAATGTTTCGAGGATGGAAACCCTATTTGGTTGTGGCAACGTTGTTTCTGGTTTGGGATTCACTACCAGTGCGATCTCAGACTGCTCCGCAAGCCAACGCGGAACCTACTTCCACTACGCCAGTGAATCAAGCTCCAGAAGTTGGAACACAGACAAGCTCGACGGTGAATGCATCGCCGAAAGAAGCTCCGGGCGCACCGGCTGCAACTCAGGCGATGTCATTTCAGCTCTATCAAATGCTGGAGCAGTTACCTCCATACCGGCCCGCGGAAAAGCTTTCTGGGAAAGTCATATTCAGCGGTTCGACCACGATGAACGAACTCGGTAACCAGTGGGCTCAGAGTTTTAAGAAATTTCATCCAGAAGTCGAATTTTCCGGATCGGCTGAAGGATCGGAAGTCGCATTAAAGATGCTGTCGAACGATCCGACGATCATTGCTGGGGTTAGCCGTCCTGTTGATGGCGACGATCAAAAAATGTTAGTCGCGGGCAAATGCAAAGAACCGATCGCAATCACCGTCGGTATGGAAGCGATGGCACTGTTCGTTCACCGAAGCAATCCCATTGAAAGTATTTCGCCAGAAACAATAAAAGCAATCTTTGCTGCTCGTGCGGATGAAAGTCTTCCGCCTAAGGTTTGGGGGAACGTGGGCGTCCAAGGCGAATTAGCAAATCAACCAATTGTGATTTATGATCGAGGTCCCAACAGTGGGTCGCAGGTGTTTATCTCGAAGGTGCTTTTGTCGGGCCAGAAGATTGAACCGACGTTAAAGCAATGCGAAACGAATTCAGTAATATGTTCATCGATCGCAGCCAATCCAGCAGGTGTCGGATTTGCGGACATTCACTACGAGAACCCTGACGTACGGCGCGTTCCGTTGGTAGTCCAAGGTCAAGTTGTTCAGGCAAATGACTTGAATGTTTTGGCGGGAAAGTATCCGATAGTCCGCCCGCTGATGCTTGTTCTGGATAAGGCTCAGCTCTCAAACGATGCAAAGCTCCGAGAATCCATCTTGCGATATGTACTGAGTCGTGATGGACAAGCACACGTCATGCGGTACGGTTTTTTCCCGCTCGATCCAGGCTTCGTCCATCAGGAGCTAAACGAGCTCTTCGGTGAACAACTTCGGTGAATCGAATTGGTTCGCAGGAAACTTCGACGAATTTCAAGGCCGAAATCAATGAGACATTTTCTTTAAACTATTGTCGCCGGCTAAATCACCAAGACCAGAATCATCACGGAGGAAAGACACCTTGGATCATCTCGCTACACGAATACGTTTGCAACTGATTGTTATTGTCGGCTTTGTAACTTTCTTTTCCCTTCAATCGCAATCGACTCAAGCTCAATACGGCTTTACCCCCAACGCCTACATGACGCCAGGTTACGCAAGCGAATGGGGGAATGTTTATTCCGGTGCGGTTATGCAATTGCCGCAGTGGAACAATAGCATGGTGGTGGTTGGTCAGCCCATTACCACGGGCTGGCAAACATTTCAGCTTGGTGCTTATATCCAAAACGTTCCCAACGGCGTTCTCATTCGACAAGTTGTGCCAGGTGGATTGGCTGCGATCAATGGATTAAAGGATGGAGACACAGTGATTTCTGCAGGCGGCTCGCAAGTGGGATATGTCTACGGACGCACCGTCGATTTAGTTACCGAGATGAGTCGTCGAGCCGATGTTTATGGCCGAGTCAATCTTGTCGTGCTCGATGCAATCACACGACAAATGCGGTCTTATGATTTTGCGATCCGGCCGCAAACGGCCGTTGGCTCATCCATCATCGGGCAAGTTGTGCTGGATGGTAACATTTTCTTGAGCAACTACGGAACGCTCAAAGTTGAGCTTCAGAATGTAACGCGCCCTTACATCCAAATTGCGGGAGGTGTTGATAACAAACAAGTTTACGGTCGCGGCCCATACCAATTCGCCGTTCGCTTTGATCCTCAATTCATCTATCCAACCGACCGATATCGACTGGTTGCAACGTTATACGATGGTTTTCAGCAAGTGCTGGCTTCAACCGCTCAAGACATCGCCGCCCCCGTTGCTGGCGTTCAAACGACTTACAATCTTCGGCTTCAAAGTATGCCTTCGTATGGAGTAGGCGGTGGTAGCGTGGTTGGCTATTATCCTCCTGACATGAATACGTTTTATTCGTTGTTTCGTCAGTATATTGGCCGAGAACCGACCATCAGTGAATCGCAAGCTTGGGCTTCGCAATTAGCATCCGGAACAGTGTCAAGCACTGAAGTCAAAGCCGAGTTACTTGCCAGCCCCGCGTTTTACGACCGCGCGGGAAATGTGCCTGATCTATTCGTGCAACGCATGATCGAGACCGCCTCGGGGCAACCAGCCCGATTTGATCAAATCCAATATTGGCGAAGTCGTTTAGATTCGTACGGCGGCATGCGACTGGCTGTCGCACGAGAGTACCTCCGAACAATTTCGCCTTAAAATTGCACGTAGCGCTCAATAAATTTACTCGAACGCAAGAATTGAAGTTCTATTCTCGTAGCAGATGTCGTAAGACATCTGAAGTCATGCTCTAGTACCATTGTAACCACCGACTTCTGAATTCTTACGAATTCAGCTACTCAAGATTTAAGAAGGCTTGGTTACATGAAACTCTGAAGCATTGCGACGTACTGCATCGCCATGCGAATGATCAAGAAGATAATCAACAGTGACGTTGCTATGGCGATTGCAGTGCTTGCTGCAACGCACAGTTGGCTCATTGCAACTTTGGCACGTCGGTCGTACTCGGTTGCAAGTCTCTCAAGGGACTCGGTTTCATTCCCGCTTAGTTCGCCAATGGAAACGCCTTCGACGAATTCATTCGGGACCACTCCCGAGGCTTGGAAGCTTTCGGCCAGAGACATTCCTTGCTGAACACATTCGCTTGCTTTCGGTTCGCCTTGGATGTAGTACTCGTTGCCGGTGCTGTAGAACGCTTGCCGAACACAAGCCACTGCATCAGCACCTGCATTCAAGAGCATTGAAAGGGTCATCGACATTCTTGCGAGAGCTGTATTTGCAAAGACACTCCCGATAATTGGGACCGGCAAGATCAGCGGAATCAACCATCGGTGACAATTGATCGCGTTCTTCCAAATGCCTATCGCGACAATACCAACGACGATCAAAAATCCGCCAACGAAGAACCAAAAAATTGCCAACCCACTTGCACCGCTGAGTCCAAAACCGAGTGGATCAAACTTTTCCTCTTGCGAAACCTGAGGACTTGCGAGAAATCCTTGGAGATAGATGATTCCGCTCACCACAGCCAACGCCAGAACCAGTTGCAGCATAGGATTGACAAGCTGCCGAAAGAAATCAGCTCGACTTTCCCGTAAATCTCGATAGTATGCGGCCATGTAAGCGAACAGCCGATCGAGCCCGCCGGAGATTTCACCTGCGGATACCATTTGCAAAAGCATGGGCGGAAAATAGTCGCCGGCCTGCTTCATCGCTCCAACCAGGGTCTCGCCACCGCGGATCTGATTTTTCATATTCATGGCGACCTGCTTGTGCCGCTCGGACCCGACTTTTGCTTCGGAATCAAGCATTTTCAGGACATCGACCCCGGCCTTCAGCCCCATCGCCATTCGCTGGCAAAAGGATTCCAGCGTGAAAAGAGAGGCTTGTTTCAACAAATTCCCGAGGAAACTTGTTCTTTGAAATTCGGGTGGATTCATGGGGAAGGGGAGTGGCTAGTTGCTAGTGGCTAGTGGGGAAAAGACCGTGATTTTCTTTGTTCGTGGTTTTGTAATTTGGTGAAAGTGAAGTTTAACACCTGCAAGTTGGTGCAACTCACTCCTCTTTGCCCCTTGACTGCCGGAATAATCGTCACAGTCCGGGAACCTAAGTCTATTTTACTGCATCAGAGTCATGGTCGATTTCGTTGACAGGGTAATCCCCCTAATTAGAATCGATCGGTAGGTGTTGATGCAGTGCTCTCAAAAACAGCCATTTGCGGTGTGTTTTTCTCATTTGTTTCACGCTGAATCCCGTTTGTTCAAACATTATGTCGCTGCGGTGTGATTACCCGAACTCAAGCCGCGGCAAGCTATCTCGTTCGCTGGGGACGTTATGTCAAATTCGCGACCTGTCAATAATCGCAAAGCTTCTCGTTGGTTCCAATCGCGGAAACGCTCCCAGTTGAGGAAAGCACTCCGAACCCCCGTCGTCGAACAGCTCGAAGATCGACGATTGATGGCGACGGTTCCTTTCACCGATGGATTGTATTATCCACAAGCCGGGAAGCTGACGGCCTTTACTGTGCCTGGCATGAGTATGGCTGAGTATTCTCGTCGCGCGGACCTCTCTTTCGCTGGAACGATTTCGGGCGATTCGGGATTCAGTGAGCCAGAGGGATTGGCCGGCAGCTCTCTATCCATCGTGGAAATTGAAAACAACGATTTGGTTCGAACCGCACAACCCATTCCGCTTGGAACGATCGGTGGCAAGTTCCAGCTGATCAACGTCGCGGGGACGATGACGAATAACGTAAACTTATTCGACGAGGATTATTATGCGTTAGATTTACGAGCAGGAGATATTGTTGACGTTCGTCTTACGGCGGCTGGTTTACAGAACATTCCTTATGACGTCTCGCTTAACGACTCGGCAGGCAATCTAGTTTTCTTGAACCCAACACCGGTTGCCCTTCCCGGTACTCCTAACTTCCCATACTCCGCGCAGTCACCGTTGAGCTCAGGAGGGACTCAATCCTTTGGTTACGTTATTGCTACGGATGGAAGATACCTCTTGCGAGTCTCCGGCGGCCCTTCTACAAGCTATGCAATGCGGCTGCAGGCATTTAGAAACACGTTCGAGGCAGAAGTAGCTGGAACTAAGCAGATCCTCTTTGTTGATTTCGATGGTGCGACGATTCGAGGCGACGCATTTGCTATCCCAGGTACTGTGAGAGTCACTAACTTCACCAATAGTATTCTTCCTCTTGGAGTACTTCCCCAGGATTCAAACGCAGTGATGGATGAAGTCATGGCGACCATCCGAAAACAGATTTTGGGATCGCCGACTTTGCGTGCTGCAAATCCGAATTTTGATATTGATATCCGCGACAGTCGCTTCAGTGCAGATCCGTGGGGCCTTCCAAACGTAAGTCGATTGATCGTCGGCACAGCCCCAATTGGATCGCTCGGCGTAGCACAAAGCGTTGACCTAGGTAACTTCGGTCGCGAAGAGACGGCTTTGTTTAACCTTAGCTTCTTTAATTTCATAGCAGCAATTCCGAGAACTGCAGGTACCCCACTTACAACCGTTCTTGGACGATCGATTGGTACAGTCGCGACGCATGAAGCGGGTCACTTCTTTGGTGCGTTTCATCAAGACAACTCGAACATTAACATTCAGATTATGGATAGCGGTGGAGGCCCATTCCTCAACCGGCAAATTCTAGGAGTTGGCCTCGACGGCATTTTCGGTACTGTGGACGATGAAAACATTGGTTTTGGTACTGATGCTTACGCTCCCGCGGAAGGTTCTCAAGGCGTTAATGATACGGCTGCTGCGGTAGGATTCGGTCTCTCTGCTGGTACCCGCGGTGGCGGAATCACAGGCACGATCTTCAATGACCGAAATCGCGATGGGGTGCTTAATAATTCTGAAGAAGGACTCAGCGGAATTGTGGTCTTCGCCGATTACAACTCCAACGGCGTTCTTGATATCAACGAGCCTAGCACAACAAGTGCAACGAATGGTACTTATCGATTGACGATTGCGCCAGGCACCGCATCAATTCGTACCGTTGCTCAACCAAACTGGGTTCTCACAGGTAGTACCTCCAAAAGCATCACAGTTGGTCTTGGACAGACTGTTTCTACGGTGAATTTTGGACAGAACTTGCCAAACCAAACCGTTACCGGTTTCAAGTGGGCGGACGTTAACGGTAACGGGATTCGCGATGCGGGTGAGCCCGGATTGGCTGGCGTTTATATCTATGTTGACCTGGACGGTGACAATCGAATCGATGTGGGCGAACCGCAAGCAATCACGATTGCTGATGGATCGTACACTCTGACACCTCCGACCAGCGGCATCTTTGCAATTCGTGAAGTGGTCAGCCCCGGCTTCATTCAAACCTTCCCAGGTGGTCCAGGTGCATTACCTGACCAACAAGAACACGGTGTTAACTTCAGCTCGGGTGTTCCACTACGTGGACTCGATTTCGGTAACCAACCCGCTCGTGATTACGGTGACGCGCCCGCTCCCTATGCAACAACTATTTCTCAAAGTGGAGCCAGTCACGGGTTTGACAGTAACCTCCGTTTGGGAGCGTTGCTTGACTTCGAACAAGATGGTCAACCTAATTCAACAGCAACCGGCGATGACGTTGCTGGCGTCGATGACGAAGATGGAGTCATCTTCATTCGACCGATCGTAAACGGTGACACACAAAACGTATTCCGAGTAAATGTTACAAACAACTTAACAACGTCCTCATTCGTGAGTGCTTGGGTCGATTGGAATCAGGACGGTGATTGGACAGATGCCGGTGAGAAGGTTCTCTCCGATATCACAGGACTTCGCGGTTCCAATGATTTGCGATTCTCTGCACCTGCTGGCGTTACGCTAGGAAATACTTTTGCACGATTCCGATTATCAGGAAGGGCTGGCGTTGGTCCAACTGGCTTCACCGAAGTGGGTGAAGTCGAAGATTACCGCATCAGTGTTGTCAACGAACTGAACTTTGCTGTCGATGATACGTTCACAGTAGATCGAAGCTCGACCAATAACATTCTAGATGTTCAAGCAAACGACTTTGTGTCGTCTGTTCCTGGTCAGTCAGCAACAATCACTCGAATTGGTCGAGTTGATTCTAGCCAAACCAGCACAACCTCACTCACGACCGCCACTGGTGCAGTTGTGACGATCTCCGGTGCAAATATCTTGTACACGCCGCGAGCTGGCTTCCAAGGTATCGACTCGTTTACTTATTCAATCGTGACCTCTACTGGCGCTACGGATACTGCTACGGTCGTGGTAAACACTGTTTTCCAACGAGTGAACCCGCAAGCAATCGATGATTCATTTGATCTTGCTACCAACGATGTCGCGATTCCGTTAAACGTGCTTGCCAATGACCTTCAGGGTCAAGGTGGTGCGTTAACGATTTCTAGCTTCTCGCAACCGATCAGAGTTGGAAACGGCGGTTCAGCTGGAACTATCGCCCTAGGTCAGGGTGGCCTGAGCCTTCGCTATACACCGGCTCCTGGTTTTGGTGGAACGGCATCGTTCACCTACACCGTCATCGATAACAATGGTCAGCAGTCGACGGCAACCGTGATCGTCCATACGCTCGAAGGAGCTCGACTGGATGATCAAGTAGAACTTTCATTCCGATTCACCGATTTGGCTGGAACACCAATCACCGCCGTCGCTCAAGGACAACAATTCAAAGTCGAAGTCTATGTAGATGACCTTCGAACGCCTAACGGATTCCAACCAGGTGTTTCGTCAGCTTACTTGGACTTGCTGTATAACGCTGGCTTGACACGCCCTGTTGCTGGTGTAACCGGTAGCGGATTTGACTTCGCAGTCAATTTCCGACCACCTTACACTGGGTCTACTTCGGGTTCCAATGCGTTCCCTGGACTCATCTCGAGCCTCGGAGCCTCGGCGTTCGTGCCACTGAATTCATCCGCTGCTGTTCCTGTCGCAGTCCTGACCTTTGATGCGATCAATTCGGGCATTGCTGAATTCGTTGGCGATCCCGCGAACGATCCACCACAAACCGATGTGAACTTCTTCCAAGACGCAACGACCGGCGTTGCCACACGAGTGCCAATTGAACAAGTTCGATATCGACGCTCCAGCCTCTCGATTCTACCTGTTGGTACTGTCTTGCCAGTTGCAGTCGATGACGGGCAGTTCTTGCCTATCCCATTGAACTCAATTCGCAACGAAATTCGTGTTCTCGCAAACGATATCGTAGGAACGAATCGCGTTCCTAGCACAACGAATCCGGGTGTGTTTGTAGGACCTGAAATTCGAATCACGAACTTTGGTAACGGACGAATTGGTACAGTAGCTTTGGATAATAGGGGCACCGCGAATCCAGCCGACGACGTTTTGGTTTACACACCAAACCCAACGGTTGACCCGAATTTTGCTGGCACCGATCAATTTAGCTACACGATTACCGATGTTGCTGGTATTTCATCGACAGGTACAGTAACTCTTCAAGTTGGCAACCAACAAAACAACGCGAACGCTTTGGTACAGTTGCGATTGGAAACGACCAATCTCTCTGGTACGCCGATTACTCAAGTCCCAGTGACTGGTCAATTCCAGCTTCGCGGATATGTCCGTGACTTGCGAACAGGTGGAGCGAATCAAGGTGTTTTTGCGGCCTATCAAGACATCCTCTTTGATCGCAATTTGGCAAGCGTTAATAGTGGGCCAGCACCGCTGAACTTTGCTGTCGATTTCACACAGGGCCCATATAGTCAAGCGATTAGCGGTAACACGCGAATCCCCGGCTTGATTGACGAACTTGGAGCAACGCAGAATGGAAATGATCCATTAGGTGGTGCGGAGAGGCTTCAGTTTGTTGTAACTCTAACTGCGAACGCGGCAGGAACGATCCAGTTCCTCGGCGATCCCGCGGACGTGAAGCCATTCCAAGATTCACTTCTATATGAAAGCCCAGGAATTCCGGTTCGACCTTTGCTACCAAGCGAAATTCGTTACCTCCGAACTTCGATCACCGTAGGTAATGGAGCGGCCGGTGAAGGATTTACCAACACGACTAATCGCTTCGATGTGAACAACGACGGATTCACTTCGCCAATCGACGTGTTGGTGATTATCAACACGTTGAACCGAAGTGGAATACGTCAGCTTACTAGCGGCGGCGAAGGCGAACTGTCTGACAAGATGTTCATCGACGTCAACGGCGACGGTTACGTATCCCCGCTAGATGTGCTACAAGTCATCAACGCTCTCAGTGCTCGCAAGGGCTCGGGCGAAGGCGAAGCCAGCACAACGGCTCCAGTGGTTGCTCCAATCATTGAATCGGTCGCAAGCGACGCCCTATTCACTGACTTGGACAGCATTGTTGATGCCGTTGCAACCGACATCGTCAAACGACGACGTGTATAGTTGATTCGCTAAAAAAGCCTATTACGGGATGACGATTGATTATCGTTAAGCGGAGCGCTCGAAAGAGCGTTCCTCTTAGAAATCCATTATTCCTTCATTTTCGTACTCAATGAAATGTTACTCGATTCGACCGCAAGTTCGATCGATTCCGAGTACCGGCCTACGCCTGAGTACGAGTACGAAAAGGCTAAGCAAAACGTTCTTTCACGTTCATCGGCTATCTTTCGCTCTGGCCTTTCATTGTTGAGCAACGCCTAACACGAAGCCAACTCAAGTCGCATCATGAGCTCATGAATCGCTTTCAGACTTACGTCGGATTCCAAGTCTTTTACAAATTGGCCCCGAAATAGAAAAGCCACTTTGTCTTTCGTCGACGAGATGTATTCGACTACCCAATCGATTTTGATTTGCTTATCCAGACAAAATCGCAAGAGCCTCTCCCGGCTTTTCTCGAAAGATCGATTATCCGCAGTCGTGAGGAATCGGCGAATGGATTCAGAAACTCGGGTGTCGATAGGGGATTTAACTGTGTCCGAATTTTGCTGACCCAATCGTTCCCAACAATCTTCGTCGTTGTTCGAGGTGTAGATGTTGATTACGCGTGATAATGAGCTCTTGATAAAGTTCAGAAGTCGCGGGCTGTCTTTCGCAAGCCCATCAAAGACAGTCATAAAGTAAGAGATGTCCTTTGAAGTCTGAACCAACCAAGCCGCAGCCCTGTTTGCATAAAGAGGATCGATTCCATTCCACATCGACGGGACAAGATTCAGAAGCGGGTGCCATTCGGGTCTTTCTGCGTTGACCTTTTGAAACTCTAGAATGATTTGTTTCAGATAATCAATCTGCGTAAGATACTCTTCAAAGCTGGACCGCAAGCCGCTGTCGAGTTCTAGGTTCGATAGGATTTCATCGCATCGAATTCGAACTTCTGGGTCCGTCGACCACATGAGAAAATTGATTGCAGTGATGGTAACCCCATCCCATGTGTCGCGACGCTCAAAGTATCGTTCGCTAAACAATTGGTAGTCTAAAAGTATCTGTTGATGATCGTGAATTTGACAAGCAGCCTCCCATCGAATGCGAAGCAACTCCGAAAGGTTGTAAAGCGAATTCCCTTTCCGAAAGCATTTGTTGAGATCGATCGCAGACGATAAGCCTGGATGTGCGATAAGCTCGGTTCTTGCAACATTCATGGCTGTTGGCAAGTCTAAGAACCGGTGGAGATTTTCTAGCAAACACCTGGCGGCTTCGTCACTGTTCGGATTTGGAGATTTGGTCTTTCTAAGCCAATATTCAATTAGGCAAATTTTTGTCTTTAAATCTTCGGGCCAAGCTGATTCACGAATCGCATCTAAGGCGCTCTCAATCCCATCGCTTTTTGCAAGCTCCCACAGTCTCTTGGTCGGATCTTCGTAGGCATGTTTTGAAAAGGGCTGCTCGTCGTTGCGAATTCGGCCCGTGAAAGTCCCAGACGGGGAAGCTCCAGACTGGGAACCGCTTGGCTTAGAGCCGCTGAGCTCCGAGCTATTGATTTCATCGCTGTCCTGCTCGTCACGTTCGTTGGGCCGCGAACGAGTCTTGTTTGCAAGGAATCGTGACGACTGTATTTCTCTTTCCCTGTCCCATGAAGTCGTATTGTTGTTTATTTGATCAAACGCCTCTCGTAGCAGCCGAAACTGCTCGGGGAAATGCTCGGGTTTAAATTGTTTAATGAGACGTGTGTACGCTCTCTTTACTTCCTTGGGATCGGCACCCACGGGGACATTAAAAAGTTTATATGGATCCGAGGGCCACAGCTTGTAGTCCTCCGGAAGATCGCTACTGTTCATTCTCAGTATCCTTGGACTGGTCTAGTAAGGGTAGTCTTAAGGCGTTTTTATCCGCTTGTCTCTTTTCGTCGTAAGACTTCGCGATTTGGTCTCCTTCAAGTGCTCGCCAACGAGCAAAGAATCGAAGTCGCATCTCATAGACTTCTCTTTTAATCGGATCCACTGGAGGAGTCGTTGCCACTTGGTCCGCGTCTGCCGCCAACGCACCATCGGGCGAACCGAGTAGCTTCCGCAAGGACTTCTCAAAAGCATCCAGGCCTGCCATACCTTCCGCAACCGCCAACGTTTCCCATTTCTTTCTGTAGTTGGCCATCGTGGCGAGCAATCCTTCGGGAGCTGGCATCATCTTCAGTTCGTTCACATGTTTTTCAGGCTGCAACAACAAGTCTTCTACAAGCAGTTGAAGATTTGGTGGTACCTTCAATCCTGATTCTTGTTTCTGCTCCTTACCGAGTCCTAAAATTGTTGATGTTGATTGGTTCTGCGATACCTTAGCCGATTCGCGAAAGGTGGTGACAACTGCGTTCAGTATAAGGAAAGTAAAGTAGATCGCTGCGACACCCTTGAAGACCATACTGTTGTTTATGCTGGCTCGCATGCGTGCAAAACTTGCGCGTCGTAGCGTCGTTTTCTCTTGCGATCGAAATTGCTTTTGGTCTAAGCGATACTTGGAAACCCGAAGGAAAAGTTCGGGGGCGATTTGATTGATTTGCGGGCAATGGTTTCGAATGTGGGTAGCAGACTGTTCCCACCTTGCTGGATCCTTGGCTACGATCGACATGATCTGATCTAGCCCAGCTCTCCGATTGGCCGGTTTCTCGATCAACACCTTTGCCGCAGACTGCATAAGGAACTTCACATCTGGTGTTAGCGAGTCGCGTGCAATGGAATTCAGATCGAGCAGTGGTCGAAATATCTCTAAGCGATTGCGAGCGATTGGATTGTGCTGAAGTGATTTCTCCAATGAAGCGAATCGCGTTCTTCGTTGATTGGGAGGTAGATCCAGGAAGCTTCCAACAAAGGAGCGTAATTGTTCAGATAGAACTTCGATAGACTCCCAATCGGAAGCTTTCGTTGCTGAATTCCAATTCAACTCATCCCCTCGAGAGACTTGGTAGGCAAGCCATTTCTTGTGGCCTGTATTTTCAACTGATTCTTCAAGCTGGCTTAGCCACAATCGATCCGTCTCGTCCAAAGACCGATTTGAATCGATAGGAAAATACTGAGCTGCCCAAAGGCTCGGTGAGTCGATTGGCGTTTGTGGATCTACCGCACTCATGGAGATGAAATGTTGGTTGCGTTTATAATCAAGCGAGAAATGGAAAATCGACCGATTGAAAGTCGCAACCCACGACGCATTACTACCACGGATTGTAGCTATCTATTTCCGAGTCGCCATCGTTCTCGAGAATGTCTAGTGTTCTATCGAGTAATTCACGGAACTCGGCAATCGCGTGCTTCTCCTGAAGTTCCATCGCCCCTTCGAATCCCTCGATCAGTTGTCCGAGTTGATTTCGAGCGTGCGGCGGAAGCTCCTTAAAGAGTCGTTCTGCTCGCTTCATCACTGCATCGTTTGCTGCCTCGTCACGAGGATGAATTTTCAGGCTTTGCATCTGTGTAATTGCGGAACGAATCTGGGCGGGGGAGAGTGATTTCGAATACTGCGTAATAACGTGCGAGACTTTCTTGCCAGTGGTTACGATGGTGGCTTCGATTTCCAAAATTCCGTTTAAATCATAAGTAAAACGAATATCAATTTCCTGACCGGCTGGTCCCAAAGGGATGTCCGTTACTTCAAATCGACCGATCTGCAGATTGTCCTTAACCATCCGACTTTCGCCTTGGTAGACCTGTATTTCGATTGCTCGTTGATTTGGCCGCATGGTACTAACTCTATCCACGCGTGAAACGGGGATTGTTGTGTTGCGATTGATGATTGGCATGAAGTACCCAGACATGGGTTGGTCGCCAATTGTCTTATTGATCGAGATTCCGAGCGTAAACGGACAAACATCGGTCACTACTAAATCATTCACGATCGCATCTCCCGAGAAGAGACTTGCTTGGACAGCCGCTCCGAGGGCAACGACTTCGTCAGGGTTGAGATGCGACTGTGGCTTTTTGGCAAATATCTTTTGTATCCGATCGACGACTGCCCGCATTCGCGTAGCTCCGCCGACCAACAAAATTTGATCTATATCGTCACGGGTAAGTCTGGCATCACCCAAGGCCCGTCGGATAGGAGAATCAATCCGCTGAAGAATTCTATCCGTCCAAGCGTCAAAGTCATCGACGGTTACTGCGATTGAGTCATTGCCTTCATCGAAGTCACCTTCTATGTTGGGCATACGAACGGCAACTTGAAATTCTTGGGATAGCTTTCTCTTTGCAAGTTCGCATTGTTGCATCAAACGCGACACCATACGCGGATGCTTAAGCTCTGCTTGTTCAATGGACATCGACTTTTGCTTTAACAAATTCGATGCGATACAAGTCGTAAAATCTTCTCCTCCCAAAAAGCATTCACCGGAAGAAGCCTTTACTTCCAAAGCACCGTCGAAAACTTCCACTATCGACACGTCAAAAGTTCCTCCACCCAAGTCGAATATCATAAGTACGCGGTCTCCTCGGCCATCGTGCATCCCGTAAGCAAGAGCAGCGGAGGTAGGCTCGTTCAAAATCCTCTTAACATCGAATCCAGCAATCTGTCCTGCCGCGATAGTTGCCTTTCGTTGGTTGTCATTAAAGTAAGCGGGAACGGTAATTACCGCTTCGTGAATTTTGGTTCCAAAAAACGCTTCGGCATCATGCTTAAGCGAGGTTAAAACCATCGAGGATAGTTGTTCAGGTGAGAATGTCTGAGACCCAATCCTGGTAAGCTTCTCCATACCCATATAGCGTTTAAACAGCGACGTGCACCGCGTTGGCTCTAAGACTTGATAGTCTCTTGCCGCTCGTCCCACCAGCAATTTTCCAGTGGTATCTATTCCAACAACCGATGGAGTAAGAAATTCACCGACCGCATTGGGAATAAGCTTCGGACCATCCTGCCCCATATAAGCAGCAGCCGAATTGGTTGTCCCTAAGTCTATTCCGATGATCATCTGTGCCACCACAAAACTAGTTTCAGAGTCTGCCCGTGCATCTGCAAAGGACTCACTCGCAGCCCTGATTCTAAATCTATGAAAGATGGAAAACCACCCCGCACCGCCGGGGTGATGAAATGCGCATTTTTACTTAGCGTTAGGCATTAACTTTAAAGTTGCAATTTTTCATGGTTTTCGGGCCAATGGCCCAGCCGTTTGCCTAGCTCGGGGTGACGCCTATTCTTCGTACTTCTTTAGCTTTCGATCGAGGGTGGATCTTTCGATGCCAAGGATCGCGGCGGCTCGGCTTTTTTGGCCTTCGGTGTAACGTAGTGTTGCGAGAATATGATCGCGTTCGAGTTCTTCGAGCTGCTTTTCGCGATATGAGAAATCTGAGTTGATAGACTCAGAGGGAGATACATTCGCTGCTTCTTGCTTTTCTTCGTTTAACTTTTCTTCGTCGGAAAGATGGATCGATGAAAGAGCCAAGTCGTCGGGTTCGGCGAGCGTGTGAACTGACAAGACGTGTGCCCGTTCAATGGCGTTGCGGAGTTCGCGAATGTTTCCTGGCCATCGATAGCCTTGCATGATTGCTCGTGTTTGTTCTGAGAAGCCCGTTGGTCCCAAGGCGGATCGTTGTCGGAAGGTTGCCAAAAAGTGTTCGGCAAGTGGCAAAATGTCTTCTGGTCGTTGCCTTAGACTTGGAAGGATAATTTCGACAACTCGCAATCGGAAATACAAGTCAGATCGAAAGGACTTTTCGCGAATAGCTTCTTCCAAGTCGCGATTGGTAGCCGCGATGACTCGCACATCAACCGAAAGCAATTTACTTCCGCCGACACGTTCGAAACTCTGGTTTTCGAGTGCTCGTAAAAATTTGACTTGTATCTCAGCGGACATCTCACCGACTTCATCCAAAAAAATAGTTCCACCGTCGGCAAGTTCGAACTTACCAAGTCGGCGATCGGTCGCGCCGGTGAAGGCACCTTTTTCATGGCCGAAGAGTTCACTTTCGAGAAGCTGTGAAGCGAGAGCTCCGCAGTTGATTGCGATGAATGGTCCGTCGCTTCGCGTGCTTTGACGATGGATTTCGCGAGCGGCGAGTTCCTTGCCAACGCCACTTTCGCCTCGCAGAAGGACCGTAGCATGCGTAGGAGCAACACGTGCGAGTTGGCTTTTCAATTTGATGATTGCCGGTGATGAACCAATCATGCTGGAATCGGTTTGATGATCGTATAGCTGCGACTTGAGAGCCAGAACTTGCTTCTGAGTTGCTTGGAGCTTCTTTTCGATTTGTTTTTGTCGCGATAGTTGTTGGTATGCAATTGTCAAAAGCTGAGTTGCCAACGCTGCGATCTCAAGCGCGTCGGACTGCAGGCTCGGTTCGTCATCGCGAGCGTAAAGATGCAGAAGAGCCCAAGAAGGTTTCGCCTCTTTTACTTTTTCTAATTTGTCTCCGCTTAACTTGTCATGGTCCGAGTTGTCTCGCAGTGGAATTGGTGCGCAGAGAACGGTTTGCGTCGAGATTGCTTGGCTGGCTTGGGCTGACTCGGATTGATTTCCAAAGATCGGATCGTTTTGGATGTTGCGAGCGAGCACCGCTTGGCTATTTGTGAGAACATGCTTTGCAAGAAGTTCGCTGACTCGACGATAGGCTTTTCCGGGACGCTCGCTGGCGCAGATGATTGCGAGTCTAAGGGATTGGGCAGACGATGCAGGAGTATTAAGGAGCGTTTTAGAAGAGAAGGCTTTCGAGGGCACAGATAACACAAAGTCTGAATCGACACGCATAATTGCGCCTGCTTGGATCTTGAGTTCTCGAAGCAGGCTCTCCAGAACGACTTCGCAGGCTTGTTCCCAGCTAGATTGCTGAGCGAGTTTATAGGCAAGGTTGACCATCCATGCGCGGGGCTGTTTGGAGTCGATAATCGTTGGAGGCAAGTTGATTTCTTGGGTGTGCGAAATGCTTTGCTGGAGCGAAGCGTTTTCTCCTAAAGCATCCGAAAGTGGACCAGCAGCATTTGGTTCGTTTGGAAAAACCGAATCCAGGGATTCGACGAACGACATGCTTACACCAGCGACTTGTATAACCTGGCCTGTTTGCAATGAATGTACCGATTGCACAGAGGTTCCGTCCACGAATGTCCCGTTCCGCGAACCCAGATCACGTACTTTCCAAGCCTCATTTTCGTAGAAAACTTCGGCATGACGTCGGCTGGAGCGATCGTCGGCAATCACGATGGCGTTTTTCGAAGACCGACCGATTACCAGCGGTTGAGTCGGAATCAACCGGAAAACGTCCGACCAACGTCCGCCATTACGCAAGATTAGGTAAGCAGAACCCTGATTTTGTTGCATCGCGGTCATTACCGAAGTATTCTTAAATGGGGCGGTTCTCGGAAACGCAGCTATAATAATGACTAACCCACAAAAACGAGCACAATCACGAGAGTTACTTTCGACTCTTGTTGATCATCTCGTTCAATATTCGATCCATCATTCAGTTCAATAGTAATCGATCACGACCTGATCAGGAGTCCTGCAATGCGAGCTCACTTGTGCTTTACCCGACTTTTCTGTGGAAATCCAATCCGGAGAAGTCATCGCGCATGGGCAGTTGGATGTGCGACGATGCTTTTCGGTCTTTTGTCGACCGATGCGCAGGCTCAATTTTTCAATAACGGAGTTCAACGACAGATCGGTGGTGTAAGCGTTGATGCTGACGGTGTCGTTCGCGGCGCCCAAGTGGAAGATCAAGCTGCAGTCCTCTCGAAGTTGCGAGAGAACCTAGCTGGCGGCAAAGGAGCGTTCGCAGAGAAATCCAAACTGCGAATGATTTCGCTCAAAGCAATCCAAGCTGCAATGGTCGAAGCGGCTAAGACTGGCAAGCCACTTGCTGAGGAAGTTTTGCTGCTGGGCGGTTTAACGCAAATTGAAATGGTCTTCGTTTATCCTGATAAGCAAGATATTGTGATCGCGGGACCTTCCGAAGCCTGGACAATTGCTAAAGATGGATCGATCGTCGGTAAAGACAGTGGTCGAGCGATTGTATATCTCGAGGATCTTGTCACCGCGTTTCAGTCCGTCGACACAGCTCGCACCGAAGGCATCACCTGCTCGATTGATCCAACACCAGAAGGATCGCAACGACTCAATGCTCTCTTAGACAACGTCAAGACAGGACCTGGTTTCAACCCAGCGAGTATAGAACCAGCGATGCGAGAAGCCTTTGGTCTTCAAGTAGTCTCGCTAACGGGGCTACCAAAAACAAGTCACATGGCACGGATTATTTTCGCAGCAGACTACCAAATGAAGCGATACGGTATGAACCTTGCTGAGCCGCCTGTAAAGGGTTTGCCAAGCTACATTGAAATGATTCGAAGCCGTTCTGTTTCCGCTCCTCAGTCACGATGGTGGATGGCATGCGATTACGATGCAGTTCAACATAGCCAAGACGGATTGGCGTGGAAGCTATCGGGGCGAGGAATCAAGACCCTCACCGAAGCGGAAGTGGTTGCGAATGATGGAAGCCGCAAGCAAACCGGTAAGAAGGACGCTCTGGCTCAAAAGTGGGCAGACATGTTCACAGATAAGATGGACGAGCTAAGCACAAAGGACCCCATATTTGGTGAACTTCAAAATGTGATGGATACTTGCGTCGTCGCTGCGATCGTTCGCGGCCGTGACTTAGAAGCGAAGTCAGGATTGGATTTATCGGTACTCAGCGGTAAGACTCCGTCAGTTACTCCTAGCAACCTCAACACGCCGAGCCAAATCGAACCTCAGTGCAGCTTCCTCAAGACCTCTGCTGGTTGGGTCGTTACTACCAGCGGCGGCGTGTCAGTAGACTCGTGGTCGGTAGCATCCAAGACCGAAGTCAACGATGAACTCGCAAGCGTAAGAACTTCCGTAGAACGACCAGAGAGCGATTCGTGGACTTGGAAGTAGGTCGCACGAGTTCAGTTCTAAGTAACGTATAATCAGCCGCCTGGCGTCAGCCTGCGGTTTTCATTGCGATTTCATTAACCGCAGGCTGACGCCAGGTGGCTGATGGATAATCCAGGCTAGGTCATGTCGATTTGTTCCGCGATCGACTGAATCCAGATTTTACCATCGCCCATGCGACCCGTTCTGGCTGCTTCGATTAAGCAGTCAACAACTTCATTGACGCGATAGTCATCTACCCACATCGTGATTTCTACTTTTGGCAAGAACGCGAGTTCGAACTCGGTGTCACGATACTGTTCTAGATAATCTTTCTGCCTTCCAAAGCCCTTCACCTCGACTACTTGGACTGCTTCCAAAGGTGCCAATCGAAGGCTTTCAAAGATTTTGTCGACTAGGAAAGGTCGAACGACAGCGACAACGCACTTCATGAATTGCCCTTGATATTGGCGTCTGATGTTTTCGAGTCTGATTTCTTGGATTCAGGCTCGCTATCGACATTGACCTTTTCAACATCGATGTCGGTTTCAGCCTTACTGGAAGCAATTGAGCCTCCTAGGGTGGCTGCCAGCTCTTGATAGTGGGCTCGCTGCTCAGCAGTAACCTCTGGATACTGGAGGTTCATGCCTTCTAATTGGTTGGTGATAATGTCGGCAATCGCCGCACGCGAGTACCATTTGTCGTCGGCGGGGATGATATACCAGGGTGCTTGTTTGGTACTGGTATTTTCCATCATGTCTTCGAAAGCTTTTTCGTACTCCATCCAAAGCTTTCGCTCATCAAGATCGCGAGAGTTAAATTTCCATTGCTTCTCGGGTGTATTCAGTCGTTCGAGCAGTCGCTTCTTCTGTTCGTCTTGGGAAAGATGGAGATAAAACTTGATGACTTGAGTGCCTTGGTTGATCAATGCCTTCTCGAAGTTTCGGATCTCGTCGAAACGCTGAGACCATAGGTTCGAAAGCTTTTTGAATGGCGGAAGTTTTTGTGGTTCAAGAAATTCAGGATGAACCCGAACGACCAAGACCTCTTCATAGTAGGACCGATTGAAGATGCTGATCATTCCTCGTTCCGGAAGGAATCGCATGGGTCGCCACAGGAAATGGTGTTGCAGTTCTTCTGTGTTGGGCGCGCGAAAGCCATGAATACGACATCCTTGCGGATTCACCCCTTGCATCACATGTCGAATCGTTCCGTCTTTCCCAGCCGCATCCATTCCTTGTAAAATAACCAGCAACGATCGACGCCCTTCCGCGTACAGCCGACCCTGACATTCAGTAAGCGTTGTCAAATCGTCAACCAGTGCTTGTGCGCCGTCTTTTTTTCCTTCCAACTCCTTCCCGGCCGCAGTTGAAATCTTCGATAGCCTTACCTTGTCACCCTCGGCCACACGAAATTTTTTGTGCTCAAAACGGTGCTTCTGGCCCATGATGGATACCTCGCGATGGAGATCGCTATTTCTTTAAATACGTTTCAATTATTGAGGAAAATCATTCACCATCGAATACGTTCCGACGGCTTTTTAAAATTGCAGTAGATACTATTGATCCGCATAATTTTCGAATGAAACTTAGTATAACGCAACGTCAGGCTAGCGACCTCCGATCTTGCGGAACAATTCGATTTGGTAGGGCCCGCGAAACATCAACAGCAACGCATTCTCAGCCGCATATCGCCGGAAAACTTCTCGTAAAAAATGGTCTTCACCTGGCCACGGATAGGCGAACACGATTCCAAAATCGCTAAGCTCGCAATCGTGACTCAAATAAGCGGGAGGCACTCGATGAAACAGTGAGGCGTAGTCTGACTGGCAGTCGGCAATCGTTTCAGCTCCTTTGGGTAAAAAGTTTCCATGCCAGATTTCAGCTTTGATCGAATGCCTTTTCAAAAGCTTGTTTGCTTCGTCGACTAGAAAGGGCTCCGCTTCGACTCCGACTGCAGGAAGACCAGCCAACCATGCCATCGCAGTTACTACACCAAATCCGCATCCCCATTCGATAAAGGACCGTTGGTTGGAATCCTGAATCGCAATCGTCGCTTGCAAGGCGTGCCAAACGTAGGGAAAATCACAGGCTACATACTGCTCGATTGGCTGATTGTACCAATCGTCCCAAAACCTTTGGAGCAATGCATCGGCATCCGACAAGAGCGTTGCGACTTCCGATGGAAGAGCCTGATTGTCATCAAACTGGAGCGGTATTTCTGTGAGTTTCATAAACGTAAAGTTTACGCTCAATCATTTATTTCGAGAACAAGTCGGTGAATAAGTCGTTCACGAACTGACTGTCAACGTCCAGCTACGAGCCATATTGAGGCTCCCAGTTTTCGCTATGTCTACCAAGCTCGAATCCATCACCATCGGGAAACCTTCAGCCGACTTCCAAAAAACGAATTATCCACATGGCTAATCGTGTCTACCGTAGAACCTAAGTCCATATGCAGTAAGAACAAAGCATCTTTGCATAAATGGATATCGACGGAATTTGTCGAACTACAACAACTACTACAGACTTATAAAGAATTATTTTAAGAGGTCGCTTCAAGATGTGTGCTAACCAAACTCCGTACGGGTACCCGTTTTGCTTTACGGTCTATTGCGTTACAACATTGGAAATCACTACGTCAGGAGAATTTGATGAAGATATCGTTTAGCCGTCCCAGTTTTGCCCAAGCCTTTCAAATCGCATCGGCGGTGACCTCGCCCAGGTCACCCAAAGAAATTCTGACCAATGTCAAAGTGGACGCGTCGGGCGAAAAGGTAACGCTGATGGCAACCGATAGCGAGGCGGGGATTCGAATCGATTTGGAAGATGTGGAGGTCATGGTCCCAGGTAAGGCGCTCCTTCCGGTCCTTCGATTTGGAAACATTTTGCGTGAAAGTAGTGACGATCGATTGGTAGTCGAGTCGTCCGAAAACCAGCTCGACATTTCTGGTTCGCAAAGCGAGTTTCACTTACCGAACGTCAATCCCGATGCGTTTCCAACCGTAGCACCTTTCGTCGAAGAGTCTTACTTCGAAGTCAGCTCCAAGCTGTTCCGAGAACTTGTTCGACGGACCGTATTCGCTACCGATACCGAAAGCACGCGTTACGCTCTGGGAGGCGTTCTGCTCGAGATGAACGGCGAAGAAATTATTGCCGTAGCAACCGATGGCCGCCGCCTAGCGAAAATGTCTGGTCCGGGGAAATCGGTAGGTGGTTTTCAAACTTCGGGAAGCAACGTTATTGTCCCGATTAAGACACTCAGCTTGATGGAAAAGTCAATCGGCGACAATGACGAAGTGGTACAGATCGCCGCGAGACAAAACGACATCTTGGTAAGAACGCAAAGATGTATGATTTTCTCACGATTGGTAGAGGGTCGTTATCCCAACTGGCGACAGGTCATTCCAAGTCGAACAGAATCCTATAACGTAGGTTCGATCGTTGGACCATTCTTTACTTCGGTTCGGCAAGCAAGCATCGTGGCTGATCAAGAGAGTAGGGGGGTTGAATTCAACTTCCAAACGGGGAACGTAACAATGCAAACAGCAACTGCAAACGTGGGTGAATCTACAGTGCAGTTGCCTGTTGCTTACGATGGACCCGAAATGAAGATGACGTTGAATGGTTCATATGTAGGTGATTTCTTTCGAGTTCTAGAACCCAATACAAACTTTTCGATAAATCTGAGCTCAAATACGGAGCCTGCTATTTTTAAACTGGAGGATGGTTATCTAAACGTAATCATGCCAATGGCGCGAGATCGATAGAAAAGTATATACATGAACAAAACTTCGATTCGTGAATTTATGGAGCTTAACTACTTGCACTTCAATGCAAGAGAAACGCTCGCAGCGGCCCGTGGGTATGTTGATCTTATCGAGAAGCAGAACGGGAAGATGTTTCTGGCGATGGCGGGAGCGATGAGCACCGGCGAGATTGGTATCTCGCTGGCAGAAATGATTCGTCAAGATAAAGTACATGCGATTTGTTGCACGGCAGCGAACCTTGAAGAAGATCTTTTCAATCTCTTTGCTCACAAAGAATACAAGGTCATCGAGAACTGGCGAGCGTTGAGCGCTCAAGACGAAATAGACTTACTCGAAAGTGGTTTCAATCGAGTTACCGATACTTGTATTCCCGAGTCGGTGATGAAGCATACGCGAAGCAGGTTGCTGGATCTTTGGAAGAAAGCCGCGGAAGAAAAGACGAGTTACTTTCCGTATGAGTACATGTATATGTTGCTGGATGATCCCGAGCTAAAGGATCTCTATCAAATACCTGTTGAGCATTCGTGGGTGATCGCTGCGAAGGAAAAGAATTTAAAGATTTTTTCACCGGGCATTGAAGACAGCACGCTTGGGAACATGTTCACCGCAGCGGTGATGGAAGGAATCGTTGCTAATCATCAAGCTCTTCGAAGTGGTACTGAACAGCTTCAATTGCTTGCCCAGTGGTATCGAAACGAATCACAAGCATCCCCTATTGGCTTTTTTCAAATCGGTGGAGGGATAGCCGGAGATTTTGCAATTTGTGCTGTTCCCATGCTGATTCAGGATCTCAGGGAGACGCAAACTCGACGTTGGGCCTATTTTGCTCAAATAAGCGATGCCGTGACCAGCTATGGAGGTTATTCTGGAGCAGTTCCCAACGAGAAAATCACTTGGAATAAACTGACAGTAGAGACTCCAAAGTATATGATCCAAAGTGACGCGACCATTGTGGCGCCGTTGATTTTTAACTACGTCTTGAATCGTTAGTAGGTGGATGAAATGAATAGCGGGACAAGTTCTTGGCATCGAGCGTTGGTTTGTTGTGCGTTGGCTCTCGTTTCGTGCGGCCTTTCGCAGCAGTCTGTTGGAGCCGAACGTACTAAAGTCTTGATCGTCGATGGTCAAAACAATCATGATTTTTGGCCTAAAACCACAATGATGATGAAACGTTACTTTGAAGAGAGTGGTTTATTCTCAGTAGATATCGCACGGACAAAATACACTTGGAAGGGTGACGAGTGGCTTGGCAGGTATCCACTCAACGATGGTGTGAATCGTGAGTCGCTCAAGGAGCCCAAGGCAGATCCCGATTTTGCTCCTGATTTTTCAAAGTACCAAGTTGTCGTTTCCAACTTCGGAAATTCGGCTGCTGATTGGCCTGAAAAAACAAAAGTTGCCTTTGAAGAGTTTGTAGGGAAGGGTGGCGGATTCGTCGCCGTTCATGCTGCTGATAACAGTTTCGGAAATTGGAAAGAGTACAACCTCATGACTGGCCTGGGAGGATGGGGCGGTCGCAATGACAAGGTCGGCTTGTACGTTTTCTTCGATGATTCCGGTAAGATGATTCGCGATCAATCGCCTGGTAAGGTAGGTAGCCACGGCAAACAACATCCTTTCGAAGTTGTCATCCGCGATGCAGACCATCCGATTACCAAGGGACTTCCACGCAACTGGATGCATGCTCAGGATGAGCTCTATGACAAGCTGCGAGGTCCTGCCGAATCCATGAACGTCTTGGCAACTGCGTTTGCTTCCAAATCTGTCGGAGGCACCGATCGACATGAACCTGTAGCGATGACGATCGATTACAAGCAAGGTCGCGTTTTTCATTCACCACTTGGGCATGCAGACTACTCGTTTGAGTGTGTTGGCTTTATCACGTTGCTTCTGCGTGGAACCGAGTGGGCTGCGACGGGTAAAGTTACTCAACAAACAGTTCCTGCTGATTTTCCTACAATCGATAAAGAATCAAAGCGTAAATTTGATGGTCCTTGATCATGGATGAAAAAAGCCAATCAGATGCAATGGATGCGATCGAAGAAGCGAATCTGATTCACGATCTTGCAAATCGTTCTGCACCTTATATTCCACGTGCCAAGAAGATTGGTACGCTGGTGCGGAAACTTATGGTATCGCGAGGCATTAGCGACGAGCAATCGGCGATGATGACTCAGGAGCAATGGAGGATTGCTGCGGGGCCAGCACTTGCTCAGTACACCACACCGGGCAACATATCACGGGGCATTTTGTATGTCGCCGTCTCGGATAATCTGGTCTTACAGGAATTGCATTTCAGCAAGAAAAAGATCCTGACGAGCTTAATAACGGCACTCCCTGATTTCAAGATACGAGATTTGAAGTTTAGGATTCAATAGTTCTCGATAGTCATTCATTTCGTTGATAGGTTTTAATCGCATGAAGTTGCCTCAAGGTTTCCGTTTCGCAGGAGTTTCAGCAGGGATCAAAAGTCGACAGGGAGCGCTTGATGTAACGCTGATTGTTTCGGATTCGGATTGCACTGCAGCGGGGGTCTACACGACGAACCAAGTTGTTGCAGCACCGGTTGTGGTATCACGATCGCGAACGCCTAATGAACGCTTTCGAGGAATCGTTGTCAACAGCGGCAACGCAAACGCGTGCACGGGCTCTCGCGGCATGAACGACGCAATTGAAATGGGAAAAATTGCCGCGAGAGCTGTTTCGGCCGCCAATCCAACACAGACGGCTGCATCCGAGGATCAATGGATTGTGATGAGCACTGGGATCATTGGGCGATTTTTGCCGATGGATAAAGTTGCAAGTGGTATCGAAGCGGCCGCGAAGGCATTGGCTACTGGGGAACAGGCTTACTTGAATGCAGCGGACGGAATCTTGACGACCGATATTGCTCGGAAAATTGGCGACCGCGAAGTTCTGCTTCCATCGGGCAAGAGGGTTTCGATTGTTGGGATGGCTAAGGGTGCAGGAATGATTGGTCCCAAGATGGCGACCATGCTCGGATGTTTGATAACGGATGCTGCACTTTCGGCGAATCAAGCTCAGCGATTGCTTCAGCAGGCTGCAAATCGCTCATTCAACTGCATCAGTGTAGAAGGACATACGAGCACGAATGATTCGCTCGTTTTATTGGCGTCGCGACCAACTGTGGAATCGCCCGCACTGAGTCAAGAAGATGAACAAAGTTTTGCGATTGCGTTGACCGAAATTTGCATTGAGATTGCTAAGAAAATTCCCGACGATGGCGAAGGTGCGACGCATTTAATAGAAATAGATATTGATGGAGCATCTAACGATGCCGACGCAGACAAAATCGCTAGGTCCGTTGCAATGAGTAATTTGGTGAAGACGGCGATCACCGGCGGCGATCCGAATTGGGGAAGAATTGTGTCAGCGGTCGGCTACGCGGGAGTTCCCATCCGAACGGAAGTCCTATCCTTGCAATTGAACGGCATTCATTTGTTCGATAAAGGCGAGCCGTTGCCATTCTCGGCAGCGGAGGTTAGTAGCTCGATCAAGTCGAAAAAACTCACAAAAATCGAGCTTTTGGTAGGCTATGGAGCTGGAAAAGCGACACACTGGACAACCGATTTGAACGCCGAGTACGTCCGATTCAATTCGGAGTACACGACATAGAGGTTCGCCTTTCGAAATGGGCGCCAATGTGTACACTGGGAGGCTCTTTTATTGTTTCAGTACTTTGATATCCAGTGATTCGGGTAAATCGAATCACAAAAGTTTGCAGATCGAGCAAAACAGTTGACTACGCAATCTCATCTTCACTTAAGTGGCCGATCCAAGCTTGGTAAGCTGATGGGTGTCAAGATCGCGGCGACTGGTTCTTACGTTCCCGAGCATGTTGTCACGAATGAAGACCTCAACGCACTGGGTTGCGATAGCGACTGGATTGTGCAAAGAACGGGGATACGCGAGCGGCGTCGCGCTGCACCGGGCCAAGCTACAAGCGATTTGGCTTATGCTGCAGCAGTCGACTGTTTGGCAAACGCAAACCTGCAAGCTGAAGAAGTAGATCTTATTCTTGTCGCAACGATCACGCCAGATTTTTTGACCCCGTCGACCGCGTGCCTTTTGCAGCGTCAATTGGGATGTGTAGCACCTGCGATGGATATCAATGCGGCTTGTGCAGGGTTCATGTATGGGCTGGTGACGGCAGCGAACTTCATTAAAACCGGAGCATCCAAAAAGGCTTTGATTATCGGTAGCGAAGTGATGAGCAACACAATCAATCCTTCGGACATCAAAACGTATCCACTCTTTGGTGATGGAGCAGGTGCTGCGTTATTGGTTGCTGACGACACTAGCGTTGACGACTTGAGTGATGAGACTTCCGGCCAGCTGGCCGGACAACTGACATCTGGGCTGTTGGCATACACCTTGGGTGCTGAAGGTTGTGGTGGCCAGATGTTGTGTATACCTGGGGGTGGCTCGCGGGCACCACTAACGGCAGAAGGAATCGATCATGGTCAGCAATATCTGACGATGGATGGACGCGGCGTTTTTAAGTGGGCGGTACGTGTGGTCAATGATAGCTGTCGCGATTGCTTACTTTATGCGGGTGTTGATTTCAGTGATATCGATCGAGTCATCTTGCATCAAGCCAATATTCGAATCATTGACTCGGCCGTTAGTGATTTTGGTATTCCATCGGATCGAGTCGTTGTCAATCTAGATCGATACGGTAACACCTCGGCGGCGAGTATCCCAATCGCCTTGGACGATGCTAATCGGCAAGGACTTTTGAAGCGTGGGGACAACGTTTTGTTATGCGGCTTTGGATCGGGTTTGTCGTGGGGTACAGCACTTATCCGCTGGTAGCAATCACTCTTCACTCAGGTCGAAAGGTTGATGAGGCTGTCGAATCGGCAGCCAATCGATGTCATTCCTAGAGTGAACTCGATCGGCAAGCTGACATCGCTCTTGGTTTGGCATCCACAGCCTTTGAATCATCGGGGCAAGTATTATCTGTTCACCTTCGGTATACAATTGAGCGGATTTAAGCCCTTCGATTTCTACAACGGTTACGTTGCTATTCCCTGCTGCTTGCCATCTTGCAAGGTCATCTGGTTCAATTGAGTTCTTAGGAATCATCAGGATCGATCGCTTTGCACCGCCGTCGATCAAAAGTGGCAATTCGTTGTTTTCGATTTGGTTGCGTGTTGCATCGACCGAGGGGTCTGAAACCATCGATGATTGGGTTGTAATACCCACTTCCGAGGAATCAGATAACTCAATACCAAGTTCTTTCGAGACGCTAATCAAGAGAGCGATCGATTGATCGGTCCAACGGCTTAAGGAATCATTATCTATAAATCGATCAACGGTTTCTGGCGAATCGTGATTTGTTTCTTTTGAGTTGATAGTAGAAGGAGAAGCTGATGGGCTTTTTAACGCTTGAGAGAACCGCGTTTCAACAAAAAGTAAAAGTTGGCTTTCGATCTCTCGCTGGACTGCGTTGCGAGCGCCTCGGAAGCAACCAGGAACCGAAGTCCGATCGTCGCGAATCAGGCCATTGGCGTCCACTGTTATGTCAAGATCGTTTGCAAGTGCATGCGTCCATAGCCTGAATTGATCGAGGAGTCCTTTCGACTGAGCGTTCCACACCATCGCCAACGATTGGACATGTTGACTTAGACGTAGTAATAGTTGCCCGGCGAACCGATGTGAAGCTGCTTGAAATTCAATGCCAAGAATTTGATTTTCGATTTTTGAAGCATTTAGTTGTTCGGAAGCGTTAGTTTCTTGTTTTCCCGGCGAGCCTTGATTTTGTCGAAGGATTGAGATCGTGTCACGAAAGCGTTGAGCGACAGTATTGAGGGAAACATGTTGCTTCTTGAATCGCTGGCTTACTTCTTCGAGCAGTTCAGCAAGGCTCAACCATCGGTCACTCGACTTTAACCATCGACTAGTGATGGCATGGAATAGACTTTCGGACGACGAGGTAAGTAGCCCGTTCGCTTGGCGTTGTGAAACTTCAATTGAAAGACCTAGCTGATTCACAACATGATCTAAGTCGGTAGACTTCACATCGATCGCGTATACCAAATCACTCAGTGACGTAGCCTCGTTAGCTATTTGGGTATCGTTACCGCTCATCAGTGTTTCTGTAAACAGCCGAACCCAAGACTGTGCGGTCCAGCGATTCTCACGAAACAGATCATTGACGAAGTAATCGATCTGCGAAATAGTTGCTACTCGTTGAGCCTCTGGTTCAATCTTTCGCGTTGTTGCGAGTTTTGATAACCAGGGCTGAAGAGCTTGGAGACTCAGATACTTCACCAAGGGCTCCGGAGACAACTTGGAGGTGAGATTAATCCTCTCAGATCCTATAGTCCGCAGCCAATCCGCCCACTCGTGATCGTTAGTATTACTCGCGACTAACTTGTTTGCTTTAGCTATAGTTCCATGCTCAGCTTCGTCTGTAGATTTGCTATTTGAGTTACGTTGCTCATCAAGGATTCCGCCTAGCGCGGTGCAAGCATCCATGTATAGAAAATCTACCACTTGTTCGATCGCAGAATACCACAATGTGGTGTCGCCTAGCTTGCCGCCGTGAACAAGAAACACATTTTCCCAAGGAGTCTTAGTCGGTCGAAAATCAGGAAGTGATGGAATTCCTGGGTAAAGACCAGCACTAAAGGAGTAGTGATTGAGTTCCTTCAAGCAGGCGACGCCTGCAGCTGTTGCAAGTTCGTACGCGATCATGTTGCTTTGACTTGCCGCAGTGAGAACTAAATGGATTTGCGCAGAGAGATTGAGATCTTTGAGCATTTGTTGAATCAAGAAAGCAAACTCAATACTCAAAACGCTTCCTGTTCCACCGTGTACAGAGCCTAGAAGATAAACGCGGATTGGTGGCTTGGGTAAATCCGCGGAACTAGACTCATGCATCCGCGCAGAGAGATTCAGAATGATCTGTTCCAAAACACTTTGGCACAGTTGAGCGTGATCAAGATAGGCCAACATCGCTAGAGGGCGAATCCCTTCAGTATTTTGCGATCGCGGAACGTTATAAAGCCAGCGACGCGATAAAGGAGCAAAAGGTTCTTGAGCTCGCTCACGATATTGTTGCGATGATTTTAATGGGGTCAAAAGTATATGTTCATAATGAAGACGACCGCTGGTTCCTGCATCGGTCGCAAGCTGAACGGTCTTTTCATCAGTATCCACGAGCAACCAGCCTAAATCCTTGTGTTCTCGAAGATCGATGTCGGAGGATTGAAGTCGGCTGCGAAGAGATGTAAGTATTTCCGCGCCAGTTCCACCAAAGCCAATGAAGAGAGCCGGAGAGAGTGTCGGATTTATGTCTTGACTGAGATCAAGTGGTGGAAGCCAAATGACTTCACAAGTTTCCGTGGTCTCTATCTCGGGCGATTTTGAAGACCAGGGTTTTGTTTGTTTGGGATCGAGGGACGATTGCGATTGATTTTCAGATCTTGCGAGTGGTCGAACTGGTGTGGATTTCGCAGCGACGGCTTTACGAGAACCTTTCCTGAGTGGGACGTTTCCGGATGCGGGAGCGTTTGGTAATGATTGTTGATGAGCGGCTATGAGTGCATCAATCATGTCGCGGCATGAACCGAAGCGTTGGCTTGGTTTCTTTGATAGTGCTCGGGCAATGACGGGACGTTCTGCGGCGGGCAGCTCTTCTAGGTTTGGAGCTTTGTGCAAATGTTCCGTTGCAAGTTGTGCGGTTGTCCGGCCGCGAAAAGGGAGTCCGCCAGTTAGCATCTCCTGGTAGACGATCGCCAAAGAATATTGATCCGAGTAGCGTCCCGGTCGACCATCGAACATCTCTGGAGCTGCGTACGTAGGAGTCATACCTCCCATGAGCGACATGCTGTTGCGTTGAACATCTTTGATGAGACCAAAGTCGGCGACTTTGATTCGGTCTGCGACGAGCAATAAGTTTGCAGGTTTCACATCTAAGTGTTGCAAGTCATGTCGTTGGCATAAGAAGTCAAGCGCATCGGCGGTGTCTTTCATGTATTCAATGAGCCGTTCGCGAGGAATACCTATTAGGCCGCGTTCGTGAAATTCCCGAAATCGATCAAGAAGTGATCCGTCAGCTAGTTCCGTGACAACAATCAAATGCGAGTCGACGATTTCGATACGCTCAAGCGAAATGATAAAGGGATGTTGGACTTCTCGAATTATCTGGAGCGATTTCAGTTCATTGCACGCACGCTCCTCGTCGACCGACCCAAAGACAAACTTGATCGCTTTCTTTAGTCCACCGGGAGCATCAGCCAGCCATACCTCTCCATAGCCACCCACTCCGATCTTATCGCGAAGCACGTAGCCGGGGATCGGTTCAAAGCCTATCTCTGCGCCGGCAATTATCGAAGCCATTAGGGATACCTACTAAATGAACAAGTGCGGCAAAGCATATTAGGGATTGTTTATAACGTAGTTGGTTGCGTTGAGCCCGACGGAACTCATGTTGACATTTATCGGCAAGGTTTGGGGCGCAGGGCGGTTGGCCGATGGCAACGGGGTTCTTGCTGTCGGAAAAGCTGGCTGAGCGGGAGTCGCCGAATTAAGGTTCGCGTTGGTTGGTCTTGAGAGATTTCTTTCCGTGTGAACCGGCACAGGCTGGGGTGTCTGCCCGGTGATCGAATCTCGACTGTTGAGTTTGTTGAGGGATGGTGATTGAAGTCCAAAATAGTTGATGCATGCCAAATCGAGAAACTCCATACGAAGTTCGCACCGTTCATTGCGATATGCGGCAAGGGCTATAACTTGTGCAAGTAAATCGCGAGGATGGCATCTACGTAACGGTCTGCCTTTTAATCGGTAATGACGCTCCAAGAAGGAGTCAATTACATCAGGTCGCCAATCAATCGAGAGCCCCTGACAGGCGCGGCGGAATAACTCGATGTATTCGCCGCGCGAAGGATCACCGATTTCAATCTTGCAATGTACTCTTCGAAGAAACGCTTCATCGACGAGAGACTCGGGTTGAAGATTTGTCGAAAAGATAATCGTCTGCTCAAAGGGAACGCCAATCTTCTTTCCGGTTGGGAGAGTTAGGTAATCGATATGACTTTCAAGAGGAACTATCCATCGATTCAGTAAGTCTGCAGGAGCAACACGCTGTCGTCCAAAATCGTCGATCAAGAGGCAACCGCAATTGCTTTTAAGTTGAAGAGGTGCTTCGCTAACATTGCTACGCGCATCGTGACGCACCTCTAAGTGTTCCAGCGTTAGTTCTCCACCGACGATCACGGTTGGTCGGCGGACACGAATCCATCGACGGTCATGTTCTCGATTGGCGGTGACTCGCGAAGAACTTGCTTGACTGGCCAAGGGGAAATGATAAGAAGCGTCAAACAGTTTGATGATGCTGCCATCATCGATAATTGCGTGAGGAATCCATATCTCTTCACCCCGGCAAGCAGTGAGGCATTTCGCGATTGTTGTTTTTCCATTACCCGGCGATCCATACAAGAATATCCCTGATGCGCTGTTGACCGCTGGCCCAAGTAGACTAAGCCATGCTGGATCGTAGGTTACGCCATCGAGGGCATCAATTAGAAGGTCTTCGGTAACTGGCTCGAAGTGGCGAGCCTGAGCTTCCACACTCAAGATATAGTCCATCAGCGGCACGGGCGCTGGTCCACTGTAGGAACAAACTTTTTGAAGCGATAAAGCGCGGCGCTGCCCGTTTTCAGTAAGCGAATAGTAAAAGTCGTTCAGTGGAGCGGGACGGGCATGAGCTACCAGTTGCCTCATCCGCAATGCAACGATTCCGAGCTCGATGATTCCGAACGCGAGGCCTGTTCGTTCAGCGAGATTTCGGCCACTCAATGTGCCGTGATTTAATAATTGCTGAGTGATCAAAGATTCCAGCAGCATCTCGGTGATACCCGCCTCTTGGAGGGTTCTTGGCTCTGAAGGCCAGAAAGCACCGTCGTTCATAACCGACGGTAGCACGTCGCCTGCGAACAAGTCGGTGTCTTTTCTAAAGTTAGATGACTGCATGAATGAATTGCCCATCACGGTTAAAAGCAAGGATTCCTCAACCAATTGGTTATCGGTTCCCTGATTGTCAGCTAGATGAACGGGATCAATAAAATTCCGAAAATGACTGACATCGCGATTTTCATGACCTAAATTACCTCGGGTTCTGGCGGAGAAGCGTAAAGAAACAACGTCAGGTGAATGGCTCAATCGCTACAGCCCTTACAGACATAACGAAGTTGACAGTTTGAGAGTTGACTGCCTTTTCAATGTGTGAGGAGTAGCAACTATTTAGTAGACCAGTTTAGTAGACCAGTTCGCAAACTCAGTTCAGTAAGCTCAGTTCAGTAAGCTCAGTTCAGTAAGCTCAGTTCAGTAAGCTCAGTTCAGCAGGTCAGTAGAGAGTACGAAAATGGCATATCCAGCTTCTATCGCAACTACTATTCCACGTCTTTCGAGCGAGGTCGACCGCCCGGTCGTGTGGATTCTCGCCAGCGCCAATCCCTCGCAGCAAACGAGCCCATTAACGGTCGTTCACCCGATTCCATTTTCGATTGGCCGAAAGTCCGGCAATAGTCTGCAATTTAGTTCCCGAGCGGTCTCTAGCCAGCATGCGGAACTGGATATTCACGAAGGCAAACTAATTCTTAAGGACTTGCAAAGCACCAACGGTACCTATGTCAACGGGCAACGAGTCACGTCCCCAGTTGTCTTGAAGGTTGATGATTTAGTGCAGATCGCAGACGTGGCTTTCCGCGTCCGATGCGACGATCACGCGACTGCAACAAATACCATCTCGGAAAATATATGTGATCAGGCGCTCGCGTTGATCCAGTTCGACCGAATGATGGAAACGCGAATGGTAACACCCTTTTTCCAGCCCATTATCGATGTTAGTGATGCATCGGTCCGCGGATTTGAAGTGCTTGCTCGCAGCCGTATGTTTGGTATCGAAACCTCAGCCGCCATGTTTTCGGCCGCTTCGCGATTGAACATGGAGGTGGAACTCAGTCAAATGCTGCGATGGGAAGGAATCCGCGAAGCCTTGAGCCTCCCCGATATGAATAGAATGTATCTAAATACCCATCCTCTCGAGCTAGATCGCGACGATCTCGTTCGAAATGTTGCGGCAACCCGTGAATATGCTGGCGACATGCCGATCACGCTTGAAATTCACGAGGCGGCGGTAACAAATCCGGTGGCGATGCGAGAATTGCGTAAAGCGATGCGCGACATCCAGGTTAATATAGCTTACGACGACTTTGGAGCGGGTCAAAACCGACTGACAGAGCTTATCGAATCTCCACCAGACGTTCTTAAATTCGACATGTCTCTCATTCGGAACATCGATAGAGCGACGCCAGAACGGCAGCGTATGGTTGCATCTTTGGTTCGTATTGTTCTCGACCTTGGTGTGACTCCTCTCGCAGAGGGAATCGAAACCGCAGAAGAAGCGGAAGTCTGCGGCGACATCGGCTTCCAGCTCGCTCAGGGCTATTTCTATGGACGTCCAATGATTCCCAAAGCCATCTACTGCAACACGTAAAAGTCCCCCGCGAATCACAAGATGAAGAGCGAGTAACACGGTTCATTTTGATGAGAATGTAGTTTGATAGCAAACAAAACGCGAAAACCAGCGTTCCTAAAAGCTTGCGTAGGCCGCAGTCTTTGCCAAAACTGCGGTTGCCGGTTGTACCGAACGTGCCGACACCCAGATTCTGCATGAACTTTTTTTAGCCAAGTCCCCGATACCTACCTTTGAAACGCGATCATGGATGGTCAAGCGTCCCGACCTTCACCGGGTCAGGTTAAGCGGCAACCCTCATTGCGGCATGTTCGTCGACGGCACGGTCTTAAAGCCTTTTTGACCGTTCAGCCAAACCAAGCTTAACAAGGTTCAGGATAGGAGTTCCAGAACGATGAGAATTAGCAGATTAGCGTTGAGTGCGATGATCGCCGGCGCTTGCTTTGGGGGAACGGCTATGGGTCAACAAGCCCAGTCAAACGGCTCCCCATACAAATCAGTTTCTTACTTCAGCGAAGACGCAGCAGCACCATGCGAAAGCGGAAGCTGCAGCGACGCTAGCTGTGATACAAGCGGATGTGACGGACTAGGAAGCGGATGCGGAGCAGGCTTTGGCCTTCTTGGTTGCTGTGACCTTGGCGAGCCATGGAAGCTCTGTGATGGCGATGTTTGCGGTTGGACGTTCGGTGGTTGGACAAGCGTGGGATACCACTCGGCCAACACAAATCTCAACTTCAACAACTACGATGGTCGCGTTCAGTTGGGCCAGCAATGGTTCTATGCTGAGAAGATTGCTGATGGCAGCGAAGGATTGGGTCTCGGCGGACGTATTGACTACATTTACGGTACCGATGGTCCTGATACTCAAGCTTTCGGTGTCGGTGCAACCGCAACTCAGTGGGATAACCTCTGGGACAACGGTTTTGCTTACGGCCATGCAATTCCACAAGCTTACGGTGAAATCGCTAGCGGCGACTTCAGCGCAAAGGTTGGTAAGTTCTTCACGATAATCGGAAATGAAGTTGTTCAATCAACCGGCAACTTCTTCTACAGCCGTCAGTTTACCTTCTACAATGCTGAGCCTTTCACCCACACCGGTGCTCTCACAACTTACAATCTCGACGAAGAGACCGTGTTGTACAACGGCTGGACTTCTGGTTGGGATTCCGGTTACGAGCGTAACGGTAGTGCTTACCTCGGTGGATTCAAGCGACAGTTGACCGACAAGACATCGTTCCTTTACGCGACAACTTTCGGTCGATTCGGCAAGGTTGTTGGAGAAGATGGAGCACTTAACAGCTTCCTCTTGACCTCCGCTTTGACTGACAAGCTGACCTACATCTCGCAAACGGATATTTTGTACACAACAAATAGCGGTGGCGGACCACAACGTAACACGTTCGGTAACATCAATTACTTGATCTACAGCATCAATGATTGTGTTTCCTTCGGACAGCGTTTCGAGTGGTTCAACTTCGGCGGTGCTGGTTTCAACAACGTTCGTAACGACGATCTGTACAACTACACCGTTGGCTTCAACCTCAAGGCTTCTGCTAACCTCATGTTCCGACCTGAAGTTCGCTGGGTCTTCGACCGAGAAAGATTCGGATTCTTGGAGAGCAACAAAGCTAGCCAAGCGATCTTCGGAACAGACATGGTCTTCACGTTCTAGTCTGACTTGTTAAGTCGGTCTCAAACCGAATAAACAAAATGAAGATGCTCGGTAGTTCACAATGAATTACCGAGCATTTTTCATTTGGAATGCTCCGTCTTGGCGGAGCTTTTAGACTTATCTGTCGGTTACCTATCTAAGAAGTCTTTGTGAACCAAACGGTTCCGTTGTCACACGAGAATATTTCTTTTCTCAACGTCGCTCGCCCGAAAGCTGTGACAAATCACAGCACTCCAAATTTGGAGTGCTCCGTCTTGGCGGAGCTTTAAGACTTATCTATCGGTTGTCTATCTAAGAAGTTTCCGTGAACCCAACGGTTCCGTTGTCACACGAGAATATTTCTTTTCTCAACATCGCTGGCCCGAAAGCTGTGACAAGTCACAGCACTCCAAATTTGGAATGCTCCGTCTTGGCGTAGCTTTTAGACTTATCTGTCGGTTACCTATCTAAGAAGTCTTTGTGAACCAAACGGTTCCGTTGTCACACGAGAGTATTTCTTTTCTCAACGTCGCTCG
>JAPLNI010000032.1 GCA_026692865.1 Planctomycetota bacterium
CGCAATTAGCGGTTGGTTGTGAAAGACCAGAAAGCATGAAGTGATCACCATCCATGCTGAACTACCCAAAGACGAACCGTACCATCCACCGGCATTCCATTGGAAACGTCCAGGGCCAACAAGCGGTTTCTTTATATTCGTGGCCATTTGTATTTCGTCTCTGCGAGCTTCGCACTTAAGTATGTATCACAACGGTAAACATCATCGAGTCCGCTCCAACCAAATTTCCCTCTGTCGAGCAACGTCGTGGTTGCTCCTAAGAGGTGAAACACCTAGTGTTGTCCCGCATGCTAGGTGTTGTGAGAGGGGTCCCGGGTAACCGGGCCCCTATCTCCATCGCATGGTAATCCGTGGTTTGCCACTCCCGTGCCTCCACAGTGTCGGCAATTGCCGCTTGTGGCACAACGCGGACAACCGGCCGAGTTACCGGGCCCCTTTCGCAAGCAAAAACATTTGCCCGTTCCATTGCAAACATGACAAGGAATGCGAAGTTTTTCCGGCTCCGGCTCGGGTGGCAACTCTTCATCGGGAAGCTCTTGGCCAATCCCACCGTATATGCTCGGTGGCGTGACTTCCTTGCATTCGTCAAACAGCCAATCCGTCTCGTCTCCAAGCATCTCATAAAATGCCACGTCTCTATCAGGCATTTGGATCGGAGCAACGCTTTCGATTGAGTCCCCAATGTCGAAAAACGTTTTACTAAATGCAAGCAGTGGAAAGTATGTTTGACCGTCGATTCGTACCCACCGTTGGTCTAGTGTATTACAAAGGGAATAGACGAATGAGGTACAAATTTGTCGGCGTTTTGTCTTTGAGATACGTTGCTCAACGAGTGCTTCGTTGAGTTCAGAGACCATTGCGCGAACAAACGCTCTCGTGGATCGAAGATACTGGAAACGTTGGCGACACGTTCGCACACGCATCCGAGAACTAATAGCCCTGGGCGTCTCACGGCGGCAAGCCATTCGCCACGGCATAAGTCGCAAAGGACCTTGGCACATGGCCAAGACGATCGCAAGTGGAGTTGGTATGACGAACGCTTGGCTAGCAGATCAAGGAGTCTTGAGTCTCAAGACATTATGGGCAGAGCTTGCTCATCTTCGTTGAACCGCCGTATGCGGATCCGCACGTACGGTGGTGTGGGGAGGGTGGTCAGCAATGACCACCCTTACCCGATTTCTGCGGATTATAACTTCAAACGGTTAGTGGGATAGCTAAGATGTCCTGGTGCGTCGGTCAAACAATGTCAGCGATTCACCGATCTGCGTCGCTTCAATCTGGTCATACCAATCGATTGGTAGTGGTAGGTAGTCTGCAAGTTTACATCGGAGCACGTCGAACCCTAAAGTGTCAGCATTGACCTCGATGAATTCGCCATTCAAACAGTCGAATTCAAGGATAGTCACAGTGTGATCGATGCCGTCAACTTTGGTAACGTGTAACGCGACAATCTCGTCCCAGCTGAGCACACCGCCCCAATCGGTAATCAGGTTTCGATCATTGCAACTTACGGGCATTGATTTGGATCGCTTGATTCGCAGAACTTGTTATTCACCCGAGATCATCTTGGGAGAATACGGTTTATACCGAGATCAATTCGGTACAACAAGGAAATTTCGGTGTTATCCGAGATAACAGGCGACTCTGCGGAGGGATTTCTGCTCGCCGCGTACAGGATATTCGATTGCGCGATGTCCGGTTCCCCGTTGTCCCACATATCACGGTAGCGTCCTGAACCATTCGATCGCTTCCCTAAGCTGCGTAGTAGAAAGTTGATTCAACGTTGCAACGTGCTGATTCAGATTTTTTCCGAATGAGGTCTAAACCAGGCGTTCTTTTTATTGGTCACCGATGTATGAAACGCAATTGCGTTGTACTCGTGATTGCCCATTACCGCTATCTGAACCAAGCAGTCTATTGCAGCTACATTATTCACTTCACCATGGCACTCTTGGCATCCGCAGTCGTTTATCAGCTGAATCTGGAGTATACGCCTGAACTCATTGCTGGACTGGTGCTCCAAACCATTTTTAGTTTGGCATTCTTTGAGATCGCTAAACGAAGCCGGCTTGATCAAGTTCTTTTCGGTATCAAGCTGTCTGTACGTTCCCCTACCACTGAAACCGCAAGTATCTGGTGGAGTCGATTGTCAGCCGCCCACAGTGTGTCACCGGAGTACTCGGCCAAGAACGCAGGCAGACGTCAGCACGACGCGATGCTTTGTTTCTCAGTCAGTTTCGGCTATGTTAGTCGCCTTTAACTGAGTAATTTCTCGGGAGATTGGCGTGATTCCTCGATATCAGTTCTTAATCGTATATCTTTTCTTGGGTCTTCTTGTCTCGGTGCATTCCCTGGAAGCGCAGGAGAACGCAGCCGCACCTATCGCGCGCGAGGAAGTTCCACCGCAACGTCAGGCGCTTGACCAGCAGAGGCGAGAGGATCGCGCCCGCAAAGAGAGGCAAATCATCTTTTGGTTTTCGACGATAACGTCCGGGATAATCGGCGGTATTGCCCTTCTCTTCTTTCTCGTTTTCAGGGCCCAGCGAGCCAAGGCAATTCGACTACAAGACGCCTCCTTGAGTGAACTATGGAGTCTTTCACACCTGAGCGGCTTGGCCCCCCAGGCCTACGATCTGTGGGTTCTTTCGCCACCAACCAATTCAATGTCTGCCTACTGGACCTTGCTGTCGCGGCAAGACGATTCGGTCTTTGGTCTCAAGATTCTTCGTCGGGGTCGTATCGCGGAATGGGAGGGAAGTGGGCCCGCGGTTCACTTTCGCGATACGCAAGATATCCATCGGTCCAATGGCCAGATCGAAGTCGTTGTCGACGGCGAAGCAAGCTTTGCAATCGAACGCACCCAGCTTTTAGGGCTGGGTGGTTTTCGATTCCCCTGGAACGGAGACGATAATCACGTGTTGTATGACGCCAGGAAGAATCGGATGGAGTTGCATCGCAACGGTAAACTTCACGCGGTGTCGGATGTACCCGGCAAATATAGCCCTCGTGTCATCGCCATTCCCAAAGATGAAGAAACCGCTCTGCTCTTGATTTTCGCTTATATCCTCTTGCTCCGATAATGAACGCTTGTTTGCAAACCCAGGTGTCTTGAGTTTAAAGTCGATCTGGGAACAGCTACTCAACTTCAATAGACCACCGTATGTGGATCCGCATGCTATGGTGGTATGGGGAGGATGAGGGTCCACGATGGCATTCCTGTAGGAATAGATTTGGTCGCGAACAACGCCAGAGTGATCATGCTGGTCAGAAATGCCCCAGCGATATCGATCAGGATACAGGACTCGAACTTTTTGAGGTTTTGCCAAAGTTTTTGGGTGAGTTCGAAAGGCACCGATCCTCACTGCTTTGAGTAAATACGAAGCGAGAGTGCCGTTAAATAATAAATAAATCGGTTACTTGAAACAGCAACCACTCACCAGATGATGTCGCCGAATCGATTAGACTCAGGGGAATGTCTGTAGGCACAGCGGCAAAGAGTCTTGACCTGAGCAGTCTCAGACTATCTCGTTTTGGGCTTGAACATTGACGTAAAAAATTAACTTCTTCTCATTTTGATGAATCATCTCCACCGGCGTTGCCGAACGGTCGCTGCAGGGTAAACCGATGCCGTTCGAGTCCAAGCCCGATGCTGCTTTCAAAATCTGTATGCAAAAGACCTGCACGCAGCTCCATCGAAATCAACTATTTAAATGCCCTGCTTTATCGCTTTACTCCCTACTAGAAAAGCGACTGCGGCTTGAAGACATTCCCCGATGGAAACTCTTCCGGGACTATCGAGCATGTTCACCCGACGCGACCGATGCAGAGGTTCGGACGTTCATCGCAACAGGTCCGATCCCACAGTGTGGACTATGCCCATCGCGCAGAATCCCATTTCATCATCCTGATCCAACTCTTGTGGGAGCCGATTCATGAGACGAGTGATTGCGGTAATCGATCTTCCACCCAAGCGTGCTCACGCAAACACGCGAGCCAGTTACAAAGCGGCAGCTCAGCGATGGGATGCGGAGCTAGACTGGATCGACCAAACGTGTCAAAGTCCGGTGGACACTCTTCATTCGCGGCATAGCCCGCCAACGCATCCCATCCGACATCGGCGTAGTCCGCTGCATTGCGTTGTTAGGCACGTCAGCTGAATACATGGGATCAAAACGTAATGTGAATCACGCCAAAGCTGTTCCGGTCAATGCTGCCAAACCACCTGACGAGAAAGTCATGAGTCTCGCGGAGGGTGCCAATGTACTCCTCGTCGGCGTCTGGGCTGTTATCGGCCACAAAAGCTTGAAGCGCGGTCACATCGGGTGGATGTGAGCGGAGATACTCCGCAAAGCTTGACGCGAAATCCACAGAGATGACGAAGTAGTGGTCGTCGACCATGGCGCTTCTCAGGGCAACGTTAAGGTGCTCGGGGAGAGATGCCGTGACGAACGAGAGCAGGTAGTCGATGAAAGCGAACCCTGAGAAGTCGAAGTCGGTTTTACCTGTGGTTGCGGAGTCCAAATACTCCCAGAGAAACCGGTCTCCGGTCACAATCTCCTTGGTGCCGAACAATCCGCGCTTGTAGGTGACGGTCTTCTGATCGCGCTGAGCGTCGGCAAACGCTGAGCGATTGGCTTCGGAAAGAATGTAGAAGGTGGCGATGCTGGACATTTGATTTAGTGACGGGTGGAATCGCCTAACGTTGGAAATCAGCGGCTCGCGACCATCGGCGAACCATACCGACCGAGTTTATCGCGAGTCCGCTGCATTGCGTGGTTCGCATGTCATTGTTGTTATTGTACAGCCAGGCGGTTACCAGAACTTCCACCACGGAGCAGAGGCATTTGAGGGCTGATGCGAACACCGCGGAATCGTCCGATCGTGTTGGAAACTACTTTCAACATCCTTCGCCCATCGAATCGCGTGCGTGCTTTCGTGACTGCCGCCCTCCTGCGGATCTACTACCAAGCCTTCGGTGATTTCAGCCAAGACTGCCGCCGAGATGACAGCGCTCAGAAACTCCTCGCGAACCCGTGCGCTCGCGGAGAACGAAATCATGCATGGCAAGCGCTGGGGCACTTCCAGTTCACTCAACTCCTGATCGTCAAGAACCGCATAGCGGTACTCGAAGCCGCCCTCCTTGCCCTGGTACTCGCATGGAAGCCAACCAGATAGAGCCGTTACGTCGAATTCTGTGTCGATCCTGAGCGGAAAACCGTGCCGCGCGATCGACGTCTGCCACTCTTGCGGAGTGGGCATTCGCTTGGTGGTCAAGTGGACTGAAAGGTCGTACGACATTTGTTTTCTGCGAACTTGTTCTTAAGCTTCCCGACGTTCACATAATGCCGGGAGACGACATCTTATTGCTTCATAGAGTCCGAAACAAGCAAACGTGGACTTTACGAGACCATAAGTGTCGGAAGTGGCTACTAAGTGATTACTAAAGTTCGGCCGGTGCTTCGATGTTCTTTCGATTGGAAGAAATATGAGTATAGTACTTCCGTCGTCGAAGACGCTGAGGGAGGGCTCGCTTCCCGTTGTATTTGTGGCTGATCGACTTTTCCGCTGGGCATTTTCGTAAAAAAGTCTCTATTCCTCATAACCCAGAAAACAAGCTGCACGAAAAACCGTGGGGTTATGATCGATTAGAGACTTTGATGTTAACCCGGATTTTTCGACCTTCAGAGAGTCGAGAGACTTTTGGCTAAAATGGGCGTTTTTGGCCTCGAAATGGCTTTTGGGTGTGACCGTCAGGTTATGTCCAACAGAGACCGGGAGAGAGCCGCGAGAAACCGGCCGAATAACGAAAAGACTGGTGGAAAAACGAAAAAAGGCCGGTGTCATGACAACACCAGCCTTTTTGTTTACACGTGGGTAGAAAACTGTTAGTAACCACCCAATTCAGTTGAGTGAACCGAACTCTTTTCAAACCGCTCGCGAGATACTTGAATTAGACGCAAGTACTTTGCACAAAAGCACTTACGCACTATTTACCGAGAGTCTTTCCGACAGGTTTCAATTGCCTTTTGTTTCACATATGCAACAATATCAGTTTGATCCGTTCTTTCGGTCTCTCGCTTGAAGTCCCTATCGATTGTTAACCTATATCGCTATCTACGCTACTACAAAGCCGCGTTAACGAACTCGAGATGTCGATTTCGGATCTTGCTCGCCGCAGTGGCGTATCAAGGGCAACTGTGATTCGCATTCTCGGAGGGAAAGATGAGAATTACTCCGTTTCCAATCTTCAAGCTGTTCTTTCCGCACTCGGAATGAAGATGGATTTGTTGGCGATACCGGCTGAAGGATTCAAAGATTCCATCGCTACGCAAAAGGCTCAGCGCTTGATCGCGCTTACACAGGGGAACGTAGCTTTAGAATCCCAAGCCCTCTCCGCAGCTTCTGCCCAAGAGCATCTGGAAGCCACCAAGGCGCGAATCGCATCGTCCAGTCGAAAGCTCTGGGCTTCCTAACTCTTAAAACATCAGCGATAGCCGTGCCGGCAAAGACGACGATACACCCCTTGATGGGTCGGGTTTGAAAATCAAGACCATCAAAATGCGTCGCCAACTCAATGAAGCTGAGTTCGAGTCGATCCTTCGAATGGTCTGTCACTTGGTTAACAGAACATGGGGAATGGGCGATTCAAATCGTATCGAGAGGTCTGAATAGCTCCGTTGCGTCTTCGTATGCCGCACGTTGAAACTGCACCGCGTCTTCGCCAGCAGTTGCAGCGGCCCGTCCAGCCCATACTGGCCCGACAGAATCGAACGTACGAAATTTGGCTCGCAGCAATTCTAAAGCCTCCTTACCAATACCTGCCATCGAGATCCCATGAACTTTCATTGCTAAGTTGGCGAGAGAGGGTTTGTAGTGGTTCAAAACAAATGCAATGTCGTATGCGTCCTTATCTTTGGTTCGTTCGTCCATCGTAATCGCCTTGATCAAGATGTATGCCTCTGGGGCAACCAAACGAGCGGTCACTTGATTGACGGAGCCGTCTGGCATTCTTCCACAAAGGGTGATCGTTTCGGATGCTTCGAATGCCAAATCGACACCGCGAAGAGCGTTAATGCGAATCTCGTCGACTAGTATCGATTCCTGCCTCTGCTGGGAGACGTACAAGCCTGTGATCAAGTCAATTTTGATCGGATTAGCTGTTCCAGGAATTTGCTTGAAGAATCGAGTCGGCGATTGCCGCATCGTGTAGCCGAGTTGCGTTAAACGCTCGCAGATCGAGGAATATGCGTTCCCACCTATCGCCTTGGGAGATACCGCCAAGTCGACATCTAACGATCCCATATGATTACTTTCCGGATACAGTAGGTCCGGGACCCATCCACCGACAATTACCAAGTCATCACGCATCGCACCGAGCGCATTAAGTACCTCAAGCAAAACGGCTCGGGCCGCTTCAGTTTCCTTCATAGTGTTCAGTCGCTTCCATGAATTGTTGCTTGAAGTATTTCTCGTAGATCGCCATGGCCGCTTCTTCACCACGACCATCCATCGCTCTTAAGTCTAGGTACGTTTGCAATGGTGAAGTAGTTGGAATTGGCTCCCCGAGTCGATTGCTAAAGCAACTTTCATCGTCCGAGATTTGCAGGGCGAGATTGGCACCCGAGTCGACTTTGCGTGCTCCGTAGTTGGTGCTGAGATCAATGAATTGTTCAGCCAGCATCGCTCGTGTGGGAACGATAAAGCTCGCTACGTTATAGCGTACTTCAGGTGCCAATCGCCATGCGGCCGAGAAGCGTGAGATTGCGAACTGGCTGGTGGATTTTGAACACCAAAGCGCAATCTGTTGCTCAATATGCTCCAGTTCACCTCGCATGTAGAAACCGTATTCTCTCGGCTTGTGGTTTCGGTAGTGATTCACCCAGTCATCCAATAAATCATCCGGCCGCTTTAAGCGAATCTGTCCTCCTTGCATCACCGCATAACCGCTCTCGACGAGAGAACGCTTGATACGAGACAACAATGCGGGACTCACACGAACGTCGGGGTGAGCTGCCAATTCATTTAACTGCCAGCCACGCAGTGGCTCCTGCAACATAGCACGTACGACGCGACTGGACTTGTAAGAAAAGACGTTCAGTACTTTCGGTAGTTGCTTGCCAAACGGATTTTCAATGCCGCTACGACGAACGTAGATTCCATATGCAGGAAACACCAGACGGCAGTTTCCGGCGTAGTCCATCCACGACACCCCATGCTTGGTCGCAATCTCAGAAGTCCGATCAGATACTACAGGCGCAAAGAGCACAGGCTGCGAACCCGCAGGATGTGCTTGTTGCCTCAGCGTCAAACAAGCGGACTCAGCGGTTGCAGGCGTGATTCGTTTATACTCTTTCAATTCAAGCCGGAAGTCTAAACCAGCCGGCCCACTAACACGAACGTCGCCTTCCGGATCACTTCCACGCGGGACCGGTAACACTTGGAAAGCCCCAAACTCTGCAAGTATTTGCGAAAGTAAGCGATCAAATTTTGGCGGAGATGATGTCATGGATTCACTCAAACCAGGATGTTTACTACCGAGTAAATATGGCATTTTTAGTGAATCGCAGCAACGCAAATTCACCCAAAAGTCGCAATTTACTCCGTAGTAAATCCGACTTTTCTGGTAAACATGGGTGTTTTGCCTTACTTATTCCCAATTAATCGTGTCAAAATTTAGTCCGAGTGCCGAAGTGCAGATTGGTTCCTGAAAAGCGAACATAGTCTCTCGACGTTGATTTGCCGCCAAATCAACCCCATAAATACCACCCTTTGGAGCATTCGTTGGAACCGACACTAAGACCGAGAGTCAAGATTTGCTGTACCAACAACGTAGCAGAAGCGAGGCTTGCTCTTCGTTATGGAGCCGACGCTTTAGGCCTAGTAGCGAGAATGCCGAGCGGACCAGGTGAGTTCGAGTCGATCCTGCGAGTAACCGAGAAGTACTTGTTGAGCAAACCAAGCCACAAGCTCGCGCCATTTACCTTCGGTTGGCTTCTGGAGTTGCATAGAGAGATGCTGGGATCGATTTGGAGTTGGGCGGGAGAAATTAGAACCACTCAAAAGAACATCGGCGTGAGCCCGAAAATTGTTAGTGCTGAACTCGGCGTCATTGCCATCGAATCAGAGAAGCGGCATAGCGAAACCGGCGAACTGGTAATTGCGACCGCTGCCGAGTTTCATCATCGCGCGGTTTGGGTACATCCGTTTGAGGATGGCAACGGTCGGTGGGCAAGACTCCTCGCGAACATCTGGCTGATGCAACACGACCAACCAGTGACCATTTGGCCTGCCACCGACCTCCGTGATACGGAAAGTCCGATCTGAGGTGAGTACATTGCAGCCATGAAGCAAGCGGATCTCAGAAACTACGGACCACTCATAGACCTACACAAAAAGTTTAGCGAGTAACACTATCGAGGTTGCACGGGACTCGAGTTGCTCATCCAGACTCACCCAAAACGGCTGGAAGATCGTGCCAAGCGATTTGCAAAAAAACCAAGTCGAAATTGCCTTGTACGGAAAAATGCCGTACAATACACCGCATCCAAGGAGTAATAATGGCGACCGCAAACACTTCCCCTAAGTCAGCTAGAATTGAGACACGGGTTTCTCAAGAGCAAAAAGATCTAATCGAGCGCGCTGCGGCATTTAGCGGCCGTACTATCTCCGAATTCGTTCTCGCTCATATTGAAGTCGCAGCTAAGAAGGTCGTCGAAGAGCATGAGAAGCTCCATCTTGACCAAGCTCAAAGCCGGATTCTTGTCGACGCGCTGTTGACGCCTAAGAAGCCGAATAAGAAATTGAAGCTTGCCATGGAGAACTATCGCAAGCGGGTCGAAAGTCGATGAAGGACTTTGTTTGCGAACCTCTTGGCAATCACCATGATCGAACACAATTCGATTGTGGCGTGTTAGTTCTCAATGATTACCTTGCCAAGTACGCGAAGCAAGATGTGAAGCGAAAAGCATCAGCCGTTTTTGTACTAGTTGATCGCTCTGATCCTAAGCGAATCATCGGCTTCTATACTCTCTGCGCAACATCCGTGGCGCTTTCTGAATTACCTGAAGAGGTGACGAAGAAACTGCCTCGCTATCCAGAGATTCCCGCGATCCTTGTGGGAAGACTGGCTCGAGACGTTAACCATCCTGGCGTAGGCGAACTGCTGCTATCAGATGCAATCGCACGTTGTGTTCGTGTGGCAAGTGAGATTGCGGCTAGCCTGATCGTTGTGGACTCAAAAGGTGAAGCGGCAGCCCGCTTCTATGCGAAGTTTGGGTTTATCTCGCTACCCAAGTTAGCCGATCGGATGTTTCTGCCAATGCAGACGGCGGAATCGCTTTAAGGCGTCACACAACCTAGTCGATACAGAAATCGCTCCATCACGAAATACTGCATCAATTCTTGCAAGGGCCGTCTAGACTCTCTTGCGGCGTTTTCTAATCGACCGCGCACCGACGCCGGAATGTCGCGAGTCATAGTAGCGCCTCAAGGTAAGGACGTATCGCTTTGATGCCCCTGAGCTTTGTCGCATACTCCATAATCAGGTCGACATTCACCTTGCGTCGCGAGACGTACGACTTCAGCGCTTCAAGTGCCACGTCTAGTCCAACTTCGTTTCGTCTGCAGAAACAGTCAACCAACGTCTTCTCCGGAGAATAGACGCGCACCGTTACGCCATCGATTTCATGCCCTTCAATCCCAGTGCAATATGCAGCGTCACTAAGGCGTGAAGTGCGTACCGGTGGGAATTCCAATCTTGGTGGCTCGCTGTTTCGAGGAATGGCAATCCAAACCTCGTGTGGAATTTGTGTCGTTAGCTCATGGAACGAAAGAGCAGATACCAGATAGATCACGGCCTGTGGACTTTTGGCAGCAACTGTCACCAAATCAGACTGGGCAAGAGGAGGCATCTCAGCAAGCCGGTAAAGACCCCGAGCCAGCTGCAGGACTTCTCCCACGTCTCGCATGGCGTAGAGCGTGTTCCGAGTAATTCCGCTGCGAACAACGTCAGCCATCCGCATGATTCCTCCATGCTGGCGAAATAGCGCAACAGCTCGGGTTGATGCTACAGATTGGACCACAAACAAAAAGCCTCCCAAAAAACCTTCTTGGAGGTTTTTTGTACCATGCGTTCGGGGGTATGTCGAATCGCGAGCCGGCAATTGGTGAATGCCAATTCATGCTTCGCCCTCTACAAACAGCCGAAAACGCTGGGTTTTCACCACTTTCCAAATTGCGACTAAATCTGTCGCGATGTGCCACGACTTGTGGCAACTCGTCCTCGGTTGAGAGGACGTCAGTTGAGAGACTGACCTTATGTCCAACTTTGGCCACAAAGAGACGATATCGATTGGTATCAGGTAGAACGCATTCCAAACAATCTGGGCGTTAGTAGCCCTGTTCGTGATGTTAGCTTTCGATCGGTTCTAGTAAAGTAATCGACGTCTTCAAGCGAACTAAAAATTGTATCCGTCAAGCTGGCAGATTTTTCGATGGCTACACTAACGTCTTGCTCACCCTCTCCATTCTTTGACGCTCTTTTGTTTATCGCGTTAATGACAATAAGAATATCAAGTGGAGTTACATAACTGTCGTCATTGACATCAACAAAGTGTTCGTAGGGGAGTATCGATGCACTAAGTTTGATCGCTCCACGGCTATTAATGAAATTGATCACAATCAATGCGTCTAAGGGAGATACCAACGAATCATTATTAACGTCGAGGTTATTCTGATTCGTAAGCGGTGAATAACTGTTATCTACCCAAAAGACTTGCTCAATTGTAGGTCCAATACTGTCGTTTGACTCTGCGAAAGCGTATAGCGAATATGTAGCCTTGAACGGAAAGTAGGAGTGGGGGGCTGAAACAGTCCATGTACGCTGCCCTGGCACGACGGAAGACTCACCAACAAATCGATCCGTCTCGGGTTGTAAGCCAGCGACGTCGTTACTTTCAATGTAGAACTTGACCGTTTTTGCGATTGCTCCAATATTTTCCGCGCCAGTTGCTGAAATACTGACGGATGCCGCGTCGCCCAAAAAGGTTGGCACTGCGTTTAAGTCATTAAGTCTTAAAAGTCGAATGAGTCTGAGGTCATCGATTTGAATAGTCCCATTCTGTTCTCCCGGCAGAACGGAGTATTCAATGGTTACTTTCTCCATACGACTGTTAACCTTAGGAAGATCGATCTCTATTGTGCCGGTTGCAAGCTCTCTAATGTCTCGCTCGAAAACTATTGCCCCATCCTTGATCACGCGAAGCCTGCCACGATCACTAGACGACTGTTTAATTAAGTTCAAGGACATTCTGTTAACATCGCTCGGGATAAGTAAGTCCTGTGAAATACTTGCTTTGGATGTTGCTGTGGCACTAAGCTCCAATGCGGGATTTCCCAGATTATCGACCAACGACACATCCCCTTGGCTAGACCAAATCAAATTTAAACCATTGATAGTGTTTCGCTGATAGTCTTGGTAGGCCAAGAACAGCGGATTGTCTGAAACCGAAAGACTAAGGATTTCATTTTGAGCAGCCAACATGTTCGAGGTGACATCGAATGAACCATCATAGAAATCCGTTACGCTTGCGAACTCCGAGAGAGGGATCGTAGTGGTTTGCAGTGCCCCACTAACCTCACCACTGGCATTTGGATTCCATCGTCCGAGCGGGCTGTTGTCTAAATAGGATTTCGGACTTTGAGAATTCACATCACCACTGCGAAAGTAAAGTTCGGCGACGTTAATGTGGTTTGATCGTTTTGCAATTGGTAGATAACCTGGAATTAGTGAGTTCTCTTGGAACTTTGCTCGATAAGGCGCTTTCCAATCGCGGAAAAGCGCGTTGATATCGGGGGCGGACAAATATGAGGCTACAGGCTCTGGAATCGTCGAAAATATTTTGTCCGTTATTGACTGGACAAGCCCCTGTTCTACTAAGTAGTTAACGTTAAAGTCACCTAATGAAAAGTTGTTAATGTCCCAATCCCCAGCAAGGGAACTTATATTTGGCCAGTCTGTTGCATAGCCGTCCAGAACCGTAACTTGCGATATCTTAGTTGTTTGGGAAAGAAGTCCCGACGCAAGAGCGACCACTGCTCCGCCGCGACTGTGTCCGATCAAATGAACCTGCGGATTGGCCATTTGAGGCAGCTCTTTCTCCACCACTTCCTTTATCGCCTGTGCTGATTCGAATGCTTTCCTTTTTGCCAAATTCATATATGTTGGAATTGAGTCTAACGCCTTGGCTGCCAGGAGGGAACAAACGATTGGACATACTGCTCGCACTTGTGGAGCAAGAGCAACAGTGGCTACAACAGCTGAGTAAATCGCATTGTTCCAGCCTGCACCCGAGTCCCACACATTCGCCACCACTTTGGAGTTAACTTTGCCCTTGTATTTTTCTTGTTCCGCATAGGCGTCTAGGATTGGTTTGTATTTATCAACCCAAGGAGCGCTTACATACGTCCGGTCAATATCTTGCAATGGATTCCAACCATGGGTGATCACCGTCAAGAATCCGGGCTTCTCTGAACGCGTCACAAACCCCTTTAAAAAAATATTGAAAGGATCTTCATCACTGTCGTTGTTCGAAATCGCGACGTAACCTTCCTTCGATCCCTCGGTTGCCGTATTCATGGTCACGCTGAATGTGATCCAAGCCTTCGGCGGGAGATAAATTGGAAACACCAGATATTGCTGTTGCTCGATTTGGAAGTCAGGGTCAGTGACGATGGAGGATATAGTTAATTGAGCTTCACCAATATTGGTGATCTTAAACGTAAAAGTATCTGACTTTTCGTCTCTCGCAACGTTACCGAAATCAACGACAGTCGCACCACTAATGGCGTTCTCAACGTCAATTTCTGGTTCTTTCGTTATGCCCGTTGGATCAAGATCGTGATACGTGCTGAATTGAGTAACAAGGTCTTTGCCGATACTAGCAATGGCAAACTCATAGCCAGTGCGTTGATTTTCGCTAATGAGCCACCAGGAAGGCCGCGGAGAGATATTGTTTGTAACTTTAAACACTTCACGACCTGTACCGGTTATTACTTTCAGGAATGCTTTGGAACCATATTCTTTAATCGTATAAAAATCAGCAAAGAAACTGGCGGCGAAATCCTCCGGGGCTTCGAGCAAGTCAAATGCCGAGTTCTCCTTGGGTTGTGTTTCCATCTCTCCAATAAAGCCAATTGAATGCGCAATTTGATTGAACGCCACAACTGACAGTGCCGATTCTACCTTTGACCTGCCGGACGCCGTTGCACCAAGATCCTTTTGGATTGGGAATGCATTTACCTTCGCAAGAACCTTTTTCTCTTTATTAGTGGCGAGCAACTTGACGACTTCATTCGATAACTGAGATCGATAGGCTTCGATGGGTAAATCGGCTCGTTTGCTTACAATAGAAAGAAGGTTCTTGATGCTAGATGGTGGCACCTCGAAATCGGACTCGCCGTACTTATCGGAAGCATTGTCGGTAAACGAAAGCTGAACATTAGCGTCTTCCAGCTTTTCAACCCAGCGAATGGGAATCTTGCTTTGCTCAAGCTTCGACGAAACCTTTGAATAGACTTCATCCACTACGGATTGTGGGTCCGAGAGGAAGGGAAAAACAGATTGGACTGTATTCAAAAGTGCGATCTTGTCGAAGTAAACAGCGCGTGACATGTAACGCGTAGCATCAACTTTGATTGTGCCAATCTTTGTCCTCGCTAAGCCAGAGCCAACTACGACATCCAGGGTTCCACCATCAGACTGAAGGTACTGTGTCGATGCCCCCGCAGACGGGTTGTAAGTGATGCTGCCGAATGAAACGCTGAAAACCGGAGATGTTGATTCAATTTTTGTCGGCAAAGAAGAGGATTCCCATCCGGTTTCGACATTAACTGTTGTGGCTGCTGACTCTGTGGACAATCCAAACTGAAGTCGATTTGTACCCGGCTCCGAAGCGGACACATATCTGTGGACGACGAAGGTTTCATCACGACTGCAAACTTTTGTTTCTCCGTCCTTCAATTCGACGACTTGAGTTGCGGAAACTCTCACGCGTCCTCTCATTAAGACTCCTCCGTAAGTTCCGGTAAGGTTCTTGAGGGATCCGGCGGATGCAAAAACTTCATCGAGTGTTTTTGCGTCTAGCGCTGGGGAGATAGACTCACCGTTACCGAACGAATAGAAAGACTGACTGGAATTAAATCCATTGACGTTGTTGCTCCATTTCAAAAGTGCTGGCCCTTGATCCTGGAATGCGAATGACAAATGAAGCTTGTATTTGTCGCTCACGGGCGCTTGGAATACTCCAAGAGGTAGAAACCTCGGAACTCCCTCTTGAGCGTAAATCATTGGAATGTCTGTGTTTTCAAACGTACCTTCCCCAAATAGGCAGGTCAAAACTCGTCGCGTCTCCAATACTTCAAAGAAGCCATTGCGTCGTTGCGTTTGTTTTCTTTTCTTTTTCCTGCCCAGCATCGTAAAACCGTTTCAATGTAGATCGTCTGAAAGGTGATTTTGAGCTTCCATGCAAGGTTACAAAACACTTGGGAAGTACTCCGGTATCCAAAGACGCACCATAGGCATCCGATCCGCTTCAAGTTATCAAGAGTTTGAACTCAGTATGTCCCAGAGTCGGAGACTCTCGTAGCTTGTACTTGGTATAGTTGTACACATCTCAAGTCTATCTCAAATTTGGCCACGAGATTGAGGTGCAAGCACTCGCAAAAACCCCGGATCTCATGGTTCCAAAGTTCCTCCTCTTTTGTAATCTTTGTTAGGTTAATGCGTTCGATAGCATTGTAAAGCATTTTTGCAACGAAGTTGATTCCAGTAGCAACTTTCTTCGCAGCAAAATGTATTCTTGAACTCCGTAATCCCTTAGCGGAAAGAAGCTTGCGAACACCTATTCGTGGAAGCTGGTATTGCCAATAAAAACATTCAAACAGTCGATCTAAATAGGTTAGCAGAAGTAATTTCAATCAACACTATGTTCCAACGAAAGAGGCGGCGAGGCGATAATTAAGTCTTTACCTTACTCACTTCGTCGGTACTCGAAGTTTTGGCTTCATCTATCGCATGCACGCGTCCAACTTCCGAAATCGCGACGAATAGCGTCACTTTCGCAAAAAGTCGGCCTAGTTTCTGAACCTAACGCGACCGCCCCAATTCGTCATGTTTTTAGGGCTGGAGTGTTATCGCTTCGACTGGTTCCACGTTCTGAGTAGGGGGTGTCCTCCAAAAACGAAGTTCGACGTCGCTCCGAATGCTGGTATCTACCTTCGCCACTGTTAGAAGGAGTTTTCCGTCCCGAGAAAAGAATCCGCGATGTAGACGTGTCGAATGAGGCGAAGCAACAGAAATTGTTTTTCCAGATTTAAGGTCACCCCACATCACTTCGCCATCAGGACCGCCATACAGAAATCTATCTGCATGGGGAGCAACTACGACTGTTCCGGGCAGTTTCACAGAATTCAACAGTCTTTGCGTTTTAAGGTCAGAAAACTGAATGACGTCTTTACTCAAGTTGCTTGCGTTTGCATCTGCACAAAGAGTTTCCCCAGAAAAGCCGAACATTGCGCCGTGCGATCCTAAAACAGGTTCTCCTGCGGAGTCTCCAGATTCGACTTTCCAAGATAGGATCTGTTCGATTGGAGAACCATTATTTTGCATTTGACCTACGTGTAGTGATGCGAATTCTGCGTTTTGAGAAACAATGATATCGTCCGGCCCAGATAAAGATTTCAAATCCCTCACGTTAGGCAGATTCTTTGAAAACATTTTGATGACTTTTCCTGACGGTAAATCAGCAACGTACAATGGATAGGTATCCTCCGAGCTTGCAACGGAGCTATTCATAAAGCCATAAACAATCACAGCCAAGCGTCCATCGCCTAATTTAAATGGTGATGACGCATATCTGATCGAATACCGCGGGGGTGAAAAAAACGAGGCCTTTTTGTAAACGGAGTTCTGCGCATTGACTGAAACACTTAGCCAATTGTATTGCGCTTGCATGTTGCGAGGATTATCAATTCCCACGTTACTCAAGAAGTTGAATGTCTGTTTTTTAGAATCGAAATACACAATCGGATGTGGTGTACGACGTTGATAGGGGCCAGTTGGTGGTTTAATCTCAATCTGTTTTGCCGTTGATGTTTCAAATATCCCAAGCACTTGATGATCAGTTGGCATAATGCCGTAAACGCAAGCAGTCTCATTGTTGTCGCTGAATAAGCAATTCATAAGATCCAGTTTGAAATTACCCAATTTTGGATAAGGGTATACGGTTTTAGATATCAACGTTAAATTTTCGACCTGCATTCGGACGCGACCAATTTCCACTTCATTCGATTCGTTGAGTGTGGCAATAATATGACCGTTATTTGAATGTGATAGTAGATTCCGCTCTGGCAGCGTCACCGATACCGAAAGGTTTCCGACATTTTCGTCGTATAAATGGACACTATTGGGAGTCGTTATCGCGAGTGTGTTGACTGTCTTGTCTGATAACTGAGATTTGGAGCCGCTCAACTGCCTACCAACACCAGCCATTGTGACCTCTCGCTTTTCTTTGAAGTTCCAAAACAGAATGTTGTTCGGACGCGAGAGTGCGAGAATGGATTCTGTGATGAAACGAACCTCCCTGCACTTTCCGATTGCTGAAGTATCCAGACGGCTATGCAACGTCGCGGTCTTATTCGCAACATCCCAGTTGTAAATTTCTAAGTGCCCCGCTCCACTTGATTCAGTAGAGATTGCTGTATGTTTTCCTCCGGGGGCGATTGCAGCAGAGATTAGATCGCTTGCAATCTCCAACTCGGGAAGACTAGTCCTGCTTTCAATCGCATGAAAACACAACTTTCGCCCGTCGCTGCACAACAGAAACATTTCGTCCGGGGAAAGGTCACAAATTCTTAGATTCTTGAACTCTGCAGTGAATCTCGGCTTGAGCGACTCCAAGTCATACACAACGATCTTTGATGTTCCGCCTTCAAGCGGTTCGGCAAGAACGATCGAATTTCCGACCAAGCGAACCATTTCACCTTTGACTGCAGCACCGAACTTTTGAGAATTCGGATCGAACAGCCTTACTTGATGCTTTTCAAGCACGACAAGCCGCTCGCCGCTTGGAGTAAAAGCCAAGTCACCGTATATAGTTGACTTAAGATCGAGTGTTACTGAAGACGATTGCTTACTTCCCAGGTTCCACAGGGTTAGGTTTCCATTTACTCCCGACGCAGCGGGTAAACCGGGCAATAGACTCAATATGCCAACTTTGGCTCCATCGGGCGATAGTGCAAGTCTAGTAGGAGTTCCTGTTATCTTTATACGGTGCGTTACATCAATCTGGTTCAGCGTCTCCTGGGCCGCTAAAACGCTCGTAATTACCATAGAAACAAGTATTGAATACAGCTGCACTTTGACTCGCATAAGATTTTCTGATTTATAAAAGAGAAGGCACTTGGTATGCATGAAATAAGTGTCGATCACGAGCCTAGCAGATCGGAATAGAAGTCAGCCAAGTTTTGATCAACAAGTTGGGTATGTTCGTAAACACGATCAATGGAATTTCATCGTGAAACGCTACTTGAGACTCTTCGAAAGTTATCCAAGTCTGAGGATACAAATTGACATGGTTGGCCCTATTCTATCAATCAACCAAATGCGATGAAACCTAGTACTTGAGTTTAGAAAAGTACTGGATTCGCTGAAATCCCCTTGCCATGACCCTCAAATAAACGGGATTCTCGCACTACATTGCGTTGGCGAAACAGGCATCCCACGAACGACTGTGCAAGAGATTGATGGGATGCCACTGATTTCGAAAGACCATAGAACCTTTGAGGTAGGCAATCCTCGGGATTACTCTTATTGCTTCACCCATGCCTCCAGGCAAATCGAACAAACCCATTGACTCCCATCAATACCAGTACGATCAACAGCACCACAGAAACCCAAACGATGATTGAGGTCTTGTGCTTGATATGGGGCGTCGCATCGATCACCCGTTGATACTGGGGGAAAAGATGATACTTCCCTTCTCCGAAAGCAACACCCATAGAATGTACAGGCTTATCAATGTTCCGAACGGAACGGCGAGCAGACCGACGGCCGCCATGACAATCGCGAGTACCTTTCCTGACTGGTTGAGACTACGCATGCAAAGGCCCGCATATGTATATGCAATACCTAGTACCACAACCACGACACCAAGGACGACAGAAAAGATCGATTCAGAGACATTTTGCGAACTGGTCCGCGCGAGTCCGACAAGACCCATGTGGAACATGAGCGCTCCCCAGAGAACACTCAGTACCCCCACCAGGATATGGAGAACACCGAACGATTTGACTGAGGCTTCATGGGAAAGGTGCTTGCGCCGTATTGATTCTGCATCCGCATCGTCCCTTATACTTGTAGGCGAATTGACGGCTTTACCGGTCACCGGCGCGTAAGGATTGACGTCCATCGAGAGTTCAAAGAAAGATGAGATTGTCCGAAAAGGAATCAGCCCACTTCTCGAATAGTCTCCAAGGATAGCAAATTTCTCGCTTGAAAAACACAACCGATATGAGAAGCCCGAACAGGTTACAAGCGGCTGAGTCTTACCTGTTTCAATTTTTTTTGAGACTGTGTCACAGATCGGGATTTGTTCGAGCCATGATCGCTCGAATGCTGGCTTCCATTCTCGACCTTGCAAGCACATTTGCAGAATGCACTGAAATCGTTGGCGGTACAAAACCATACTGAGTAACTTGCTCCTCAATCCAAAGCACAACGTCATACCCAGTGCCACGTTCATCATCACCGAGATCGTAATCGAGGCTAATCTCTTTGACTTTGCCCGACTTCAAAAGCTTAATCGCTTCGTCTGGCCAATACACTCGAGTCCAACCATCGGGTGTCGAGCGCTGATCATCTAGATAAACTTTCATTTGGTGCTGCGTTCCCTTAGCGTTATTCCCAAGCGAAGATGAAATCAACTGCTTATCTATTTTTGGAATCGAACAACGACTACTCTTCCAGCGAATTCTTCCACGCCAAGTTGATCGACCATTATCTTTTCAACTTGATCAACCGATCCACCTCCGGTACCAGCACCGATGAGTGGAAAAGCGATCGAAACGAACCCGTGCTCTCTAGCAATCCGCATAGCACTTCGGCACGACTCACGAATCGAATACTCAGAAGACCGCCACCACATGCTTATCCCAGCCACATGGATGATACCTTTGAAAGGCAACCGACCAGCACTGGTCAACACCGCTCCGCCAAGTGGGATGGGACCATGCTTGGCAACCTCCATGAACGGTTGATAGCCCCCGCGTTTTTTGATCGCTCCAGAAACACCTTGAGGCAACAGCAACCACCAAGGAATTATGTTGCGATTCCATGCGTTGACGATTATCTCGACGTCTTGATTGAGCAAATCACCGGATATCAATTCAACTGCTGCCATAGGTCCTTGTGTTTCTTACGATTGTTATCGTCGTTTTACTCAGCCAGTGCTTTGCACAATTTTCGTGTCGCTGGATCGGAATGCCGGAAGCTCACGATCTTCACATCCAGACTCACGTCCTGGTACCGCATTGCGGCTCGGCGAATTGCGTCCACGATCCACGTTTCGTTGTTGCCGAATGCACCGCCTCCGAGCTTAGTAAGGCATAGACTTTTGTTACCTGTTTTTACTGCGTTCAGAACGGCTACGGCACTCCGGCGATGTTGCCGATTGTTAAGTTCGTCTCATTGGGTCGCGCTGCGAAGTGATAGGTCACATCAACCCAGTTCTGATCGTCCTCGCCACCCTCGCCGCCAAGGAATAACGCTTCGCCGGGTGCGAAGATTGACCAGGGACTGGAATTAACACGCCCCGTCATCGCAACCATCGCAAGCAAGTAACTCGTCGATACAAACTCAAACTTCTTGCGAACCGAGAACTCAAATGCGGGAACAGTCACATCGACGCCGGCAACTCCCGAGTCGCTCACACCGATAGCACCACGATAATTCGGAGCGACCTTACCTGGTGCTGCGTAGACGCCTCGGGTCAAGAGTGACTGGTTCAGGTGCGTCGAAGCACCTGTAGTGTTGAAAGAAACAGGATCAAGTTTGGTCCTATTGATCGAAGCCGTAACGAGGGCATGCTTTTCGTTTATGTGCTCGCCATCAACCTGAAGGAAGGGAATGAGATTTACCTGCGTCGCACGGTAGTACGCCAAGAGAGCATCGGCAGCGCCAGCCGGGTCGACCACGCCACCATTGGTGCCGACGTAGACAAAGGTGTCGGAGTTGGACTTACCACGCGTGGCCTTCTTGGACAGCGCGGCGAGCTCGAAGTTGTATCCACCACTTGCGATTCCCATTAGCTAAACACGAAGCCTCCACTGCGTGACTGAGCGAGTTTGATCTACTGCTCGAATCCGCTGTTGAGGCCGATGGTCGAGGAGAAGCCGAAAAGTATGCTGTGTACTTGAAGTGCGCGCTATTGCTTCTAACCTCAAAGTTTGAGTGCTTTCTCGAAGAACTAGTCGAAGAAGTAGCGAACTGGGTTCGAACAGAGAGCATCCCATGTAGTGCGTTACCGATTGAAGTAACAACGCATTACACGCATCATCGATCGTTTAATTTAGAATCACAGTACAACCAAGCAAAATTCGACGAAATCAAAATCAGAGCGACTGCCTTGGCGAAGTTTTGGCTAGACCATGATTCAAGTGATTTTGACATTGATTGCAAGTTTAGCTACGGAAAGCACGGCGAGAAGGAAGTAGCGAAATTGCTTTGCCGAATTGGGGTTCCGACTCCGTTTAAGGTGGCAAACCAAGCAATTTTTGTGGCTCTCTAGAGAGTCTCTCCTAACGGAAAAATCACTTAACCCAAAGGTCCGAGAGACTAGAGATTGGAGAGATTCCTGACCAGATTGTGTAGCCGTACTGTACAAAGGGTACTTATAGAGACTCTCCTGGGTGAGACAGAGAGAGACAACTTTTAGGTCTCAGAATTGGCGTCGACCAAGAAAAACAAGGCAAAAAAGCACGAAAAAAGGCCAGCATCAATCATTAAAGATCAATGCTGGCCAATCTCTTTACTCAGTGGTCGTACTGTACAGGCGAACACTAAAAATTGCGGGAGCCAGATTCGAACTGACGACCTCGAGGTTATGAGCCTCGCGAGCTACCGGGCTGCTCCATCCCGCGGAGCAATGATAGATAAATGAAGATTGTTGTCTAGTGCAAATCGATGGGCGAAGCGTCAATAATGGGC
>JAPLNI010000033.1 GCA_026692865.1 Planctomycetota bacterium
CGAGCAGCAGGACGGAAAGGACGGTGATGGCGTGTTTCATGGTTCAATCTGCTATTTTTGATTCGCAGGGATCACCGTCACCTTCGCGGCCCACTTGATGGCTTCGAGCACATGCTGCCGCACAAACGGCGTGCTCAGAGATCGCAGATCGTGGCCGAACTCGGTGTAAAAGAAGCGGCCACCGGTCGTGGGTTCGTGCGTCCAGGCGATGGGATGATCCTCGCCCATGGGCTTGCCGTTGCGAGTTTTGAAATAATCCCGCACGGGTTTGTAGGTGGTCTCATCTACGCGCATGAGGACGTTGAAACCGGGCTGGCCAGTGACGGCGCGGTCGTGATTGGTCCAGTCGGCTTCGATCCAGAACTCGGCGGGTTGGCCTTTGACAGCGGGATGATCTTTCGCAGAAGGATCGATGGTGACTTTGGCTTTGCTGAAGTCGGAGTCGCTATTGAAGTCGCAGCCGCCGAGCGCACTCAGCCACGGCCACTTCGCCTGATGCACCAGCGCGGCATGCAGGCCGACGATGCCTTTATTGCCCTTGGTGAACCATTCCTCCACCGACTTGCGTTGCTCCTCGGGCAGCACTTTGTCGAGTTCGTTGGCGTTGTTGAGCACCAGCACGTCGTAGCGGCTCAATTCCTCGGCGCGCATGTCTTTCCAATGCTCCGTCACGTCCACTTCGAAGCCGTTTTCATGACCGAGCAGGACGAGCCAGCGATTGATCTTCGGCGTGTCGGGATGGCGATAGTAGCCAGTGTTGGAATACACCAGGACTTTCATGCCACTGCCTTTGCGCGCGGGTGCTGCCGGTTCGTGACTGTGGGCGATGCTGGTAAGCAAGAGCAGGGAGACGATGAGATGCTTCATGTTGATGGCTACGAGTTGAGTTAAGGTTGAGATGATGAAGAGATGCTCAACGTCATTCTTTACGGGTTGTTTCTGGCCCGTCGTGCCGCTGGCGAAAGAAATCAAAATCCGCGTGACCACCCTCGGGTCCCGATGACAGATTGTAGCAGAACAAGCCGACCTTGGTCCCTTCATACCATGCGGTGCGATAGGGATAGTCGCGGTCGCCCAGCGGCTCGTAGTGTTCGCCGTCGAGGCTGTAAAACATCGTGCCTTTATAGTGGCGGTGTTCGAGTTTGAGCCAGACGTGTTCTTGCTTAAGTTCGGGACCGTAGGTGAATGCGCCAGGGCCAGTGGTGGCGGTGCCTTTGGCAAAGAGCATGCGTTTGATACCGCCATCTTTGGCGACTCCGATCCAAGTATAGTCGTCGATCATCGTGCAGAGACCGGCGCGTTGGCCGTCGATCATGTTCGCGGTGTCGAGCTTCGTGATGATGTTGGACTGGGCTCCGTAAAGGCGCTGGACGAGCGTGTTGTAGGCAAAGAGAAGATGGTCTTCGCGATAGTTGACCTTCGTGCGGCCGAATTGAGAAATGCCGCCCTGGGTGTTCAGATGCCGCGCCGTCAATCGAAGATGTCCCGGCCTCGCGGTGAGTGACCAGCGCGAGTCGTCGGAGTCGTGATTCCAAGCCCATTGGCCGCCGAGTATCGTCGTATCAAACTCATCGGAAGGGTCCGCCGCGTTGATGGGTTGGATCGGCAGCGCTGGCTTGGTGTAGGGCTCAGTCAGGCCAACAGGTTCGCCGATCCCATCGCCATCGGAGTCCACGCCGATCCACGGCCAGTCGTCAGCCGTCCAACCCGCAGGCTCAAGATAGAGACGTCGACCATAGGTGGCGAAGAGATTGTAGTCGTGATGCAGGAAGGCCCAGCGGTCGCCACTGACCTCGACGAGCGATCCCTGGGCGGCATTGATGTCGGCCTTGCCTGCGTGGAAGATCTTCCGACTCTCATAAGGCCCGTAGAGCGACTTGGATCGATAGACATGCTGCGCCTTGTCTTTGTTCTTGCCGGTGGAGGCAACGGAAATGTAGTAGAAGCCGTTGCGTTTGAACACCTGCGGTCCCTTCGGCGGGATGTCATCGATCAAGACCGTTCCTTGGTCCACGATGGCATCAAAGGTGTCGTTCAAGCGATAGATCCGCAGCGCCCCCGGATTGCCCAACATGAACAAGTAGCCTTTGCCATCATCATCCCAAAATGGACAAGGGTCTTCGAAGTCACCCACGATCTTTTCCGATAGACTCACCGGCTCACTCCACGGACCTTCCGGCACAGCGGCCTTGCAGACAAAGCCACGGTATTTCGTGCTCCAGTTGAACATGTAGTAAGTCCCGCGAAAGAAACCCACCTCGCCATCCTGCGAACCAGCGGAACACGCCTTGCCGGGGAAAGTGAAGTCCGCATGAACTCCACCGAGGCGCGAGTAGATGCGGCCTGCGTGCATCCAGTTCACAAGGTCCTTCGACTTCAGCAGCGGCATGCCCATGAAGTGATGCGAGGCGCAGGTCAGATAGAAAGTGTCGCCCGCCTTGAACACGCACGGGTTGTTGTAATCCGCCCACAAAATGGGATTGCGATAACTGCCATCTCCTTGATCGCCCCAAGCGGTGTTGGTGGCAGGCTCAGCGGCGTGCAGCGCGTCGAGCGGCGTGATGAGGAGCACGGCGGTAAGGAGGGTTATTATGTGTTTCATGATATGAGGCTCGTTTGCTGGGGGCGCGGGTAGCAACCGGGACGAGGCGGATTCGAGATCTATAACGGAGCCGCACGAAACTGCTCGGTGGCGTCATCGGGACATCGAAGGTCAGCGTATGCCAACATGAATGCCCTCGCTCATTAGAAAAACGCCGATCGCGGCCTCTTTAAAATCTTCAATGCGATACATTGTTAATCATTTAGCAGTTGAATTTAGGTGCTACTTCGTTTATGGTCAAATCAGCTGTCGTGTATTGCGGATATTCGCAGCGAATGCACCATACTAGTCCCTCTCGAACCGACTAGTGCTTTGTCCCAATTTGACTTTGGGGTAGCGGAGTTCGTAAGAATGCAGAAGTCGGTGGAGATACGGGAAAATGCTGCAGCCTTCAGATGTCTTACGACATCTGCTACGAGTCAGAACCCCATCTTTGAATTCTGCTGCAGCACGAGAGCACACGGCCCAACGCTAAAAAAATACATCAAAATTCTTTTGAAGTTTGATGTATTTAAACATTCGTCAAAAGGCGGACTATCGCACGTAAGCCGTCCTCAATCGCCACTTATGTGGTGGTTGCTTCCTATTAAATGGGTCAGGGCGCCTATCTTCTAAGGCGATGGGTGACATTCCCACGTTCTCGTTGCTTTCAATTCATCATATTTGGACTAAAATGAGCGACGCGTCGGGTATAACCTTTTTGGTAACTTTCAAGAGTACCTGCTGAGAGATTGCCTCGTTAAAGCTTCCTGCGGACAGACCCGAGCCCTGGCGGCTCCTACAATTTCGCTTTGACTGATGGGTGAATAAGTGTCACCGACGGGAACGAAGTACAGCATGTTAGACCAACGATTTCATCGAGTCATTCGCCTTGTCTTGGGCCCCAAGATAGAGTCCGCACTATTTCTGAAGCTGTCCGCATCAGCGGATAGGACATGTTCACAATGACTGCAATTCTTAACCAGTGTTTACCAGCGTTTCTCGCTGCTTTAGTAACTATCGCGTTGGTACCGCTGGCCATCATGATGGGAAAGCGGCTTGGCTTTTTGGACCAACCGTCTGCCCGAAAAGTGCACCGCGAGCCTATCCCCCGAACGGGTGGAACCGCGATTCTCGGGGGTTTTTTGGTAGGAGTTGCAGCGACCCTCATTTCCGCCAACTCTGCCGACATTGAAATTTCCAACAGCTTTTTTCAGATGCTGCTGGGAATGCTCCTTGCTTGCGGCTTTACAGCCGCCGTCGGATTTGCAGACGATATCCGTTCAATTTCGTCCCGATTCAAGCTTTTCACGCTGCTTTTTGCTGCGGCAGTCATCGGAGGCTCGGGAGCCTCGTTTGGAACAGTTTATCTCGCGGGTCAATCGTTCGTGGAGTTCCGGTGGCTTGCTTGGCTGGCAACCTTGGTTTGGGTCGCTGGGATCACTGTTTCAGTCAACTTTATCGATGGGCTTGATGGGCTGGCTGCAGGTTTAGTCGCTCTTTCGGCGGCTGTTCTTGGAGCGTTTTTGTTTGTTGCTGGTGAAACGGTACTTGCTGGAATTTGTATTTCCCTGGTGGGCGCTTTGCTAGGATTCCTGGTATTCAATCGCCATCCGGCCAAAGTGTTTATGGGCGACTGTGGCAGCATGTTTATCGGAATTGCAATCGCAGCGCTAATGCTGATGGCAAATCCGAAAATTGGAAGCATGCGGGCGATCGTTCTTCCGTCACTCGCGTTAGCAGTCCCTATATTGGATGGCAGCTTTACATTCTTCCGTCGTCACTATCTCCAGCGTCGTTCGATTTTTGCAGCCGAACGTGGACATATTCATCACCGTCTCTTAGATCGAGGCCTACGTCACAGTCAGGCCGTTTGGTTCATCTACACGGTTTCGATCGCAGCCGTCATCATCGGTGTCGTCGCTCTCGCATTTGAAGGGGTCGCGACGATCGCTGGCCTTGCCATCTTAGGGCCATTGATGTGGGGTGCCTTCCGATTCGCGGGCTCGGTGCGAACCGAAGAAATGCTCTCTGCGCTGCGTTCCAAGCGTTACCTAGATCGCATGTCGAAGCAACATAAAGCATCCTTTGAATCGCTTCAGTTGGAATTCGACAAAATCGACTCGGTAGCCGCTTGGTGGCATGGTGCCTGCCAAGCTGCAGATGCGCTGAATTTCACATCGCTCAAAATTACTATCTACTCACCAGGCAAGCCACGGCAACTCGCGTGGTTCACTTCCCAGGATGAATTAAACGCTGTCAGTCAAATACAGGCGACAATTCCTGTTCCTGACAGCCCTGAGCATGGTGGCGAGGCAAAAGCGGAAATCGGAATCGCCGTGAACGATTCGGCCGAACTCGCGGGTGGACGCATGGCTCTTTTCTCGCGATTAATTACCGAGAATAGCCTTGCAAAAATCCGAATTCGAGAACGCCATGCCGTTGGCAACTCGCGAAATGGCAAGCTCGCCTCGAATGGAACCGGGCATGCGATCACTGCCATCCCCATGAAACCACTCAATCCAGGCCCGTTCGGGCACTTGCGTGTCGCCGTCGTTCATGACTTTCTTTACACCTATTGCGGTGCAGAGCGAGTTGTCGAACAGTTGATAAATGTCTTTCCGCATTGCGATATGTTTGCGCTGTTTGACTTTATGCCCGAGGCCGACCGAGGGTTTCTTCGCGATAAACACGTAACGACATCGATCATTCAAAAGCTGCCTTATGCAAGCCGAAAGCATCGCGCATATTTGCCACTGATGCCATTTGCAGTCGAACAGCTAGACGTCTCCGGTTATGACCTTGTGGTCTCAAGCTCTTATCTAGCGGCAAAGGGAGTCATCACCGGTCCCGATCAGCTCCATGTTTGTTACTGCCATAGTCCCGTTCGATATGCTTGGGATCTTCAGCACCAATATCTCAGAGAAGCTCGCCTGGGCTTTGGGCCCAAAGGTTTGCTCGTTCGCTGGCTACTACACTATCTCCGTCAATGGGATGTGCGGTCGGCCATGGGAGTCGACCACTTCATTGCGAATAGCCGTTTCGTCAGTCGCCGAATCCAGAAGGTCTACCGGCGTGAATCAACGGTGATTCATCCACCGGTCGACACCGAGAAGTTTGCTCTCAGCACGAAGAAGAGAGAAGATTTTTACCTGGTCGCCGGTCGCATGGTTCCTTACAAACGCATGGACATGATCGTTCAGGCCTTTAATCAAATGCCAGATCGAAAATTGGTTGTCATCGGTGAGGGGCCCGATTTTGCTAAGGTCAAGGCGATCGCGGGTGACAATATTACACTGCTTGGTTTCCAAAGCAGCGAGGTCCTGGTCGATCATATGCAACGAGCCAAAGCGTTCGTCTTTGCCGCCGAAGAAGACTTTGGAATTGTCCCAGTCGAAGCACTCAGCTGCGGGACACCGGTCATCGCTTTCAACAAAGGTGGAGTTACCGAAACGGTTCTCGACGGAAAGCACGGGTTGCTGTTTGATGAGCAATCTGAACATTGCTTGATCGAAGCCATTATGCGATTCGAAGCCCAAAATGACTTTAGTCAATTCGATCCTGCCGCACTTCACGCCCGCAGTCTCGAATTCTCAACCGAACAATTCAAAACGCAAATCACGGCCTTCGTGACAGAACTCACCAGTGACCAATCCGCCGCAAAATTAAAGCGAAATCACAAAGAAGAAACCCAACTCCCCCCAAGTCCCCACTCGCCCCCATCAGCACCACGACGAACAACTAGCAACGAACAACTAGCAACGAACAACTAGCCACTTCCCCCTACCAACTACCAACTACCGACTGCCAACTGCCCCCTTCCCCCTCCCATGCCTTCCGCACTCATCACAGGAATCACCGGGCAAGACGGCTCTTATCTTGCCGAGCTTTTGCTAGACAAAGGCTACATCGTGCACGGGTTAGTTCGACGAAACAGCTCGACAACCCGCACGCGACTCGAACCTCTTTTTGCCGACAAAGACATCTACGATAAGCGGCTCTTCCTGCACTACGCCGACTTGGACGACGCCACAACGATTCGGCGAGTTCTTGCCAAGACCAAGCCCGATGAGCTCTACCATCTCGCTGGTCAGAGCCACGTCGGAGCGAGTTTTGAGATCCCCGAATCGACATGTGAATTCACAGCCATGGGAACACTGCGACTGTTAGAGATTCTTCGCGACTTAGAGCATCGTCCGCGTTTTGTACACATCAGCAGTAGCGAGATTTTTGGTAAGCCGGAGACCTTTCCGCAAAACGAGCGGACTCCGATGCGACCGATATCTCCGTACGGTGTCGCCAAAACTTTCGCAACCAATATGACCTCCCTCTATCGCGAATCGTTCGGTTTGTTCGCCTGTAATGCGATCTGTTACAACCATGAATCGCCACGTCGCGGCGAGTCGTTCGTGACGCGAAAGATCACTCGAGCCGCAGCGGCGATTTCACTTGGCTTGCAAGACAAAATTCGTATGGGAAGCCTTGATGCACGCCGCGACTGGGGCTACGCGCCTGAATATGTGGAAGCCATGTGGTTGATGCTGCAGCAAGAATCGCCCGGCGACTATGTGCTCGCAACCGGAACGGCCCATAGCGTTGAAGACTTCCTGTGTGCGGCCTTCGAGTCGCTCAATCTCGATTGGCGAAACCATTACGAACCCGATCCGCGATTCATGCGACCCGCCGAAGTCACCAACCTTGTGGGCGACTCCACCAAAGCCAAAGAGCAACTCGGCTGGGAAGCTAAAACAAGCCTCATCGATCTCGTAAAACAAATGGTCCAAGAAGACCTAGAAGCATTAAAGTCGCAACTAGCCCCTAGCAACTAGTCACAAAAATCGTGTTCGATCTACATTCCATTCTTGAAACATCGGAGCAACTAATGACGCTCGATCCATCGCGGGCGAAGCCAAGCGATTTGCCGGGGCGATTTGGGCGAGTGGTTCATGATGTAGAGCGGTTGCTGCAAGCATGTGTAGCTGACGCAACGGTTGTAGGCGGTTGGTCCGTGTGGCATTACGGATATGTTGGACGCGTTACACACGACTTGGACATCGTAATCTCCCATGAGCATGAAGAACCATTAGTGCGATTGAGTTCCATGTTTGGCTTTCGACCTCTAGGCGTTCACGAGGGCAATTGGCCGAAACTGGAGCACAAAGAAACCGGCATTGAAGTTGACTTGATGCCCGAGGGCCGGCGTCCAGGCTTGGCGTCGAATTTGGGACCAACGCCCATAAGGCATCCGAGGGAGTATGCATCTTCCGATGGGCTTTTGCCCTACGTAACGATCGCAGGGTTGTTTGAATTGAAGCTTGGATCTTGGAGAGTCAAGGATCAAGCCGACCTCATCGAACTGATCAAAGTCAACGGGCATCGTATGGATGCCGTTCACTCCCATGTCGCGGGAATGCATGGTGTGCTGAACGAAAGATTCGAATACCTAGTCGCCGCTGCCAAAAATGAAACTAACAACTAGCCACTAGCCCCTCCCTTGCTCTCCCCCCATGCCAGCCACTCTTCAATTATCACTTGCCGAATATGACTCGATGGTTCGTGTCGGAGCATTTGATCGTATCCCGAGAAAGGTAGAGCTGATACGAGGAGAACTGATCGCGATGAACCCTGACGGACCGATCCATGACGATCTGATTACTTACCTGACAGATTGGTCTGCGGACAATCGTGACCGAACGAAAACAATCATCACATCGCAAACCGGATTGAATCTTCCAGAGCAGGTGAGTCGTCCCGAACCGGACTTGCTCTGGTTGAGAAAAGACCGTTATCGAAATGCACATCCCAACGCATCAGACGTTCAACTCGCCATCGAAGTTTCCCATAGCAGCCTCGCCTACGACTTCGAGCAGAAGCGTTTACTATACGCTTCGGCTGGAATCGTTGAATATTGGATCGTAGACGCCACAGCAACCTGCATCCACGTTTTCACGAACCCCAACCAATGCGATTACACCACCAGTAAAATCTTCAAGTCCGGTGAAATACTAGCCCCAAAAATCAACCCAGACGCAAAACTCCAACTCCAAGACCTTTTCAACTAGCCATCTGCCCACTGCCACTGCCCACTGCCCACTGCCATCTGCCAACTCCTATTCTAATGAATTCCGAAAAACCCTTCCTAGTTATCGAGCCCGTAAGTGGGTGGCGATCGTTACGTCTTCGCGACGTATGGGAGTTTCGCGATTTGTTGTTCTCGCTTGGCATGCGGGATGTCAAACTTGTTTACAAACAAACGCTGCTTGGGGTCCTTTGGGTCGTCATGCAACCGTTGATTGGTGCAGGGATTTTTACGTTCGTGTTTGGGTTGTTGGCCGACATGCCTTCGGGAGGAATCCCGTTTTTTGTATTTGCATTTGCGGGCATGCTGGGTTGGACCTTGTTTTCAACGACACTTAACGGTGCATCGACGGTGATGGTTACCAACGCTCATTTGGTAAGCAAGATCTACTTCCCCCGATTGATTCTTCCCTTGTCGAGTGCCTTTCAGCCGATCGTGAACTTCGCGGTTAGTTTAATTTTGATGTTCGTGTTATTGATCGTCTATCGAATCGTTCCCGGCATTCAGATTTTGTTGTTACCGATAGCGACTGCATTTTTGTTGATGTTTGCTTTGGGGATCGGATTTTGGTGCAGCAGCGTCATGGTTCGTTACCGCGATTTGCGATACATCATCCCAGTTGCCATTCAGTTCCTGCTCTACGCCAGTCCGGTTGGCTATTCACTTGCGGCGATCACTGAAAAAGTTCCCATCAAATACCAAACGCTTTACATGCTCAACCCAATGGCAAGCCTCATGGAGTTCTTCCGATGGACCATCCTCGGCGAAGCAACACTCAACCCGGCTTGGCTCACCTATAGTATCCTCACATCAATAGCCATCTTCATAGCCGGCGCCTTCGCCTTCCGCCGAGCCGAAAGAGGCTTCGCCGACGTTATCTAGAACCTGCTTCCTGCCTTCCTGACTTCCTGACTTCCTGACTACTGACTACTGACTACTGACTACTGACTACTGTTTCAAAATGCATGAATTCGTAAGAGCATGGAAAGTTGCGGGCGACGAAATGGAACGTTTGCGGCACGAGCGATTGCAGAGCATGGCCGCTAGTGCCGGAGCAAGCTTGATGGGCGCGGTCGACAGTTCTTCACAAGAAGACATGTACGGTAATGGTTTGGCGCGATGGCAAGCATGGATGATACGATGGCGGTTGCAAACTTTAATGGAAAAGAATACCCCTTCAGCTTCAAGAGTTAAGAAATCATCAGAAGATGCTTAGCCGTTCGCTATGGGACTCGGCATTAGAGCTGCAATCGTATATGCAATCGGAGAGCTTTCGATTTTGTTTTATCGGTGGAGTCGCAGTCCAGCGTTGGGGTGAGCCTCGCGTAACCGACGACCTTGATTTGACGTTGTTATTGAATTACGGCGAAGAGCAAAAGATAGCGAAGAGGATTTTGTCGAGGTATCAATCCAGGCATCCACGGCCCCTTGCATTTGTATTAGAGGCGAGGATCTTGCTACTTCAGGATATCAGCGGAACGGACATCGATATGTCTTTGGGCGGGATGCCATTTGAGGAGCGGATGATCGAGCGTTCAAGCGATTGGTTCGTCGCAGGACACGGAAGTATCAAGACTTGTAGCGCAGAGGATCTTGTCATTTTAAAGTCCTTTGCATCACGTCCACGCGACTGGATTGACGTCGAGAAGACGATTATTCGCCAAAGCAAAAATCTGAATCGAGACCTGATTCTTGAAGAGCTAGCCGTCCTTGCAGCCCTCAAGGAAGAGCCGGAAATTTTAGACCAGTTAGAAACAATCTTCCTAAAACATTTAAGTCAGTAGGCAGTCCTGATGAAACCTGAGCCGATGGCGCTAGCCACGGGTTTCGAGTCTGCTGCAGACGGGAATGTGATAGTTAGCAGTCGGTAGTGTTGCATGAATGGCCGGTTTTGAAGATCTTGAAGTTTGGAAGCGAGCGGTAGAGCTAAGCGCGGCGATCTACACAGAAACAAAAGATATAAATGACTTTGGATATCGTGACCAAATCACACGTGCCGGATTATCAAAACCATCGAACATCGCAGAAGGCTTAGAGCGAACAACACCTCTAGATCAATGCAAGTTTTTGGATTGTGCGCGCGGGTCTTGTGGTGAAGTGCGAACGCAAACGATTGAAGGAAATAATGTAGGCTTCATTGCTCAATCAACTTCCGAAGCATGGATCCAAGAAACCCGAGAACTCTCCGCCATGATCCAAGGCCTAGTCCGTTCCATCCGAACCCGCGCATCCCACTGACAACTAGCAACTCCCACTGCCAACTGCCAACTGACTACTGCCAACTGCCCCCTGCCCACTGCCAACTTCCCCCTGCTAACTAGCCACTAGCCCCTAGCCCCTAGCCCCTAGCCCCTAGCCCCTAGCCATGCATCCTTCTTCCCCAGAATTCATAGCCGCTCGACATGCTGCGATGCTTGCGCAGACAGGCTTTGTAGGGGTCGACGAAACCGATCCAACTGGGCCGTCCGGTCACGCTTATGGCTTGCGTAAGAGTGCGATGCTAACATCCGATTACCGAAAACGATTGCGGAGAGGAATTGTGGACGTAACGCCGCAAGAAGTGATCGATTGCCTGCTTGAGGCAGGCATCAAAAAATGGTGTTTGATGGGTTTGCATGGCTATGTTGGCTACTTACCCATGCCTCGGGCGACCCAAGATGTCGACGTCATGGTCCCATACAGCGAAAAAGGCCGAGCCAGCAAAGCGATTGCCGCACGGTGGCCAATGTTAAAGCAAATTACTTTGCCGCAAGTGATTCGCTTTGTCGACGACACCGATCTGGACCCAGAAGGCAAACCCAAGCCGGTAGTCGATGTGATGCTACCTTGGAGCGAATTCCAAACGACCATACTGAACGATTATGTCCTAGTCGACGAGCAAACGGGAAGTCGCTACCCAACCTTGGAAGCCGCAGTTATCTCCAAGTATGCACCGTTGGTTTCGCCGCATCGCAGTCGCGACAAAAAAGAACAAGACGCCGTCGATTTTCGCAGAATCGTCCGCGCCAACCACACAAAAATTGATCGCCAGATTCTGTTCCTATTAGGCAATCAAGTCTGGGATCAAGGCGGTCCCGACGTACTCCGATTCGTGGACCTAACCCTAGCGGACCAACCCCTACCGGTTTAGGAAGTTGGCAGCGGACAGTAGTCAGTTTGCAGTTGGCAGTCCTGATGAAGCCTGAGCCGATGGCGCTAGCCACGGGTTTCGAGTCTCCTGCAGATGGGAATGTGATAGTTAGCAGTCGGTAGTGTTGCATGAATTGCAGGATTTGAAGAGCTAGAAGTTTGGAAAAGATCGGTCGAGTTGAGTGTTACGATCTACAGAGAGACGAGAGAAATAAAAGACTTTGGATTTCGTGATCAAATCACACGAGCCGGTTTATCTATCCCATCAAACGTCGCAGAAGGCTTAGAGCGAGCAACACCTCTAGATCAGTGCAAGTTTTTGGACTACGCGCGTGGGTCGTGCGGTGAAGTGCGAACACAAACGATCGTTGGCTAGAAAGTCGGTTTTATACCCGAGATGATCGCTGAGAAATGGATCAAAGAAACCCGAGAACTCTCCGCCATGATCCAAGGCCTAATCCGTTCCATCCGAACCCGCGCCACCAACTAACATCCCCCCCTGCCAACTGACAACTGACAACTGACAACTCAAAAAAATGATCGTACAAATCACTTCAACATCCGGACACCAGACGATCGTCTTGCCGGAGGGTTTTCGAATGGAAGGCACGCAAGTCTCAGTACGTCGGCGTGGGAACGCTTTGATTTTGGAACCGATCGAGGACAATTGGGAATGGTTAGAAAAGGTTTCGGGGCAACTGGATCCCGAAGTATTGGAAGCGGCTCAGCTTGCCAATTCTTCAGACCAATTTGATCAAACCAGTCCTCCGGATTTGGACGCCATCTGAATCGAATGCCTCAATACCTCCTGGATACCAATGCAGTCATTGCACTCCTTAAAGCGAACGACAACGCAGTCAGTCGACGAATACGAGAAAACTCACCTTCGGATGTCTTCATCTCAACCGTCGTTATGTTTGAGTTGTACTACGGTGCATATAGAAGTGAGCGAGTGTAGCGGAATTTAGAGCTACTTGAAAACATCTTGTTGCCGAAATAAGAGTTTGATGCAGGCGACGCATCTGCCTCAATTAATTCGCTGGCCAAATCCGGGCGATTTTAGCAGACGCGGGCACTCCGATAGGTCCTACGACGTGTTGATTGCAGGCCAAGCTCATTCGCGAGGTATGTGCTTAGTCACGCGAAACACGAAGGAGTTCCAACGTGTCGCAGGCTTGCAAGTAACAAACTGGGAACCAAATTAATGTGCCGTCCCACTGCCAACTGCCCACTTCCCCCTGCTAACTAGCCACTAGCCACTAGCCCCCTCCCCCGAACTGTCGCAACCAGAACGGTTTGTTCGACTGCACTACCTTTCACCAATTTTGCGATCGATCGACTCCGGTCGCATCCTGCAACTTAAGACAGCCACCACGACGATCTCGTCTCCTTGGATATCGTAGCAGATCATGTAAGGGAACTTCTGCGACAAGATTCGGAAGTACCTTCCGCGTCTCGAATGGATCCCAGCAAACCGTTCCAAGCGTTCGAGATCGTCAAAGATGAATTCGACAAATTTGTCGCCCAGACCGTCTGATTGTCGGTCTTAAAACCGAGATGCCTCATAGATGTCAATACGAGCTTCAAGTTGAAGGTTTATTTGCATTCCGCCATCCTTGGATTTCACGAAAAGCATCCTGCAAATTCAGTAATCCGCCGGGCATCGGATGATCTAATCGCTGGTGCACGACAGTATCGTGCCAATCTGGCGAAGGTAAATCGGCGGCATTGCTAGACAAATCCCGCCAAATCAGCTCCATTGCAAGCAGCTTTTCAGATTGCGATAGCGACCCTACAAGTGTTTCGACCGTCATGTGTGATTCTCCTTGATGGCCAATTGTACACGGCGATGCGGTCAAGCTCAACGAGCCAAAAGTCAACACGCCCCTAGCAACTAGCAACTCCCCCCGCCAACTGACTACTAGCAACTAGCAACTAGCCACTCCCCTCCCTTGCGTTCCCTTCTCTCTTTCCTTCCGCTACCAGCGCGAACCAAACCTTTTGAAAACCGAGTCTTCGTCACAGGAGTCGCGCGCAGCGGCACAACCTTCCTCGGTTGGGCATTGTCGCGTGATTGGCGAACCGCCTACATCCACGAACCGTTTTCGAATGTCGGAATTGAAGGCGTTGATTGGCAACATGTCGAACTCGATCCCGAGACTCTTGTACCACAAGATCCATCCGCAAGAGCAGCCATTGAAAAGCTCTTGCGATTACAAGTCCGTCAACCCAACAACATCAATTGGAACGAGCGATTCCCGTTGGTAGCGATGAAATGCATCCTAGGAAGCCGCGGCCCTTTTTCGTTGACAATGGCGAAATGGAACCGCAACGCAGATTACTTAATCGTCAAAGATCCCGACGCGTTTTGTTTTGCATCGTACTTGCAAAAGGAACTCGGTTTCAAAGTCATCGTTACCGTTCGGCATCCTGTTGCGATTTGGAGCAGTTACAAGCGAATCGGTTGGCCAGGGTTTATCGCCGATCGGTTGCGTTCGGCTGCCTTTGTTAAACACTATGAAGACGACGACATCGCACTACTCGAATCGGTGAACAGTTCGACGCCAGAGCACATTCAATACGCCATATCATGGCGGCTAGGTTATCGATATCTCCATGCAACGCTCGCATCGAACACGTCAGCCAAGTTCATTACCACCGAAGAGTTAAGCTCCGACCCAGACCAGATAGCAACGATTGCCAAAGAAATGCAAATACCCTGGTCAGTGAAAAGCGACGAATGGGTGAAACAGAACACCACCGCAAGTGGTCGCGTTCATCCTCCTGCCAACCAAGTGCAAGATCTACGTCGCGATTCATCGAAGATCTTCGAATCGTCAATTAAATCGATCACAGAACAGCATCGAAATGAAATTCAAGAAATCACCTGGCCGGTCGCAAGCTTGTTTTACAGTAAAACCCATTTCTTTGATTAGCTCAAACCAAGCACCGCTATCAACTAGATTTTAGCAACTCCCTTAATGCTTTCTAAACTTCTCCACCTCCTGCCACCGCAACTCGCGGAAAAGGTCTTTTATCGCTTCGTTTGCGGTCGAGCGAGCAAGAGTAATGGCGATCGCGTGCAAGCGAAACTTCAGTTCGCCAACGACGCTTGCCGATTGAATTGCCTACGAGGCGATGTGATCGGCGATTCGCTTTTCTACACGGGTGCATTTGAACCGCTTGCATCGAAAGAGTTGATGAAGATCGCAACTAGCGAAGGTGGATTGTTGGTGGATGTCGGAGCGAACATAGGTTACTTCACATGTCTTTGGGCAAGCGCAAATCAGACGAACCGATGTATTTCGGTAGAAGCATCCCCGCGTAACATCGAGTTGCTTGAATCGAACATCCATGAAAATGGGTATTCGGATCGATGCGAACTCAAACGCGTTGCCGCATCGAACCAGCAGGGCGAAGTCAGTTTCGACCAGGGCCCAGTCGCCCAAACAGGCTGGGGCGGCCTTACCATTCTTGAGCCGATGGCGCTAGCCACGGGTTCCCCCCGTCCCCCCAATTCGACCACGCGAGCCACTGGTACCGCCGCCGCTTGGTCAGGCTCGCGTGTTATTCGCGTCCCATGCGTACCATTGAGCGAGCTAATCCCAACAGACATCCCGATTCCCTTATTGAAAATCGATGTCGAAGGGGCAGAAGCTTTAGTACTCGAAGGTGCTGAAAAACTCTTCCGAGATAAACGAGTCAAAGAAGTCTGGTTCGAAGATAATGTCGGTCGCCGTGAGAAGCTTGGAATAAACGTGGAGCGTCTATTCAGCGTCCTTGAAAACAACGGATACAAAGTGAAGAAGTCGTCAAGAATTAAGTCCTTAGCCATGGACTTCGTTGCGAAACTTTCCGCTAGCAACTAGCAACTAGCAACTTTTTACTAGCTACTTTATTTATGTCCGATATCGCGATCCGCATCTCAAATTTATCGAAGTCGTACACGATTTCACATCAAACCGGGCATCGCGCGACGAACTTGGCGGAAGCTGCGATGCAGCGACTTCGGAAACCATTTCAAAAAGCTGAAACAGAAAGCTTTTGGGCGTTGAAGGATATTGATCTGGAGATCAAAAAGGGCGAAGTGGTTGGTGTCATAGGTCGCAACGGTGCTGGTAAAAGCACGCTATTAAAAATCCTCAGTCGAATCACGGAACCAACAACGGGTCGCATTGAACTGTTCGGTCGTGTTGGCTCTCTACTTGAGGTGGGTACCGGTTTTCATCCAGAACTCACAGGACGAGAAAACATCTATCTTAACGGTGCGATTCTCGGCATGAGAAGGTCTGAAATCAAGCAGCAATTCAGCAATATTGTAGATTTTGCAGGTGTCGAAAAGTTTCTTGATACACCTGTCAAACGTTACAGTAGTGGTATGTATGTGCGTCTTGCGTTCTCAGTTGCTGCGCATCTCAATCCTGAGATTTTAATTGTTGATGAAGTTTTGGCAGTAGGGGATGCAGAATTCCAAAAGAAGTGTCTAGGAAAGATGCATGACGTTGCGGCAAGTGGTCGGACCGTTTTATTCGTTAGCCATAATATGGGTGCAATTCAGAATCTTTGTAGTACCGCATTATTAATTAAGGCGGGCGGATTGGAGATGATAGGTTTACCCGCAGATGTGGTTAGGCGACATCTTACGTCGAGTAACATGTCTTCAAAATTCGAACGAGAATCTTCACCCGATAAAACGTCAATAATTCGCGTGACACTTCATGTTCACTCGGACGATAGTGTTGATTTTGACCTAATTGTCTGGTGTCCCACACCGATCGCAGCCTCTGTTGATTTACGGGTAACAGACCCCTATGGATACGCAGTCGGGTTCGCATCTCTAGGGGCGCTTGACCCATCGTCAATGATAAGACTCACCGAAGGAGAAAATCACGTTCAGTTTAGACTTTTAACAAACGTTCTTGCAGATGGTGATTACATCGTCAGCATTGATCTAACGGTGCCAGGAATTTGTTACCTGGATCGCGCAGAGGATTGTTTATCTTTTTCACTCAATTGTCGTGAAAGTGCGTTCGCATTACGGAGATTGCCTCAAGAGTGGTGCTATGGATCTTGCGAGTTACAAATCCAGCAAACTCAAATTCCGGTTTGATGGATCAACCGAGATATGTGACATTCTTACCGTCTAAAAACACTTAGAATATGAAGGTCAAAGAATATGTATTTTAAAGGGAGCAATCGAATTCGTCATATCTTAGGCCTGCCACCACGTGACTACATAGAAAAACGGAAGCGGCTTGCACTGCGATATCTTCCTAAAAATCCTGTTATTATCGATGCAGGCGCACATGACGGAAATGATTCGATGTTGATGGCACGTATATGGCCGCAAGGAACGATTCATGCTTTTGAACCTGTCCCAGCTACCTTCGCTAAGCTATATCGTGCAACACAGCACTATACCAATATCCGAACCTACCATCTCGCATTAGGCAACTTAACTGGTAAAGCTACAATGCACGTAAGTTCTGGCAACGACGCTGATTCAAGTTCGCTATTTAGCCCCACAGGAAGCCTTGCATCTCATCCGGTTTTGAGATTTGAATCATCAGTAGAGGTAGACGTCATGACACTTGACGACTGGTCCGAAAAATTTAACGTTCGGCATGTAGATTTTTTATGGCTTGACATGCAAGGTGGGGAATTATCTGCGATGCAATCCGGGCGCAAATTACTGACCTGTGTTCGCGCCGTGATCTGTGAAGTGGCATACATAAGAGAGTATGACGGCGCACCCCTTCATAATGAAATCAAATCGTGGATGAATCAAGCCGGATTTTATGTTAAACGCGAATGGAAAAATGGACCGGAATCCGGAGATGTTTTTTTTGTGCGAAGAATATAATGCCGTCTGTAAACATAATTAAATATTGGTCATATCCCGATATCTTGCGCCAAACGAAAGGTGAAAGTGGAAAATGGGATGGAATAGATTTCTTCGTCAACAGCTCTAAACCATCTGACTACATCGTAGTGCATGGACACACGAAGGGTCCAGTTTTAGTTCGTTGCAATCCTAGAAATATTTGGATCGTTACGGGTGAACCACCAAACGAAGCGAGACGTCATTGGCACACCCCCCCGCGTTGGGCGGCAAAGTTATTAATGACAGACGTCGAGCTAGTTGGGGGAAAAAGAAAACTTGGACAAAGCCTTTTACCATGGTGGGTGGACAAAAGTTTTGATGATCTCGCCGAAATGAGCCCAACAGTGAAAACAGGTAATCTTTGTTGGATCACCAGTAACAGTGTGGCGTTAGAAGGGCATCGTTACAGAATGAGGTATTTAGATCGCATAAGGACAATGCCAGATCTCCACCTTTACGGTCGTGGGTTTCGTCCTGTCGTAGGGAAATGGGAATCTTTGGCATCGTATCGCTACTCAATCGCTTTCGAAAACCACTCGAATTCCATGTATTTTAGTGAAAAGTTAATGGACTGCTTTCTTGCGTGGACGATGCCGATTTACTTCGGATGCAGTGATCTAAGTAAATTTTTTCCTAGGGAATCATTTGTGCAACTCGATCCCGAAAATCCTGAGCCGATTGCCGTGCTAAAACGTATTATTGAAAGTGACATGCGAGAAAAGCATTTTGAGGCAATAGTCGAAGCACGTAGGCGTGTACTTTATGACTATAATTTATTTAACCTACTTGCGATGGAAGTTCGTGAAAACGAGCGACAATCGCCATCAAGTACGAGATCTAGGCAACCCTGCTTACTTTGGGATCACACTAGTGGTTGGCGTCAGTTGAAACCACCGTTTTTAAATGGATTGAAAGACCGAATTCTTGATGCAATATCTAGCGTCCGTAGATATTGATTAGCAACCACTTTCCGTGATTGCGAAATGTAATCGCCAGGGACTGCGGCCAGGTGTATGGGTTGATACATCAAAGAGGTTTGTTGCTGTCATCGTTAGAATAAAGATTAAAATTGACAGTCCGATTCTAAATTATGAAGTCGGGACGACGTAGCGCACGCTTCGTCAATTGGTAACCGTTGACGATAGAAAAAACTGATAAGCTAATACACTTTCAGTTTAACTACCGAACACGGTTACTCTTTAAAATCATGCGATTACTACCGAATCCAGATGTTTCCATTTTAATTTGTACGAGAAATCGGAGTACGTTTCTGCGGGATACGCTAGCATCCATTGCTACTACTCATATCCCTTTAGGTTTAAATGTTGAGATTATCGTCGTGGACAATGGATCAACCGATGAAACTCCGTTGATTGTCAAGTCCTGCGATCTTTTTAGCTTTCCTATTACATACGTTCAGGAACCACAAAAAGGCCTTGATATAGCCAGGAATACAGGCATAAAAACTTGCAGAGGACGAGTTATTCTACTCACAGATGACGATGTGCGAGTTCCAACTTTTTGGATCGAACCAATGTGCCGCCCAATTTTGAATAACGATGCAGACGCTGTTGCTGGTGGTATAGAAATGGCAAGTCACTTATGGCGAGATTGGATGCAAGGAGACATACTCGTTTGGAGACGAATTATTGCAGATCCACCTTTCGGTCAAACGCCGCCACTAATTGGCGCGAATGCTGCATACTCGAAGAAGGTTTTTGCAAAAGTGCCGAAGTTTGACGAAGAATTAGATGCTGGTAAACTAGGGTTGGCAGGAGATATACTTTTTAGCGAACAACTTGCTGAGGCAGGTTTCCGAATCAGTTCGGCAATTAGTAAAACCGCGGTTGTGCACCATTTCGCACCGGATCGCCTTAGTCGTAGTAGTTTGATTTTGAGAGCGCGTGATCAAGGTCGTTCCGATGCATATATTGCTTATCATTGGCTACACTCTGAACCACGGCTCCTTCGACTAAGATTCTTATATCGCCTTGTATGGGTAGTCCTTGTCAGGATAAGGTTTATCTTGAAAAAGCCGAATCTAGAAGGACTTACACCTCTCGAAAGCGACGCGATCATAAAGTTTGAATCATACCGTGGTTTACTAATTGAACGTCGGCGACCAAGACAATATACGCTTCGCGGCTTGATCAAAATTTCAAACGGTGACGAATGCTAATCAAGCAAACGACTGATGAAAAGCTTCGGATCTTGGTTGTGGATGTTGAAACGCCATGGGTTTTATCACTGTTTCGTGCGACACGCCCCAATGTCCACGTTGATTTTCTTGGCGTACTCAACATCCGTGAGAAACATTTTAAACCAAAATTCACTTACTGTGGAATGTTTCGAATAAAATCCTTTAGCGACTCACACACCGAACAATATGTTTGGACATTTTCGCGACTACGTTTTTTTACTAGAGTATGGCTGTCAGTTTATCTGTGTTTTCGGTTTGGCGTTTTCAATGTGCACGATGCAGTCGTATTCACCAATCCGTTTAGTGCGCACTTTTCTAAGTGTTTTCGCAAATCTATCCGCATTTACGATGCGCATGACGTTTTTGAGTTCTATTCACATCTCAGTCGTTTTAACGTTCGAGAATTGGAAGAGAAGTTACTAAATGAGTGTGACATCGTGGCGGCCGTTGCCCGTCGCCTCGCCTCGGAATTTGAAATGAGACGAAAGCGACCGGTTTTGTACTTGCCTATGGCGGCGTCTACAGCATGGCTCAACCAACAACCTAAGAACCGACCAGCAGACCTTCCGACCGGCTTACCAATTGTCGGTTGTACTGGGCAGATTAATGCGACTTACGATTGGGCACTTATAGAAATGATCACACAGTTACGAGCCGATCACAATTTTGTCTTTGTTGGTCCGAATGTTGAAGGCGATGAGTGTGTAAAAGCGGTGATTGCGAATGTGTTTGCAAGGCCTAACGTATTCTGGCTTGGACCAAAACCTCATGATTGCTTGAAGGACTACGTTGATAACTTTGACGTTTGTTTCTGCCCATTGAAGCCAAGCGAACACAGCGATTGCCGAAGTCCGTTGAGACTGTTTGATTTCCTTACTACCCAAAAACCAATTATATCAACCAATATCGTTGAAGCGCATGAACACACGCCACACGTGTTTATTGCTAATAACGCGTTAGAAATGAGTAAGTTTCTCCAGCAAGTAGCGAATGGGGAGTATTTCATCGACACCACGGCGCGTCGACAATACATCGCGCAGAATACTTGGGAGTTTCGTGCGAATACTCTTATAAATCAAATTGAAATAATCCGAAAAAACAAGGCGCAACTGATGATGTCTAATGCGTCAAAAACAGTAGTGTAATTACGTCAAATCGTGGAACGAATTCCGAAAGTGATCCACTATTGTTGGTTTGGTGGTAAGCAAATGCCTCCAGTTATAACCAAATGTATAAATAGTTGGCAGATCGCAATGCCTGAATACGAGTATTGCTTGTGGAACGAAAGCAATTTTGATTTAAATGCTGTTGATTTTGTGAGAGATGCCGTCCGTATGCATAAGTGGGCATTCGTGGCTGACTACGTTCGTCTGTATGCGCTCTTTAATGAGGGAGGCGTCTATCTTGATACGGACGTCCTGTTGCGCAAGCCTTTGAATCAATTCCTGCAGTATCGATTTTTCTCGGGACATGAAGTTCACCCTCACAATTGCACCGAAATAGAGAGGCAAAAATTAGGATCCGATGGTGTACTGAAAAACTCTCACGATTTAGTTCACTGGATTCATATTTTATCTGCAGTAATGGGTGCTGAGAAATATCATCCTTTTATCGGCGATTGTCTTAGCTATTACAACAAGCAACGTCTTTATGGAAGTAGTGGTAAGCCTTGTTACTCAGAATTTATAATCGGTCCCAGAATTTCAAAAATAGCGGAGAGTTACGGCTACAGATACAAGCCCGTCCCACAAATACTTCAAGAGGACATGCATATAGAATCTCCAGAAGTTTTTGTTGGCAATTCGGCATTTCTAACTAAATCGTCCTACGCAATTCATCTGTGCAATGGCAGTTGGCTTGAGAGGAGCACGTATGAGCGTATTCTTCATGAACTAGGCAATCGATTTCCAATACTGTCCCCCATGATAACTTTGTGGCGAAAGATTGTTCGGAATTTAGCAAAGCCCTTTTTGAGGCAATAATAGCTTTGATCCTGGAATTTGATTCCGTTAAAGAAATCGAATCTGTCGATGTTTGTATAATTGGTTCGGGAGCTGCTGGCATTGCCACAGCGAAGGAATTTTTTGATACAAACATCTCCGTCGTTGTTCTAGAAGGCGGCGGGGGGAAGCACGAGGAAGATTCTCAAGATCCATATAAATGCCAAATCAAAGGCTTGCCTCACAGGGGAACTCATGAAGGCCGGACGCGAGTGCTGGGGGGGACAACCACACTTTGGGCGGGACAGGCACTCCCGCTATTCGACATCGATTTCAAAAAACGCGATTGGGTTCAGTTTAGTGGGTGGCCCTTTTCTCGCGATGTTTTGCTACCGTACTACACGCGGGCCGAAGACGTAATGCAGATCCCGCACGTAACTTACGATGACCGTTCATGGCCGCACAACCAACGGCCAATTCAAAGTATTGATGGTTCCATTGAACGTTGCTTTTCGCAGTTCGCAAGAATTCCTAATTTTGCATCTAAATATCGAAAGCTTCTCGCGGCCTCGAAAAATGTCACTGTACTTTTGCATGCGAATGCCATCGAACTCTCAGCAACTCCGCAAGCAAATGGTGTTCAGAGCGTGACGGTTAAATCATTTTCGGGAAAGACAGCTATTCTAAAGGCGAAGCTTTTCGTCATCTGTTGCGGAGGTATCGACAGTGCAAGACTCTTACTCGCGTCCAAGGCAGTTGAGAAGAATGGAATCGGCAATCAACATGACGTTGTGGGCCGTTTTTTTCAGGACCATCCAACAATGATTGTTCCTTTGAAACCGAAAGATCCACTAGAATTTGACCGACGATTCGGCGCCATTAGAAAACGGTCGAACCTAAATTTGGTTAAGTTTTTCCCAAATGAACATTTTCAACGTGAGAATGGAATTCTTAATGTGGGCGCTGAAGTGATACATGAAGACGTGGACAACACCCCCTTAGCCGCTGTGCAGCGTTTCATGAAATGCGTCCGCAATCTAGAACTTAATGGGAACAGCTTAAGTGATCTTCGACATGCGTTAAAAAATCCAGTTGCCATTCTTGGGGCAGGTGTACGAAAAACATTAGGATTGCGTGGCCGATCTGTGAAAGACGTAAGATACTCACTCCTAATCAGTTCCGAGCAAGATCCATCCCCTGAAAGCCGGATTACGATTTCGGGAGACAAAGACAGCTTAGGAATGCCTCGCTCCATCGTGAACTGGAAAATAAGTAGCAATGTATCACGTACAATAGATCTTTTTATGCGAGAGATTACCAAGCAATGGAGGTCGCTTGGAATTGCTGAAGTTGATGTTGATAGCGTGCCAATCTTGGGTCGTGAAACTGGCGAATTCGGTGGATATTCGGACTTCAATCACCACATAGGAACAACCAGAATGGGCACTGATCCGAAAACCAGCGTAGTAGATGCATCATGCCGCGTACACAACTACAACAATTTGTATGTCGCTAGCAGTTCAGTTTTCCCAACCGGCAGTTTCTCAAACCCTACGCTCACCGTTTTGGCATTATGTTGTCGCATCGCTGATGAATTGAAAGCAAGTTTAAAGCGATGTTGAGATCGCTTGATAACCCTTTCGGACATTTCCACCGACCGACGCAGAATTTTGTGTTTCGATTTGTCCGATAATAATGCCGCACTTAGTTGCTTGATGGATCAAATTCGAATTACTGGTACGAATCATACGACATCGAGGATGGGATTTGGATGCGCCCACCTTATAGGTGTCGTATCCTGGCGAAAATCGTTAGCACTACTTGAATGTGCATACGAAAACGGGATTCGACATTTCGACGTTGCACCGATGTATGGATTTGCGGAGGCAGAAAAGTGTCTCGGAGCATTCCTAAAACGTCATGCATGTGACACAACGGTAACGACGAAATTCGGCATCCTACCGGGAAAACGACAATCCCTTTTTCGCGCAGTACGCTCATTGAGTCGACCATTGCTAAAACCTTTAAAGGGGATTTTCTTACCAAAGAGTATAACCGTTCCGAAGACTTCGCTCTCCATGTGCTTCGACGTCGACCTTGCAGCAAAGTCTCTCGACAAAAGTCTCCTTAACCTTAAAACAGACCATGTGCATATATTTTTATTGCACGAGGTAGCGAATCAAGATATAAAAGATGACCGACTACTTCGTTTTTTAGAAGATGCTGTTTCTGCAGGAAAAATTGGTACGTTCGGTGTGGGCAGCGATGCAGCGAAGATTTCAGAGCTCGTTCAACACAGACCAGAGTATTGTCGTGTTACTCAATATCAATCGTCGTTAGTTGACGTACCTAAGAACGTTCAAGTTCCGTTTCAAATTCACCACGGCATATTCAACGAACGATTAATGAACTTTTGTAATCAACTGCAAAATGACGCAGCTAAATGCAAAAAATGGTCGGATTTGTTGGGTTGCGATGTTTTCGATATCACAGTTTTAAGCGGTTTAATTTGTCGTGCTACTTTATTAAGCGACCCTAAATCAATAATTCTCATGTCCTCCACTAGTTTAGAACGAATTGCTCGAAATTGCCGATATGCGAGCGATAAACTAATTGATAATAGTGCGAAGAAGTTTCACCAACTACTTATGCAGTCGCACCTTTAGTGTCTTGCCCCGCCTGGAAATTGAGTTTTCGTTAATTAGGTTAACATAACCTGATCTCAATAGGATTTCATGGCCAGAACACGTAAAAAATTCACCGCGGAAGAAAAACCACAATCGTTCGACTGCACTTGAAAGGTAAAGAGCCGATTTCCTCGCTCGTCAAGGAACTTTTTATTGAGCCAACGCAGATTGATCAATAGGTCGTAATGGTGATGGAACAAGCGGAAAGTGCTTCTTCGAAGACAGCCCAATCTGCGAAAGTCGCCAAGTTGTCCGAGGCCAAAGCGCAGGAATCTAAAAAGCGACCGATCAAACGATTGCAGGAGAAAATCCTTCAAAAGAATGAGCTGATTGCCAAGTTAACGGAAGTGTTGACAAGGCAAAAAATGAGGAGTGGTCCCATAAACCGGACCGATCCCTTCCATTACGACTTTGGCATTACGCGTTAAACCGTCGCCGAACGATGCGGCAAAATCCCAAAGAAGAATGCGATTACGCCACATTGACCTATCAACGATAAATACATTTTGCCGGTGAACCAACACAATACAATCTCGAAATCAACAATCGGCGATGCAAGTTATCGATAGACCGACAGTCTCCGTGGTACTGCCAACGTATTGCCGGCCAGACTTGCTTAGACTTTGCTTGAGTTCGCTTCTCAAGCAAACTTTTCCGGCCAGTCAGATTATTGTTGGCAGACGGGAAAATGATGTCGATTCTGCAATCGTCATCGCCGAATACGCATCTCAAAGTGGCGGCAAAGTTCGCGACGCGATCGTTGGACCACACGAAAACCTTGTTTGTTCTTTAAACGCCGCACTCGCGTTGACAACAAGTCAACTCGTTGCGTTAACGGACGACGACGCTGAGTTTCCTTCTGATTGGTTAGAACGCATGGTTCCGGTCTTCGAAGACGCCACGATTGGCGGTTTTGGCGGTAAAGATTTGCAGTTGCTGAATCCAGGGAAAGCTGAAATCGTTGGAAAGCTTCAGTGGTTTGGGCGAATCATTGGAAATCATCATTTAGTAATTGGGCATATACGGGATGTAGAAGTTCTCAAAGGTGTAAATTGTTGCTTTCGTGGCGACGAACTCCGCTCAATAGGCTTCGACAGAAGATTGCGAGGGGCAGGAAACGTTTCAAATTGGGAACTAGGTGTTTGCTTTGCGTTCGCGCGCCGGGGTTATCGTCTCGTCTTGGATCCATCATTGGAAATCATTCACCACACCGGGCCACGGCACGATGGAGATACGAACAATCGCGGAATATTTCAAGGCCCAGCACACTCAGATTCGGTTTACAACGAAACACTCTTAATAATCGAGCATCTGTCGAAGCTTAGAAAGTTGGCTTTCATCACGTGGTCTTTTTTGGTCGGAACAGCAAGTGCGCCGGGCATAGTTCAGATTCCCCGAGTTTTAATGAAGGAAAGAGACATTCAATCTTCATGGAAACGCTATTTTTTCACGACGGAAGGTCGCATCGATGCGATTCGCGCATATTCGTTAATGTGTATCGCTGATTTTTTCGGATCGTCTACAAGTAAGTAATTATCTCGTGCCGTATCAGAAGATTGAAGAACTGCGCGTAGCATTGGTTTCCCCGATTGGGTCAATGGCCGGCGGAGAACGTGTTCTACTTGAAATTGCCCGTGAGTTACAAGCTTGTGGACAGACTGCGAAGGTTTTTTGTTTACGCGAAGGGAGTTGGACTCGACGTGGATGGGGTGATGATGTTGAGGTGGTTGCATATAAACCAGGATATCGCATCCGATACCCTTGGTCAGTAGCTAGAGCCGCCATGTGGCTGCGTCGTGAACTTCAGCTTTTCAATCCCAACGTTGTTCATGCCAATCATGCGAGCTGGTGGATAACCGCTTGGGCTGTGCGAGGGATGAAAGTTGCAACTGTTTGGCATCTTTATGATTACCCAGATCACCGTGACCTGCCAACACGCGTTGGCGAATTGTTCCCGCCAACTGCAACGTTGTTTACATCGCAACATGTGGCGTCTGCATACCCTCGTTTAACAAAGCGGCATCATGTTATCATTCCCCCGATCACAGTAGAGCCCCAAGATTTCTTACAGGCACCGCGTGATGAGTCCATACTCTCAAAACACAATCTGAAGCGAAACGAGTTTTGTCTCACCGTTTGCCGTTGGCAATCGCATAAGGGCCTGCACGATCTTGCGGCAGCTGTTGCTTTATTAAAAGGAAAAGGCTTACTTAATGATCACTTGAAGTTTGTGCTCGTCGGAAAGCCGTCGAATGATGCGGAATTGTCTTATCGATCCCAAGTATTGAAATTGATTACTACCGCCAATTTACTCGATGTATTTTGTTTTGTCGAAGACTGTTCTGACGAAGAGTTGCGAGCGTTGTACACAAATGGGATCGCCTTGGTTCATCCGGCGTTGTCCGAAGGTTTTGGCTTGGTTCTTCTTGAAGCTATGACGCTTGGAACGCCAGTGATTGCCTGCGATGCTTCAGGACCGATGGAAATATTGAATGGCGGACAAGGGGGCATTGTTGTCCCTCGCGGTAACGCGTCGGAATTGGCCATGGCCATAGATCGAATTGCTACGGATGGTACGCTTCGCGAGTCACTATCCGCGTCTGCAAAACGACGCGCTTCAGAACTATGTAGACGTGAAATGGTGAGCCAAACGCTGAAGTTACATCAGCAAATTCTACCGAGATCAAATGAGCAGCCAAGTTGACTCGTCGAAAACTGATTGCTCCTTCTGTTAAAATGCTTCTAAACAAGATTGCCGCCGATTTCTCTGCAGCACGGCAATGCCGTAATCAATAACTTCAATGCTATATACGCGTCTTCGTTGATATCTGGGATGGTAACAAGACGTTCATTTCAACAACAGAATAAATAGTGACGCTAGGCTTATTTCGTCTAGTTCTTTCGATGACTGATGTCATTCATCATAGCTTTCCGCTTCGGATGGGTGGATGGGCAGTGGGGATGTTTTTTGTGCTAAGTGGATTTTGGATTTCACGCACTTGGCGGCTCAACCACGCTAAGGGCCCGTCGCCTTTCTTTGGATTTTGGCTGAATCGATGGTGGCGTTTAGCCCCCTGTTCTTCTTCGTAAATCTTCTTGCTGTTTGTTTGGTAATAGTCGGATTCAACGTCGGTGATAACACCGTACTCTCCAAACCGTCTTGGTGGATTTCACAACCAATGATTGCCGGGTCAACGCAATTTGGAAGGCTGCTTCCGCCCTACTGGTCGCTCGATGTAGAAATGCTATTTTATCTGATCGCGCCTTTCTTGGTAATGCTTACTTCGAGACTGTTGGCTGGAACGTTGACAGACAATCGAGAGAAGGGCTCAGGAAGCGTAAGGTCTCCGACAGGACGCGAGGTGGATCCTATGAAAAACACCCCTCATCATTTATTCCGCTCACGAACCGTTGTGATGCTCATTACTATCGCGGGATTGACTCTCTGGTCACTTAGGTGTTTCAGTAGTGGTCAACCTTAGAAACTCCACGCTTCGATCTCTATGCGTGGCTGTTCATGACGGGCGTCGTATCGGAGAACATAGGATGGCGACCAACAAATCTTGTTGCGCGTTTTAGCGGGCTAGCGCTGATAACTGTTTTAACAGTTACACTACTGATTCCAATTACTCGATCGCTAATTTGGCGTGCAGGTGCCGATACTACAACTTCATACAGCGAATACGCACCAATTTTAGTTGTTTTGACAACTGTCATTTCACTACCGATTGCGGTTAACTCAGTCCATAACCGCTCAACGCTCAAAGATCGATGGCTCGGAGATCTGTCGTACCCTTTGTACCTTTTTCATTGGATTCCGCGTAATTGGTATTACGCTAATGTTGATTGGTCCACAGGTTCAATACGCAATGGTTCACTTTTGTTGGCCAACTTTGGGTTCGCGATCGTCGGCGCAATTTTGCTTTTGCAACTTGTGGATCGCCCAGCACAACGAATGCGACTGCGGTATTCAAGCAAACGAAACGAAATAAACAGCGACCAGTTGAAAACCGGGACCGGGTCCGTAGATTAAGTTTGGGCTCTAGATAGAAACACCTGTTTGATCAACCGCACAGGACCTTTTTCCACTAGTATCGTTGATCCGTGAGTCATGCGAATACGTGCATCATCAAACCGCAAACTTAGCAGAGCAATCATTAAAATAACGAACAATGTTAGCCCCAATCTCGCTACTGCTTGGGACCGCAATGATTGATCTACTCTCCTTCTTCACTGCCATTCTGATCTGCATCCCAGCAATTTTAATGTCTATCCGAAAGTCTAATTATCTCGTTGACTACATGTTTCTAGTGATTGCGACAAACCGATGTATTCGTCGAATAGTTGACTACCATAATGGTTACTTTAATCCGTTTTCACTAATTAGCTTAACGCCTATCATCGTCGGCGGCTTGGCTACTATGGTCGTGCTACTTGAGTTGAATAATCGTAAAGAGCGTTTCGGTAAGCGAACTAAAGATGTTTTGATAATCTATGGACTCGCTGTATCAATGGCGTTTGTAATTGGATTTTTGAACGCAAAATTTGGTGCAGTTTACGCTTTGGGAGACTTTATTGCGCCTATAGGGTTGATCGGGTTTGCTTCATTGTACGCGAATGATCAATCTATCATCGATCGATGGTCGGAAAGCTTCGCTGCAACTGCTTTGCTCGTTGCCGTCTATGGAATCTGGCAGTTCTATACGATTCCACCCTGGGACGCTTTTTGGTTGGTCTCTGTGAAAATGACCGGTTACATGGGATTTCCGGAACCGATGAAAATGACCCTGTTTTCGACCATGAATGAACGTGGTCCTGCAGCCATGTTCCTTTGTAATGGTTTGATCATTTTACTACTTAGGCCCAAGACTTTGGGGTTTTTGAGATTTCCTGCCTTGGTCGCAGTAGGCTACGCCATGCTTTTGACCTACTCGCGAACAACCGTTATTTTTGCGGCACTTGCCGCGATCTTGTATCCGCTTATTAATCGCGGAACCGGAATCGTACCGATTCTTTTTGTGACCGTCGTTGCGATCGTGTTTGGCCCGTCTCTGATGTCGATTTTACCCGGACGAGCGGCAGAGAGAGTCGAAACGGTCGGTGCTATAACGGACGATTTTTCATTTCGATCACGTATTGTATTGCTTGATGGTGCGTTACGAAATTCTTTGAGTGAACCTCTAGGGTTGGGGATCGGCAACAGTGGACTAGCGTCACGCGTTCAAGCGGCATCTCGTGCAGGTATTAGCGATTCGACAGGGTATGTTGAAACGCTCCGCATCTACGGTTGGATTGGCTTCTTAATGATCGTCGTAACGCTTTGGAGGATTTGGAAGTCGTCACGTGAATTGCTCGTGCTGGGAATGGATGACACCAACATTCGACTGTTTCGCGCGTGGTTTCTTTCCGGAATGGCTGCCCTATTTTCAGGGAACTGGCTAGCGAGCGCATCATTCTTTTGGGTACTTGCCGGATATAGTTTGGGGCGAATGGATGGCGTCGAAGAGGAACTAGCCCAGGAAGAAGAGGACGACGAGGATGAAGTCTCCGAAGAAGAATTTCTAGATAACCCAAACTCCGTTAATGCGTAGATTGCTTTGGTTTTTGAAACACTTTCTGTTGTCGGTAGATCTCGCTTAACTAATCACGCTGGAAGGAATGTTTCGGCGTAATTGATTTTTGCTCCCTTCTCCCAGTTATTCCGTGGGAGAAGGGCTGGGAACGGGGAGGGGAGTAAGCGGTGATGAATGCGACGTCTGTCTGGTTCGTGGAAGCCCCTCACCCCCAACCCCTCTCCCCGGTGTACCGGGGCGAGGGGGGAAAGACTTTCTGATTTACATTATCGTACTTGTGCCTTGGCCTTATTGCGAACTGCAATGATTTGATCTTGGAAATACTTTTTGCGTTACATTAGGGTATTTGTGCCTACTTGCTTACAACTTCCGCCGTAACCATTTGAATGTTATCTTTTTCCCCAAAGACATCTTGCTTCAATTTACGTCGACTTCACTCGTCCTTTGTTCCGAACGTGCTGGTATCTAACTTAAACGTTTTTATATGAGGATTCGTTCTCCAGAATGGCTATGGTCTGCATCGCGCTCTTTGCACTCCCGGGGTTTTGTGCGAATAGCCTGGCTTGTAAAAGTATTCAACTTTCTATGTCACCGAACTCTCTTGCCTGCGGAAGCTATCGTTGGAGCAAGAGTCCTGTTAGAGCATTACGCTTTTGGCATCGTGATGCATCCCAATGTTACGATTGGTGATGATTGTCAGATTTATCATCACGTAACAATCGCTGGCAGCATGAATATCAACTCTGCCGAAAGAGTGTGTATTGGAAATCGTGTCAGTATTGGTACTCACACTGTGATCATCGCTCCGCCACATCTTGGGTTATCGATTGGTGACGACGTCGTCATCGGAGCCGGGGCGGTCGTGACGGGAGACGTTCCGGATCGAGCTGTGGTCGTGGGTGTGCCGGCTAAGATTATTCGATTTCGATCGGATGAAGAAATTCAAGATCCTTACGGGTGGTCGCTGACACATACGCGACGGCGGACCGTTAAGGATGATTCGTCGAAAGCTATTCACGATCCCCTGATCAGTAAAAACAGCCCGGAGTGAAAATCGCCTTCGTTATCATTAACGCAAATCGTCGCGAAGGGACGTCTCGTGCCGTTGTTGAAGTTGCTGAAAGGTTGGCTAGAAACCACCACGTAACCGTCTTCGCACGGACAGCCGAATCGCTCAATACCACACTTGTGAAGTGGGTTCACGTTCCCGCTCCAAGCTGGCCGGATGTTGCGGAATTCGAGGGGTTTCGCATCCTCGCGGAACGCCAAATCAAGAACCGTGATTTCGATATCATCCACTCCGCTGGATGCAATGTTTGGAACGCGGATGTTTATGCGATTCAGACGGTTCACCCTGAGAAGATGCGTGTGAATGAACTGCAAATCCGCGATAAGGGAATCGGGCTGGCTCGGAAGTTTACGCGATGGTTGTATGACGTTCTGGTTATTCGATCCGAGCGAAAGGCTTATCGCGTGACAAACTCACGAGGCTCGGTCGGATATCTTCCTGTTTCGAGCGGAACGCAACGCGAGTTAACTGACTGGTACTCCCTAGAAAAATCGCTGATTGAAGTTGTCCCCAATGGTGCGGATCTAAATTTCTTCCATCCTGATTTAAGGTTAACTCATCGTGATGCTGTACGTGCAGAACTCGATTGCAATTCGCATCAAATTGTATTTCTCTTTGCAGGCGGTGAATGGAACCGAAAAGGACTTGCATTAGCGATCGAATCGCTCGCAAAATTGCCGAACAAGCAGGCAGTACTTTGGATAGCGGGAGCTGACCCTCAGAAAAATGTTTTTGAATCGATGGTCCATCGATTGGGCTTACAGGAACAAGTCCGTTGGCTCGGCTTTCGCAAGGATATAGAACGGGTCTACTCTGCCGCCGATGTTTTTTTGTTTCCATCCGCATACGAGGCATTTAGCCTTGCCACGATTGAAGCAGCCGCTTGTGGTCTACCTGTGATCATGTGTGATATTTCTGGCGCCCACGAACTTTTGGGTGATGGACATGGCGGAAGAATCGTTGAACGTAGTTCAGACGCAATTGCAAAGGCCATGCACGAGTTAACTGATGATCCCAAATTGCTCTGTGAAGAAGGAAAGCTGGCCCGAATGAAGGTTGAAGCTCACTTCCATTGGGATGCAATCGCTCAGCAAACAGAAGACTTTTATGTAAAGCTCCTCCAGTACAGGAAACAAAAAACTGCTTAGCTCGAATACGGATATGGATCTCGCGCCAGAGATTCTTGTTTTCTCAACAAAAGGAACAGGCAGCAACGAAGAAGACCGAATTCGAGAGTTGACCAAGAATTTCAGAACCGATCTGATTCCGTTCGACAAGCAAAAGAAATGGAAAAGCTTCCGCGGGCTGATGGCACGATTTGCAGGTTCGCGACGTAAGCTTATTGTGATGGAAGGTACAGGCATCGCCGGAGGTATCGCTTGTTTATTGGCTCGAATCTTATACGGGCACCGATTTGTTTTTAGCAGTGGTGATGCAGTTGGACCGTTTGTCGGCGCACATTACCGACTACTCGGATTTGTATTCGGTTGGTACGAGCGATTACTCTGCAAGACGTCCTCTGGTTTTATAGGTTGGACGCCGTATCTTGTTGGAAGAGCATTAACATTTGGTGCGCCCTGTGGCGTGACGGCAGCAGGGTGGGTGATTGGTAAATGCGACACAGATACTGCACAAAGTCGATCTCTGATACGTCGCAAATGGGGAATATCGGATGAGAAAATTGTCTTCGGTTTAGTTGGTGCAACGATTTGGAACCATCGACGGCAGTATTGCTATGGACTTGAGCTTATCAATGCCATTCGTGCATCGAGACGAAGCGATATCGCCGTAGTAGTGATAGGCGATGGCAGCGGACTCGAAAAACTTCATCACGCTGCAGGTGACGAACTGGGCCGCCGAGTTTTCTTGCCCGGACGAGTTTCCCTGGACGAGGTGATGGAATGCCTCAGTGGAATGGACATCGCCAGCCTTCCACAAAGTACTGATGCTGTCGGCGCTTTTCGCTACACAACCAAGGTCAGCGAATATCGCAAGGCGAATCTTCCGATTGTTACCACTCGGATTCCGATGGCATATGATCTCAATCTCGGAAAATGCTGGCGCCTTCCCGGAACGAGTCCCTGGGATCCCGTTTTTGTTAGATCGCTAACAGATTTGATGGAGTCGATTAATCGTGACCAATTGGAAGAATGGAAGACACGTTACGATGCATGCGAGGATGATGTCTTCCGTCGAGAAGATCAGGTACGTCGTGTGACGGCGTTCCTTTCGGAGTTGTTAGAGTCTCTAGATTTTCAGAGAAAATCTCACTAAACCGACGATTAGGATCTTTGGTAGATACGACGTCGATTTTGATAGTGTGCATTGGTTGGGGAAAGCCTTCGTTGACTTCTACGAAACAGAGTTGAAACCGTTAGGCTAATCGTGCACGACGTATGAAGGTACTCCCGTTCCAACAACGAATGACCGATACCACTGTCTTATGCAAGTTCAGCGAGTCTCTGAATAGCACTCCAGACCATTGCGGTCCTCGGGCACGAGGCCCTCGGTCGCGGGGCGTTTTGTGGGTTGAGAGGTATCGTGTCGAAGTAGCACACCAAACATGTTGCGAACGGTGGGCACAAGGCCCAAGTTCGCGACGCGTGGGCTCGTCCCACAGCGTTGCAAGTGTTTGGTGTGCTAACAAACTCGTCGTACAAATGCTTGCTCCCTTCTCTCCCGGTAATCCGGGGGAGAAGGGCTGGGGATGAGGGGGTTGGGATCGTCGGTGAGTACGACGTCTGGATTGATAGTGCTAGCCCCTCACCCCCGACCCCTCTCCCCTGAGTACAGGGGAGAGGGGAGTAAAGACATCAGAGATAGGTGGTTAGTTAGGGTATGAATCATGACGTTGGGTATTCAATACCTGTTCCGAAATCAAAGTAACAATGAAACCAAAATTGCTCCCTTCTCTCCCGGTACTCCGGGGGAGAAGGGTTGGGGACGAGGGGGTTGGGATCGTCGGTGAGTAC
>JAPLNI010000034.1 GCA_026692865.1 Planctomycetota bacterium
GAAGCTCCCAAGGGTTTGGCTGTTCGCCAATGAAAGCGGTACGTGAGCTGGGTTCAGACCGTCGTGAGACAGGTCGGTCCCTATCTACCGTGGGCGTACGAAACTTGAAGAGGATCAACTTTAGTACGAGAGGATTTAGTTGGACGTAGCTCTGGTGTACCAGTTGTCACGCTAGTGGCACGGCTGGATAGCTAACTACGGAAAGGATAAACGCTGAAAGCATCTAAGCGTGAAGCCCTCTCTAAGATTAGGTTTCGTAGCTTTTAAGCGAAAGTCCCCTGATAGACGATCAGGTTAATAGGCCAGATGTGTAAGCACCGTAAGGTGTTCAGCTTACTGGTACTAACGGACGAAAGCTTGATCATCGGAATCCTGCACTCTTCGCAGAGTCATGATTCATAATGATCGTTTCACAATGTATGTGCGGTTGTCGCAAGCCAATGGGCGAAGACAGCCGAGTAGAAAACCATTTACCAATCCAAACACAGGGCGCCTAGGCAGACATGTCTAGGTGTCCTCTCCGGTGACCATATCCGAAAGGCCACACCTGTTCCCTTCTCGAACACAGTAGTTAAGCTTTCGGAGCCGATGATAGTGTATACCAATGCGAAAGTAGGTATCGCCGGTCTTTTAAAAACCCCTTGTTGAATATTCAACAAGGGGTTTTTTATTTGTCTTGCATAAATCTTTTGTCAATCCTTGGCCGCCAAATTTTGAATTCGGCTCATACAGAAAAGAGACAAAGTCTTGGTTTTCCACACACTGGAAAGCGTCACGATAAAGGACTCAGGCTGCGATCTGATCAACCAGGTAGTTCTCAATCGTTGGAATTTTATGAGAGGTTCCATCTTTCATGAAGACCAGCACCGATCCTTGTCGAACTTCATCAATCAATGTTTGTCGGTCCATGTGCCATTTTTTAAGAAAAAGATCGTCAAGCGAAAACGCATCGGTTTGAGGTACTTCATTTCATTCCGAATTAAAACGATTCGTCAAACAGCGGTCGGTTAAATGGGCGGTCATGGAGGTAATTGGGCGCCGGGGACAGGGACACCCGCACTACTGCTCGACGACAGCTGCCCTGGTGGGCTTGGGGGACCCGTTTTGAATGGGTGGATCGTTTGGCATTGCCCATGCTAATGGCGATCGGTTGCTTTGACAGAAGCTCGAGACTTGATAGTTTCCAACCGCGCAGCGGCGAACCGACTCGGTGCCTCAGAGACGCAGAGCTTTTATAGATCGGTCGGTTTTAGTTTTTCGATGTTGATGCTCGAGTTCCCCCTAAGCTTGCCCAGCCGCTCATGTAGAAACAGATTATTTCGAAGGTTCGCTTCTTCGGGGATCAACCTGTGTACAGCAAGATCAACATGGATGCGATGATCGCGCTATAGACTTGAAGCTCGACAGCTTCCTGCTTGGTACTCAAGAGACGACGTCAACCTAAAAGATGTTTAAACATCTTGAAGAATAATTCGATGAGCCACCTGTACTTGTAAATCATCGAGATCAAGTCTGCTGGTACATCCTGCATATCCGTGACCAGTCGAATCGACCCATCGCTTCCTGGACCTTTGCTTGAAAGCTTTCGGCCACGCCGACGACCTCGGCTGATTTGCGGTGCTCCCTTGATAATCACAAGACGAACCGTTTGGTTAAAATCGCATCTTTTGCTGCTTTTCGAGCACCACGCGCTCGTCGGCTAATCCCTTTGGGTTTGCAAAGGTGACGTCGATTCGGTTTGGAATTCCCTTGAGGATCTCAAACTGCGTATGCAATCGATAACCTCATGTTGGAGTCCAGCGCCAATAGTGATCCAAGCTAGCTTAGCTGGCTGTTTTGCCAGGAATATTGGGGTACCGATTCAACACGCAAACCCACGGACACCCGCAGGGGTTTTGCATTGATCGGTTTTGGTGAATGGCGTTTGATTATTGATCCGTTTGGAAGTCTAGAATTGGAGTCGGATTCGAGTCCAAGGGCTTCAAGGAGCCAGAATGGTGTAGTCTTTCGATGGCTACACGAGAACGCTGTCAGGGTCGTCCCGGTGATGATTGTTGTCAGTGCTATTGCAATTATTCTTACTGACGTTTGAGCAACTCTTTGGCCCGGGTTCGGATCTTGTACCGCTGATGACGCTGCCTGCTTCGTGTGAATTCGAGTACCGTGGGTTTGCCCGCGACGGTGCTGAATAACTTTCCAAAGTCTCGCGTTAGTTCAAACCATGGGGAGGACCCACGGGGACACACAATTCTCTGGGGTTCTCAACTTCAACATCTAATTTTTTGCGAGGGACGACAAACAGGGACACGCACAAACCGGACCGCTCGGATTTGATTGCTAAATGTCGTGCAAGGGCAACTGACAACCAAACCCACCCGCCACAGAGTTGCAACCTTCCGATTTTGCGGGTGTCCCCAAAATGTCCCCTCCCAAAATGTCCTGTGTTACGTTCTCGTGGAAGTTCGATTCCCTTTGTCGCCACGACTGCCTACGCGCTTGCAGATGACAAGCAAAAATGCCTGGATGCTGGTTGCGATGCCTGCGTTTCGAAACAGATCGTTCGATCTGAGTTGGTTGCTACTATCTCTTCTTGGATGGCGAGACGACACGAGTACACGCCGTCTGAGTGATGTTGACCGCTACGATTAAGGTTTCCGATTGCGCTGATCTGTGCCATCGATTTTTTTCGCGACTCGCCAATGGAAGTTGGTTTTTGACGACTTGCCAAGGGCTAGAAGGGAATTTGGTTTCGCTTGAAATCAAGATTGGATTCTTGTTTCAAAACCGTGGTTTCCTTGGTAGAACACACTATTCGAGTTTTGGACTAGACGAGGAAAATCGCTTGTGAAAAACCAACATGCAGTCAGCGCGTTCTTATTTTGGCTTTGCTGCGAGTTGTGCTGCTCTGCCGCTGCCGACACGTTCTTTGAGATTCAAGTGATTGACAAGCAGACTCGTCGAGGTGTGCCGATGGTGGAACTGATCACCGTCGATGACGTTGTCTACATCACCGACAGCGCAGGTCGTATTGCATTTCATGAACCGGAGTTGTCTGGAACTGAGGTCTTTTTTAAAGTGCAATCACCCGGCTACTCCAGTGCAAAAGACGGGTTTGGAATGGAGGGGGTTCGATTTATTGTTGAGCCGGGAAAGTCACATACGATTGAGGTGACTCGAGAGAATCTAGCTGAGCGACTGTATCGAATTACTGGCCGAGATATTTACCTGGACACGATTCGCTTGGGGCACGAGGCACCGATCAGGAATCCACTCGGAACAGGCAAGGTCATTGGCCAAGATACAGTGCAGAGCGTAAGCTACCGAAACCAGTTATGGTGGTTCTGGGGAGACACGAATCGGTTGTCCTATCCCTTGGGTCTTTTTCGTACCGCAGGTGCTGTTTCGGAACCACCAAACAGTGGTGGGCTAGATCCATCGGTAGGTGTCGATCTTGAGTACTTTACTAAAGAAGACGGCTTCGCTCGAGCCATGGTGGACGTTTCCAACCAAGAGGGAGTTGTTTGGATTCACGGCACCTGTACTGTGCCTGATGAAACCGGCATGGAACATATTGTTGCGCAGTATTCGCGACGAATGGGCATGTCGGAACCGCTCGAGCAAGGAATTGTTCGTTGGAACGATGACCGGGCGATATTCGAAGTCCATGAAGTGATCGAACTGCAAGAAAAATGGCGTACTCTTCAGGGACATCCGATTCGGCATTCGGATGCTGGTGTCGACTACCTTTACCTTGGCAATCCGTTTTCAGTCACGCGTGTTCCAGCAACACTCTCAGCCTTGGCGAATCGGAATGCCTACGAGTCATTTACTTGTCGAGAAGACCTTGCCAGCGATCCTCCATCAGAACAACAACTTGCTAACGCAAAGCCACTGCGAGATTCTTTGGGTCAACTGGTATGGAGCTGGAAAAAGGCACCACCGGTGACGCAGCGGGACGAGAGTCGCTGGCTGAAACAAGGGCTGATAAGTATCGAAGAAGCTCACTATCTACCTCGTGATGTGGAATCCCCAAAACGGGTCGTCGAGATGCATGCCGGAACAGTTCATTGGAACGATTACCGCAAGCGATGGGTGATGGTGGCGATCGAACAAGCGTGGGACCAGAAAAGCCCTTCGTTCCTCGGTGAAGTGTTTTACTCGGAGTCTTCGACACTTCAAGGACCTTTCGAAAAAGCCGTTAAAATCGCGACTCATCCCCGACAGAGTTTTTACAATCCATGCCACCACCCGTTTTTCGATCAAAATGGCGGTCGTACTATTTACTTCGAGGGGACCTATTGCAATACATTTACCAACTCACCAGCCACGCCGCGGTATAACTACAACCAGATGATGTATCGACTGAACCTAGACGACCCTCGGCTGTTGAGAACAATCGATTCAGGCACAGAATGAAGGCGAGCTCCGAGAGTGGCTTTGACTCGATGACTTCATATTGAATCTTGTTAAAACGCGGCAGAGATAACTACTCTTCTTAGAAACGATCAGGTTCCATAGTTTCGGCTTTTGATAACCACGGTCCATCACGTAGAGTCGCACGGACTCAAGGGTCTTTTCGAGCACAACGCGCTCGTCGGCTAATCCCTTTGGGTTTGCAGAGGTGACGTCGATTCGGTTTGGAATTCCCTTAAGGATCTCAAACTGCGTATGCAATCTATAACCGCATGTTGGAGTTCCATCGCCGATAGTGATCCAAGCTAGCTCTCTGGTCCTGTCTCCCTGGTCCCGGAAGGTCATTTCCAGGTTTCCCCATAGGTCATTTCCAGATTTTTTCGGAAAGACCGCACGAGTTTCTTTTGTACTATAGGTTTGGCGGTGAAATCGGAGAATTGGTATTCGCCATCAAAGTTGTTGAAATCGCAAAAGTACTGATCTACAGCTTCTCCTTCCGCATTTCCCTTAACACCAGTGCGTGCACGTGAATTCAAATGGTTGATGACGAGAAGAACGTCGATTGGAGAAACGTTTTCATCGTCATTAACATCAAGATATACCATTGGTCCAATCGTCAATCCGAAGTTACCAACTTGTCTGTTGAGAGCATTGATGACCACTAGCACGTCGAGTGGCGAAACATATCCGTCCGCATTGACGTCGAAACTGTTAAGTGGATTGTGCCAGGTACCTTGAACAAGGATGGTCACGGTTGTCGGACGCGATTCAAATTCAGTTGCTAATGCGAGATAGACGAATGTGTCCGTCCCTGCAAATCCCAATCTAGGAGTGTAGGTGAATGAGCCATTTGGACTCAGATGCAAAACTCCATGTTTAGGAGCCTCTAGAACTTCAGCCCGCAACACGTCGCCGTCTATGTCGGAGTCGTTCTCAAGCACGCCGGTAGGAATGATCGCCTGCCATTGTTGCCAACTTTGCCCTTTACCGAGCCAAACACTCGATCCCGAGGGACTGGAGAATGCCGAAATCGCTGGTTCCGGGAGCGATTGAACCAACCGGGAATCCAGTGCGTCATAAAATCCGTTGGCACCTACCGCCAATTCTTGTGTTGCGGCAAGAATTCGCTCTGGGAACGCGCGCAGCGGGAAAGGTTTGGCTGCCGAATTGCTGACGTTGACTTGGAACCCACCAAGATAAAAAAAGCTCCCGTCTGAGGAAAGCGTATGGCTCTGGCCACGAGTGTGTTGATTGTAGTCTTGGAGCGGGTCGAGGCGAGTGGCCACGAGTTTATCGAGTGCATTTCCTCCAATCTGGAAACTCGTCATACTACCGCCATACCAAACCCCGCTATAAAGTCTACTTGATCGCCAGTCGTAGGCCAAAAGATTACTGCTGCCACCATTGGATTCCCTCGCAAGCTCTAGGAGAGGTGTTTGGTTGTCCTCGGGGAATTCGTAAAGCACCGCGTCTTGATCCCACTCACGTTGCAAATAAAGAATTCGATTTCGAGCAATCGCTTCGAAGTTGCCAGAGGTATTCTGGGGTGATACCTTCGAAATCCATTCGCGTGAAACAACATCGAACCGGTGAATTTGATTGGTTCCCAATCGTAGCGGGTAGGCTTGGTGCGCATTGGAGCCGCTTCGTTCCGAAACAAACAAAAAGCGATCGTCAGGCGTCATGTCGATTTTAACAACGTAAGCCATCGTGATAAGACTCCCAATAAGTTCCTTCGACTTGAGATCAAATATCTGAACGCCCGGTGCTGACCCTATGGCAATAACGCCATAGCGTTCCGAAACGGATACGAGACTGTCATCTGCGTTCTGCGACACAAAGTCACGAATCTTGCGTACTGGAGGCACGCCGGAATCGCGAATTCCAACACTTAGAGTATTTCCGATGTCAACGGCGTAGCGATCGTCCATTGTCTTGGGGGGCTTTCCCACCGGCGAAGGATTTTCGACTCGGATGGTTACCGTCCGAACCTCCGACTTTTGGCGTTCGTCAGAGACACGATACCTAAAGATATCAGTACCCACAAATCCAAACCTTGGAACGTATTCCACGCTGCCTTTTGAATCCAGAATGGTCAAACTACCATTCGAAGGCTGAGCGAGCACTTCAAGTTTCAGCGCGTCGCCATCCACATCCTGGGCAGTAGCTAGCAATCCTACACGAACGCCATCCAACGAGTAATGCTGTAGTCGATCTGTTTCAGGATCAAACGTCCACCAGTGTCGGGAATCGTCTGAGACGAAGTGAACATCTGAGGTGAAATCTGTTTTGCCAATATAGGCACCCGAAACGTCGTATATCTCATTTTTGCCGAAGGCTAATTCACTCGACGCAGCGTAGATGTCTTGCCTTAGCTTTCTCGGAGGTCTCTCGACATTAGCTGCATCGACCTGCAACCGTCCTGAATAAATCCGCTTACCGTCAGTAGAGAGCGTTGCCGATCGCAAATCGTTGTTAGCCAACGAATCGATCTCTACTGTGTTTGCAAGGTACAGATTGTTGTTAATAGTCTGGAGTGTATAGACAGACTCAGAATTTGTATGGTAAAGACGTCCTGATTGGTTGTCGTATTCAAAATCTCCTCGGTAGTGCACAAGCACCTGGCTCAATTCAACTACCTTCCTATCCGGCATGGACAATCGATTCAGAAACACGCTGACCGGTCCGTAACAACTCGCAGTGAATACCTTTGTGGCTGAGACTGCTTCGATGCGACAATGTTCTGAATTGGATTCGTAGGCAGTCCAAACGTTGTTGACCATGTCATAGACATGAACAAAAGTCGTTTGTGGCTGAGGGAGGATTGCTCCTGCGTTACGAGAGTACTCGAAGTTATAGTCTGCAACCACGAGATACAGACCGTCTGGTGTCAAATCCATGTCCGTAAAGACGTTAAACGCTGAGCGTTCGCTAACAACCCCTCGCGTTTTTGAATCGATAATCCGAACCTTCGTTGCGAAATTGCGAACTGCTAAAAGACCGGTTGTCGACGAATACTCCATTTGCCGAACGTTTCCTCCTGCGGGAAACTCGTCCAGCAACCTAGTCCCTACGTTAAAGGCTCCCGTCTCCCGCGTGATTCGAAGCCTACTGTCTCGATCGACATGGAACTCCAAGTCTGGAGCAGTTGGAGCTTGATTTTGAGCTACGAGAGTAGAAATGGTTATTCGGACTGTAGCGCGCGAAGTTGCCCCGCTCTCGTCGGTCAGTACATAGCGGAAGTTGTCACTGCCAACGTAGTCCTTCTTTGGTCGGTAGCTGAACGAACCGTCTGCGTTGAGCGTCACTGTACCATTGACGGGGTTCGTATCGAGTCGCACCGACACTTTTTTCATTCGGTCGGTAACGTCGTTTGCGAGCACCCCTTGCTTCTGAGTCGATAGTAAGAATCGATGAATGCGGTTTGACACTTTCTCTGCGATCCAAACGTCTCGACCGCTTGCAGAAACATGGATCTCCCCGACCGGAAATTCAATCGTGCCAAGAAGCTTGCCATCGCGGCTATCGAAATAGCGACCGTTGATGCCGAATGCGACCGCACTTGAAGCGGCAATAATAGGTTCTGTGTGCAAAAACAAGTTGTTGGAAACGTCATCTGCTTCCACTTGAAGTCCGCCATAGAACAGCGATGCACCATCCGACGAAAGAAATGTGCCACCTTCCAATGATCCTCCAGCGCGGGCGGAACCATAGAGCCCAGTAGATTGAATGGGTAAAAGGTGGTCTGCAACTATACGATAAACATATATCTGGCCGCTACTCGAGCGAGACTCGCCAAAGAAAACCATACCCGAACTGGGCTGATACTCGATGTCACCTACTTTGCTATGCACGCTATGACTTAGCTCGGTCATTGTACGACTTGGAATGTCGAAGTCGTAAAGACCAAGAGGATCGCCAAGACGATAGTCACCAAGAAGCAAGACACGGTTCTCCGAAACGGCTTCGATTTTTATCGAGCCTGCCGGCGGCCACAACGATTCCCACGTGAAAGTCGAACAATCGAATCGATGGACAATCCCCTTGTTGGGCGATCGCACGCCAATTCCCGACTCTCCCGCGAAGAGGAATCGCTCGTCGGGAGTTAGCGAAATGTCTACGAATGTAGATCGAGGTGCCTGTGAGCTAACTACAAGCTGCGTTTTAAGGTTGATCACCTTGATGGATTTACCATCTGAACTTCTAACAAACATTAACCCAAAACGATTGGAAGTCTCGATTTGAGCTACCCCGCCAAGCTCAAATGTCTCGACATCAATCAGCGATTGATATCCGGACTTCTCATAACCAATGTGGAGTTCCCCGTTTTTTGGAAGGGAATAAGCGTCATCCATCGCGGACACCGCCAACGTACGCCGATCCTCCAACTTTTCGAACAATAAGCTTCGTTTCAGTCGTTGCATCGTAAGTTTCGCAATTGCGACAAATGGTCCTCCAAATCACGCAGCATGTTTTGGACAGTTTAGTTCGCAATCCGAGGAATACGAGAGTTAAGTGGGAACAGAAAAGGGGTCGGGGCGATAGTGTTCGGCCTACGGGTCTGTAGGTACGGGTCTGTAGGGGACATGCACAAAAGGCAGAGGGTCGTCAGGCACAATCGACAAAAGTCGTTACTATTTGTGCGTGTCCCCTGGCTCCAGGCTCGCTGGCTCCAGACTCGCTGTTTCTGTGCGTGTCCCCAGGCTCTGTTTCCCAGGCTCTGTTTCGGGGATAAGTTGTGCCATTGCTCCGACCGGACGGATAACTCAGCAGCTTCGATCTGATGTGCCTGGAGAGATGATCGTGCATGCAACGCTTCGCGATGATAGCACGATGTTTTTGCATTTTGGAAATTGGCTTAATGTATTCGCAGTAGTTGGACTTTCGGTCTATTTTTTGATGAATAGCTTTTTGTTTTCGGGCCGGCTTACTCGACGCCACTGAGTCCTGTTGGCAGGATTGCAATTCCGCCTAGCTGGCCGAGTCGTCGTATAGCGGAAGGAATCGTGGCTAGACATCAGAGCGGAAGCAACGGGGATGCCTACAATGCGTCCGCCTCCCACAGCTATTGATGACAAAACGATGCACTCGCTCGCTCCATTAGCCAGCCAGTGCAAACCGCCGCTATTTGTGGTTGTCCCCCAGTACCACACCCTCAGTTGGACTTGTGAATTAGTGCTACCTTTGATAGAAGCCGCTTCATTCGGCAAAGCTCAGGGAAGGTAGAAGATGGCACAGCGACCAACTGGAAGATCGGTTGGACTGGTTGTTTTCACACAAAACATCCATTGATTGTATTGCTTTGGAGCCCTAGCCGTAGCTTAGGATGATAGGCTGGTATCCATGACGTCAAGGATTTCATTTACTCTTTGCAATCTTGTGGCAATTTCATGCTTCTTTTGTTTAGCATGCAAACAAATACCGCTAAAAAGTGGATTACTTGAGCGTCAGGTTGCATCCCCTCAAGTGACTTCCCACCAGTTGCGTGTACTGGTAAACGAATATGTCGTTTTATCTTCTCACCGTGTTGAATCACGGGCTGATAAGATTCTTGCTGACAACCCGGACGTAGCCATACGCAAGAGCGCGCTCCTTTGGAAAATCAATGGAATCGCATCAGCATTTCAAGCAGCCTCAAGGCAAGATCCATTCGGAGCGTATCTCGACCTCTGGGTTCTTAATCGACAAATGACACAGCTTTTCGAATCACCGACAGGTACTGAGTTGTTTGGAAAATGGCAGCCAGAAGCGGTCGCTGAGTGCCAGTTCCTTGAGGAGCGACTCCAGAGGATCAACGAAACCGTTAGCACCGACACTCAACACGCGGCTAACTTTGTGGAGAAATTTGCGACTGATTATCCCCTCCGAAGCTTGTACCTCGATCGTGAGCCTATGGCCTCGCGCTACATTGAAGAGATTCAGACTCCATCGAAAGAAGTCATTCAGGTTATTGCACAAATGGATAGCAATATTGAGGCCTTGAAAAAGCTCACTATTCTTTATGCCGAACATTTACCCAAACAGGCGCGTTGGCAATCTGAATTACTTCTTATTGACGCGACGCAAATGGATGTCGTTCAGCGACCGCTACAAGATCTCACTCTAGCGGCCAATGCTGCATCACGAATTGCGGATACATCGGAAACCGTACCACTTATTTTGCAAGATGAACTCCAGAAGGTAAGTGCTTTGATCACCCAAGAGCGACTGCAAGTAACAAGGGATGTCGATTTGATGCGCAGCGAAACGCTTTCGCAACTAAAGGGCGAGCGAGCGATCGTTCTTGCGGCATTCCAACACGAACGCGAGGCATCGTTCGCTGCTTTACGACAAGAAAGACTCGAAGCAACTCGCGACTTGAAAGAAGAGTTTTCTCGCGGCTTGGATGCGACCGATAACATTACGCGAAGTCGAATGGCCGAGATGCTTCAGCAAGCCCCCAACATGATCGATCATTTTTTCTTGCGATCCTTGCAGGTCGGCATGTGTTTTTGTTTGATCTTATTGGTTGTAGTTATTCTTAACTACTTCCGGCTTGCACGCTTTTTCCGCACGCGTTCAAAATCGACAGACACAATAGTTGATTTGAAAAGACGCGATGAATCCCTTTCGTTAAGCCGCAGTTCGGCCATCCCCCGAAACGCGGCGTGACTTTCAAAAGCTCTCAACAATAATACTTGCGGGAACACACACAGTATAAGCGGTCGCTCTGCGCCTTTGCGTTTCATGACCTCCTCGAATCATTTTGATTTAAAACGCCGAGTCACGGAGAACGCAGAGGAATATTTATAGAGTTGAGGCGTAACTGGTCGCAGGGCCCCCTCCGAAATCCGTTAATCGCAATTTCGCTGACTATTGGTTTGTTTATCTCCTCGGTTGTTGTTCTCAACTATCCAACGAGTGATTCCGCGCGATCCGGTTTGTGCGTGTTGCCCGTGTTCTTACCGTGTGTTGCTTTTCTGACGCGACAGCCGTTGTTATTTCCTGTCGGAGAAAGCCAGGCATGAATTCTGCTTCGACTGAGCAAATGTCGCTTGCACCCTTTTATTTTCTTTCCTGCATCGTAGCCGCGATCACCCCGAGTCTCCGTTGTTTTTACCTATTGGCTATCGACGATACCAGCCGTAGCTTCGCTTGCTCGTCCTTCTTGGTGGCGAACCTTTTGGCGTAACGCATCATGTAAACTTTCCCAAGAACCGTCGCGTTGCCACATGCGGTAGTATCCATACACGGTTGATTTAGGTGGAAAGTCTTTTGGCAACATCTCCCAAGAACAACCCGTTCAAGAGCGATAGAAGACCGCATCGATTATTCGTCGCAAGTCGACGAACCTATTTCTTCAACCCTCCTTTTGCGCTGGCAACAGAGGCTCGATAATCGTCCACTGTTTATCCTTCAAATCGCTCACGTATGCAGACTTTTAAGACGTCATTTTCCAATCCTTGGGAGTTATAATTATGCGGTCAATAGGTTGCCTCGAAAAGAAATAGGCAACTCACCGCAACCCCAGTTCGTAGGCGTAAACCCGACAAGCGATTGCCCCATTTGCCCCACACTACAACCCAACTCTCCCAAACAGAGTCAAATTTCCAGATGGCCTCTTAGGCTCCCTAATGGGCAAGTCTAGAGGTTCTACGGATGATGGCGAATCACGTTACCAGCGCTCGAAGAGATGGTAAGGGTAAATTCTGCAAGGCTTTTCCATTATTTAGACCAAGGATTACAACAGCGGTTGTCACGCTACCAACCCTTTCAGGTAATGCCCATAACTGGATTTGCCCAACCTACTAATCCGAGCCTCCAATTGAGCCTGATCAATCCAACCACTTCGCCACGCGATTTCTTCAGGACATGCGATCTTGAGCCCTTGTCGATTTTGTATGACCTCGACAAACTGAGAGGCCTGCAAAAGCGAATCGTGCGTGCCGGTGTCCAGCCAGGCAATACCGCGCCCAAGTAATTCAACACGGAGGGTCCCCTTTGCAAGATATAGACGATTCAAATCGGTAATTTCTAGTTCGCCACGATCGGATGGTTTCAAGCTTCTTGCCAGAGTTGTGACTTCTGAGTCATAATAATAGAGACCAGGGACCGCGAAATTTGACTTGGGTTGCTTGGGTTTCTCTTCAAGGGAAATCACTCGCCTATCAGAGGTAAACTCGACCACCCCGTATTCACACGGCTCGGACACGTGATATCCAAAGATGGTTGCCCCACTTACTTGCGTTGAAGCAGATGTAAGAAATTTTACAAAGTCGTGACCGTAAAACAAATTATCGCCAAGCACCAAAGCGGCAGGTTCATGGAGCAGAAAGCCAACGTCTTCGGCAATCGTAAATGCCTGAGCCAAACCGTCTGGGCTTGGTTGCTCGGCATAAGACAATTGAAGTCCAAACTGAGAACCATCGCCAAGCAATCGCTCGAATAGCGGTAAATCCAAGGGTGTAGAAATAATTAAAATCTCACGAATTCCCGATAGCATCAGGACGGAGAGCGGATAGTAAATCATCGGTTTATCGTAAACCGGCATCAACTGTTTTGAAACTGCGAGCGTTAGAGGGTAAAGTCGCGTCCCGGTTCCGCCAGCCAGGATAATCCCTTTTCTGTTCATACTTTGCTCCCAAGTCGGCCAAGTTGATAAGATCCGTCCAGTACGCGCGACCACCATGTCTCATTTTTCAAATACCAGGCGACTGTTTTTTGAAACCCGGATGTAAGATCTTGCTTTGGCGCCCATCCCAGCTCTTTCCGAATCTTTGAAGCATCTATTGCATAACGTTGATCATGTCCAGGTCGATCGGCCACGAAGGCAATTTGATCTTGATACGAACGGCCGTCTTGGCGAGGTAACATGGAATCGAGGATCGTGCATAACAACCGAACAAGATCAATGTTTCTTCGTTCATTGCTGCCACCTATGTTGTAGGTTTCCCCAACGCGACCTTTTGTAACCACTGTAATTAACGCTTCCGCGTGGTCGACTACATACAACCAATCGCGGATGTTCTCACCGTTGCCGTAAACTGGGATGGAGTCTCCACGTAAGGCACGTAATAACACAACTGGAATCAATTTTTCCGGGAACTGATATGGACCATAGTTGTTTGAGCAATTCGTAACGAGAACAGGCAACTTATAGGTATCCAACCAAGCACGAGCCAAGTGATCGGAAGACGCTTTGCTAGCAGAGTATGGGGAGTGGGGATCGTAAGGTGTAGCCTCTGTAAACAATCCAGTCTCGCCAAGCGATCCGTAGACTTCGTCAGTTGAGACATGTAGGAAGCGGAATCGGTCTTTTTTAATCCCAGTCAACGATGAATAATATCTTCGCGAGGCTTCAAGCAGCGAATACGTGCCGATAATATTAGTCTGAATAAAGGCAGCTGGGCCATCGATCGATCGATCGACGTGACTCTCCGCAGCCAAATGCATCACGTAGTCCGGTTCGTAGTCAGTAAAAGCCTTATGCATAGCAAAAGCATCAACGATGTCGGCTTTGAGAAACTGATATCTTTCCGAAATCGCGATATCTTTCAGCGACTCGGCATTCCCCGCGTAGGTTAATGAGTCAACGTTAAGCACTTCGTACTTAGTACACTCAACCAGCAATCTGATGAGGTTGCTGCCGATAAAACCACAACCACCGGTGACTAGAATCTTCATAGGAATAGTTGTATCCATCTGCAATATAAAGGCTTTACAATTGTCGAGAAGCAGTGCTAAGTGTTTTACCAGCGTCGAAGTTCATCGCGAACTGCATAGCTTTCTGATATCAACTGATACCGACCTTCTCCAGTTTTTAGCTGGAAACGATACTATTACTATGGGTAGTCCTCGACGCCTTAATTATAGAATCGGACTCGGATTTAAAGAACTGGTGAGAACACATGGGGATACTTGCCCTACAATTCTGCCGTGTCGGTGATTCCGATAATAATGGCGATCGATTGCTTGGCTAGAGGCTTGAGTCTTGCCAACCACACAGCAGCGAACCGAATCGGTGCGTTAAAGAAGCAGAGCTATAAAGAGTCGGTCGATTTTCGCTTTTCGAGGTGCTGCTTAAGCTCCGCCAAGCTTGCCAAGCCGTTCATGTAGAGACAGATCATTTCGAAGCTCCACTGGGTTAGTGTTCGACCGATGTACAACAAGATCAACATGCAAGCAATGCTCACGCTTTATACTGAGAGCTCGACACCTTCCTGCTCAGTGTTTAAGAGATGGCGATATCCTAAGAGATGCTTAAATGTTTTGAAGAACAGTTCAATGAGCTATCTGAGTTGATAACTGCATGTTGGAGTTCCATCGCCAACCGTGACACAGGTCAAACTGATAGCAGGCAGAAATGATTCTTTGCCACCATCGCAGACGGCGTAAAAATTGCAGCGATTTTCCAGAAGTTCATGAAGGCTTTTTAGGCAACTAAATTACGACTATCGTGCCGAACAGTATTGGGACACCTGCGAAATCCGATAATGGCAACTTCGATATCTGGGTGTAGCCGTCTCCTCGATTGCAATTACCAGATATTTAGCAATTAAATCCGAGCGATCCGGTTTGTTTCATCCCCGTTTGCTTCATCAGACAGTTCTATATCTTGCATTCTTCTGCTGTAACTGTTTCGCTTATTTCTGTATCGGCCCGGTTAGCTTAACGCCATCGGTATCGAGAATTTGAAAGTTATGAATGCCTACTTTTTGCCCGTCGGCGAACGTCCAGACAACTTGCTTTTCCCGGTTGACTTCGATTAGTTTCGGCGCCTGTGGATCTTTTCTCCCCGCGGCGTAAGAAGTTATCACGACATTACCATTTGGTAGAACTTGTCCTCCACATGGATCCTGCAACCATGGTCCAGGTAGATCCTTATTAGTTAACTCCCAATCGACTTTACCTTGCTTATCAAAATCGAATACTCGGTTTCCGTTTGTGCAACAGACTAGCGTCCTGCCATCCCCATGGCGGATCGCTGTAAAGGGCCAAGAATGAATCGAATGCTGTTTGTCTTCGGGGACCGTTGTATCCAGCTTGCCTAAAACATTTCCATTTTGGTTGTATGTAAACACTCCGAAATCGAGCAGGTGCGGGACTAGATAAGTTCCATCCGGAAGCTTTCTTGCCATGCGAGTCTGCATGTGATGATTGCTATTCTGACATTGAAGCGGAAATTCTGCAGTAACCTTTCCTTCGTAATCCAACTCTAAAAGTCTTGGCTTCGGCCCGGCCTCGGTAATAACAACCGTGTTGACGTTAGTCGGTTGTGCACTGTTAACTTCCGATTGAGTCCCATTCCAAACCACGGACTCTTTCCCTTCGGCGGTAACTTTTATGACGGCTCCCCCAGGATGCTGCTTCGATCGACTGAGCGTAAGAAGCAAACTTCCGTCGGCAAGAACATAGCCGTCTCGAGTTGCATGAGGGTAGGTCCAAATCTTCTTTCCGCCCCCATCGACAATATAAGTTTTCTCGCCGCAAGCTAGAAAACTATGGCTGGTCTCATTCGCATCCACGAAAACATTTCCAGCCAACCAACAGCAAGCTAGTAAAATGTCCTTCAATGATTTTTGTAATCTTTTTTTGTTTGTCTTCATGGATACATTCGCTTATATGAGTACTTGGGATTTAAAAATTCAATCCGGTTTTTTACTTCTGCAATTTTCCAACTTGAACTGCGGACCCCATGTTGGCAATGCCCGGACCAAAGTACGACTTCCCAAGCGGAAGAATCATTGGCTCCTCATAAGGCCTATTTGGTACCATCTTCGCAATCGCATTCAAACGTTCAAGAATGTCGGTGCTTAACGGCCCTTTCATAACAGCTCGAACGCTTTCTTCTAGCTGCTCTGTTGTCTTACATCCGATTGGGATGGTTGACACGTCGGGATTGGAGACCGCAAATCTTAGGCTCATCTCCACCGGCGTCAGACCAGACTGGTCGAGTAGCTCGTAGTAAGCCAATAGTTGTTGCTGCCTTTCGGTCGCAAGCCACACGGGTTTGCGTCGGACTTCAGCATCCGCGCGTCGAGCAAGAAATCCCTGCCCCATCACAGACCCAAGCACCACGCCCATATCTTGCTCAATCGCAGAAGGAATCAACTCGCCGCTGGCCTCGCGAAAAAGAGTGTTGTAATTGAATGCAGTTAGAACGACGTCAAACAGATTGCTTCGAACAAGCGATGTCATTTCGGTAACAGTCGTACCAGCAAGTCCCGTGAATCGAATCTTTCCTGCTTGCTTTAGCTCGTCCATCAAAGCCAGTACTGGACCGTCCAGCGGATCATAGCTTGTCCACCACGCATATTGTTGCGGTCGGTCTGGCTCGTGAATCATCAAGATATCAATCGAATCACGACGCAAGAGCCGCAAGCTTTCCTCTAACGATGATCGAAGCGCATCGATGCTCTGCGGCTCAAATGGCTGTGGGCGGCCGCCGAGTTTCGTTGTCACTATGAGCGGACCATTCACATCTCGAATGGCCCCACCTATTGTGCGTTCACTATCCGCGTAAGCAGGCGCGGTGTCGATCGAATTGATACCGAGCTCCATCGCTCGTCTCATAATTCGAGCGGTTTCGGATTCGCCACCAGCCAACGAAGATGTATACAAACCACCGATAGAAAGAACGCTTGTGAATAGTTCTGTGCGACCGAGTCTTCGATTTTCCATGCAAATCAAATCAGCGAGAATAATTGTGGGAGAGAAGGTATTTCGTTAACCGAGAATGCCATGAATGACATGCCCTTTTACGTCGGTCAATCGCATATCGCGACCGCCGAATCGGAACGTTGAACGTGTGTGATCGACTCCCATGAGGTGCAATATGGTGGCGTGTAGATCGTGAATCTCAGTACGATTTTCAATTGCTTTATAGCCCCATTCGTCAGTAGCTCCGTAGATCGTTCCTGGTTTAACGCCACCACCAGCCATCCATACCGTAAAACCAAATTGGTTGTGGTCTCGACCGTTTTTTCCTTGTGCAAATGGCGTCCTTCCAAACTCACCAGCCCACACCACTAGTGTCTGATCCAACAAGCCACGTTGACGTAGGTCCTTTAGCAAGCCAGCGATCGGTTGGTCCACCGCTTTCGCATTGTTCTCGTGTCCCTTTTTCAAATCTCCATGTTGATCCCAGCGATCGCTTCCAACATTGGGACAAGTCAATTCAACAAACCGAACACCCTTCTCAATCATGCGTCTCGCGATCAGGCACTGAGCACCGTAGATTCGCGTTGGTTCGTATTTCGAATCGATACCGTACATACTTTGTATGTGTGCTGGTTCGTCTATAATCGACATGACTTCTGGAACTGCCATCTGCATTGCGTAAGCGAGTTCGTAGTTGTGAATAGCGGACTCTATGCTGTCGTGCTTGCCGAACTGGTCGATCGCAAATTGATCTAACTTGCCGATCAAGTCCAGCTTCTCTCTTTGCTGAAGCGAACTAGATTCTGTCCGCGAGATATTTGCTACTCCACTTCCTGTTGGTTTAAAAACCGAACCTTGAAAGCTTGCAGGAAGGAATCCACTTCCAAAGCAATCGAGCCCACCTGGTGGTATCAATCCACCATTAATGACTACGAATCCAGGTAAGTTTTGACATTCACTTCCCAAACCATAATTCACCCACGCCCCCATACTAGGCCTACCTTGCAATCCACTTCCGGTGTGGAGAAAGTAGTTCGCAAAAGTATGCTCAGGAAACTCGGACACCATCGAACGGATAATTGCAAGTTCATCGACGCAGGTTGCAACGTGAGGAAACAATTCGCTTACTGCAATTCCTGATTCACCATGTTGCTGGAACTTCCATGGACTAGCCAGCACGTTTCCATTGTTGTTGAACTGGGTAGGCTCTACATCGAAAAGCTTGCCCGGATCTTGGCCATCGTATTTATCAAGTAGCGGCTTGGGGTCAAACGTATCTACCTGTGAGGGGCCACCATCCATGTACAGAAAAATGACATTCTTTGCCTTCACCGCATGATGCGGACCATGACCAGCGACTCCGAGCTCCAAGGGAGAACTCGCACGAATTTTCGAAGCATCATCACTAAAGGCGGGATCGAACCTGAGTGCAGCAAGTGCGACCGCGCCGAACCCACTCCCACATCTGCGTAGCATTTCACGACGCGATGTTGGTTGCGATTGATAACGTTGGCAAGGATAGACTGAGGGGATTTTCATGGCAGGAATATGAACTCCTTAGTATTGATCAATGCATGGGAAAAATCAGCCCACACCTCGACCGGGACATCACTGGATTCACCTTCACTTCGACGACTAGAAAGGAAGTCCAAAGCGACTTTTGTTTCTCCGCTTGTTGGAAATCGCGTGAATGCCGCACGGTACATCTCTTCAATTCGAGAGTCATTAGATATCGGTCTTGCAACGATATGTTCAGCCCATTTCTGAGATTGCTGAACGACAAAAGGATCGTTCATCAAGATGAGTGCTTGAGCTGGTACGTTGGAGACGTTTCTGCGTCCCATTGAACTGAATGGCGAAGGCGTATCGAAGGCGAGCATGAATGGCGATAGAAAGTTTCTGCGTACAGCAAGATAGATCGATCGTCTTCGAGCACCATCCAGCGGTCCGCTTTCTTTGGGGCGGCCGCGTCCATCCATAAAGGTTGTTAAATGGACAGGAATCGGTTCGCCAAACATCAAAGGATCGAGTTCTCCGGATACTTGAAGCAAGGCATCGCGAATCGCCTCGCCCTCAAGACGTTTCGGCGGGCGGTAATGCCAAAGCAGGTTCTTAGGATCACTCGCCAATCCGTCTGCATTCGCTTTACTCGACATTTGATATGTCCGAGACAAAACAATGAAACGAATTATTCGCTTCAAACTTTGACCATCGGCCATAAATCGAATCGCAAGATAATCAAGCAATTCAGGATGAGTCGGTCGCTGGCCGAGCACACCAAAATCGTCCGTCGTGGGAACGATCCCACGCCCCATCAAATGGTGCCAAATTCGATTCACGATCACACGATGGCTTAGAGGGTTCGATGGTGAATTGATCTGCCGAGCCAGCTCCAAACGACCACTTCCAGAAGGAATGTCCATCGATTTGTTGCCCACGATAGCGGTCAAAAAATGTCTGGGTTCTACCTTGCCTGGCTTAGATGAATTACCGCGAATTAAGATGTGTTCGTCTTCGCCTGATCCATCCAACATCGCCATCGCTGCATTTGATTGAAGCATCAATTTACTCTGCAAAGTCCCTCGTTCTTTAGCCCACGAGTTCGCTAAATCATTTAACTTTTCCTTAGAAGCCGCGGTTGCGGATGCTTCCAATTGTTCGACAAGCGTCTCGTGCTCTTTCTCATAAGCAACCAATTGTTCGCGACTTTCTTTGGAAGCTCCTTGAACAATCAGCGAAACGTCTATCTGTTCACCGACCTCGGGAGTAAATTCCAGATGAAGCCGATGGCCGATGTAGCGTTGTAGTTTCAGCTCGATCCACTCATTGCTCGACTTAAAGGACTTGATGGTCTCACCATGAAGGGGTCCTGCAATCAAACGATGCGAATCAACACAGGCGACAACATGGCCTGATCCTCGAACACGGCAAGCAACGGTCCCTTCACGGAGTTCGAACGTTGGGGTACGAAGAGTTCGACCGCTCCGAGGCAAAGTGGCGAGCCTATTTTTATCTTGGGTCCCTTTTTCAGATAGTGTTTCTAAACCATTCCAAAATGGGTCGCTCGAAGCGCCGGCGCGGCTCGCAAATCGAATCACCGGGCCAGAATCGCTGACTTCAAGGTAAGGCTCCCCAAGAATTCTCGGTTTCGATCCAAAGATGTATCCATCTTGAAGATAATCCTGGGCACTAACCTTTGCATAATCAAAAACGATATGCTTCTTGGCTTGTTCAGATTCATTCGAAGCTCCAACCTTTGGTATTTGAATCTGCTTTTCAGAAAGTAAACCGTCTACCAACTTCTGATACTTTGCGTCTAACTCTCCTAGCTCTTTAGCAATGTGCTGATTGCGTTCCAGCGACTCGAAGTTGACCTGCCGATAGTCGCTACTTTGCAAGAATCCTGCGAGCGAATAATAGTCCGCCGTCGAAATTGCATCGAACTTATGATCATGACAACGAGCACATGCGACAGTGACTCCGAGAAAAGCTTTCGACATGACATCGATCATGTTATCAAACCGATCGGACTCGTCTTTACGAATGTCGACAGGGGAGTGGACCCACTCGCCAAGAAACCAAAATCCGGTTCCCAGAATCGATTCGTTGAAGCCCTTCTCAGGATGCAGTCTCGGTTTTTCGATTAAGTCTCCTGCGATATGCTCAGTAACAAACTGATCGTAAGGGACATCAGCGTTTAACGCTCGAATAACATAATCGCGATACTGATATGCGTTCGGTGCGTCATTATCGAATTCGTGTCCACGCGATTCTGCATAACGCACCAAATCCAACCAATGACGTCCCCAACGTTCTCCAAATTGAGGCGACGCAAGCAACTCGTCGACCATGTTCTCCATCGCCATTGGAGACACATCATCAAGGAATCGCGAGGACTGCTCGAGTGTAGGAGGTACTCCAACCAAGTCAAAGTACAAACGCCTCAGCAGTGCCGACTTCTCAGCATCCGGCGCTGGTGTGAGTTTGGCATCTTCAAGCCGAGCGAGAATAAAATGATCCAACTCGCTCCGCGGCCACGATTTGTTCGCGACCTCCGGTGCTTGGGAAGATTGCAACGGTTGCCATGCCCAATGATCGGCTTTTCTTTTTTCTAGATCAAATACGGGTGGTGCTAAGCCATCTCCGGAGCCCATCACCTCAGGCTCTTTTTCATCAGGCCATGGCGCATCCATTTCAACCCATCGCTCGAGCGTCTCAATGTCTTTCGCAGGCAGCTTTCCCTTAGGCGGCATCTCGTACGACTCATAACGCACCGAACTGATCAGCAAACTTTTATCGATGTCACCCGGCACAAGAGCCTCTCCCGACTCGCCACCTTTGAGCAGCGCGGCTCGACTATCGACACGAAGCCCCGCTTGCAATTTTTCTGCTTTCACGCTGTGACAAGAGTAGCAATGCTCAACCAGCAAAGGTCGAACGCTTTTTTCAAAGAACTCCAAATTTTCTTTTGTATTCGAAGAGTTTTCAGCCCTTGCTGGAAACACCACAGCAAGCGTGGCTAAGCAAGCAAGACTCAGTCGAATCCAGAAAGTGCCGATTTGAAACATTTCGTAGCCTTTAAAGACTTGCGACAAAAAACATACAAGCTAAACAATGAATCATGATTATCGCTGGTAAAACTGACTTGTCGAGAACTGCTTACTTGCGCATTTCAAAGAGTTCTGTTGGATTGATTTTGAATTGCAGCATGTTAGCAGACTCGCGGCCGTTGTCGCCTCCTTTGCGTTGCATGGTTATGCGACCAATTCTCAAGCTACCAGATGGCGTAATCTGAACTTCGCCACTTCCAAAAAACGCGACAGCTTCTTTTGTTGAACAAAGCATCCAACGCGGGTTCAATTCGATTTTCTTTGAAGAAGCTGGAGCGTTATCGGACGACTTGAGCGTAACCATGAACCAACCCGCCGCGTGCTCGCCATCGCCTTGAAATAGATCTGAGACAATCTTTTCGCGATTCTCGCGAAAGAAATCAACGACCGCTTGATGCTGAGATTTACTCAGCTCGTTCAAAAACATTCTACGAGAGTCACGTCCTGGTTCGGTTGGGGCAATCTCACCTACGAAAAGCTTCAATGCAGAGTGCACATCGCTCGGCATATTCCACATCTGGGCATAGGTCTTCAGCCATCGCTTATCAATTTGATTAAACCCCTGTGGATTACTCACAAGCTTGATTGATATTCCTTCGACGCGTTCAGAGGAGTTCGTTTTAACTCGAACCTCGACATCGGCTTTTTCGCCGTGTGGTTTGGCCGCTCTCACTTGCTGAATGTCGCTTATGCGAAAGTTCATGGCCTCTAGCCAACTGCGGGCATCGGAGTCCTTTTGCCAATTATTGAATTTGTCGCGAATCTCATCTTCATTCTGAAATCCCCCCGTAGCAGTCTGTGAGCCCAATCGCACCTCTTCCTCGCGCGACTTTGGACTTCTGTCTTTTTGCGATTGCGACTCTTGTGCAATCCCAATACTTGCGAGCAAGTGGATTAAGAAAGCCAAACCTATTGGCTTGGCCAGTGAAGATGCCAGTGGAGATGCAACTGTCAGCAATCTCATTGGTGACCTAATTGAATGGAAGCAGTAACAACCGTCTCGGTGAGCATGAACGCTAATTATAGCTCATACGCCAGGAACACTGACGATATTAAGCGAGCAACTTTTAGTGCTCCCCAAAAAAACGATTGCCTAGACACCGTTCCCCAAAAGTCAATCGATATAGCTATGTAGCTTTACTCTACTGCTGAAAGCGAGCGGAAAGACTCGATCCGTAATCCGTCTTAAGTGCTCTTTAATGGTGAACACTGAGTCGTATTATGAACGGATGTAATTGGGTTCGGCCGGTTTCCCTGTCGATTTTCTTTACTAAAGTGACGTGCCCCCTTTGAAACCTGAATTTTGCTTGACTAGACTCGCCATGATAGCTAACTTAGGTGAGATTAGTGGACATAGCAGTGTTTTCTCGCGAGACGCGTGTGAGTTTTCGTGGTCATGTCGAGATTTATGCAGGTCCTTAGTTTTACTAATTAGATTCCATCCCGTTGGAGTAGATGTAGTGATAATGTTCAGTAGCAAGATAAAGAGGTTCGGACGCGGCCTGATGAGTTGTGGGCTGGTTTTCTGTTCAGCCATTTTCGCCGCATCGCCGGCACGAGCTGCGTTTCACGTTTGGAATCTGCAGGAGCTATACTCGGATAGCACCGGGACTTTACAGTTCGTTGAATTGTTCACTAACAGCAACACTCAAACTAATTTTACTGTGCCCAGGCAAATCGCGGTCTCAAACGTCGGCGGCACACTGACGAACACTTTTACCATGCCAACGAGCACCCTTGCTGCAACTCTTAACAAAACGCTTTTATTTGGTACTGCAGGCCTCGCGGCGGCTGGCGGTCCAACACCGGACTACATCATACCGAACAACTTTTTGTTCACTGGCGGCGGTTCGATCAACTTTTTTGGAGCTAACGACGGCACATATACAGCTTTGCCAACCGACGGCACTCAGTCTCGAGCGTGGCCGTTTACTGGATCGACTACTGGAACGAATCCGGTGGCAAGCATCAACAACGCAGTGAATAGCCCGACGAACTTCGCCGGACAAACAGGAACCGTGGGCGTACCGGAGCCTTCTTCCGTAATCTTAGTTTCGCTCGCGTTGGGAACCTTCTATTCGTTTTCGCGAAGACGGAACACACAAAGAGCCGCTGGTCCGATCTAGAAAACTTCCATCGGATCTTGATTTGGCTATGCGAATGCGACCACGAAATGAGAGCAATCTTGATGAAGTTTTGCTCTTAAGCTGCAACGGGTCCGCATGATGATTTTCACTCGGTCCTTTGTTGTTGCTGCCGCTCTTTGCGGTTTTGTTGGCTGTGCTCAGGATGACGATAAGCGATTGGACCCGCAAGTGATCCAACTACTTGACCTCGAGGGAATGAAGTTTGATCTGTGGCAGAAACCTAGCACGGCTACAGTTGTCCTGTTCGCCCGATCCGATTGTCCGATCTCCAACCGATATGCCCCGGAGATTCGTCGCCTCTATGAAGCGTACCATTCTCGCGGAGTTGAGTTTTATCTGGTTTACGTGGACCCACGCGAGGAACCAGATGCCATTCGGAAGCATTTACAAGAGTATGGTTACCCGTGCCCAGGACTGCGTGACCCGAAACATACCTTGGTGGCGCATTGCGGTGCCAAGACCACACCCGAAGCCGTCGTGTTTGGCCGGAATCGCGGCATGACTTACCGTGGCCGCGTGAATGACCTTTACGTGGATTTCGGCCAGGCTAGGACTGAACCGACAACCTATGACTTAGCGGATGCGATAGAATCAACCGTTTCGGGGCGGAGTGTCACGAACCCGCGCACCAAGGCAATTGGGTGCTTGATCGAGGATTTAAAGGACTGAATGTTGGTCGCAAAGGCACGCGATGGATATGGTTTCTAGAAATGCATGATCAACGACACGGAATATTACGAGGGGTGGTTGTCGGACTAATCAGCGGGATATTGGTCACGATGACGGTCGCTTCAATTTTGTATCTCTATCGGCCCGTAAAGTCCCAATCGCGATCGGATCCCGTCACTTTTTCTAGCGATATCGCGCCGATTATTTTCGCGAAATGCTCCGGTTGTCACTGTCCGAATCAGTCAGCTCCCTTCAGTCTCCTTACCTACGATGACGTCCGAAGCCGCGCGCGGCAAATTGTAGAAGTGACTCAAAGTGGGTTCATGCCGCCTTGGCTTCCAGAGGAAGGGCATGGTGATTTTCTCGCGGCCCGACGGCTTACAGAAAGCGAACGACAAATGCTCAAGCAGTGGGTTGAGCAGGGAACGCCTTGCGGCGATCCAGTGGGCATCCCGCCAGCGCCAGAATTGGTCGATAGCTGGGAAAAAATGCCTCCGGATTTGGTGATTGAAACTCCCGGCTACAAGCTATCGAGCCAGGAACGTGACGTATTCCGAAATTTCGTCTTATCTGTCCCTATTGACGGACCGCGTTGGGTAGAGTCGATCGAGATTCGACCGTTTAATCCGCGCGTGACGCATCATGCAAGACTCGGTGTGGACAGTTCCAACGAGTCAACTCGTCGTGACGCGGAAGATGCCGATCCAGGTTATGAAGGCATGGCTTGGGGACAGGATCCCGATGGACAACTTGTCATTTGGGCGCCTGGAATGGCCGCAAATCCCGTCACACCGGGAGTTGCGTGGCGATTGCACCCGCAAACGACGCTTGTCTTGCACACGCACATGCAGCCCACAGGCAAAACCGAGGAAGTCAAGTTTCGAGTTGGCATTCGCTTCGCAAAGGCGCCACCAGAACAGTACCCTGCGGTGTTGCGGATCGGGAGTTGCGATATCGACATCCCGGCAGGTACTCGTCGCCACGTGATTGAGGACCAATATACGATCCCAATCGACATTGACCTACACTCGATTTTCCCTCATGCCCATTCACTATGTCGCGAGATAGAAGTAGTCGCATTGCGATCGGATGGTTCGCGTGAGTTATTGATTTCGATCAAGAACTTCGACGAAAACTGGCACGATGCGTACCGCTATCGCAAACCCATAAGGCTGCCGCAATCAACGCGATTGCATTCGCGGTTCGTCTACGACAACTCCAACGAGAATGTTCGCAATCGAAATCGCCCGGCCCGTCGTGTCGTCTACGGTTCCAACTCCAACGACGAGATGGCAGACGTCTATCTTCAAGTAACGGCGGCTCACCCGGACCAGCGAGCCGTGCTCATGGAAGACTATAAACGGTACCAATTACAATCCCAAGTTGTTGGATATCGCCGATCGCTCGAACTCTATCCGGACAATCCTTGGAGCCAGGAAGGATTGGCAACCGCCTACATTTTTCGAGGAGAAACCGATAAAGCGATTTCAATTCTCGAGCAGCGATTAAAGTCCTGGCCGCGAGCGGTGTTTCCCGTTGTAAGTCTCGGAATGGCCCTCTTGGCCAGTGGCGATGCGGAGCGGGCGGAAGAGCAGTTTCGGCAAGCAACCCTCACGGACGGGAAGTACTCATTGGCTTGGTTTGGACTTGCTAAGGCTCTTGCCTCGCAGAAAAAAACGGAGCGTGCCGAACAAATGTTTCGCCGAGCAGTCGAATTGACACCGCGTGGGACGGATGCGCGCTTAGCCTTAGCCGACCTATTGATTCAACGCGGTGCATTGGACGAGGCCAAGGAGATCTGTTCCGCAGCGCTCGACGACTCGCCCGACATGGCTAACGTCAACTTGAAACTAGCCGAGATCAGTGCCAAACAAAAACGCTACGATGAATGCCTCAAGTATTGCCAAGAAGCGCGGCGACTGGCGCCTTACACCCATCCAGCCAAGGTTCTGCTGGCGGTCTTCTGTTTTGCCAATGGCGAGAATGAGTACGGGAAAAAGCTATTGCGTGAGGCTCGCGAGGAATCGCCGGACCATCCGATTCCCGAATTGATGCTGGGACAACTCGCCCGCCAAGAACAGAAAAGCCAAGAAGCGCTCGAGCACTTCAACCTTGCCGCCGCGCTTCTTATTCCCAACAATTGGCCGCAAAGCCACCAGCAGCGTTTCCGGGTGCTACTTCAAACAGAGCGATTTCAATTAGCACAGCAGCTTCAAGACATCGATCTTGCCCTTGATTCACTCGACATATGGCGCAGGTATGAACCGGCAAACCTCAAGTTACAGGAAATATACCGAAATTTGAAGGCTGAAAAAGCTGGACCCACCAAGTAAAGCACGCGACTGGAACATTCTCAAAAAAAAGATGGGTTAGTTGCGAGCAACAGAAACTTTCGTTCTATTTAATATGCCCTTTTTTCCATAAAAGTCGAAAAAGGGCTTTCACATATGGCGTAAGACGAACGCCGGTAGAGTCAGAATGACGAATGCTTGGCTAGCCCTAGAACTTACGAGGCGATGACTTTCGAAGGTGGCCGGTAAACTCAGGGCAAACGCGTGGATATCACACGGGGATACACAAATTTCTGAGGTCCTCAACTTCGTTATCTAACTTTTTCGTTATCTAACTTTTTGTGAGTGTCCCCGTTGCTCGTTCCAAGCCCATCCACCGTTTTACCGAATCTTCAACTGCCTCAAGCTCGAACTGCTTTAGAATTCCGAGCCTTCGAATAAGTTTTATGCTGGGGATTGTCAGGATGTTTTGGGTGTCGAAAGCGCCAACCCTCAAGAAAGACAACGACACAACAACTTCGAATCGCGATTAACGAGTGCTCGTCGTATGTGGAATCAATGTTATTAAGACTCGATCATTGGCTTCGTCGCATGGAATGCTCAACACTAAGCATGGACGAATCTTCGCCACCATTCCAAGATCGACTAACCATACTTCACCCCTTACTGCCGCCGGTGTCATTGGTTTCCTCGGCATCCAAAGATAAAAAAGCTTCTTCTGCAAGCGATACTAACTGATCGTCATTTATCGCTAACTCACCGCTACAACGCAGTAGTGCAAGCATGACTTCGTGTTGCTCGTCTGCGGGTAGCGACGAAAACGCAAGGAGAAGTTGAGTTGAAGTCTCAGACATGATTTATTTGCTCCTTTCGCATGAAGCATCTAGCTTAATCGTTGCTCATCGGTCGCGGAAGTCTGCTCATCGCATCGACAAATATACTCGATCCGACGATTGGGCTGAACGCTTCAGGAATGCTTTCACTTTTAGGGAAGAAGCCAAGGCTTAGCGACGGCGATGAAGATTCCACGGGAAGATTCCACGGGGACGCTACTTCTCGAGCTGACCACTGCGGCTCCAACTACGGAATTGAATTGGCTTGCACGATCTTTTCGAAGCAGCTTCGGAGGGCTTGTTGGTAGATCCATAGGTCGGAGGTGTAGACTAACATGCGATAGCCTTTGGAGGGGCCTTTTGCGAGTTCGTCTGGGTCTGATAATCCGAGTACCGATGGCTTGTTGTGTTTTACGCATGCGGTTTTAACTCGCTCGATAGCGTCTAAGAGGACCGGATTATCGAATTGACCTGGGATGCCCATCGAGGTGCTTAGATCGAACTGCCCTACCCATATCGCGTCGACTCCTTCGACGGCGACAATCTCTTCGCAGTTTTCGAGTCCCTCGACGGTTTCGATTTGCGCGATCGTTAAGAGTGACTCGTTGGCGTGTTTCATTTTATCAACGATGTTACCTGGTTGGTAATCATCGTGGCTGATCGCAAATGCACAGCCGCGACGACCGAGTGGAGGATACTGAGCATAGGACAGAGCCTCGCGAATATGATCGGCGTTGCGAATGAGTGGAATGACTATGCCGCCGGCTCCGATGTCGAGAACGTGAGCGATGTGATGGTAGTCCGAAGTGGGAACGCGAACGATTGGTAGCATGTCGACCGAGCGACTGGTAGCGATCAACATGCGAATCGTTTCAAGGGACCAACCCGTGTGTTCCATGTCGTAAACAGTGAAGTGAGCTCCTGCGCCGGCGGAGAGTCTTCCCAGTCCCGTTGAAGCGAACTCCATACACATAACGCCGTAAACTATTTCACCCTTGGCAAGCTGTTCTTTCACAAAATTCTTTTTCATCGTTTGTTTACTTGATGGTTTTCTGAGGGCTTGTATAAATCGAAAAGTCCTTATGATCTATCACAATTCTGAAATCAGTCTAAACGATAACAACTTGATTACGAAGATGGTGACGAACTTATGATTTCAACGATACTACTCGGGACAACGAATCGGAAGAAGATCATTGAAATGCGACCGTTGCTGGAGCCGCTGGGGTATTCGTTAGTCGATCTTTCCGCGATGCCAGATCACGTAGATGTCGCAGAGACAGGGAACGATTTTATTGAGAACGCTAGGCTCAAGGCGATTACCTATGCGACGCGTTACCGAACCTGGGCAATCGGGGAAGACAGCGGTCTTTGCGTTCCCGCGTTAGGGGGCGCACCAGGTATCTATTCGGCTAGGTTTGCAAGACTCTCTCAGGAAACTGATTCATCTGTCACGCAAAACGCCGCTTCGCTTACTCAAGATGAAGCGAACAACGCATTACTTCTTGAACGGCTTTCGAATGCACCAACAGCCGACCGCTCTGCGTACTATGTCTCAACAATGGTTCTTGCATCCCCGGAAGGAGAATCGATCATTGAAGCGGCGGGAGAATGCTGGGGACGGATTGTAAGCAAGGCTCGTGGTATCGGTGGTTTTGGTTATGACCCCTTGTTTGAAGTGATTGAGTACCACAAGACTTTTGCGGAACTCGGGCCGTCGGTCAAAAATGCGCTAAGTCATCGAGGTCGTGCGCTCGCGAAATTCCTTCGATTGCTTGTCGATGTTAAAGGCTAAGTGTTGCTCAAATCTCGCAAGATGCCTTTTCTTTTTGTTTCCAAGAATCTGAACGACATCACAATCGCGTGAATTCTCAGCCTCAGGCGTTAGCCGTACTTGAACGACTAACCATCCGCTTGCGCTGCGACGTCCAATGACGCGGCTCGCGTTGGCGGCTCAGGCTTTGAGTCATTTGCGGAGCGCATCAACGGCGGAAAGACAAAGACTGAGAGACATGGCTACATGTGCTTAAATGATTGACAAGCCAACAAAGACTAATTTGGAATGATGACACGTTGATTCAAAACGCGGCCTGTTCCGATTTCTTCGCATCGAATCAAAAGCGACTTCCCACGGTACTGAGCACCATCCGAAAGGATAATTGATTTCGTCGCTCGCTCTTGGAGATTGATGACTTGAACACGTTGTCTTGGTCGATCGGGAACATGGACGGTGCAATCAAAGCTAGATGCTTGACCACTTGAATTGGTCATAATCATCTCGATGACAAGCCTTCCTCGATCGTCGAATCGAGATTTTGTTTCCAATTGAAAATTTTTCAACCCTAGACTGAGCGATTTACGGACGGAAAACTGGACTGGAGGCGTTCCTTTCTGTTCAAAGATGATCTCGATCGGCTCGTTTGATTGGCTTACGTCGCGACGAAGTAGAATTGGAACTTCGATGGTTTTGGTTACTGTTGCTTCCACCGAGAAATCTTTCTCTGCGACGCCACTTTGAAACAAGCTTGAGGAGACAATCTTGAGTTTTCCGTCGACTGACTTATCGGCAGGATTACGGACTGACAGCAAAATCGGGTCGGACTGTCCGACTCGGTTTTCAATAATCGGGTTCTTGATTTGTACGTCCGTCTGCCACTTGATCATATTCCTATCGACATCTTTTACAAATATTGGCCAACGACCAACGTATAGCTGTTTTGCGTTAATTGCGCTTGCAGCATCTCTTCGAACATCGACGGGTCGTCCCCATATGTCGGTTGCTGTCCAACGGTCGCCCCACTGAGCATCGATCCACTGCGGCTGATAAGCCCACAGAACCATATTATCTAATTGACCTGCCCTATAAAGAGTATTCGCGACAACGGGTTGCTCCATGGGAAACGAATAGAAATCCTCGGCACCATCGAGCGATTGCGCGATGGTTCGAAATGGCAAGAGAAGCTCTTCAGGTCGACCGCGAGCATCTAAGATACCGATGGCTTCGTCGCAGGGATTGGATATCCATCCGGTCTCAAGAGGACTGGAATGAAGTGCAATCATTCGCTGAAGCAAATCTCGTATGCGATCTTCAGTCGAATACTTTCGGCTATCGATAGGATCCATCGAGACCCAACTCCCTGATCTCCCTTTTTGATTTTCATCATTAGCAACTCTCGTAAGCTCGGTCGCAGTAAGGGGCGGTTGACTTACATACATCAGTCGGTTCAACGAATACGCTGCCTTTCCCTCTCTAGCAGGACGCACAGCGAGAACATCCCAAGGAACAATGAGTTGTGATTCGGGCGCATACTTTCTTACTTGCGAACTCAGCTTATCTAGAATCTCTTTGCGACGACCATTTTCAGATAAGCTCAAATCGTTATCCCAACCAACTTGATAGTTGATTAAGAAAAGCGATGCCTTGGTCCATAGAGGCAAAAAAAGCTTGTCGAATGCACGTGAATCGTCCAGAATGTCAGCGAGGGGTTCCGACTGAGTTCCTTCTTGGCCGAGCCCCAATTTTGAGGTAGCGTAAGATGACTTATGGAGCTTTGGCGATGCCTCGTACTTAACGAGCTTGCCTAGTGAGGCGGCCGCATTCGTGGCATCGGCAAGTCCTGCTGCGGCTTTTTCAGCGACTAACCAACCGGGCTCTGGAGCGATTACTCCGCAACAATCTACGTTTTTTGCGGTAAGCGTTTCATTTAGCCAGTCGATCGATTGTTCAGCTCGGGTCTTCGGGGCAGCAAGCCAGATCGAAAGCTTTACTCGACCAACACTCGAGAAGCCTAGTATCGGAGGAAGGTCATTCAAGGTAACGTCCGAACCTACACTAGGCATTGTCCAGCCTAGTTTTCGGTTTGAGATGCCCCTTACGTTTTGCTGATTCGATTTTATGTATGCCACCGCCGTCGTCGACTTGGTGATTTTCACCGGTGAGCCTTCGGATGCATTGACAACAAAGCGATAGAACCCGGGTTGATTTATCCGGACTTTCCATTCTATGGTTCTCGAACTTTTGCTCGGATTATCGGTTTGCAATGTGCCCGTTTGCAATGTGCCGGATTGTTGTCCAACTACAAGCAAGCTATCTGATTCTGCCGTCGGTGAAAGCCGTGACGGCCGGAGAGGTGAATCGGACTCCCAAACAACATCGCCGTTATGATCCGCAACACGCAAAGTGAATCGGCTCGCTTCATCATCAATCGCATCCATCTTGCAGCGCAGCGACACTGTTTCACCGACAGAAACAATGCGACTCTCAGGAATCATTTGCAGATCTAACCTAGGAATGCGGCTGAATGCAATGGAATCGAACTGGATTGTTCCAACAATCGCGTTGGTAGTTTTCGGTTCTACATTTAATCGGATCTTGGCAAACCGTGAGCCTTCAGGGATGTTTTCGATTTTATCTAAGTGCAGTTGTCGCCACGCGCATGACTGATTGACAGCATCCGAGGTGATCATTCCTAGCTCTTCGCCACTTGCGTCTAGCCATACGATGGAGATCGAAGTTTCAAATGGGTCACGCAGTTCACACGCGACTCGGGCATCTAAACGGTAGGCTTGTTGTGGGATGACAGGAACCAATGGCCCATCGATTTGAGCCGAACCCCCATTCATTTGAATTTGGAAGCATGGGTTAAACACGGTCGATTCTAAAAAGCGATCTACTTGATCTGGGACCGCCTCCGTAAACACGTCTCCGGGCAAGCGATTCTGTTGAATTGCAACAAACCACTGGGCCAGTGATCTGCGAATGGCTTGTATTTCATCTTCAGCACCTGTAGCTTTTGTCACAATTTCCATTTTGACAAACGCAGGGTGTTGCCTCCCGGTCTTGCGTTTCCACTGGTCGGGCCATCGGTCACGATTAAGGTCTTCACTTCGACTGAACGTCGCTTCAAAAATGCGTTCTGCGGCGTGGCATTGCGAGGCAATTCGCCTAAGCATTCCTTCATGACCAGTGGACGGTCCGACCAAGCTGACTAGAATGAAACCAGCGACGAGCAAGGATCGAGATAAATTTCGATCGCGGATTCGTTTTGAAAAACGAATCTTAGGTAGTCGCATTGTGACCAAAGGATACAAAATCTAGTGCCTGCAATCAGTGTTGGAGTTCAACTGTCTTCGTTCGGGCTGCCGTTCAAGCAAGCGATCCAAGTCGCCTCAGGCTTGGGAGCCGACAGTATTGAAATCGACGCCCGCAGCGACTTACGTCCAACAGAACTGACCGCGACAGCGCTACGACAAATTCGCAAGCTGCTCAATGATCTCAATTTGCGGGTTGTAGCGGTACGCTTTCAAACGAGTCGCGGTTATGACTGCGCAGAAGACCTGGAGCGACGCGTTTCGGCAACAAAGGCGGCCATGAAAATGGCAAGCGAGCTCGGAGCCAATGCGGTCGTTAATCAAATTGGAATTATTCCTGAATCGCTTGAAGATTCAGCTCACCAGATGTTGCGAGACGTCTTATCAGATCTTGGTCGACACGGTCAGCATGTCGGAGCGTTCTTAGCTTGCGAAACAGGTTCCGAACCACTTGCGAACATAGCTGGGCTTATTGAATCTCTTCCCGAGGGATCGCTAGCAGTCACGCTAAACCCAGGCAATCTCATCGTAAATGGCTTCGATTTAACTGGATTGCGAAAGATTGCACCGCATGTTCTCTTGGTCCACGCCAAAGATGCGGTCCCTGATCGTGCTCGTGGTCGCGGTACTGAAGTCGAATTGGGGAGAGGCTTAGTCGAATTCCCTGAACTGATGGCGACTTTGGAAGAGCAACATTTTCGTGGAAGCTACGTCGTACAACGCGACAGTAAAGGCAATGTTCGCGAAGAAACAGCCCTTGCAATTCAATTCCTTAAAAACATTTAAAGCAACATTGCGTCAGTATGAACGACACGACTCAGGAACTATCTTCTCAAGAATCAAATGGAGAAATTGAGGATAAAGTTCACGATTCGATCGTAGCTATTCAAAAGAAGTCTTCTCTCGCGCCACGAGTTGGGATCATTTTGGGTAGCGGTTTGGGCGATTTTACGAATCACATTACGCAAGCAACATCAATTCCTTATTGCGACATACCTTTCTTCCCCAAGCTCTCAGCCGCAGGACATGCCGGCGAGCTCATCCTTGGGCACTTTGATCAAATCCCGATCGTTGCCATGAGAGGTCGATCGCATCTTTACGAAGGCCACGATCCGCTATGGGCAACGTATGGCGTACGAGTAATGAAGGCCTTGGGGATTGATACGCTTATCGTTTCGAATGCCGCAGGAGGGCTCAATCCGCGATTCGCAGTGGGAGATGTTGTTTTGATCGATAGCCACATTGATATGATGTTTCGCTCGGGTCTCACATCGAACCACTCCGGGATTCAAGTAGCCGACATGGGAATAGCGCAGCGTTTGGGGAAGACCTATGACGAATCGCTTATCGTGGCGACGCTCAAAGCAGCAAAAGAGTCCAGAATCGCCATATCGCGAGGGACTTATCTAGCAACGCTTGGCCCGACCTACGAAACGCGGGCCGAGTATCGCGCGTTTCGAATGCTGGGAGCAGACATGGTTGGCATGAGCACCGTACCGGAAACGATTCTCGCGGCCGCAATGAAGCTTCGAGTTTTAGCCTTCTCGGTGATCACGAACGTCGCCGCACCAGATATCACGACCGCAACTTCGCACGACGAAGTCCTGGTCGGAGCGGCTACCGCTCAGGCAAAACTTGTTACGCTGCTCGGAAATCTTTTCAGCCAATGGTCAGCTCCGTCGGCCTAAAGCGAAGATTCATCAAGTTAAATATTGGAGAAAACCTACTTGGGATACCCTCCCGATCTCCGGAGGCTTGTCGTATAATTAGAACAGTTCGTAGGCCAACGCTTCCAAAGAATTTTGTCTCACTGGGCAACATTCAACAGAAAAAAGGCTGGCCAAGTTTCTTGCCGAGTAGAAACGCAACTAACTATCTTCCAGCTTAAAGGCCCACTGATGCGATCCCACCTATTGACGTGGATTTTTGTCGCCGCGACGTTGTTCGCCGTTCGTCCATTTTCTCTCAACGCACAGGAAACACTGTTGACTCCCGAAGCTCTCGCAGCCAAAAACGCTGCCAAAAATCCTGACAACCCATCGTATCTAATCGGTTTCCAAATGGGCTCGCAGCTCAGCGGAAGCGGCTTCGTTGAAAACGATGTGAAGATGGAAGCTTTGATGAAGGGCCTTGTCGACGCTCTTGCCAAGAAGAAGCCAGCGTTATCGCAGGCAGAAATTCAAGTCGCTGGTGAGCAACTGGACGCCCTGTTTGCCGCTAAACAAAGTGAAGCTCAGGCCAAGGTCCAAAGCATGGCGAAGACAAACCTCGAGAAGTCGAAAGCCTTCCTTGCAGAAAACGCGAAGAAAGACGGAGTTCAGACGCTGAAGTCAGGACTTCAATATTCCGTAATCAATAAAGGCAGCGGCAAGTCGCCAACGCTTACTAGCCAAGTTAAAGTGCACTACGAAGGAACACTCGTCAATGGCGAAGTCTTTGATAGCTCGATCAAGCGCAAAGAGCCCGCCGAATTTGGCGTCAACCAAGTCATTCCTGGTTGGACTGAAGCTCTTCAACGAATGGTTGTCGGCGACAAGTGGAAGCTTGTTATTCCGCCAGAGTTGGCCTACGGTGAGCGTGGTAGCCAAGGTGCAATTGGTCCAAACGAAGCCCTGATCTTCGAAGTCGAATTGCTTGACATTCTCAAGTAGTAATTCGATTCAGTTCGAAGGAACTTATGAAGTCCAAAAAGCCGCTATCGAACGTCTATTCAAAGCGGTTGCTTGACCTGGCAAAAGAATTAAGTTCTCAATTGAAAGCGATCGACTTCTCGTCGGTCGCTTTCTGCGTTTATGATCCTCTGCAATATGCATTCGAGCCCCATGCAGAGTACCTAAAGAAGTACGTCCACGGGCCCGTTCGCGTCCTGTATCTAGGAATGAATCCAGGCCCCTGGGGCATGGTGCAAACAGGGATTCCATTTGGCGAAGTTGCCGCCGTTCGTGATTGGCTTCAGATTGAGTCCTCGGCAGTTCAACCCAGTTATGTTCACCCCAAACGCCCCATCCAAGGGCTTCAGTGCACGCGATCAGAAGTCTCTGGTAAGCGACTTTGGGGTCTCTTTCGAGATCGCTACGGAGACGCCAAAAGTTTCTTCAAAGATCAGTTTGTAGGCAACTACTGCCCGCTGGCGTTCATGGACGAGCAAGCCAGAAACCTCACACCGGATAAGTTTCCGATCGCCCTGCGAACTCAACTAGAATCCATCTGCGATCAACATCTGAAAGAAGTGATCGCAACGCTCAAGCCTGAGTTTCTCATCGGAATCGGAGCCTTTGCCGAAGCCTGTGGCATGCGCGCGCTGCCAACAGAACTCAAAGACAAAACCAAAGTTCTACGAGTATTGCATCCTAGCCCAGCCTCACCCGCTGCAAATCGCGACTGGTCAGGAAGCGTCACGAAAACACTCGTAGATGCTGGTGTGTGGTGTTAGTTGAACATGCATCGCTAAAGCGTTGTCAAATTTGGATTTTGGGCGTAGCTGAATTCGTAAGAATTCAGAAGTCGATGGAGCGGACGGTAAAATCTGCTGACTTCAGATGTCTTACGACATCTGCTACGCTACGAGCCGCATTCTACAACATCTACTACGAGTGAATCGTTTAAAAGAGCGGAAGAGCAATTACCACAGTAAAATCTGACGAGTATTCTTCTCCGCCTTGTTGGGATGGTCGTGCGGTACCCAGCAGCATGTATTGGCCACCTAATTGGCCCGACGTGAGGATCGATTTCGGCACAAGAATGCGAGTGGCATTCCAAAGTTTTTTACTTTTTTCATTAGGCAACCACTGTGTAGCCCCTTCCAACTCCACCACACTACCGAGCGCGATGAAGCTGAATCCGCTTTGACTCGCTTCATCAGACAACGCGCTACCTGCGGAAGAAGTCTTCGCAGTTACCAACGTCTTCACAAGATCACTATTTTTTGCGATCGGTGCGATAGCTTTGACTGCTGCTTGTTGCCAAGTTTTAAAGGATGGCGAGTTTTCAAAATGTAACTTCACGAGATCACTCGCAATAGCGTTTAACGCTTGTTTGACCTTGCGATCATGGCCCTCTGCCTTGGTGTCGGATGCTAAGTATGCCTTCAACATTGCGATCGATTCAGCGGGGTTACTCTGCTCGATTGAATCCCATAGCTCGCTCTCGATACCTGGAGGATTAAGCTTCGCTGCCGACTCTCCCTTCTCAATCTTCGGCGCAGCTTTAGGATTCGCTGCATCAGGAACAACTAACGCATCGTTAAGGGCTGGAACATTCGAAACCGTTTTTTCAGCCGACGACGGAGAAGCCTTTACAGGGCTAGATACAGGATCCAAAGGTGCAACCGACACACCTTCGAGCGACTTTACTTGTGTTTCAGGAGCAATATTTTCGTCTGGTATTCCAGTTGGCATTTCTGACGGACCTGCAACATCATTTGCAAGTCTTGGTTCGACCATTTTGCCTAACGCGGGTTCGGCTGCTGCGGGCTCTGCGGCAACAGTTTCGCTAATAAGCGGCTCACTCGAGTTTGGTTTGGACGCTTGTGGTTCCACAGCTTCCGATTCAGCATCAACCTTGCCTGCAACATCGTGATTAGAATTCATCTGCACACTTGGTAGCGACGGAGTCCTGCCATCTAGCCGTGCATCCGATTTGGCTATTCGAGCTCTCATCCCCGATGCATCAGAAAACTCAGGGGGAACGATCCAAGGAACAAATTGAGCGACCGCCGGTCCTGCCTTGAGCGGATCTTTCCCTAATACATACCACATCAACAGGATCGCAATCGGCACGGCAGCGACTCCGCCACCAACTACCGATCCAATCATCTTCAGGGGTGACTCCTGCGGCCTCTTTTTAGGAGCCTTCCCAATCGATCCGAATGGATCATTAATTCGCTTTGTGGAAGTGGCTGCTGAAGACGAGGGCAGTGGAGCCAACGTCAGAGGAGAATCGTCCAACTGAGGGCTCTTAACAAGCGAATCCTCCTGGAACATAACGTCAAGCTCATCTGGAATCGTTTCTTCAATCAAAACGCTTCCATCGTCGATAATCAATACGTCATCTTCAGAATAGTCAATCCCATCCTTCGATTCTTGCTCGGCCGAATCGAGGCTACTTGATTCAAGAGCGATTGATCCGTCCACAAACGTTTCGTCATCGGACGGTTGGCTTAAAAAGCCAAATTCGCTTGCTGCAAATTCGCTTTCGCCGTTGTCTGTCATGACTTCTGTAGAAGCCTCCTGTCCATCTAAGCTAGATGGTTGTGTTTCCCATTCATTGGATGGAGGGACTTCAATAGCAATAGTCCCAACACTTTCTTCAGGTTGCGACTCGGTCGAAAGAGCCTCTTCAAAGATGAGCCCAGAGGTCGCAAAGCCATGATCTTCGTCGATGGCTGAGAAGGTGTCTTCAGCAACCACTCCGTCCAAATTATCTTCGCTAGACTTCACCAAGCCAACATCGGCTGCCGCGAGCACAACGTCGTCTATCGAATTACTGTCCGCGATACTCCAATAAGCTGCTTGTGAATCGATGTCGATAAATAAACTATCGGCAGCAAGATGAAACCCACAACCAGGACATTTTAGAGTCACTCCTGGAGATATCGAAGCAGGTGGCAAAAAGAACTGATCACACTTGGGGCAGGGCAAAATAGTTTTCATGGCATTACCGACTTCAACGCAAATGCAACGATCGCGAGGCTGGAAGGTGGAAGATGGGTATTAGGCAAAAAGGTTCTACGCGGTTAGTCAGTGTTCAATATCTGGTTCAATGTCTAGGTGAATTCGCGGGCGGGTTAACTCGTTAGCGAACGACTAGGCAAACGCGAACGGACATTCACTCACCAATTGAAGTCTACCTTAACATTCAACGCCGAAGATTTCCCTCCTCGACGATGAACTACCCCCAAGAGTATATTCAAGCACCTGGGAAGATCCTACGGCTTGCGTATCGCCCATGGTTAAATTTCAGCTTCCAGTAAATGAAATCGTCGGCTGCAGCCGGTTCGGTGGCCGGTTGGCTTGTTTTGCCCTCGAACTAGAGATTATAAACCCACAGGAATCTCCTGCCCGCACTGGCTAAAAGGAGTAATTTTTAAACTCATCGCTCTGAGAATCATTGGAGATTTTCGAACGAAAACTCGCGATGTTAACGATTTTTGCTTTTTTCAATCTAAATTTTGGTGTAGCCAAATTCGTGATAATTTGGGTTTTGAAGAAAACTTACAGGAACACAGTCGGCTTCAGATGTCTTACAACATCTGTGACGTGTACAAACGCTCTAGAGCACTCCCAGCCGGTTTGGTAAAATGTGCGTATGAATCAAACATTTGCTGAAAAACTACGGGCCGACACACGGATTACCCGAGCCAAAGAACTTCTCGAGTCGGCTGCTGCTGAGTATCGCGATCAAATTTGCGAGATCCGACCTCCTAACCCACATCTCGTCGCCGAGTACAAATCGATGCTAGAACGGCTAGCGGTAGCCCGTGGAGGAGCACCTTACTTCCCTTTTATAGGAAGCGGGCTTGGAAACGGGCCGTTTGTGGAACTGGCAGACGGTAGTGTGAAACTCGATTTTATTGTCGGGATCGGTGTACACGGTATGGGTCACAGCCATCCGGCAATGTTGGCTTCCACTGTGGATGCCGCCATGGAAGACACGATCATGCAGGGGAACCTTCAGCAAAATGCCCCGTCGCTTACGATGGCAGAACGGCTTATCGAACTTGGAAATCGCCAAGGAGCCGAACTGGCTCACTGCCTGCTTAGCACCAGCGGCGCTATGGCCAACGAGAACTCGCTAAAAATAGCGTTTCACAATCGCTTCCCTGCTTCCAGGGTCATTTGCATCGATAATTGTTTTGCAGGTCGCTCACTCGCGTTAGCACAACTGACCGATCGCCCCGCGTATCGCGCCGGGCTACCAAAGACGCTGGATGTCGATTTCATTCCAATGTTTCACCCAGCAGATCCCAAAGGGACAACAGCCGGAGCGTTGAGCACTTTAAAGAAGCTGCTTGAAAGACACCCCGGCGAGTACGCATGTTTGTGGCTGGAATTAGTTGCCGGAGAGGGCGGATACTACCCAGGCACGCCCGAATACTTTGAAGGCCTCTGTAAGATCTGTCACGAACATAAAGTGCTGATCATATTTGACGAAGTTCAAACCTTTACCCGACTCAGCCAACCCTACGCGTTCCAACACTTCGGTCTCGATAAGTACGCAGACATTGTCACCATCGGAAAAATCACGCAAGTTTGTGCAACGCTTTATCGCGAAGAACTTAAGCCCAAAGGCCCCGTTCTCTCGCAAACCTTTACCGGAGCGACCGCTTCAATTCTTGCGGGGCTTGCTGTTCTAAACGAACTCGAATCCAAAAACTGCTTTGGTAGCAATGGATGGAATATGGAGCGAGCAAGCTTCTTCAAAAGCCGAATGGAAAAACTGGCTCAGCAATACCCCACAAAGATTTCCGGACCCTACGGCGAAGGAATGATGATGGCCTTTCAAGCTGGCTCTGGTGACGGCGAACATGCGAAAAAAGCAATCTTCGACCTTTACGAAGCTGGCCTGATGGGGTTTGTCGCAGGTAGCAACCCAACCCGAATCCGCTTCTTGCCATCACCCGCCGTTGTCACCAAAGAGCATCTATCGCTTGCCTGCGACATCATCGAAGAAGTCCTTTGCAAACGATAACGCAGACTTCCGTCGCTTCGCAAAAAAAACGAAATCCGTAGCAGAAGTCGTAAGACTTATGAATTCACAAAAGCCCCAAAACGTTCCCATTGACTTCCGAATTCTTACGAATTCAGCTACTCAAATCTTTAGTTTGAAGAAAGCTATGTGGCTTTACGAAAGCCTCACGCTACTTCACCAACGAAGCTCGCTTTTCAGCGATCTTGCCAAGCAACTGCTTTTGTGGTGTCGCGAACTTCGATAACCCTTCGTCCATCAAAAACTCTTCCAGCTTTGCAACGCTTACTGCCGCATCCAGTTCGGCCAAGATCGCAGCCGATGGCATCACATCTACTTGGCGAGTGAATGTTTCCGTACTTTTGGAGACAGCATCATTGGTTGCGGGCGGATTGGTTTGGATATCGCTCCCAGCCAACGCGGCAACATACTTCCAAGCAGGATCCGAAGGATTCTTTGTCCCAGTACTCGCGAAGATAATCTCTTGCTTGAGCGGTGTTTTGTTAGCTCCCCAAAATGCTTGGTTAGCCATCCACAGTCGCTTCGCATTCACAATTCCGTACAAGCCCTGTGCCTCTGAAGATAACTGAGGAGCAAACTTCGCGGTGAATTGATCGATGCGCGAAACAAAGATGCTGTAGACACTCTTGAATGTGTCGAGCGACTTACGACGTTTCGCACCGGCCCAAACATTGTCGCGAGCGATCCGATACTGCCGATCGGAAAAAATCAAAGTCACATTCAACGTGATTCCATCCGCAGAAAGCGTCTCAGCAGCCTCAAGTCCTGCCGGAGTCGCGGGGACTTTGATCATGCGATTATCGTGCCCTGCCGACCACTTGCGACCAAGCTCGATATACTGCTCGACACGATCATTGTGTGGCAAATTCCGCTCGGTATCCTCAAGCAGCGGATCCAATTCAAAACTCACCCACCCATCATCGCCCCCCGACTTTTTCCAAGTTGCGTGAAACGCATTTTGGGCGTCCTGAACAATCTGGTCCGTAACGGCCCAAGCGACCGTTGAATCGTCAAGTCCTTGGTCCATCAGCTTGACAATCGCGTCGTCAAAACGGCCAGTATCGAGAAGTCCCGCTACGATGATCGGATTGCTAGTCGCCCCAACTGCCCCCCATTCAATGTTCTGTGCAACTAAAACAGGATCAATCGAGTCCAAATAGAGCTTGGTACCTGTAGCAATAAGCGACTGTAGCGGTGCGTTCATTTCAGCGATCTCATTTCAGGGAGTTTTCAAAGCTAACTTCATCAGCATCTTAGCAACTCTCGTCCACCATGTGCCGCACCACGCCATGATTTTTTGGTTTGCCCATCTCCGAATCCTCCAGCTGCGATACATGCAAACTCTTTACACAATCATTAGGAAACGAGTTTTTCTTTCATGAATAATTTTTTATGTATTGCTTGACGTGAAACTTGCTTCGCGTCGAATCGCTCGTCATGTATCGAATCTTACCGTAGATCGGTCTCTCGGGTCCCCACGCTCGGTCGTATCGTCCAAGCACCCAAAAGATACCACTGTACGAATTCGGATCGCGACCATCGAGCGCATACTTATTGTTCAAATGAATCATGACTTTCAAAGCTTCCTGTGGCGAAGCAGTCCAATGCAATATCTTCTTCCCCCACAGCATTCGTAAGTAGTTGTGAATGCGTCCCTCACGAACAAGCTGCCGTTGAGCCGCATTCCACAACTCATCATGCGTCTCCGCTTGCTCGAATTGCTCTTGCGTGTAGACAAACTCACGAGGGTCCTTCGCGTGCTCTTCCAAAGTCGTCTGAGCCCATCCCGGTAGCGATTCATACCGATCGAAGTTCTTCTCATGGGAACACATGTTGAACCCAATCTCACGCCAAGTGAGCAACTGATCTACGAAAGCCTCGACGTTCTCGCCCATATTCCAATAACCATTCATCTTTCCGTTGGGCTTCGATAGACGGCTTGAATCCCATCCGATTTTGTCGGTTAATTTCTGAAAGATCTCATGAGCACTCATGGCTCCGAAGTGAAGATACGGTGACAACCAACTCGATCCGGCTTGCTCGGGTTCATTGCGAGCCTCTGAATAATCGCCAAGTCTCTTGGTAAGAAATCGTTCAAGGACTTTTCCGGCTTCAACCTCGCCGCCTCGCTCACCAGTTGGCTTCACCGAATGATCGATGGGCAATGTTGACATGTCGAGTTTGGATAGCTTCGTACTATCAGAACCATCACAAAGAGTTGGCCAAGTTTCAAGAACTTTCGACGGCAACGACTTGAGTTTCTTAACTTTCAATCTCTTCAGCGGTTCTTCCTCAGGAAACTCTGTCAAGTGCGAAGGAATCTCCTTCTGCATGAAACGGCGATAGGAATGAGCGACAGTAAATGTCCGGTCAGTCGCTCGCATGGGCATCAACCCATTGCTATCGACCAACTCAATCGCCGTTACCCACTTCCTTGCGATGCGTTCGTACATCGCCGGATGAAAGAAGCAAGGATAGTCGTCGCTCACAATTAGACACGAATTCTGACCAAGCGTTCGAACCAAATCAGAGCCCTCACCTGAAGCTTGCTCAACGTAAGCCAGATAAGTCGCATTTGTTTTCGAAACAGCCTTCGCGTTATCGATCATGCCATCGACAATGAACCGGTGAAACCGATCACAAGCCCACCGATAGTTGGTGCGAACGGCTTCCAGGATCACTAATGGCTTGCCTAACTCCTCGGACCAATCGACCGCTCGTTGCAATCCAAAATTGAATCGAGTTCGACGAAAGGCGGTCATCCAGTACAAAACGAAATCGCTGCCTGGTCTAACAGTTTGATGATTCAGCGAACGGACTCGAACGGGCGGCACCGATTGCACAGCAAGCGAACTCCAGGGGCGATACGAATTGAGTATGATATGGCCAGCGGCACCCGATGAGCGACTGATCGTCGCCCCTTGGACCACCTGAAACGTACTTTAGCAGATGATCAAGCTTTCCATGCCCGAGCAATTCACGAATGAAATCCCAGACAAAGGCATGCAAGAAAACCCACCCGAAAATCCATTCGAAAATCCATTCGAAAATCCATCGGAGAACGATTCCACAGCTTGCGAAACATCTCTTTCGACCTTGCCATCCACCGCAGCGGGAACACACAACCGCTCTAAAAAGCGGCGATTTCTCTCGAAAACGATGCTCTTCCGTCGCATTCGATGGTGGGCTTGGGTCTATCTTTGGGTCGGCATTGGGCTGATCACACTTAGCGGCTTTATGGTCGGTGGAAGCTCTGTCGCCTACTTGCGTGATGGAAGAGGATTTTCTTCGTCGATTGATGTCAATGACTTTTTGATTTGCCGCGGCTTCGAATGGCTGCTTGGAATGTGGGTGTTCATTGTCGGTTGCTGCATCGCCAGCTTCTTAAACGTCGTCGCCTATCGATTGCCAGCGGGCCTACCAGTCACGGGACATTCGTTTTGCCCTTACTGTCGAGTACCAATTGAAAAGCGTGACAACTTTCCTGTGCTAGGCTGGATTCATTTACAGGGCCGCTGTCGTTCGTGTCACATTCGTATTTCACCGCGTTACCCGATATTCGAAGCTATTGGTGGCTTGCTATTGCTCTCGATATTTGTCTCAACCATCCTCAGTCACGGAGCCAACCTTCCTTCGGTGCATCAACAGGTTATGCCATATGGGCTACCGGTAAACCTGCGACTCATGGAATCGATCGTCTTTGCGTTTGCGTTTTTGCATGGCTGGTTGCTTCTCATTCTTTTTACAGCCGCTTTAACACACTTCGCGAGTGGAACACTTCCAATCTGGGTTTGGTTTTTGGGAGTCACAGTCGCATTGATTGCCATCGCAATTTCGCCCGAGCTTGTTGTATTGCCAATCACCCGACCAACCGAATCAACTTCCACTTACCATAGCCAGATCGACAACGACGGGCACCGATTGATCTCCCACCAGATAGCAGCGGCCACCGTCGCAATTGGAATGATCGTGAGCGTCACTCTGGGTTATGCAACACGTTTGCTACCTCGTGATTTCTTAAACAACAATTCGCAGCCGGCGGCCGTCAGCATGTGGCTCGGCTCGTGCCTCATCATTGGAACCGTTCTGGGTTATCAAGCGGCAATCGGTATCCTCGTGATGAATGGCATTCTCATATTTGCGATCCTTGCTCTAAACTCGTCCGCAAATGTGTTCCAGTTTTCAGATCAACCTCTAAAAACGTTCGTTGCATACGGCCCACTCGCCACCCTCTGGGTCAGCACCGCGATTTGGCTCGCAAGTTGGCGACCCATTCATTCTGCGCTCGGGATTTTTTTGCGCACGGTGATTTTTTAGGAACCGCACCGAGGCAATTTCCAAATAGATCCGAACCGCAAGCTTCTTAGTTGTCGCATTTTCGTTTATGGCCAACGGCCTTTCCCAACCTAGCCAGGGGCAACGCATGAGCTGATGAAAATTTGAAAAAATAGCGATGATCCAACAACGAATTTCCGGCTCCCCTCTCCCCTGTACTCAGGGGAGAGGGGGTCGGAGGTGAGGGGCTGTCTGCGCTGGAAATTCGCTCGAGATTCATCCCCCTCATCCCCAACCCTTCTCCCCCGGAGTACCGTGGGAGAAGGGGGCAGGTCCGTATCAAGATAATTGATCGCAAAGCATGCGAATTTACGCGAATAAGTTCAAAAGGCATTTTGTCGCCATGACAAATTCGACTTATAGCTGTCCACAAAACTATCGGCGCCCATTCGCGTCATTAGCGGACAATGTCATTTACTATCGGCTGGTGGTAGTTCTTCTGCCAGATCTTCTTGAGGTTTAACTACTGGTTCTGAAATAACTAACTCTCTCAATTTCTGAAATTCCCCAAGTTGGGTTGCTTCGAAATCCTCCATCCATTTCACAGATATCAATGCTACTTCTCTTCGTTCGGTAAGGGACTGGATTTGGTATTGGACAACCTGACGGATATCTGGAAAACTCATGCGGAAACCTATCAGGCAAAGTCAGCTTCACCATTAAAACGCAACTCGGACGTAAACCTTACACAAAACAGAAGAGAAAAAATCCCCTTCAAAGTGACTACTGAAAACGGTGCCGATCGCCATCGCTGCATTAACCACGCTAGAATAGCCCTTTTCATCTGGGCCATGTACGCACGCCAGCTCATTACAAAAGCCAATATAACGCTGGCTTTACGAGATCAGCTAGGAAGGTAGAATCAATGGATCGAGAAGTCAGCAAACGGCATTGCTTTCGCAGAACTGACGTTTTCCGGCAAAACAACCTTGTTTACGCCGTTAGAAACTCGATCCTCGTAGCCGAAAAGTTCACTTCGCAAACAACTAAATCAAATTACATTTTCAAATCCCGCTTAAATGGCATCCTCCCAAACGAAGATGCACTTTTGGCCTCATAGCTCAGTTGGATAGAGCAACGGATTTCTAATCCGTAGGTCGTAGGTTCGAGTCCTACTGGGGCTGTCTTCAAAAAACCCTTGTTTTTCTTGGGTTTTCTCTGTTTTAGTCGGCTTGGCGAGCGTTAAAACGCCTCCCTCCTGTACACTGCTTTCAGTGCTTTTCCTTGCACTACTTCGCATAGCTTCGCGTGCGGAGTGCTGTACCAAATGCTGTACCCCCCTGTCGTGATAAGTGCCCGTTTTGAAGTTTGCGACGGGTTGGGTGAACGCAGAGCGTATTCTAGACACGGCGTCAGCTTCGGCACCCGGGAAGAGGTGACCATACCGCTGGAGCGTCAGCTTGATGTCGCTATGTCGCATAATCGATTGCACGCTCTTGATGTCAGCACCGGATTTGATCAACCACGACGCGGTTGTATGCCTGAGTGCATGGAAGTCGATTCTCTCCCCCTCGGAATCGGTCGATCGTAGGAAGTCGCTCTTGTCGCGTTCAATGCGTTCCTGAGGATCATCGAAGGTGTTAAGCCACATTGAGCGAGCCGACTCAAGATCATTCCGCAGCATGTCTGCGATGTCGAATTTGCTGGGCAGGTCGAATACTGGAGCCCCTGCCAATTTCTTGGCAACGATCGCTTTCAGTTCCAAAGCCAGCTCCGGCTGGATGTATTGGCGAGCGAGCTTTTTGTTTTTTGTGCCGCCGGCCTTAGCAACAACAAATGGCGTCGAGTCCGTCAACTGGAGCTTCCCACGCGTGAGTGATCGCAGTTCATTCGATCGCAAGCCCGTTTGGATCGCAGTAGCATACAACAGGGACCGCGCTTGTCCTGACATACCGTAACATTCGCCTGACTGCCGCGTTATTGAATCAAGCCAGTTCCATTCCTCATGGGAAAGGAATCGACGAACAACTCTGCGGTCATCCTCAACCGATGGTTTAGTTACGGTAACCAAAGGATCGTAAGCCAGCTTGCCATTACGCAGGAGCCACCTAGTAAAACCCTTTGCCGCTTGAATGTAGCTTTCGATGGTGCGAGCCGACAGATTAAGCGTTCTTTGATTTGCTGCGAATTCATTCAATGCATCGGCCGTAAGGTCTGCGACGAATTTCATTCCGGTTGCGTCGGCGATAGCTTCAATTTTCTTACGGGTCGATTCGATGTGACCACTGCTAGTGCCCTTGGCATTCATCGCAGCATCGTAATCGTTGAGCGAGTCCTTCAAAGACCGCTTAGATTGAGCTTTTAACGCATCGAGACGCGGGTCGATGATTTGCTCCTTCCGTAGCACCGTATCGGCTTGGAGCTTGTTTGCGAGCCGCATTGCGGTTGCTTTATCCGATGTACCACTCGATCGACTGATTCGTCTACCAGTGTGATCGTAGTAATCGATGTACCAGTTCGCTTTACCAGCACGCTTGAAAACCGTAGCCATAGCATCAACTCCCATGCAACTCGTTAAGAAAAAACACGGAAGGGAGTGAGTTAAACTACCTTTTCGGCTGCGCTGCCTATCCGTGAGTACGTGAATGTATGCCTTCAATCGTCTGGTCGTCAAGCAACATTGAGCGACTGCGACGGTCTCAACTCTGCCTAAAATCTGTGCAAGCTTGATTTGTAGGCAGGGAAAATAATTCGAAAAATATGTTTTCCGCCGACTCAGTTTGTGTCGGCTCGGGCGAGGATCATTGCGTTTGCTACGGGTTAAGTTTGGCTAGTAGTGTCCAAGTCGTTTGCACGACCCATGCGGGACTAGTTACGAATCCGGGCCCCATGTAGAGCGGTACGGCCTGGACGCTTTTGACTTCGGTGCCCATGACTAAGAATCTAACGCCCTGGGCCGTGTAATCGATGTCCTCCCATACAACATCGACTAGATCCAGTTGCGGGGCGTCTTGGTAAGCAACTTTCGCTAGTTCTGCATGCGATCGATTCGGAAACACCGATTCCGTTTCGACCGTGAACGGTTCGCCCCAGCGGCCTGTATAGATCGCAGCGAATCCATCACGACCAGCACGCGTTTCAATCGCAAACTGTTGCTTAGGTCGATGCAATGGCATGGGTGTAAGGAATCTCTCGAATGAAAACTCCCCGATAGTATTGACGGGCGCGGTCATCTTTTACTGTGCTCCTTTCTCTTGGTGAGAAAGCGTTTCGGAAGATGTCGCGAAGCCATCGCAAAACATACGGCTCATAACTCCTCGCTGAAAACATGACGCTAGCTCAAGCTCAAGTTGCTTTACCATCGTTTGGGCAATCTGTTCTAGCTCCTCTTTTCTTGCGGCAGTATCAATGTGATTTTGTCCATCGATGCAAGAATCAAATGCTGCCTCAATTCGTTGAAGAAGCAATACGCAAACGTACGACGATACGCTGCGAATTCCTGCAATTACATCGGAAGATAAAACGGGTTTGGTTTGGTCGCTCATAATCGTTTTCCTAAAAGGTTCGGTTGAAAAAATATCCCTACCTCGGAAGAGGCAGAGCGAGGGTAGACTTCCTAACGGTCTCTTGCGAAAAACTCACGTCTTTCTGTTTCGCATCGCCGACGAAGTAATTGCTCTTTGATGCTTTCCTTCAGATCTTGGCGAATGATTCGACCAACAGTGTTCTGTGGAGTCTGTTGGAACGCTGTCGATAACCTGCCATCGATCTTACGAATAAGTTCCTCTGAAAAGTCGTCATCATCATCAACACATTGGTCTGCGGTGGGGTAGGCATTGATCATCGATAGGTCAACCGTGTTCCACGACGCATCAAGAGCGTCTTTCAATTGCGACAACAGAAGTGAAACGCATTTTGATGCGATGCAATCGGCTGCATTTTCGGCGTCATCGTTAAGGAGCTTGTGGGATTTTATTGTCAACATTTTGTTTATCTCTCTGGGTTTGGTTTTGAAGTTAGAAAACTGCTATTGAATACTGCCGCGCTGCGTACCTCCATTAGCAGGGGCGTTAGCTGGGTGGTAGTTGTCGAAATCGTTCCGGTATCCGTACACGGATTGATTCGCTAATTGCGACGGTTTTTCATCACGCGGTTGCTCGGTATATCGTTGGCGAGCCCCGTGGAAATCGAAGTACACTTCGGTCGCTTGACCTTTGCGTACCTTGTTTAGAATCAGCTTCATCGTGTTATCGTTTTTTTTACGATGGAGCATCATTGCGATGTCGGCCTCTTCGACAATTTGCTTCGACTCCGAATAGCTGGCGTCGTTTGGTTCGCTCTCGTCCTCGTCCATTCGTAATTGACTCAACAGGACGATTGCTATGTCGAGGTCGCGAGCAACACTTTTCAAGGTCTTACAAACCTCCTTCAAGTGATGTCGGTATTCGCTCTTGTAATCGTGCCTGTCGAGACGTTGAAGGTGATCGACAAACAGAACATCGAGACCAAACTTTGATTTGTGGTAGCGCACCTTGGCTTTGATCGTGTTGACGGTCTCACTAACGGAATCGTGTAGCCACATTGGTAACGCGTCGAAGTTCGTCGCAGCTCGGTCGGCTTGGTCGAGTTCCTTATCGGTCATGTCGTTATTCGTGAATTGCGACAGGTCGACAGGCGCAAACGCTGCGAGCATTCGCTCCGCGAGTTCCCAGTCTTTCATCTCGAGACAGAACATCAGGACGCGTGAGCCCTTGTTTGCGAGCCCATACGCGAGGTTCAAAGCAAAGGTTGTCTTTCCTCGGTAGCTTCTGCCTGACAAGAGAACAAACTGACCACGAAAAAAACCACCACAAGCTAAGTCCAGTTCGTCATACCCGGTCGACATACCTTGCCGGATACCAGTAGCCTTTGCTTCACGCTGCAACCGGATCGCTTCACGGGCCGCGTCTCCGAGTGAGCGAGTCTGAGAGCGAACATCGACAACAGTCCTTGTCTCGACTTCAAACTTGGCTAGTGCCTCATCTGGATTTGGAATCCCAAGGTCATCAACCAATTCGGTATTCGCTAAGAGCTTGCTTGCTGCTAGTCGTAACTTGGCAATTCGCGAGTATTGTTTCAAACGGGTCGCGTAGAAGCCCGCATTCGTCGCAAAATATCCTTTGCGACTAAGTTCGACCATGAAGCCCGTATCTAATCCAAAACGGTCGCGTAGCTCAATCACAACGGCGTTAGTGTCTTTGGTCGCTATTGAATCACCAATAGCCACAAGAGCGAGGAACGCATCTTTCGTTTGCTTGTCTAGGAAGTCATCAGCATTGATCGACTCGCAACACTCGAGGAACGCATCTGGAGCAATCCATCCGAATGAAACGATTGCCTCTTCACAATCTTTGCGTGAGCTCATGATGTTGCTCCCGCAGCTTCTGCTGCGCGTCTGGCTTCAAGTTCTCGTTTAGCCTTGACGTGAGCGGGTTCTCGATTGGATGTTGCCGCCGACGTCGGCGGAGACGATTCGTGTGTACTGGTAGCGACTTCCCAAGCCTCTGGAGACGCATCGTAGGAGCCCTTCGACAGCCACGACTCGGGGGATTTGCAGTATTTGCCCAAGCCCTTAGGAGATTGTGCGTAAACGGTCGCTTGTCGAATCAGGAATTCGGCTGCATTAGGCGTTCCGATTCCATCGACGGCGCGGTCGAATGCTTTCGATGCTGCGAGCTTGTCATCTTTGCGTTGAGGTGGAAAGATACTCCAGAACCGTTCAAAGGGTTCGCTGTAGGAGTGCTTGCTTCTGGCCTTTGATTTCCGTTTTTCATCAACAACAGGGGTATTAGTATTATTCTTCTCTTTCTCTTCTCTAGGTAACGCTTGGCTAACGCTGGGACCGTTAGTAACGTGAGCGTGTTTTGCTACCCTTTTTGCAGTTAATGCTCGGGTTTTCGCGGTTTGGCCGTTGTGAGTATCAAAGCTAGGTATCGTCAAAGACGTGTCCGTAACGACTAACCACCCGACTCCGATCATTGCATCCGCAAAACCTGGGTGACTTGCTAAACGATCTACTAACGATTTGCTAACGCTGGGACCGTTAGTATTTGCGTTGCCGTTAGTTGTCTGCGCATCTGCCCAGCACCAGAATCTTAGTAACTTGCCGACAACAGCATCGGGGTCGATTCCAAGAGTGTCGGCGATAGCGAACACTTCCGGCTTATCGGGGGTGGTAACTTCAAACTTTATCCAGCTCATGACGACACCTCCGGCTTATCGCTGTGCTCGGCGATGTACTCCGTGAGGATCGCTGAGACGCGAACACGGTCGAGACCGTCAGATACCTCGATTAGATCGACCATGATGTCGATGTGGGCGTCGATGTCGTGAGCTTGCTTGACTATTGGGGCTGTAGGTGCAATGATATGAGCTCCTGGTTTGGGTTAGTTTGAAGCGTTTGTTGGCACGGGCGCTTCGGGAAAATGAAAAGCAAAAAACGCCGTGTAAGACGCATCTTGCTCGATGTACTGCAACAGGGCGTCACGACGATAACGTCGCGCTGTACCGATCTTGACTGACTCGATCTCTCCTCGATTGGTCAGTTCCCATAACTTGCGGGTCGAGATGCAAAGCAGTCGAGCCGCATCCATAACGCCATACAGCAGCGGCTCTGGGCTCCAGTCCATCGCATCCGATACGGCCTGTGCTGTGTAATCTTTCGGTAGGGTCTTCTTCATTTCTGGTGCTCCTGGTTGGTGGAAAAATGACTGTGCTGTAACGATAGCTGGGGACTTGCGAGCGTTGCTTTTTGCACACCTGAGCGAGTCTATGCGAGCCGAATCGGTTGTTACTTTTTTCACCTTGGAGCAACGAATTCCCTGGGATTTCATTGATAAGAGTGCCAAAAATTCTTTTTCGCTGCCGACGAAAACGCAGAGATGCACCGGAATCCATTTGGCGTTGGTCATCCAGACAGTGCAGGGATAGAATCAGGTTGCTGAATTAGTACCTGGGAGATCGCAACATGTTCTTTGAGCGTCGCCAAATTACCCTTGAATTGCCAGATGAAGTGGTAGTGTCACGCATCTGGTGGGCGATTTCAAAACTAGGTCCGCGCGGCTTAAACGAGGTGCTAGAGTTTGCTGAGACTCGAGCACCTGGTTATCCGCCTTATGACGCATCGCCATTCGATGTACCCGATGACGATCGCGACGATCTTGACCTACCTGACGATGCACGTGTCGATGTATCGATCGACTGCATCCAAGTCGTACCTGATGCACTTCCCGATCTTGTAGGCGGGTAGCTTACCGGCCTTCGTGAGATTCCCTACTGTCTTTCGACATACCTTCAAGTAGGAGGATACTTGCTTCACGGTGGCGATACGCTTGGGCCTTGTCGATGTCGTGATCGTTGCCGCGCTTGTGGCTTGTGGTTGGGTGGTAGCGAGTAGGTTTCGCATGATCATCTATCCTTCCTGCCGCGAGCGGGTTTGGTTAGTGTGACTCGTACACTAAGGCACGATACGCACAATGGTATACACTCGGCATTGATTGCGTAAGGTCGAGTATCGTTGTGAATGATTTCCAAACCGTTGCACCTAAAACCCAACAGATGCACCGTAGCGACGAAAACGCGTTTCACCAA